>CAYZMG010000100.1:0-14067 GCA_964479465.1 uncultured Acidimicrobiales bacterium
CCCAAAGCTCTGCGGCTATCCGTCACCGTCGAGGCCCCTCCCGAGGTCACGCTACATGACCAACCACCCCACACGGGGAGGCGCCTCAATCAATACATGCACGATCTAACGCGCTGGGAGGGATTCGAACCCCTAACCTTCTGATCCGTAGGTCGAAACCGCCCTATTTCCACTCTAAGCCGACACCGACCGAACGTGCCCGCCATGCCCTGTGACCTGGGCTTTCGCGCCTTGTCGGCCGACCGCCGGCGACCGCTGTTGACCGGTCAATGCAGGCTATAGACGGCGTATGGTTCTCACGGCGGTTCTCACACCTGGCGGTCACTCGCCATTTCGACCGCATCTCGGGTCTATACGGCTACTGATGCCGGCGTCATTTCTACAATTCGTGCGGCCGTTCATCCGGCGAGCGCCCAGAGTGGCAGCGTTCAAGGCAGATCGAGCCCTATGCGGGTGGTGGGAGCGAGGCGTGATGGCCGCGACGCCGAGTCCGGCGCCGAGGTCGCGCGGCGGCATCCGGGCCATCCCGAAATCGGACAAGTCGAATGCCCGCTCCTGCCATCATCACCGCGTGGATGTAGGCGTCGTCTTCGTCGATCGACCCGAGGCCGTCATCGAGGTCGCCGGCGGCTTTCTGTCCTCCGAGCCGGTGGTCAACAACCTCATTCTGTCGTTGCTGGCCGAGCGGATGGCCTATCCGCAGGCCGGTCGCTACTGGGTGGCCACCGACGGACGCCTGCCCCTCGGCGTCGCGCTTCAGTCGCCGCTCGACTTCCCGGCTGCAATCACACCGATGCCTGCCGGCGCTGTTGCAGCCGTTGTCAGGGCGATCGCCGGCGCCGGCGTGGCGCTCCCTGGAGTCGGCGGCGAGGCTGGGACGGCGGCGCTCTTCGCCGGACACTGGGCGGAGGTGACGGGTCGTGGCGCGGTGCCCTTCGGCGGACAGCGAATCTACGAGCTCGACGGAGTACCCGTTCCCGGCAATGCCGAGGGCCACCTCCGTAGGGCTGAGTCCGGCGACTGCGAGTTGCTCCTCGACTGGATGCACGGCTTCGGCGAGGACACGGGCGAGCGTCACATGCAGGAGGACGTGCTCACCCGCCGGGTCGCCGCCGGGCAGTTCTGGCTGTGGGAAGACAATGGCGCTTGCTCGGTCGCCGCCCACACTGCTCCCGTCGGGGGCGTCACCCGAATCCAGGCAGTCTTCACGCCGCCGGCGCTGCGCTGCCGCGGCTACGCCGGCGCCTGCGTGGCGCTGTTGTCGGCCAGGCTTCACGATGCCGGTCACCGCTGCATTCTGTATACCGACCTTGCCAACCCGGTCTCGAACAAGCTCTATCGGCGAATCGGCTATCGGGCCGCGATTGAATGCCTCCGGTACAGGTTCGGGTAGCCGCTTTCCGGCGTTTGTGGGCACCTGGGTCGCCGATGTCCGCCAGTCCTTATGGGGCGCACTTCGTCGGCGGGTGGGCGGTTCAGTGATGACGACGGAGGCAGAAAGGGGTTCTACTGGAAGTTCCGCCCGAAGCTGTCCTGGCGCAGGACAGCTTCGGGACCCTCGGGGGCCGACCAGACCTGGATCAGGAACTCCTCGCCTGGGCGTATGGCTCCCTTCGCGGTGTAGGTCGGAAGGACTCGGTCGCGGGCATGAACTCTGACCCGCACGGGTCCTGCCGGCAGGTCGGTCAGATTGATCGGCTCCAGCACGTCACCGGTGAAGATTTCGAGGGTGCCGTTGGTTGTAATGCTGACCTCGGCGACCGCCTCCCACTTGGGGTCGGGGTGGCCGGGGTCTCCCGGCAGGGCTTCGAGTGTGATTGTGACCTCGGCGTCCCTCGTTGCGGTGACCACGTTGAGCAAACCAGGAGGCTGGACAGCGACGAGGCCGTTGGGCCATCCCGTGTCCGGTATTTGGTCGAAGCTCGGGTCCAACAGGGAGAAGTTGCCGAAAGGGATCATGACCTTGCCCGTAGCCATCAGTACACGATCACCCAGAACGGGTCCCCGAACTGGATGCGATCGAATGAGTAGCCGCCGAGCTTGCCGCCTGCGGAGCGGGTTACCCGTTGCAGGCAGGTACCTGACGGCGGCGTTCCCGTACGCATCCCCTCGGCGGATTGCGAGCGGGTACCCGTCGCAGTCCGCTCTTGATCCACGGCCGCAACGGTAACGGCCTCCGCCGCACAATCGGTCACCAGGACGGCGTTCGGGGTCAGCCCGCTCGTGGAGCTGTGGTTATGGACTACATCGACGGGTGGGTTCCCAGCGCGGATAGCGATCGCTTCGAGGCAACCTCGACCGGCGTACGGGGATTGCGCCGACAGATGGCTGACGACGACGTGATGGAGGACATGGACGGTCGAGTCGGACCTGTCCCGGCCCCAGCGTCGGTGCTACCGGTTCTCACCGAACTCGGCCAGGCTGAGCTGAGGCAGCCGCGATCCTCGACACTCCCGATACGCGGCCCGACGCCTCTCCCGAGGGACGGGTCAGGGACTACTGCGGATCGTGTTTCTCGTCCGCGGGATACTGAGGACCGCGCAGGTTGATGACTCCGGGCGCCCCCTCGGGGAGTTCGCTCAGCCGTGGCGGGTTGGGGAGGTTCGGCAGCACCCCGCGCAAGACCTCGTCGATGGTTGGCCCTGGCGGCTGAGGAGCGGACGGCTCTGCTGGCGCTTAGCGCCCTCGCTTGCCGAAGTCGTCCTCGGCCTTGTAGACGACCTCGTCGCCCACACCGGGGAACAGCTGGAGCAGGTGCTCCTCGGCCGGCGCTTGCTCGGGACCTTCCTCTGGATCGAAGGGCTCCCACGAGCCAGCGGCACCAGCGTCGCGGCCCCGGGCGCTGACCCGGAGACGCCACGCCCCTGGCGTTACGTCGGCTCTATAGAACGCTTGGCCGCCGTCAGTAGCGAAGGCGACGTAACCGACGACCCGGAAGGGGAGCTCGACAATGTCAGTCCACCCGTTTAGGTCGAGTTCCGGGGCGTGGTCGTGGGCCTCGATGGTGATGCGGATGGGGCCGTAGTGAGTGCCGGTGCGGACTGTCACGTAGGAGGGGGCCATGAGGCCCGCCAGCCCGTTCGGGGGCGCGACGATGTCAACGGGTTCTGCGGGCTGGCCCTCGGGGTCCGTGATGAAGTACAGGTTCCAGCCGGAGTCGATGAACCGAGTGGCGCCGATCGTTCTCACAGCAGGATTCTCACATGGAAGGGATCACCACGAGCCGAGCGCCGGCAGGAGAGCATCGTTTGCCACGCCGACCGGCTTGGTGACTGTGTTCCGAATTGACGGTCTTGGTCCCAAGGCCCCGGACCGAGCAAGTCATCATTGTGTCCTCGTGCAAGCCTGACAGCGGTGATGATCACAGCGACCGTCGAATTGCATGAGTGCAGGAAAGAGTTCGGCTACGTCCTGCCCGCTGAGTTCACAGCCCGGCCGGCGTCGCTTCCGGCGGAGTTCCCAACGGTGTCGACGTGGTCACGAACCCGGCGTTTCGGGGCGGTCCTTCGTGTTGAGAACGGCGTCGTTTTGGGACAGTCGCCGGCTGGCGCGCTAACTCAGTCGGGCATGGCCGGGTAACCGGGATCGCCCGGTCGTAGGACGGCCTCCATCGGACCTATCGAAGGTTCGCCCGCTCCGCCGCGGGTCCCCGCTCTGCTTTCGTCTCAGCAGGCGATGATCACACTGAACGGCGCACCGACTGTCGTTCCGTCAGGGCGCAAGCTGGTCACAACCACCGCGTTCGGGCCGTCCGGGCGAATCAGGACATTGGCGTTGAACGCCATTGATCGGACCGTGCCGGCGTAGGCGCACGGGAGGACGTTCTGGTCGAAGACCAGGCGAAATTCGCCGCCCGACTGCGTCACCGTGGCCAAGTGGCTGCCGTGGTAGTGCACGAAGAGCGAGTCGGTCTCGGTGTCGAAGGTCGGTTCGACGACGGCCCAGATGCTGGTAGTAGGGGCGCCCGGAGTACCAGCTGGGCCCGTGGGGCCGGCAGGGCCGGCCGAGCCGACCGGGCCTTGGGGTCCGGCTGGTCCGGACACTCCCTGCGGACCCTGGGGACCCGTCTGGCTCCACTTGATGGCAGTCTCGCTCGGGCTGCACGAATCGACCGCGCTGTCGACGATCCGGAGGGCGCCCTTCTGCTGCTGATAGCAGCCGTGGATGACTCCATCGGCACCCGGGATGCCGGCGATGGCGACGCCGGCGGCGGCGAGCGTCCCGACACCGAGGACCACGCCGGCGGCGGCCAAACGCCGCATCAGCCTGTTCACGCCGCCACCGCCGTTCCGGCGGTGTCCGCCTTCGCCCGATCGGTGAACAGCAGACCGACGACACCGACGCCGATGAGGGTGATGGCGACGATGACGACTGCGATCGCGCCGTTGGGCGGGTCGAAAAGCAACGGGATGCTCGTGAGGACGTTCAGGATGGTGAGGACGAGCGTGGTCCGCCGACCCCATGTCCGCCGGCTGCGCAGCCCCCAGGCCGCGATGGCCCCGATGAGGGCGGTGACGACGGCCACGACCTTGGCATCGGTCGGAACGTCGTCCCCCACGATGGGTACGAAAACGCTGAGCTGGAGGGCGACGTTCGCCACCAGCGAGCCGGCGACGGCGAGGTCGATCGGCGATCTGGTCGAAGTGGGCGGGTTCACGGGTTCTCCTTTCGCGCGGTCGTGGTGGCCCACGACCGAGGGATCCAGACAGCACAGAGGGGGTGGCGGGTCGTGGCCGCCAGGACGACGAGGGCGCTGGACGCGAGCCGCTTCATGCGACCGGTGCCGAAGCGAACAACTGGTTCTCGATCTTGTAGACCTCGACCCGGTCGGGGCCGGTGAGCAGCGCCGGGTCCTCACCGGGCAGCAGTGCGGTGCTGAAGACGATGCCCGCTGCCCGGTCCAGCGCTTCGGTCGACGTCGCCAAGGTAAGGATGGCGACGCTCGAGTCGCCGGGGTGGCAGAGCACATAGGTCGCGACGAGCCCAGGCATCGTGGCGATGGCCGGGCCGATGCGGTGCTCTCCCGCCCGGAGCATGGCGTCGTTCTGCTCCGCGGAACGAGGCCCATCGAACCACGAGACCTGGCAGACCCGGGCCTCCCCCGGAGTCGCCGGCCCGCTCGTGGAGGCGAGGACGTCGTAGACCTCATCGAGGTCGAGCGTGAAGGGACGGGGGCCCATCACGGAGCGGGTGCGGTCCGTCGCAGCAACCGCGTTCTCCAACGAATCCCACAGAGTGACGTTCAGCCCCCGCCGGCTCCCGATCTGGAGGAACAGGTGGATGGACCGGAAGCCGGGGTGGCCGGCGATGACGTTCATCAGGAAGCCGGCAGCCTCCGGGGTGTTGAACTGCTCCGGGAGCGTCCGGACGGCTTGGACCCTGGCGTGCATGGCGTCTCCTCGATGTGGACGGCTGGTGAGGAGCACGATGCGCCTTTCGCCAGCCCCTTACATCAGTGGGACCACGTCATTCCGGTACGTATCCGCCGGGAGCGAGCACCCTTGCCGCCAGCTGGGTGCGGGACGTCAGGTCGAGCTTGTTGAGGATCCGGCTGACGTGTGTCTCCACCGTGCGCTCGGAGAGGAACAGGTGCCCGGCGATCTCCCGGTTGGACCGGCCTTGGGCGACCAGGGAGGCGACCTCCCGCTCCCGGCGGGTCAAGGGATCGATCGTCGAGCGGCCAGGCGGGCCCAGGCGGTCGAGCAGCGCCGAACCGTCCCGGGCGACCCTGTCCAAGCCCAGGCGGGTGGCGATGGCTCTCGCCTCCCCGGCCCGGGCCCGGGCGGCAGCCGCGTCGGTCGTCGCCAAGAATTGCGCCCAGTACAAGAGCGTCTCGGCCAGGTAGGGCGCGACACCGATGCGGCGGTTCATCTCCGCCGCTTCTGCGAAGTGGCGGCCGGCGTCGTCGGTTCGCCCCAGGAGGGCGGCCATGCCGGCGAGTACCGTGGAAACCGACCCGCCACACGAAACGGAGCCTTCGCCGCCGGCAATGCAGCGCTCGGCATACGGGGCGAGCGACGCGTAGGCGGCTTCGACGCCGTCCGGGTCGTTCAGGGCGGCGGCAGTCTGCCCGAACAGGCTCATCGTGGGCAGCCAGCGGGCGTCGACCGGCAATGTGGGCACCACCGCCTTGACTCGTTCGTGCAGCCGGCGGGCGGCGTCGAAGTCACCGACCCCCACCGAGATGTACGCGATGTCCGCCACGGCGACCGGAAGGGTCATGTGGTCCATGAACGCCAATCGAATCGCCTGTTCCTCGCCGTGGCCACGCAGCCGTTCGATCTCCCCGGTGATCGCGTACGTCACCCCGACGACGGACATGTCCTCAAGGCGCTGGCCGAGCCGCCGTGCCTGACGGGCCAGCAGTTCGCCTTCGTCCAACCGGCCGATCGTCACACACAGGCTGGCGCGGGTCATCAGGAGGTGCCAGTCCGCGATCGGCCGACGCAACCGCTCGACGACTTGGGTCAGCGCGGCGGCCTCTCGGTGGGCGCCCGACACGTCACCGAGCTCGAACGCAGCGTCGATCCGCCATCGGTGGCCCCACATTGCGGCCATGGAACGCCCGCCGCCTCCCAGCTCGATCATTCGGGCGCCCAGCATTTGGCGCTCGGCGACGCCCTCAGGACCAGAGACGACGAAGTGACGGGCGCGAATGGCGTCGGCAAGGACGTCGGCAGTTCCGATCTTCTCGGCGTGCGCCAGGGCGGCCCGACTTTCGACCTCCGCCCGCGCGGGGCCGTGGACCTCAGCGCGCATGTGGGTGATCTGGGCTTCCAGCCGAACGCGCAGGGGACTGGTCTCCTCGGGCATCAGGCGGAGGGCACGCTCCTTGAGCAGCAGCAGCTCTGGAAACGTTCGCTCGTCTCCGATGCCGGCAAGCACCAGCGCCGCGGTCGCCGCGAGGTCTGGCCGGTGGGCCTGCTCTCCCAGCCCGACCGCCCGCTCTCCGGTCCCGAGCGCCTGGCCCAGGTGGCCGCCGTTGAACTCCGCAGTCACCAGTTCGACCTCGATCTCGGCCCGTTCCGCCAGGTCCGCTGGGCCCAGGCGGGCCGTGGCCGACGCCGATCGGAGCAGGCGGATGGCCTCGTCGAAGGCCAGCCGGCGCATGGCCGTGGCTGCGGCGCGCCGAAGCAGATCGACGGCGTGGCTTCGTTCGCTTGGTGTGCTGGCGGCCCGCAGCCAGTGCAGCGCCAATTCGGCGAGCTCTTCCTCGGAGGGCGCAGCACCGTTGGCTTCAAGCAGCTGAGCGGCACGGCGGTGGAGGCAGACCCTCTGGGCCGAGGGCATGGCGCTGTAGAGGGCCATGCGGACGAGGCCGTGACTGAACCGGGCCCAGCCGGGCGTGTCGTGATCCAGTACGAGTACGCCGCGCCGCACGGCGGCGTCAATAGGCTCGCTCACCGGGCCACGGTGCACGTCCTCGAGCGTGCGCAGGTCGAACTCGTCACCGAGGACGCTCGCTGCGCCCACAACTTCCCGTACCGGGCCGTCGAGCTGCGCCAGGCGGTGGGCGAGCAGCGCCCGCATCTCGGCCGGCATCCACGTCGATGAGGGGTCCCGGGGAACTGGCTCGTCGGCCAGCAGCCGGCTCAGCTCCCGCACGTACAGCGGGTTGCCGCCGCTCTGACGGTGCACCCAGTCGGCCGCCGTGGCGTTGGGATGGCTGGCCAGGTACTCGCCGACGTCGGCCCGGTTGAGCGGAGCAAGGCGGAGAACGGTTATCGCCGGCTTGCCCATGAGCTGCCCGAGCGTGGCGTCGAGCGGCGTACCTGGGTCTGGGTCGCGGGCGGTAGCGAGCACCATGACCGGCATCCCCACGATCTCCGCAGTGATGATCCGGAGGAGGTGCAAGGACGCCTCGTCGGCCCAGTGGAGGTCATCGAGCGCGATGGCGATGGGGCCCGTGCTCGACCCCGTCATCAGCGTGGCGATCGCCTCGTCGGCGATCTCGAGCAGGTGGCCGGCCCGCTCCTCAGGGCCTCCGTCCGCTCTCGGAGGCGGGAAGGGAATCTCGAGCCGGCGGAACGCCTGCCGCCACGGCCGGTAGGCGACGGTGGCATCCTCGACCGCCCGCCCCCATGCGAGGGGCACGGTGGCGCCCAACTCCTCAACGAGCCGCGTCTTGCCTCCGCCCGCCTCGGCCATGAGCAGCGTCAGAGAGCCCTCGCCGGCGCATGCTCGCTCGAAGGCCTGATGCAACCGAGCGAGCTCGGCCCGGCGCGCGACGAACGGCTCCGGGCCCGGGGACATGTGCCCATTCTCTCAAAGCGAGCCCCCGGCGCCCGTTCTGGGGACCGGGACACCGGCTACGTCTTCCCGTCGACGTCGGCGGCCGGTCGGTATCCGCCGCCGGCGGCGATCCCGACCACGTCCGCATCCACCGGCCGACATGGCGCTGTAGTAGTGGGGCACCTCGCGGGGCGCTCCCGTGGCCGACACCGGGCTGACGTACGTTCTGGTCTCCCCTTCCTGTACAGTTACCTGGGTATGGACGTAGCTGTCAGCGAATTCCGGGCCAACCTCCGCGACTGGCTGGAGCGGGTGCGGGAAGGCCATGAGGTTGTCGTCACCGAGCGTGGCGTCCCAGTTGCGCGCCTCCTCGGAGTGGAGACGACCCCGCTGCTCGACCGCTTGACGGCCGAAGGCGTGATCGGGCGCCCGACCAGTGCGGAGAAGCCTGCGGCGTCCGGACGACCGAGGCCCCGTCCCCGCCGACCGGTGGCCCCACTGGTGGGCGACCAGCGGCGCTGAGGTGCCGCTGGTCTACTTCGACGCCAGCGCGTTCGTGAAGCTTCTGGTCGAGGAGCCCGGGACAGAGCTGGCCGTCGCGCTGTGGGACGGATGCGACGCAGCCGTGTCGAGCAGATTGGCCTACCCCGAGGTCAGGGCTGCGCTCGCTGCCGCGCATCGGAACCACGACCTCGACCGGGATGGCCTTGAGCAAGCCGAAGAGAGCTGGGAAGAGTTCTGGGGCGCGACCCGACCCGTCGAACTCACGCCGGCCGTCGGGCATCAGGCCGGTCAGCTCGCGAGACAGCTCGCTCTGCGGGGCGCCGATGCAGTGCATCTTGCCAGCGCACTGGCGATGTCGGACCAGTCGCTCATCGTCGCCGTGTGGGACCGACGACTTCATAACGGGGCTCTTGCCTCCCACCTTGCGGTCGCCCCCGTGACCCTCGATCCGCCATGATCGCCACGCCGGCAAGTCCGGCAGCTCATCCGTCAGCCGGCGATAGGTGGCGCGGCGTCCACGCTGAGAGCTCCGGGTTTAGGGGCGCCTGAGCGAGAGCACCCCGACTGTCGGCGGGGGTACAGCCCCTTGCCCATGTCCCAATGTTGCTATCATACTGTAAGCATGCCGAATGTTCTGGTGCGAGACCTTCCTGAGGACGTTCACGCCGAGCTCCAGCGACGGGCCGAGCAGCGAGGCCAGTCGCTTCAGCAGTACCTCACTTCCGAGCTCAAGCGCCTGGCCGAGAAGCCAACGCTCCAGGACGTGCTCGCCCGCATCGAGCAACGCCGTGGCGGTGATGTCGGGCTCCAGCAGGCCGTTGAGGACATCGCCGAGGAACGGTCCCGCCGTTGATCGTGGTCGACGCGTCGATCCTGGCCAACGTCATCGGCGACGACGGGGCTGATGGTCGGCGAGCCCGTAGTGAGGTCCGATCTGGCGGGGAGCTTGCCGCACCTGACCTGGTGGACGTCGAGACGGTCGCCGTTCTACGCAAACGATGGATCGCTGACGCGTCGTGAGACTCCTGCAGTAGCGCCACATCCGGCCGCAATCCCGAGTGGCGTCACCGTGGTCACCGTCCCGTGTATTAGGCGATCAGGGCGTAGGTCTCGGTCGAGCGCCTCGGGGCCTTATGGGACCCACTCGGACTCGGTGCGGACATCGGCAACGATTTCGGGGGACGCCTGGTCAGATTGATGAAGCCGCTGGCACGTAGCTGATTGACCGGTCCATGGAAATTCGCTTGACGTTGACCGCGCGAGTGGAGAGAGTGCCCGACATGCGCGAGCACCTGCTCCGGCGATTTCAGCGCCCTCAGCCCACTTCGGGCCGGGGGGCCGGCGCCGCGTCGCCGTAGCTCCTCTGGTTGACGGGCGGGCTGAGGGTTGCCCTCATCGACCCGCTCACCAGAGGAGACCCATGCCCATCGCACTGACCTCTGACCAGCTCCAGCACGCTCTGGCGCTGCGCGACCTCACCGATCCCGAAGCCGGAAGCCATGCCATCCAGATGCTTGTCGACGTCGCCGTCGACGCGCTTGCACAGACGGGGCGGTGCGACGTCCGCCGCGGACGCGGACCCCGGGTCGTCCCGCTGGAGGACAACTACGACCGGCTCCGATACCCGCCGTCAGATGTCACCCGTGACGCCCGCTACACCCGCTACGTCGATGACGGCCACGTGCTCCGCAGCCATGCGAGCGCCATGATGCCCCCGGCGCTCGCCAGGCTGGCCGAGAACCCCGCCGACGACGTCCTCCTGGTGTGCCCCGGCATCACCTATCGCCGCGACGCCATCGACCGCCTCCACACCGGCACGCCCCACCAGCTGGACCTGTGGCGCATCACCCGGCGACGCAGCGGCGACGCCGACCTGGATGAGATGCTCCGTCTGCTCGTCGACGCCCTCGTTCCGGGACGTGCGTGGCGGTGGGAGCCGCGGACCCATCCGTACACGTTGAACGGTCGGCAGGTCGACGTCCGCAACGGAGACGAATGGGTCGAGGTCTGGGAGTGTGGCCTTGCCCACCCCGACGTCCTCGCTGGTGCGGGCCTTGACGGCTGGTCCGGACTCGCCCTCGGGATGGGGCTCGACCGGCTCCTGATGTTGAGGAAGGGCATCCCCGACATTCGGCTTCTCCGCTCAGCCGATCCTCGCGTCGCCGGGCAGATGACCGACCTCGAGCCGTATCGGATCGTCTCGGACCTTCCCGCCGTGACTCGCGACCTGTCGGTCGCCATTTCGGTCGACGACGACGCCGAGCATCTCGGCGACCGGATACGGACCGCCCTGGGAGATCGGGCAGACATCCTGGAAGCAGTGACCATCGTGTCCGAGACCAGCTACTCCGACCTGCCGCCGAGCGCCCGGGACCGGCTCGGCATCAACGAGTCCCAGAAGAACGTCCTTGTGCGTCTCGACCTCAGGCCTCTCGACCGGACTCTCACCGACGCCGAGGCGAACGGTCTGCGCGATGACGTGTACGAGGCGATCCATGGAGGATCAACCGGGCAGTGGGCAGGGAGATGATGCATCGCGGCCCTTCAGCCTCAACAACGTTTGGTTCCACCGCCGGCGACTGCGGGCAGGGCAGGGAAGCCGAGGCAGCCGTCCTTAGGAGGCATTCGGAGGGACTTCGAGCCACCCCGGTGGCGGTCCCGGGCTGCCCAACGTCCGCCACTACCGTCGTGACAGTGGAGCGGCACCTCGAGTGGCACGACTGTTCGAACGTCCGCGATCTCGGCGGACTGCCGACCCTGGACGGTCATATGACCCGCCGGCGTGCGGTGAGTCGCGCTGACAGCCTGGATCGACTCACTCGCGATGGTTGGGGAGCGCTCGAGGAGTACGGCGTTCGCACGATCATCGATCTCCGCAACGACGTGGAGCGGGAGGCCGAGCCCTACACATGCGGTCTCTCCGTTGTCCACGTGCCGATCGAGGACGACACCGACGGGGAGTTCATCGAGCTGTGGCGGCCCTTCAGCACGCCCCACTACTACGGCGCCGCACTCGAGCGGTGGCCCGAGCGCACCGTCGCCGCGGTCAGGGAGGTGGCGCGAGCCGGGCCCGGTGGCGTCGTCGTCCACTGCGGGCGCGGGCGCGACCGCACTGGGCTCGTGGCCGTGCTGCTGCTCGCACTGGCAGGCGTGCATCCCGACGACATCCTCTGGGCCGTCCGGGAACGGATGGTCCAGACGGCTCTGAGGACCTAGTAACCCAAGTGGCCCCTGGCGGTACTACTGGTTGGATGCTCTCGACAGGGATGGACGCAGCGACCGACGACGCAAGGCTCGTGGCACTTGCTCGCCGTGGTGACACTGCTGCGTTCTCCTTGCTCCTGACGCGCCACCGGCCCCTGCTTGAAGGCCTGTGTCGACGCGCGCTGCGCGGGGACTCCCTGGTGGAGGACGCGGTGCAAGAGGCCTCCCTCCACGCCTTCCTCGGACTCGATGCCCTCAAGGAGCCGGCGCGGTTTGGTCCTTGGCTGGCGGGGATCGGACTGAATGTCTGTCGCCGCGGGCTGACAAGAACCGACCGAGAGAGATGGTCATGGGAGGCCGCGTATGGGGGCAGGGCGGGTTCAGAGCCACCGGACGAAGGGTCTGGGCCCGAGGAGATGGCGGAGGCCGCCGACGTCGCTCGGGAGGTAAGGGCTGCCGTCTCATCGCTACCTGCCGGGCAACGTGGCGCCATCGTCGCCTTCTACCTGTCCGGCCTTACCTATAGCGAAACGGCATCGCAGCTCGGGATCACAGTCGTGGCCACCAAGGGCCGTCTTCACAAGGCAAGGGCTGAACTGCGGCCGCAGCTTCGATCGTTCTGGGAGGAACATTTCATGTCGACGCCAACGACCTCATCGAGATGCGCGTCGTGGACGTCCGCAAGAGCCGGGACGACCACGCCAACCACATGGTGCTCTTGGAGGATGCCGAGGGGGGACATCGCCTGCCGATCTTCATTGGTCGGCCGGAGGCATGGGCCTTGACCTTCGCTCTGGAGGGCATCCATCTGCCCCGCCCCCTCGTATACCACTTCTTGCTCAGGTCGCTCGAAGCGGTGGGCGCCAAGCTCTCGGAGGTACGCATTGAGCAGGTGGTGGAGAGGACCTACTACGCAGTCGCTGTCTACGAGGGTGGCGGCGAGCCAAGAGACGTCGACGCCCGGCCCAGCGACGCCCTGAACCTCGCCGTGCTCGCCGGCGTTCCAATCCGAATGAGGCGCGCCGTCTGGGAGTCAGGGCGTGAGAAAACGAGAGAATCGTGGCAACGCTGGAAGAGACGTTTCCCCATCGAGGACGGGCTGTCCTTCCCGATCCCGTCGCACCAGAAGCGGGCGATGAGGGGCGCCACCGTCCCGCTGCGGCCAGCGCGGATTCGGCAGATGGATGACGCGTGCGGCCTCCGTCGCGCCGAAGGAGTTGGTTAGTGCGTCAAGGGCGGCACCGTGCAGTAGCGCCGCGCCTCTACGTCGCGTGGCGTACAACGGACCGTTCTCAGCGGTTGGCCTGTCGTGCCGTCGCGAGCCAGCGGCAATCCTGCGCCTGCCCATCCTGACCATCGCCGGCGATCGGAAAGGGTCTAAATCCTCGTGCGGTGCCGGCGAACTCCCTCTAGCCTGCGTCGAGACCGGAGGACGCCGTATGACTCCACGCCAGGTGGGTATCACGCTGGACTGCGCTGACGCTGACGAGCTGGCCGCGTTCTGGGAGCGCTTCCTCGGGTACACGCGACGCTCCGCCGCACCCGGAAGCCCCTTCGTGACGATCGAACGAGGCGTCGACGGGCCGGACGGACCTCCGTTCCTGACCTTCCAAACCGTTCCCGAACCCAAGGAGACCAAGGTCCGACTTCACCTCGATCTGTTCGTGGATCGCGCCCGGCCCTATGTCGAAGAGATGGTGGCGGCCGGAGCATCGCTGGTCTCGCGGACCGAGGCCGGGGAGTGGACGACTCGCGTACTCCAGGATCCGGCCGGCAACGAGTTCTGCGTCATCGGAGCCGACTGACCCAGTCCGTTGACATTCAGGGCGTGAACGGTTCAGGTCGCGATCCGGGAGCGGTCGGCAGGAAGGCCCTACGTCCGACCCGGGCTGCCCTCCGGCCGGCGTTTCGGGCTACCCGCCCGGAGCCGATCGCCGAACATTCTGGGGCACCTTGGTGCTTCCCGGCGGTCGGCATTATACGAATCGGTTGCGGTGATCGAAAGCGTCATCTGGCGGGCCACGCTGGGAAGCTCGCAGGTTGCGGAAACCCGTTAGCGGGTCCGCTCGGCACCGTGTGAGGCTGCGTCGATGATCGTGCGGCCGGCGGAACCGGATGACGTCTGCG
>CAYZMG010000101.1:0-2898 GCA_964479465.1 uncultured Acidimicrobiales bacterium
CCGGAGGGGACGATCAAAAGTCGTATCCGCTCGGGGCTGCGCCGGCTGCGGAAGGACCTCGCTGAGGCAGGACTGGGAGTGTCATGGGCAGAGAGCTGAGCCACGAAGAGGTCGTCGACCTCTTGGGCGCGTACGCGCTCGACGCTCTGGAGCCGGCGGAGCTGCAGTCGGTCGACCGCCACGTTCAGGGCTGTCGGGCGTGCCTGGCCGAGGTGGCCGAGCACCGTGAGGTGGCCGGACTACTGACGCCGGGCTGGGGCAAGCCGCCCCCGGGCCTCTGGGACAAGATCGCCAGGTCGCTCGAGGAGTCGCCGCCGCCGCTCGACCTGGCGCCGGTCATCGCCATGAAGCCGGCTCCGCCGCCCACCCCGATCACGAACGCCCGCGGCGCCGGCACTCGCCGGCGCACCCTCGGCATCGGCATCGCCGCCATGGTGGCCGCCGCCGCTGTGGCCATGGTCGGGTTCCTGGGCGTCCAGCTCGGGGAGGACCGCGGGCGCACCGGCCAGTACGCCGTCGACGCCTATGGCGAGCTGGAGCGGTCGGCCAACGCCGCCCTGGCCGACCCGAGCGCCCAGAAGGTCGATCTGGTCTCGACCGACGGTTCTCGCTTCGTCCAGGCCGTCGTCCTGCGCGACGGCACGGGCTATCTGGTCAACCCCAAGCTGCCGGCGCTGGCCAGCAACCGGACCTACCAGCTGTGGGCGGTCGTAGGGACGGCCAAGATCTCCGTCGGCGTCCTCGGCAACGAGCCCAAGATCGTCCCGTTCAAAATGAACGGCGCGGTATCGGCCCTCGCCATCACCGAGGAGGTCGCCGGCGGCGTGGTGGCCAGCCGGGCCGACCCCGTCGTCGTGGGCAAGGTCCAGACCGCCTGACCCGTTCTGGCTGCAGTGACGGCCGAATACGCACGTCAGTGCAGCCAGTTCGGGGTCGAGGGTCAGCCGGTGCGCTGGAGGTCGCGGATCTCGCGGTAGCCGATGAAGTCGGCGCCGGCCCGGCGGGCCAGCGACCCCAGGGTGGTGTGGCCGGTGACCAGGTGGTAGTCGTCGACCCGGCCGGCCCAGTCCGGGGCCAGGGCCCGGAGCTCACCGGTGTCGATGGCCGGGCGGATCAGCAGCTCGGTGACGCCCTCAGGTAGCTCCATCAGGGCCCGTTCGATGGCCCGGCGGCTGCCGACCCTGGGTAGGTAGACGAAGTGGTCCGGGAACAGGATGCCCTCCTCGGCAGCCAGCCGGCGGAAGGGGAATCCGACGGCGCGCTCGGTGGTGGCGGCGCCCAGCCGCATGGGCAGGCGGAAGTCGACGGCCAGCTCCAGGTAGACATCGAAGAACTCCGGCCGCAGCTCGAGGGCGGCCATGTGGGAGTCGAGGTGGCTCACGTCGAAGCCCCAGTAGATGGCCCGCTCGACCTGGGCCCGGCATTCCCGACGCACCTCGTCGAGGTCGGCGTGGTCCCAGAGGTCGGCGGTGGTGCGGGGAAAGCCGCCGTCGCCGTCGAGCAGGGAGGGGGCGTGGGTGATTGGGCCCCAGCGGTAGAGGTCGTGCTCGGCGTTGAGCGTGAGGTGTACGCCGACGTCCTCGCCGCGGTAGCGGGCGGCGGCGTCTCGCGCCCACGGGCAGGGCACCATGAGGCTGGCGCTGGTGCCGGTGCCGTCACGAAGGGCCTCGTAGACCCCGACGTTGGCCGCATGACAGGACCCGAGGTCGTCGCAGTTCACGATGAGCAACCGGGACCCCGGCGGGTGTCCGAGCCGTTCGACGAGCGAGGTCACGCCTGAACGGTAGTTGGGACGGAGCCGGCGGGGATGTGCCGCCGGCTCCGGCCCGGTGAGGATCAGCCCTGGCGGACCTTGCCCTTCACATAGGCGGCGATGGTGCCCGTAGTGACCTGCACGTTGTGCTTCTTCTTCACGTGGTCGGCGACCTTGGCCATCAGCTCGTCCTCGGTAGCTCCTGAGCCCTGCCAACGGCAGGCGTGGTTTTCATCCCTTCAAGCGAAGCGGTAAGCCACGAACTCCTCCTTGTTGTGCGCGGTACGCGCGTGTGTACCCACAAGGTATCCGGCGCCCGATCACTGTCCGGATGACGCCGGCGCCACCCGACCGTCGGGAAGCAGCGTGCAGGCCGCCCAGAGGCCCTGGGTGTTCTCCCGGGCCTGGCGGGCGATGGCGGAGAACTCGTCGGTGTGGGCGATGTTCGGCGGGATGGTGAGGAGCTGGGCGTAGCCCTGGCGCAGCAGCTCGGCGTTCACGAACAGCCCGTCGGCCCGGCGGTAGACATAGGCCAGGAGCCGGCCGTAGCGGTCACGCTGCTCGACATCGCCCACGAGGCGGACCTGGGTGCCCGGGGGCACGAGGCTGGCGGTGAAGCGACTGGCCTCCTTGCCGAAGCACCCCACCGGCCGGTCAGGGGCGACGGACTCCGGGGTGTCGATACCGATGAGCCGAACCCGCTCGCCGCCGGACACCTCCAGCGTGTCCCCGTCGACCACCTTGCGGACCACGACATCCACGCCGGCAGGGAGTACGCCGGTGGCCGGAGCGGGCGCCGGCGTCGGCGCAGGGGAGGCGGCGCAGCCGGTGGCCACGACGAGAAGGACGAGGACCGCCCCCATCTGCCGGCGCACGAGACCGCGGGTCAGGCGGCGCGGCGGGCGGCGGCCTGCTGGAGGGCCTGCCGGGCGGCGGCGAGTCCCTGCTTGCCGATCTGGCGGGTGTGCTCGTCGAGCTCCCACGAGGCGGCATCGTCTCGGGGGAGGAGCGCCAGCTGGTCGTTCTTGTTCATGGAACCATGATCCCAGGGGGGTGAGACAGCCGGCCCGGCGTCCATCGCCTACTTGAACGCCGGCCGGCGCCGGCCTCTTCCCAGGCGGGAGAAACGTGAAGTTCACCAAACC
>CAYZMG010000101.1:2908-13869 GCA_964479465.1 uncultured Acidimicrobiales bacterium
CCGTCTGCAGCAACGCCGGCCGGCGCCGGCGTCTTCCCGGGCCGGGAAACACCCAGTTCACCAAACCGCGACCTATCTGACGCACGCATTGAGTAGGGTGATCGTGGGTAGTAGCTCAAGGAGCCGCCCAAAAAGGTCGACGTAACGGGAACAGGCACCGCTGCCCAGCGTTGGAAGTGGAGAGATGAGCGAAACACTTGAGATCGAGGCAATCAACCAGGCGCTCGAGATGATCGACAAGAGTCTCGGTGTCATGCACACCCGCGAACTGGTCTCCACCAGCGAGGTGTCCAACCTGCTTCTCGACATGCGCTCGATCCTCGCCTCGGCCGGCATCGACCTCGTGGAGATGCCCGAGGTGGTTCCCAGCCCGAACTAATCGGGGGTCGCCGGAAGCTGGCCCGTGGAGGCCAGCTCAGATGGAAGCAGCCGGCGTCCGATCATGCCCAGGACGACGCCGAGGGCGAGCCCGGCGGCCACGTCAGAGGCATGATGAATCTTGACGTAAATCCGGCTGGTCGCAACCACCGCGGCCAGGCCGACGTAGAGCGGCCACCACTCGTCGTCTTCTGAAAGCATCATCGCTGCGCTGACCGCCGATGTGGCGTGCCCGCTGGGGAAGCTGCTGGTGAGCGGCCGGCGTACCCGCAGTGGCCGGTCGACCTCCCACGGCGGACGGGTGCGGCGGAAGAACGACTTGATGACCCCGTTGACCAGGACGGACTCGGCGCCCATGGCCGGGGTCATCTTCAGGGCGGTGGCCAGGACGTCACCTTTGCGCAGGCCCTTCACCGTTCCGAGCAGGACCCAGACGAGCCCGAAGTCGCCCAGCTCGGACGCGCCGTAGAACACCCGGTCGGCGGCCTTCCTCCCCCTCAGATGGTCGAACGCCCGGTCCACCGCCAGATCGAAGCTGGCCACCCCCCTGCGGGCAGTGATGAGGCGGCCCTTCACGATGGCGGAACGCTACTTCAGGCGCCGACCAGCTCTCGAACGCGGGCCGGGTCACCGCCGAAGCTCGGGCAGTACTCCTGGAATGCGCACCAGTTGCACAGAGCCGACGGCCGGGGCCGGAAGTCCTCGTTGGCGCACGCCCGCTCGACGGCCTTCCAGATGGCGGCCGTGCGCTGCTCGAGGCCCCGGATCGACTGGGCCGAGGGCTCGCACACGATGGCGACGGGTTGGGACAGGTAGAGGAGCTGTATTCGGGCCGGGCGCCGGCCCAGGACTTTCTCGCACAGGAAGGCGTAGAAGTGGACCCCCCCGAGGCGGCTCTGCTCGTGGATGATGCTGGGGACGCGGCCGGATTTGTAATCGGTCACCACCAGACCGCCGTCGGCGTCGAGGTCGAGGCGGTCGATGATGCCCCGGAGCTTCAGCGAGCCCACCTCGGCTTCCAGCAGCAGCTCGAGGCCGATCGGATGGACGGTGCGAGGATCTTCGAGGGCGAAGTAGCGCCGGACAAGAACCTCCGCCTCAGCGGCGAACTGGGCCGCGGCCTCGACGTCCAGCCCGAGGCTCACGAACTCGTGGTCGGTGGCGAACTCGTCCCGAGCCCGGTCCAGGCAGTCGAGCGCGGCCGGCAGCGTCCGCTCCGGCGCCGGCTCGCAGAAGAGCAACTCCAGGGCCCGGTGGACCAGTGAGCCCTTGGTGGCTGCCGGCGACGGGGGCTCGGGCAACCGGTCGATGTTGGAGAAGCGGAAGGCCAGGGCGCAGTCCTTGAACGACGACACCTTGGACGGCGACAGCGACGTCGGTAGGGGAAGCACCATCGCTCAAAAGCTACCGGCGGGGTGCGACAGGGCCGCGGATACCTGATGCGACTAGATGGCGCCGGCGATGGCCCGTGGCCCCTCCATGGGTCCGAAATGGCCGAGGTCGGCGAAGGTGACGAGTGTTGCGTCGGGCAGCGCCGCCACCTGGGCCTCGGGCACGCCCCGCTCCATGGCGACGCTGCGCTCGCCCCACCCGATGGTCACGGGGCAGCGCACCCCCGGCAGCCGGGTGAACCCGTCATGCATCAGACCCTGGCGGTAGATCGACGCCTCGACGAACGGCGGGCACCTGAGCCGAACGCCTTCGTTGTCGGGCTTGAACCCGCAATCGACGTAGGCCCGCAGCGCCGGCGCATCGAAGGACTCCAACGGGGGCTTGGACGCGAAGTTGTCGTAGGCCTCCTGGCGAGAGGCGAACTGGTCACGGCGCTTGAGCGCTCCGGAGATGAGGGGCCGGCGGGAGGCGGCCAGCTCGTCGGAGAGCTCGGGCCAGACGATGGGCTCGTAGCCCCAGATGGCGGTGAACGTCCCGGGCCGGCGGGCCTCGGCGTCCAGCATGGCCGCCCCCCCGCAGGAGTGCCCGAACCCGTAGGGCCGCTGCAGGCCGAGCCCATCGACGACCGCAAGCACGTCGTCGGCGAACCCCGACCACTTCCAGTCGAGGCCGGCGGGCCACTCGGTGTCGCCGTGGCCCCGCCCGTCGAAGGTCCAGCAGTGGAACCGTTCGGTCAGCAGGGCGGCCAGGGGAGCCAGCACCGGCCCGCAGAAGCCGGTGGCGTGAGCCATGAGCAGCGGAGGTCCGTCGCCCCCCAGGTCGTGCACGGCCAGCTTCACGCCGTCGGTGGAGGGGAGGCGAAGCACCGCCGGAGGCTACCGTCGCAGGCGGTGACGACCGATCTCGACTCCGTGACTGCGGCCAACAAGGCGTTCTACGCTGCGTTCGAGGGCCGAGACCTCGATGCCATGTCCCTGCTCTGGGAGCACACCGACCGCATCGTCTGCACCCACCCGGGATGGGCGAGCCTTCGGGGCTGGGGGCAGGTGGCGGCCTCGTTCTTCGCTCTCTTTCAGAACTCCCAGCAGCTCCAGTTCATCCTGACCAAGGAGAAGGCGGAGGTGGCCGGCGACGTCGGCTGGGTCACCGTCGACGAGAACATCCTCCAGACCGACAGCGCCACCACCGTCTCCGCCCTGAACCTGTTCGTGCGGGACAAGGACGGCGACTGGAAGCTGGTGGCCCATCACGCCTCGCCGGTGACCGACACCGCCGAAGTCGAGACCTGACGACTCAGCCCGCGGCGCACTCTCCGGCGCCCACCTCGGCGATGTAGGGGCCGGTCTCGCCGAAGTCGACGTAGAAGTCGGGGTTCTCCGCCGGCGTGGGGAAGGAATCGAGATCAGCGAGGCCGCGGGCGACCTCGGAGGCGCCGCCCACCCGCTCCAGCCAGGCGGTGAAGCTCTCGCCGGCCGACCGCTCGCCGACGAACCGGCCGACGACCCGCACGGTGGCCTCGCCGGCGGTCTTGGCCGGCAGGCGCAAGGCCTTGTGGCCGAACTCGATCTGGGTATGCCCCACATAACCACCGAGCAGCATCTGGTAGCCGGGGGCGGCCTGGCCGTGGGCCCGGCGCTCGACGCCCATGAAGCCGATGTCGGAGATGTGGTGCTGGCCGCAGGAGTTGGTGCAGCCGGAGATGTTGACCCGCACGCCGCCGACATCGGCCAGGCCGGCCTCCTCCAGCGCCCGCCCGATCTCACTGGCCAGGCCCCGGGACTGGGTGACGGCCAGGTTGCAGGTGTCGGCGCCCGGGCAGGCGACGACGTCGCGGGCCAGCTCGGCCCCCGGCTCGGCCATGCCGAAGAACGCCAGCCGGGCGTAGAGGTCGGGCAGCTGCTCCTCGGTCAGGCCCCGGAACACGAAGTTCTGGCGGTTCGTGACCCGCACCTCCAGCCCGAGGTCGCGCTGGATGGCGGCCACGGCCCGGAACTGCTCGGCGGTGACGTCGCCCAGCCGGCAGTAGGCGTAGGCGGAGACGGTCCCCTTGGCGTTGCCGCGGACGACGTTGGCGTCGTCCCAGCGGCCGTAGGGGTCGGTCTTCTTGAGCACGACGTTGGTACCCCAACCCATGGGGGTGGGGCTGATGGTGGCTGACACGCCGGCGGGGTCGTCGCCCTCGGCCTGGACCACGTGGGGCACGCCGCCGGGCCAGGTGGCCGAGGCCGGCAGGAAGCGGCGCTCCTTGAGGATGCGCCGGCGGACCTCATCCGCGCCCAGGGTGTCGACCAGCCACTTCATGCGGGCCCGCAGCTTGTTGTCGCGGTTGCCGTAGTGGTCGAAGGTGCGGAGGATGGCCTCGATGGTGGGCAGCAGATCCTCGCGAGAGGTGAACTCCTCGAGGGCCTGGGCCGCATGCGGGTTGGCGCCCAGGCCGCCGGCGAAGAACACCCGGAAGCCGGGCTCGACGCTGCCGTCGTCCTTGGCCCGGTTGACGGCCACCACGCCCACATCGTTGAACATGGCCTGGCCGCAGTCGGTGACGCAGCCCGAGAAGTTGATCTTGAACTTGCGGGGCAGGCGCTGGGCGTAGGGGTTGCGCAGCAGGTGCTCGAAGGTGGCCTGGGCCCAGGGGCTGATGTCGAGCACCTCGAACGGGCAGGCGCCGGCCAGGTGGCAGCCCATCACGTTGCGGACGGTGTCGCCGCAGGCCTCCCGGGTGGTGAGGCCCACGCTGGCCAGCTCGCGCATGACGGCGGGGATCTGCTCCAACTGGACGAAGTGCATCTGGACGTTCTGGCGGGTAGTGATGTGGCCCCAGCCCCGCGAGTACGTCTCGGACAGGTGGGCCAGCATGTCCAACTGATCGGGCTGGAGGGACCCGTAGGGGATCTTGACCCGCACCATCTGGTTGGTGCCGCCCTGGCGCTGGCCGTAGATGCCGTTGTTGAGCCGGAAGACGCGAAAGGCGTCCTCGTCCATCTCACCCTTCAGGTAGAGGGCGAGCAGGCGCTCGAACTTCTGGATGTCGGCGAGTGCGGCGGGGCTGATGGCGCCCGGGCCGACCTCGACGTCGATCGTCTGAGACATGATTGCCCTCCTCGAAGCGCCAGGCTACCAAATACCTGACCGTTCCGATCAACAATGTCAACTATCGGCCAGGCGGGCGGTTACTTGACGGACCATTGCCGTCAGCCGGGGCGGGTCGGGCCAGATCGGCGCCTCGACTCCCTCCTCGGTGGCGGCCGACGCGCACACCGGCCCCACGCAGGAGGCGAGCACCCCGCCGGTGTTGAAAGCCGCCCGCAGCGCTTCGCGCCGGTCGCCGGCGATGCGGAACAGGTTGTGGACCGCGGGTTGGGCGGTGAAGGTGACGGCGTCGAGGTCGCCGGCGATGGCGGCGTCGACCAGTTGGGAGGCGGGGCCGGCGTCGCCGGGGAGGGCCCACTGGTACACGGGCACCTCGACCAGCTCGCCGGCCATCGCCCGCAGGATCGCCGTCGACGGGTGGCCGTCGGGCTCGAACAGCTGGACGGCGACCCGGGACCGGGCCACGTCGTCGAAGCCGGCCAGGTGGTCGACGATCTCCTGCATGGTCTCCGCCGGCGCCCGCCACCACACGTCGAGGTTGGCCCCCCTCGCCGCCGAGTTGGCCTTGGCACCCCGGGCGACGACCCGGGTGCCGGCGGCCAGGCCGGCGAGCAGGGCAGTGTCGAGCCCCCAGCGGCCGGCGGCCTCCAGCCAGCGCCGCATGCCCATGCCGGTGGTGACGATGAGGTAATCGGGCGGCTGCTCCGCCAGCGCCGAGGTGACGGCCCGCAGCGCCTCGTCGTCGGAGAGGTCGACCGTCCTCATGGTCGGCCCGTGGACGGTCTCGATTCCCCGGTCGGCGAAGAGGCGGGCCTGCTCCTCCCACCGCCGGTCGGCGGTGATGCCGACCCTCACCGCCGGCCCCAGGCGTCGGGGTCGGCCGCCAGCCGGCGCACGGGCTCGGGCAGGTGCCCGCCGGCGACGTCGGCGATGGTGGTCGCCTCCAACACGGAACGGAGCGTGGCCCGGGTGGCGATCCACACGTCCTGGAGGGCGGCGGCGGCGCCGGCGTAGGCGACGTCCTCGGCGGCCTCGCCCCGCACGTCGGCCAGCGGGCCCTCCACGTGGCGGATCACATCGGCGATGGTGATCGACTCCGCCGGCACCTTGAGCCAGTACCCGCCTTCGGCGCCCCGTTGGCTGGCGACCACGCCGGCCCGTCGCAACTCGCTCAAGATGTTCTCCGTGAACCGCAAAGGGATGTCCTGGGCTGCGGCGATGACCTCTCCTTTAACGGGCCCCGAACCGCCGGCGGCGGCCAACTCGACCAGGGCGCGCACGGCATAGTCGACCTTGGCCGAGACGCGCACGAGGCGCAGTCTTCCAGCCTGGCCGCCTCTCAGTGAGCATTGTCAGTGGGCATTGTCAGTGGGCATTGTCGATGAGCCCACGCCGGCGGCGGATGGTCACGTCGGCCCGGCCGAAGACGGTGTCGACGACGATTCCGATCACCAGGATCACGACCATCAGGGCCAGCATCTGATCGGCCCGGGAGAACTCGCGGGCGAACTGGAGCTGGTCGCCGATCGACGGGCGGTTGGCCACGATCACCAGCAGCTCGCCGGCCATGAGGCTGCGCCAGGCGAAGGCCCAGCCCTGCTTGAGGCCGGCGACGTAGGTCGGCAATGCCGCCGGGAGGACGACGTGGCGGTAGAGGTTGACGCCCTTCGCCCCGATCATCCGCCCGGCCCGCACCATGAGGGGGGGCACGTGGTCGACGCCGGCGATGAGCCCGTTGGCGATCGACGGTGCCGCGCCCAGGACGACCACGAACATGATGGCCCGCTCGGTGAGGCCGAAGAGCAGGATGGCCAGGGGGAACCAGGCGATGGACGGCATGGTCTGGAGGCCGGTGATGAGCGACCCCGCCGCGCTGCGAAGAAGCCGGCTTCGGGCCACGGCAATGCCCAGCACCGACCCGATGACCAGAGCCAGGGCGTAGCCGGAGACCGCCCGGCGCATGGTGATGCTCACGGCCGTCCAGAACTTGGCCGTGCCCAACATGTCGAACAGCGCCGGCAGCACCTGGTCGGGGCCGGGGAGGACGTAGTCCTCCTTCCAGCCGGACCAAACCACCGCCTGCCAGGCCAGCAGGGCAATGGCGATGGCGGCCAGCTTGGGCCACACCATCGTCCAGATCTGGCGGGCCCGGCCGGGGTGCCTCTCGAGGTGGGCCTCCAGGGCGTCGAGGCCGGCGATCTCCTCCGCCAGCTTGGCGTCGGCGCGGACCTCAGTCGCCATGCGGGTCGTCGCTGTGGCGGCGAACCTCGGCCCGCAGGCGGTCGGTGACCGAGGCGGCCAGGCCCATGACCTCGGGCGAGTCGATCCGGCGGGGCCGGTCGATGGTGACGGGGAACTCGTCGGCCACCCTGCCGGGCAGGCTGGTCAGCAGCACGATGCGGTCGGACAGCCGGGCCGCTTCCCGCACGTTGTGGGTCACGAACACGATGGTGAGCCCGGTCGCCGACCACACCTGTTCCAGCTCGTCGTGCAGCAGGTCACGGGTCATGGCGTCGAGGGCGCCGAAGGGCTCGTCCATGAGCAGGATCTCGACGTCCTGGGCCAGGGCCCGGGCCAGGGCGGCCCGCTGGCGCATGCCGCCCGACAACTCGTGCGGGCGCCGGCCGCCCTGGCCGCCCAGGTGCACCGACTCCAGGAGCTCGTCGGCCCGCCGCCGGCGCTCGGCCCTGCCTCGGCCGGCGAGGCGCATGGGCAGGGCGACGTTGTCGCGCACGTTCAGCCAGGGAAAGAGGGCGGCCTCCTGGAACATCAGGGCGGTGCGGCCGTGGACGGTGACGTCGCCGATGGTGGGGCGGTCGAGGCCGGCGACGATGTTCAGGCTGGTCGACTTGCCACACCCGGAGGCGCCGACCAGGCAGACGAACTCGCCTCGGGCCACCTCCAGGGTGATGTTGTCCAGGGCGACCACCGCGCTGGCGCCGTGCCCGAAGGCCTTGGACACCCCCCGCAGGGAGATGGCAGTGGTCGTGGAGGCCGTGGCGCCGGAGACCGCGGCGTCGGTGAGCGTCATCCCTTGACCTCCGGCCGGTTGGCCGCGGCCAGCACCTGGTTGAGAACGGTCAGGTCGTAGATTCCCTTGAGGTCGACCCGCCCGAGTAGCCCGACATCGCGGGCATGGTTGGCTGCGACGGTCAACGACGAGGCGATGGGGTCGTTGGTGAACTCCAGGTTCTTCCACGACGCCTCGAGGACGGCGGCCGGGATCCCCCTGCCAGTGATGGTGGTGATGGCCTGGTTGGCGAGACGCCGGGCCTCGGCGGGGTTGGCGTTGACCAGCTCGTTGGCCTGCACCTGTCCCTCGACCAGCCGGCGGACGCTGTCGGGGTGCTCCTTGAGGAACTTCGTGCGAACGACGAGGTGGGTGGTGACGAACTTCCCGTCGGGCCACAGGCTGCGCTCGTCGACGAGCACCTTGCCGCCGCCCTCGAGGACCAGGCGGGTGGCCCAGGGCTCGGGTACCCAGCCGCCGTCGATCTGGCCGGCCCGGAAGGTCTCCAGGGTCTGGGCGTTCTCCTGGGGGGTGATCGACACGTCGCCGCCGCCCTCCAGGTCGGCCTTGAGGTTGTTGGCCTTGAGCCAGTGGCGCAGGGCGACGTCCTGGGTGCCGCCCCGCTGCGGCGTGGCCAGCTTCTTTCCCTTGAGGTCGGCCGGGCTGTTGATCCCGGGCCTGACCACCAGGGACGCCCCGCCCGACGTGGCGCCGGAGACGATGCGGATGGCGTCGCCCCCGGACTGAAGGTGGGCGTTGATTGCCGGGTTGGGGCCGATGTAGGTGGCGTCGAGGGCCCCCGAGAAGAGCGCCTCGACGGCGGCGGGGCCGGCGTTGAAGGTCTTGAGCACCAGGGTGTCGGAGCCGAGGGCGCTCTTGAAGATGCCGCTCTCCACCCCGACCAGGGCGGTGGCGTGGGTGAGGTTGGAGAAGTAGCCGAGGCGTACTTTGGTGGTCGCCCCCGCGGTCGTTGACGAGGAGCCGGCGCCGGGCGACGAGCCGCCACAGGCCGCGGTCAGCAGGGCTGACGCGGCCAGGAGGATCACCCCGAAACCCGAGCTTTTCAATCGCATTTGTGCAGAATAGCCTCTCGAATCCCGGAAAACCAGATCATCTAGGTCAGGAATTGCTACGGTAGGCGGGTGGCCGATCTCTCCCAGGGGCTGACCGTCTGGCTCACCGGGCTGCCGTCGGCCGGCAAGACCACCCTCGCCCACGCCCTCGAGAAGCGTCTGCTTGCCGCCGGTCACCGGGTCGAGGTGCTCGACGGCGATGTCGTGCGCACCCACCTCACCCGGGGGCTGGGCTTTTCCCGCGAAGACCGGGAGGAGAACGTGCGGCGGATCGGCTTCGTCGCCCACCTGCTGTCCCGCAACGGCGTGGTGGCGGTCGCCTCGGTGATCTCGCCGTACCGGGCCGTGCGCGACGACCGACCTGGTCGCGCGTTTTGGAACTCGCACGGCGTCGTTCGAGCGCGCGCAGCATGGCGTCGCGCTCGACGGCCGCCTGCACGTCGAAGCGCACTCGGGTGGAGACCCGGCGTGTCCGACGATGACGTCACCGACGCCGCTGCGCACGCTCGTCATCTCGGGCCTTCGGCCGCTGACCGATGGCGGCGTCATCTCGTATGCAGACGGCTTGCGGGTGTCGTTGCTCGACTTCAGCGGAGCGGTGACGAGCGCTCCGCTCGAGCGGGCCCTCGACGCGCGCGCGACCGCTCGATGGGCCCAACCGGGAACGCTCGTCTCGTTTCAGCTCACCGCGACGTTCGACGGTGGAACGCTGAGCGGTGGGTTCTCGGCGCCGCACTGCGCGTCGCTCGACCCTTGATCAGCTGCTGCGTGGAGTCCGGCATCGTCGCCTGCTGGAGTTCGACGGCCTCGGCGAGGCGAAGTTCTGCCGCCTTCCCGGGCCGGGCCGGGCGTCAGCGCCACGTGACGCGGTATGAAGGTCGAATGAAGCGCCAGGCTGAGGGCGCGCGTCCGGCTGGTCGCGCATGAACGTCGAAGCGGTCTCTCCGAGCTCGGCCGAGGTGCACGCCTGGGCGCGGCGCCATCCGCCACGCTCCCTCGACGACGCGCCGCAGCCGATTCGCCGCTACGTGAACGGGCTGCACGTCGTGTCGTGGGTCTTCGCCGGCATCGGGTTGTCGAGTGCGGGTGTCCTCGCGCTCACCGGCCCCACGCTCGTCGACAAGGTGACGAACTTCATCGGGGCCGGCCTCGTCGTTGGCGTGCCGCTCGCGCTGTTCGCCCGGAGCATCTTCCGCCGCTCGCGGCGCGTGCTCACCGAGGTGCCCGCCGAGGGCTACCGCGTCACCAGCGTCAGGCAGGTCGTCGTCCGCACCAACCGCGGCCCGTCCACGGTCACCGAGGTGCAACTCACCGCGCGTGAGGGGCAGGGAACGCTCTTCGTGTACTGGCCACGAGGACAGCCGCCCGTCGGCGTGGGTGCCCAAGCGGTCGCGCTGCGCGAGGGGAAACGCGGGCTCGTGCTCGGGCTCGGTGAGACGGTGCTCGACGCGGTGTCGGCGTCACTCGGAAAGGCCTGAGCGGGGCCGTGTGTCAGCGCGACTCGAGGCGAGGGTTCTCACCTCGGCACAGGTCTTGAGTACGCAGACACGATGCCAAATGCTGCGTTGGCACCGGCCGATTCTCGTTGCGCTCTTCACACCGCCGCTCCTGCTTCGACGATTTGCGGTCGATGTGGCGTTCACGTGCGGCGATTGTTCGAAGAACGATCAGGAGAACCTGTGTCCCAGGTGTCGTCCGGCGAATGCGTTCGACGTCATCGGTGCCGATCCTCTGGGCCGTCGCCATGTTCCTGCCATGCGTGAACGCCATCACGCTGCTCGTGCTCAGCTCAAAGGCAACGGCGGCCTGTCGAGAGAGGGGCATCGAGGTGGGTTTTCTCGGCCCGAAAATCTGAGAACAACCAGCTTTCTGGCGTTCGACTGCAGTGCGTTCCGCTGCGCGCGAAGGTTCAACGCCAGCTGCGGCGATGAAGAAGTGCCCGACGGCGAGCGCGGCGCCAGCTGCTGCGTGCCCGGGCGGCAACAAAACGCTGCATTGGCGAGTGGACTTCGAGCAGG
>CAYZMG010000102.1:0-13827 GCA_964479465.1 uncultured Acidimicrobiales bacterium
CGCCGGCCCAGGGCCTGCCCTGGGCTGCGTCGCCGGCCCAGGGCCTGCCCTGGGCTGCGTCGCCGGCCCAGGGCCTGCCCTGGGCGGTGCCGCCGGCTCACGTCCCCACCGCGGCCGGCCGGCGCACCCGCGGATCAAGATAGGGGTAGACCAGCTCGGCGACGAGGTTGGCGGCGATCACGCCGGCGGCGATGAGCAGGAAGGCGCCCTGGAGCACCGGGTAGTCGCGGGACAGCACGCTCTCGTAAATCAGCCGTCCGAGGCCCGGATAGGCGAACACGGTTTCCACCGGCGCCGCGCCCCCGAACAGCGCCCCCACGTTCAGCATCCCCACCGTCCACACCGGCACGAGGGCGTTGCGGCGGGCGTGGCGGCGAACGCCGGCGCCGTCGAGTCCTTTGGCTGCGGCCATGGTGACGTAGTCCTCGCCGAGCTCGGTGACCGCGGAGGACCGGGCGACGAGGAAGGCGGAGCCGAGGCCGGACAGCGTCAGCGCGGCGATGGGTAGGATCGCTCGCCGGGCCACCTCGGCGACGAAGTCGAGCCCCTGAGCCTCGCTTCCCGGCAGGGCGCCGAAGACCGGGAGCAGCTTCAGCGTCACCGAGAACAACAGCACGAGAAGCAGGGCGACGAAGAACGGCGGGAAAGAGTCGAGCACCATCACGCCCGTGAGGGTGCGCACGTCCGAACCGCTCCCCCGCCGCCACGCCGAGCGGAAGCCCAGCGCGGCGCCGATGAGCGTCGACAGCAGGACCGACGTGCCGACGAGCAGCAGGGTCCACGGCAGGCGGTCGGCCAGCAGCTCGCTGACCGGCGCCCCGTACCTGGTCGACGTGCCCAGGTCGCCCTTGGCCAGGTTGCCCAGGTAACGGACGAACTGCTCCCCTGTCGAGCCGTGGAGGCCGTACGCTGAGGCCAGCTCCATGCGCTGTTCGTGGGTGATCTTGCTGGCCTGCTCAGCGGGGATCAGGAAGTCGATCGGGTCGCCGGGAGCCAGCCGCGGCAGGGCGAAGTTGAGGCCGATGGCGACGGCGAGGACGAGCAGCGACAGCGGCAGCGCCCGCACGAGCTGGCGGCCGACCGGGAGCAGCCCGCTCCACGCATTGTCGGTCTGGACGCCGAATTTTGTGGGCCGCTCGGGCTCCGTCTCCTCCGGAGAGGAGACGGAGCCCGCCTCAATGCCCATGGAGGTCAGGCTTCCTCGGCCTCGTACGACTGCCGCTTGCGGCTCTGGGAGGCGATGAAGAGGCCACCGCCGATGACGGCCAGTCCGAGCACCACACCGATGGCAGCCCACGGCGGAGCGCTCTCGGAACCACCCCCGCTCACAGGAACGGCCCGTTCGTCCTCGTAGCCCGGGATGAACGAGCGCTTGGTGAAGATGCCGTGGCCGGGGTCGGCCACCCAGCCGCTGTAGGCCGACGGGCGGAAGGCGTAATTACCGTCCGGGTAGAACAGGACGAGGGTGGGTGCCTCCCGGGCGAAGATCTGTTGGGCCTCGACAAGCAGCCGCTTGCGCTCGTCGTTGTCGATCTGGCGCCGGGCCGAATCGACCAGCTGGTCGAACTGGGGGTTGGCATATCCCCCGAAGGAGCCGGCGGACGGGGCGTTGGGGACCGGCGAGTGGAAGAAGAACGACAGGGCGTCGGGGTCGGCGTGGGCGTGGGACTCAAGGTTGGTGATGAACGAGTCGTAGTTCAGGGTGCCCCGGCGCTGGCGCAGCGTGGCCGGGTCGATGGCCTCGACGGTCATGTTCACGCCGACGGCCTCGACCTGCTGGGAGATCAGCTGGGCGGCCCGCTGGTGGGTCGGCTCGTTGGCGGCCACGGTGATGTTGAACTGGAGGGGCTGGCCAGCCGGCGTGCGCCGGGTACCGTCCTCGCCCCGGGTGTAGCCGGCCTCGTCGAGCTGGCGGTTGGCCCGGGCCACGTCGAACTCATGCTTGCCGTCAGGGTCGGCCCACGCCGAGTCGGGGTGGGTCCACCCGTCGCGGCCCGGACGCCCGTGGCCCAGGAGCACGATGTCGACCAGGGCCTGGTTGTCGATGGCGAGGGTGATTCCCTTCCGGAGCACGGGGTCGCTCAGCGGGGCCTTCTGGTTGTTGAAGTGGAGGTGGACCGACTCCATACGGGTGCTCTGGACCACCTCGATGCCGGGCTGGTTGGACAGCTGGTCGAACAGCTCGGGCGGCACGGTGCGGTCGACAGTGTCGACCTGGCCGGTCTGTAGTGCGGCGAAGGCGGCGGCCGAGTCCGTGACGATCGGGACGTCGATCTCATCCACCTTGGGCTTGCCCTTGAAGTACTCGGTGTTGGCCTCGAGCCTGTACCGCTGGCCGTTGACGAACTCGACGAGCTTGTAGGGACCGGTGCCGATCGACGGCGTGCTGGTCGAGGTGATCGGGTTCCCGATCGGCTCCCAGATGTGCTTGGGCACCATCGGCAGGTCACCGCCGGGCAGGATCTTGAACGTGGGCGCGGCGTCGCGGAAGTTCAGTTTGACGGTGAGGGGATCGATGACCTCGGCTGACTCGAAGACCGGGTACTCCCAGACGTGGTGGCTGTAGCGGCCGCCGGTGGTGTTCTTCATCTTCTCGAAGGTGAACTTCACGTCCTCGGCCGTGAACGGCATGCCGTCGTGCCACTTGACATCGGGCCGGAGCGTCACCGTCCAGCTCTTGCGGTCGGGCGAGGGGTCGGCCCGCTCGGCCAGCCAGGGCTCGGGGTCCTCCTTTACCTGCGACCAGAACAGCGTGTCGTAGACCATGTTGTTGAGGTCGTGCGAGGTCGGCATCCCACCCATCGTCAGGGTGAACGGCGTGAGGTTGTTCTCCCACGACTTGTAGGCGACCGTGATCTTCGACGGCTGCGGCTGTTCTTGCTGCGCGATGGCGGCCGGCGCCACCGTGGCGATCAGTGCCGCGCCGGCGATGCCGGCGGCAAGACGGACGCGGTTCGTTACGGGCATCAATTTCTCCTCCCAGCGTTCACCGGCGTCATCGGGTGGACACGCGGCTGCGTTCGCGTACGAACGAAGAGCTACTACTTTGCGCCCGTACTACCCGGGGGCATCTAGGCGGTAAACACCTTCTCCGTCTCGACGGCGAGGCCGGCGGCGGCCGCCTGCGCGGCCGATTTCAGGGCGGTCTCGTCCGACCGGTCCGGCAGCCGGCCGTCCTGTGCCGCTCTCTCGATGCCGGCGGCGACTTCGGCGAGCTGCGCCGCGCCCAGGGTCGCCGCCGCGCCCTTGAGGGTGTGCGCCGTCCGGCGCGCGGCATCGAGGTCGCCCTCGGCCACAGCGCGGGCGATCGCCTTCTGATCGGCGTCGAGCTCGGTCAGAAAGGCGGCCAGCACCGCCTCCATCTCGTCCGGGCCGAGGGCGGCCAGCAGTTCGGCAAACGCGCCGGTGTCGACCGCAGCGGGAGCCGACTGTCTCGTGGGCGGACCGGGCAGCCGGGCCATCGCGGCTTCGAGCTTCGCAGGGTCGATGGGCTTGGCCACGTGAGAGGTCATGCCGGCGGCCAGCGCCCGCTCCACGTCCGCCTTCATCACGCTGGCGGTCAGGGCGACGATGGGTACCTGACCGAAGCCGTCGCCGAGCCGGCGGATGGCGGCCGCGGCCGCATACCCGTCCATCACGGGCATCTCGCAGTCCATGAAAACGGCTTCGTAATGGGTGGCGCCGGCGGCGGCCACGGCCGCTTCGCCGTCGCCGGCCTCGTCGACCTGGTAGCCCATCCGGCGCAGCATGAGGGTGGCGACCCGGAGGTTCACGGCGTTGTCGTCGACCACGAGCACCCGGCCGCGCCGCGCCGCCGGCGCCGGCCGGTGAGCGGTCACAGACGGGGTGGCGATGGCGCCGGCGGCGGACCGGCCGAAGCGCACGGCGATGGAGAAGTCGCTCCCCCGGTCGGGCTCGCTGTCGACCGCGATGCGGCCGCCCATCATCGTGATGAGGCGTTGGGCGATCGTCAGGCCGAGGCCGGTCCCGCCGAAGCGGCGCGTCGTCGACGCGTCGGCTTGCGTGAAGGGCTCGAAGAGTCGCTGGCACTGGCCCGGGTCCATGCCGCAGCCGGTGTCGCGCACGTCGAGGCGGACGTCGACGGTCGCGTCGTCCGTCCTCTCGACCCGGACCGCCACCGCCACCCGGCCGTGGGCGGTGAACTTGACTGCGTTGCTCACCAGATTGGCCAGGACCTGGCGCATGCGGCCGGGGTCGCCCTCGACCCGGGCAGGCAGGCCAGGGTCGAGGTCGACCACGAAGTCCAAGCCCTTGGCCACCGCATCGGGGCCGTAGAGCTCCGCCACCTCGGCCACGACGGCGCCGAGGTCGAAGGACACCCGCTCCAGCTCGAGGCGCCCAGCCTCGATCTTGGACAGGTCGAGGATGTCGTTGAGGATGCGGAGGAGGGCGTTGGCTGAGCGCTCGACGGTCTCGGCGTAGTCCCGCTGGACAGGATCGAGGCTGGTGTCGAGGAGCAAAGCGGTCATCCCCATCACACCGTTCATCGGCGTTCGGATCTCGTGGCTCATCGTGGCCAGGAACTCCGACTTCATGCGGGACGCGAGCAGGGCCGCGTCCTTCGAACGCTCGAGCTCCTCCTCCACCCGCTTGCGCTCGGTGATGTCCTGCACGAATCCGACGATCAAGCCGGGCCGGGTGGCGTCGATGCCGGACTGAAGCCAGATCCACCGCATCGTCCCGTCGGGCCGGACGATGCGGAAGTCGAACCCCTCAAAGCCCTGGCCACGTGCCGCCGCCCTGCGGGCCAGGCGGGCCGTCTCGGTGAACCGGCTGCGGTCGTCGGGGTGGACGAGCTTCTCGACGTTGGCGAATGTGGTCTCGAACGTCTCCGGTTCCACGCCGAAGATGCGATACGTCTGCTGTGACCAATCCAGCGTCGACCCCGCCAGCGCCGGCAGGTCGACCTCCCAGCTCCCGACGCCGGCCAGGGCCTGCGACCGGTCAAGGAGGTCGTGGCTGCGCTTGAGGGCAAGCTCGTCGGCCTTGCGCCGGCTGATGTCCTCCACCTCGACGATGAAGTACGACGGGAGGCCGGCGCCGTCGCGTACCAGCGACTCGGACTGGTTGATCCACACCACGTGGCCGTCGGCGTGGAGGTAGCGCTTCTCGGCCGAGTAGGACGCGATCTCGCCGGTGAGAAGCCGGCACAGCTGCGGGTCGTCGGCCTCGACGTCGTCGGGATGGATGACATCCGACACCGTCATGGTGGTGAACCGCTCGGCGCTGCAGCCGAGGATCCCGCAGAACGTGTTGTTGACGGTCATCCAGCGGCGATCCAGGTCGGCCAACCCGATCCCGATCGGGGCGTTGTCGAAGGCGAGCCGGAAGCGCTCCTGGGCCTCGCGCAGGGCCTCCTCCCGTTGGACCACCTTGCGCAGGCTGCGGGCGATCGTCTCGCCGACGAGCACGCAGATCGGGATGACGAGGGGGACCGAGGAGACGGCGCCGGCGGTCGTGACGTCGCCGACGACGCCGGGGAGCACGTAGAACAGCACCGCCACCGGCACCATCCGCAGCGACGTCCCCGGCGGCTGGGCCATGCCGATCCACACGAAGACGAACACGAAGAACGTGCCGAAGGTGTAGGCGCTGATCCCGCCGGCGTTGTTGGCGAGGGCGATGAGGCCGAAGGCAAGAACCGGCATGGTGAGCTCGGTCCACCGGGGCCAGCGGGCCCATGGCAGCCTGAGTACGACCGAGCCGAGCAGCAGGCAGCCGACGCCCAGGAAGAGCATGAACCGCTTGTCGAGATACTCGCCGCCGGGCACGTAGTTGTTCAGGATCGTCAGGATCCCTGCGGCGATGAAGAACCAGCCACCCTGGCGGGCATCGGACTCTCGCTCTGGTCTCACCACCTTGCCCTCATCGGCATCCGGGGGGAAATGCTTGAGGCAACAACGGCCTGCGGTTGCGGGGTGGCCCTGGTATCCTGGGGCCTGATGCGGTGAAGTCCCCATGCCGCGTTGGAGGTGCCGGCAAGCGGTGCCTCTGGGAGCGTTGCTCCTGCCCTTGGTAGCGCATCAGTGCCTTTCGCCTTGATGGACCAGGGAGCACGGGATGTCAGTCGCAACGCAGGTGCCCCAGATCACAATCGCAATAGGCCTGACCGCGACGGTGTTCGCCGACGGGGCCGCCACGGTTGTCGCCCTTCGGGGTGAAGCCGACCGGGCCACGCTCCACGTCGTTCGAGACGCGCTCGCCGGCGTGATCGCCAACGAACAGGGCGATGTCGTCGTGGACCTGGCCCAGACGGAGTTTATGGATACGGCCGCGCTCCGGGCTGTTCTGAGCGCCCGGGAGAATCTCGCGGGCGCCGGGCGCGGCCTGACCTTGCGGTCGCCGTCGAGGAGCGCCAGCCGGCTGTTGGGGGTCTTCGGGCTCGGCCATCTGGCCGGCCCGCCGCTGTCAACCGACGGAAAGGAACCGCAATCGACGGGCTGATCCTCGTTCTCGTCCTGCTGGCCGTCGCCGGCGTGGCTTTCGTGGTCATCCGGCGCCGCCGGCGGGGCGGCGGCGTGTTCGCCACGAGGGGCAAACCGTGAAACTGCTCATGACGGCCTCTCAGATCAACGGCCTCCCCGTCGTCACGGTGCACGGTGGCGAGGACGTCGCCGAGGTGCGCGACGTGATCTACAACCCCGAGGCCGGGCGCCTCGTGGGGTTGACCCTCAACAAGCGGGGCTTCTTCGCCGGCCGCCGGCGGGAGGTGCTGCCGGTCGAGGCCATCCACGCCATCGGCCGCGACGCGGTGATGGTGCTCGACGAGTCGAGCCTGACGGCGCCCGAGGATGCTCCCGACGACGTCGGTCACCCGGCCACCGAGCGCAACGTCATCGGTGACGACGTGCTCACCGAGGGAGGCCGGAGCCTGGGCGTTGTCCGCGATCTCGCCCTGCTGGTGGGTAGTGCGGGAGAGGTCGTCGGCTACCAGATCGAGAAGCCCGGCGGCGGGCACGGGTACATCCCCCTGCCGGCCCAGCTCGCCGTCTCCGGTACCGCGCTGGTCGTACCCGACATCACCGAGGAGTTCATCCGCGACGACCTCGTCGGCCTCGGCGCTGCGGTCGACGACTTCCGGGCCCGGCTGGGACTCCCATGAGCGGCCCGGGAGGCCGGTCCATCGAGCATTCACTGGGGCGCCATCGGACGATGGTGCACCAGTGAGCGACTCCTTCCGGCAGGCCAACGAGCGGAAGGTGATCAGCCGGGCCAGCGCCCGAGACTTGGGAACCGTGAGCCATCTCCTCGTCGACGCCGGCCGGCGCCGAGTCGCCACCATCGTCATCGGCCGGGGCAAGCGCGCCCGCCTGGTGGAGTGGGAGCAGCTGAGCAGCTTCGGGCCCGATGCGGTCATGGTGGCTGACGAAGCCTCCCTTCGCCCGCCGGGCGACGACCGTGAGCGGGCCGGCGCCGACGGCAAGCTGGAGATGGTCGGCAAGCGGGCCCTCACGGAACGGGGCAATGACCTGGGCACGATCTACGACGTCACCTTCGACGCCGAGACCGGGGCACTCGAGATGCTGCAGATCGGTGAGCGGGGAATCCCCTCCGGATCTCTGCTCGGGAGCGGGCCCTACGCGGTCGTGCTCGACTCGGTGCCGGAACCCGACGGGTAGATCCCCAGGTCCTCCCGGTCTGGGAGGCGGACGGTGAAGGTGCTGCCCCGCCACGGGTTGGCCTCGGCGGTGACCGTCCCCCCCATGGCCTCGACGAGGTTCCGCACGATGTGCAGGCCGAGGCCGATCCCCGGGGTGGTTCCTATGACGCCTCCGTCGGCCCGCTTGAACGCCTCGAAGACATCGATCTCCTCCGGGAGGCCCCTCCCTTCGTCGACCACCAAGATGGCGATCCCCTCGGAGGTGCTCGAGACGACGACGTTCACGGCCGAGTCCCGCGGCGAGTACTTGATCGCATTGTCGAGCAGGTGGCCGAGCACCTGATGGAGGGCGTCGGGATCGGCGCACAGGTGAAGGCCCGCCTCCACGTGGGCCCGCACGGAATGATCCGCGGTTAGGCCGTCGGTGGCCCGCGTGATGGCGTTGACGAACTCGCCGAGGTCGAGGTCGACGGGGACGAGCTCCCGGCTCTGCACGTCCGCCCTGGCCTCGGTCAGTAGACCGTCGATCCGGTGCGACAGGTCGCCGCCGCTGCGGACGATCATGGCGATGAACTGCTCTCGCTGGGCGTCGTCGAGAACCTTCCACCCGTCCTGGAGCAGCCTGGTCGCGCCGAGGAGCGAGGTCAGGGGCGTCTTGAGCTGATGCTCGGCGACGGCGAGGTAGCGGGCGCGCGCTCGGAGCTGCTCCTCGGCCAGGGCCGCCCGCTGCTCGGTGGCGGCGACCCGCTCCCGGGTGATGTGGTCGGCGATGATCTCGGCGAAGTACTCCATGACCGACACGACGGGCTCCGAGACCGCCCCGGTCTTCCTGCTGGCGCCGCAGACCATCCCGAAGAGCTCGTGCTTGGCCAGCACGACGGGGACGCTGACGTAGGTCCGCAGCCCAAGCCGCCGGGCCGCCTGGCTGTCAGGATGGGTCCTCGGCATCTGCGGCGGCGACCGGGTCACGCCGGGTAGGCTCTCCCGGGACACCTCGGGGGGCAGGGGGAGGCGGCTCCCCTCCTCGATCTCCACGCCGCCGGCGCGATGGACGAACCGGACCTCCTGCTCCCTGCGGTTCCAGTCGAAGACGGTCAGGTAGGTGGACTCGAGGCCGGCGATCGCGGCCAGGGCAGCCAGCAGCGGTCTTGTCAGCCCTTCGAGGTCAACGTCGCCAGCCGGCGGTGTCGCCAACGTCAAACCCACATCACCGGGGACAGGAACGACCGAACGGACCATGGCGCTTCCCATCGAGGGCGTCCACCTGAGTCCGGGGTGAGCGCTGGGGCAGCCGTGCACATGCACGGGGGGCCGGAGTGACCCTCTACGAATGGTACTACCCGTTCCCGCCCTATCGACCCGACTTGATTGCGAGGGTCCGGGCCGACGGCTGGTCGACCACGATCACGGCGTGGCGCCCGTGGGCGTGCTTGGTGGCCGCCGCGAACCTCCCCAAACCCCCCGGGTCGCCGGAGGCGGCCGTGGCGTCCTGGAGGTCGACGACGACGGAAACGTTTCCCTGGTCGTCGATCAGGTCGATCAGCAGGAGCCGTAGGTGGGACACCTTCGGAGGGTCCAGCTCGCCGTGCACGGTCACCATCACCGTCCCCTTGTACCGCCCGACGACGACGCCGTTGGGCGACTTCTCCGCCGGCACGGGGCTCATGCCGCAGGGGGGCCGCACGGGGGACCGTCCGCGGCCCGCCGGGCATGGATCACGACCGCCGGCGGCTCGCGGTCCTCCGCCGGCCGAGGATCGGGGGAGATCGCCGTCCAGCGCCATTGGGGCGCGACCGGCATCGCCGCGCGCCGACGATGGAGGGAGAACGGACTCCGGAACACGGACCACCCGACCACGACGCCTCCTTCGGAGCGCGCCACCGGGGTCCCGAGCGGCTGACCTACTTTCCCACTGGCAAGTTAGCGCAAATACGGCCCGCCGGCAACGGGGAAAAGGGCTCAGGACGTCCGCCGGCGAGGGGTGAGGGCGCCCGGCTCCAGCGTGTTGTCGATGACGTGGCCGGCGACCTCGGCGAGCCGGAGATTGTTGTCCCGGGCGTACTTGCGCATCGCCTCGAAGGCAGCCGGCATCGAGAGGTTGGTGCGCTCGGCCAGCACGCCCTTGGCCTGCTCGATGACGACGCGGCTCGTCAGCGCGGTGTTGAGCTGGTCATTGAGGACCCGGGCCTCGGAGACCACCCGCTGCTGGAGTATGGCGATGGTCGCCACAGCGGCCAGCGCCTGCCCGGCCACCACGTTCTCGTCGGCCAGCGCGCACTCGTCGCGGCTGAAGAGGTTGAGGGCTCCTATGACCGATCCCCGCAGCCGCATGGGGAGGGCATGGGCGGCGCGGAACCCCGCGTCCAGGGCGACGGGGGCGAAGCGGGGCCAGCGGACGTCGACCGCGGTCAGGTCTTGGTTGAGCACCGCCTCGCCGCTGGCGAAGCAGTCCAGGCAGGGACCTTCTTCCGACTGGAGCTCGAAGAGCTCCACCACGCGCATGGCCTCGCTCGAGGAGGCGACGACCCGCAGATCCCCCTCGGGGGCCACCAGCATGACGCCGGCCGCCGAGACGCCCAGCACCTCGACGCACCGGTCGGCGAGCAGCGAGAGCAGCTCGACGACGTCGAAGTCGTCGACGAGGCTCTCGGCCAGCTTCACCAGCGTGCGCACCAGTAGAGTCTCGTTGGGTATCGCCTTGACCTCCCGGCTCCGGCCCTCCTCTGGATCGGCGCGCAAACCCGATCCTACGCCTAACCCGCAACTACTCAGCTCAGGAGAAGCGCAGCCGGCGGGCGACGACGTCCTCGGCCACCGTCGCCAGCGGGCGGTCGTGGGCGAACGCATAGGCGCGCATGCGGACGAGCGCCTCGCCGACGCTCACCTCCAGCTGGGCCGAGACCATGCCCGACGCTTGGTGGACGACGAAACGGAAGTCGGAGCCGACCTCCAGCTCGGCACCCAGCATCCCCGGCAGCGCATCGTCCTGCATGCCGAGCACGGCCCGGGCCGCCACTCCCGCCAGCACCACGCCGTCGGCGTACTGCTCGTCATCGAGAGGTCCCGCGCGGTCCCGATACACGTTGAGGGCGCCGATGCGGATGGCCCCCACACGCATCGGGAACCCGAAGACGGCGCCGGCACCGGCCGACACCGCCGGCGGGGTGAACGCGACCCACCGGCTGGCGCCGGCGTTGGCCAGATCGGACTCCAGGACCGGTTGGTCCTGTTCGTAGGCGTCGACGCAGGGCCCCTCGCCCAAGGTGAACTGAAGGTCCTCGATGAGGGCGCTCACCCGGTTGGAGCTGCAAACCGAGCCCCGGGCCACGTCGCCCGACATGAGCATGATGCCGGCGCCGGACATGGCCATGACATCAGCGCACACCGCGCAGAGCCGGGCCGGCGCCGGGCCGGCGCCGTCGGCGTCATGGAGCCGGGTCAGGATGCGGAGGAGCCGGGCGGCGGGCATGGCTCAGCGGCCCCGACGGGGAGCTGGACGCAGGCCGGCGCCGGGTGCGGGTGCCGCACGAGCCATGGTTCGCTCCTCGTCTGTCCTGCGAGGCGCTCAACGGGGACTCGATCCAGCGCGCACGAGCTCGGCGATGACGCCGAGCGCTCTAGGACCACCGTACCCGGGTCTGGAGCGAACGCAGAGATACGTTCTCCCCGGAGGAGGAACGGTGTCCGACGACTCCAGGGTGGCCCGTCGTGGAGGCGGCGTGGCGGACCGCCTCGCCGCGGTCGTGCTGGCCGCCGGCGCCGGCACCCGCCTGCGACCGCTCACCCACATCCTGCCCAAGGCCCTGTGCCCGGTCGGCAATGTCGCCCTCGTCGACCTGGCCATCGACCGGGTCCGGCCGCTCACGCCACGCATCGCCGTCAACGTGCACCATGGCCGCGCCCTGCTGGAGGCCCACCTGGCCGGACGGGTGCACCTCTCAGTGGAGGAGCCCGAGGTCCTGGGAACCGCCGGCGCCCTCGGGCAGCTGCGGGACTGGATCGACGGGCGGGCCGCCGTGGTCGTCAACGCCGACGCGTGGCACCGCTTCGACCTGTCCGCCCTGCTCGACGGATGGGACGGCGAGCGGGTCCGCCTCCTGGTCGTCGAAGATCCGGCGAGGGGCGACTTCGGGCCGTGGCGGCACTGCGGGACGTCAATCATGCCGTGGTCGGAGGTCCGACGGCTGCCGGCCACCTTCGGCGGGCTCTACCAGGCGTGCTGGGGGCCCCGCTGGGCCGAGGGCCGCCTGGAACTCGTCCCCTGCGCCGGCCCCTTCTTCGACTGCGGGACGCCCGCCGACTACCTCGCCGCCAACCTGGCCGCCTCCGGAGGCGCGAGCGTCGTCGGCGCCGGCGCCCGGGTGGAGGGCGAGCTGGTGCGGTCGGTGGTGTGGCCCGGCGGTGTCGTCCGCCGTGGCGAGCGCCTCGTCGAGTGCATCCGCGCCGGCGAGGACATCACCGTGGCGGCCGGGACGTCTCGGCCTGGTTGATCTCCGCCCACACGTCCCCGCCCACCCGTCCGCAGGGCGTCGAACGGGCCGACGCGGCCGGCACCGCCGGGCCGTTGCGCCTTTCCCTTCCCGCCACGTACGTCAGTTCGCCCCTTGCCAGCGGGTGAAATGGGCTGATATGTAATAGACCTTGGGCGGACGGAGGGCGGTCCGAGTGGCACTGACAGGTCTCCTGCTCGCCGCGTCCGCAGCCGCCTGCGACTCCAGCTCCGGCGGGGCACGAAGCTCCGCTTCCAACACCGTCGCCACCGAGCCCGCCCCCACCACGACGACCAGCCCCTACGCCGTCCCTGCGGTCATCGACGCGGCCTACGTCAACCGCGTGCTCGCCGGCTTGGATGCAGCCATGGGAGAGGTCACTCGGCTTATTCTCCGCACGCAAACGATTCCCCCCGAGGCCTACGCCCGGCTTCGCTCCATATATGGCGATGATGAAGGCCTTCAGCTAGCAATCGATACCTTCCAGAGCGATATACGCCGCAATTTTGCAAGCTACAAGCCCAATCCGGGAACGAAACTCACGACGGTTAACCAGTTGCTTACTTCGAGGCCCACGTGCATCTTCGTCCGAGTTACGCGGGATTATTCGCCGGTCGGCCTCAACGCTCTTACTGCTGATACACAGTGGATCGCAATAAAGCCACTCGACCAATCCAGAGACCCGGATCGTTTCAACCCTACATCCTGGGCGTTTGCGTACGAGGGCTACCCGCCCGATCGAACACAACCACCGGATCCATGCGGCGGCTAGGCCGATCATTCGCAGGAGTCGTTCTACTGCTGCTGCTCCAACCAGGTGCGGGCTCGGCCATGCAGACCATTTCCGAGCAGTGCCGACCATCGCAATCAGGATCGCACGAAGTGGACCCTGAGTGTCTAGCCGGAACAGTATCAACCGTGGTCGGTGCAACATCGGTCTCGGCGCCCAGGAATGGCGGGTCGATCAGGCCTTCCTCTGTGTCAACGGTGAAGTATCTTCCGTATGATCGACTGACCACAGGGCCTACGGGTGAGGCCTGCGTAGCTACTGGCTACTACCCGGAAGGAACGGCGCCGGCAGACGGCGTAAGAACCGACCCTGTGACCCAGAACGTCCTCGACATCCACGGTCTGCCGCTTGAGTTCCCGCCCTGTCCGGAACAGCCAACGGCACCTGGACAACCAGCGCCAATTGAGACTCCGTCGATGGTCGCCCGGAGATACTGGGAACGTGTTCCCCTACCCCGGCCGCAACCCATGATCGCTCCCGGGCGCGCGATAACGGGCAAGCTCGCCTACCTGGAGACCAGGGGTGCAGTGACGCACACCTACACGAACGACACGGTGTTCGGGCCACTCATCATCGTCGCCACCGGGTCGTATGTGATCGACTGGGGCGACGGCGAGACGAGCGGCCCGCATTCCTTCGAGGGCAAGGCGTGGCCCGATGGGCAGATCACGCACGAGTACATCAACGTGGGCTCGTACGACATCGTCGTCACGGAGCGATGGACCGCCACATGGCGCTTGGGCGGCGAAAGCGGAGTCCTGCGAACGCTGCAAACGACCGGCCGCATCCACGACTTCCCCGTGCAGCAAATCCAGGCGGTAATCGGGCGATAACACTGGCGTATCGAACGTGTGTTTGGTACAATGGACCTGGTGGAGGAGCGCAACCGGGAGCCGGTGTCGAGCGAGCTGGAAGCGGAGATCGCT
>CAYZMG010000103.1:0-3378 GCA_964479465.1 uncultured Acidimicrobiales bacterium
GCCCCTCGCCCGCAGGCCCGCCGCCCGGCCATCCCCCCGGCCCGGCCGGCCCGGCGCACCCCGCAGCCGTCCTCGCCCAGGCGGCTGCGGGTGCTGCCGGGCGGGCGGGTCGCCGCCCCCCAGGCTCCTCCGACCCGGCTTCGCCGCCCCGTCCCCGCCCCCCCGCCCGTCCGCAAGCGACTGGTGGTGCTGCTGGTCGTCCTCGCCGGCGCCTTCGTGGCCGTCGTCGTACGCCTGGCCGACATCCAGGTGCTCTCGGCCGGCCGCTACGCCGACTTCGGCGCGTCGCAGCGGATCACGTCGGTCGTCCTGCCCGCCGAGCGCGGTGCCATCCTCGACCGCAACATGGCCGAGCTCGCGGTGTCCACCCGTCGCTCGACCATCTGGGCCGATCCCGCCATGGTCGCCGATCCGGTGATGGCCGCCCGCTCTCTGGCGCCGGTCCTCAAGGTCGACGAGCGAGTGCTGGAGGACAAGCTCCGCACCGACTCGAACTTCGTCTATCTGGCCCGCAAGGTCGACGATCCCGTGGCCGAGGCGGTCAAACGCCTCAACCTGACCGGGGTCCAGTTCCTGGACGAGCCCAAGCGCATCGTCCCCTCCGGCACCCTCGCCGGCCCCGTGCTGGGTGAGGTCGGCACCGATGACGAAGGCCTCTCGGGCTTGGAGCTTCAGTTCCAGGAGGCCCTCACCGGGCGGGCCGGCAAACTGATCGTCGAGCGCGACCCAGGCGGCAATGACATCGCCGCCGGCCTGCGCCAGCTAGAGCCGTCCGCCCGGGGGGACAACCTCGTCCTCACCATCGACCGGACCATGCAGTACGAGACCGAGCGGATGCTCGCCGAGTCGATCGTGTCGTCGAATGCGCAGGGTGGCATGGCTGTGGTCAGCGACCCGCTCACCGGCGAGATCCTCGCCATGGCCAACCTGGTCGTCGAGAAGCCGGGCACGCCGCCCGTCCCGCCGGCCGACAACATGGCACTCACCCGGGTGTTCGAGCCCGGCTCGACCAACAAGGTCGTCACCATCGCCGCCGCCCTGGAGGAAAAGATCGTCGAGCCCGACACCCGCATGAACGTGGCCGACACGCTCCAGGTCGCCGACGCCTTGTTCCGCGACTCCGAGCCCCACGAGCTGAAGTGGTGGTCGACGGCCGAGATCATGGCTCACTCGTCGAACATCGGGACCATCCAGATCGCCCAGCGGCTGGGCAAGGCCAAGCTCGACAAGTACCTGCGGTCCTTCGGGCTGGCCGACTCGACCGCGCTGGACTTCCCGGGCGAGTCAGGCGGCATCATGCTCGACCCCGAGGAGTGGTCGGGAACGTCGATCGGCAGCATCCCCCTCGGCCAGGGCGTGGCGGTGACGGCCGTGCAGATGCTGGGGGCCTACAACGTCATCGCCAACGGCGGGACCTACGTCGCCCCGAGCCTGGTGAAGGCGACGGTCGACGCCGCCGGCAATGTGCACGAGACCAAGGCCCCCGCCAGCCGCCGGGTCGTCTCCGAGCAGACAGCGGCGGAGATGGCGGCAATGCTCACCGGCGCGGTCGAGGTCGGTACAGGCTCGGCGGCCCGCATCGAGGGCTACACAGTGGCCGGCAAGACCGGCACCGCCCGCAAGCCGTCGGAGACCACGGCCGGCTACAGCGACATGTATATGGCCAGCTTCGCCGGGTTCCTGCCGGCCGAGTCGCCCCGGCTGTCGGCCATCGTCGTGCTCGACGAGCCCGTCGGCGCCTACTACGGCGGTGTCGTCTCGGCGCCGGTATTCGCCGCCCTGGGCAGCTTCGGGGTCCGGCATTTTGGAATTTCCCCCAGCCGCGCGCTGGCGGGGCCGGTGACGCAGACGGTGCCCACAGTGCCTGCGCCGGCCGCCGCCGGTGCGCCCACTACGCTCGGGATCTCACCGACGACGAGACCATAGGGACTGCGTGCGACTCAGTCGGCTGCTCGGGGAGGTAGAGACACGCGCCGTTCGGGGTGACCTGGACCGCGCCGAGATCGTGGCCATCGGCCACGACTCCGCTTCCGTCGTCCCCGGGACGCTGTTCTGCTGTGTGCCCGGCTCCCGTTCCGACGGTCACGACTTCGCCGCCGCCGCGGTCGGGGCCGGCGCCGTCGCCCTCCTGGTCGAGCGCTTCGTCGACGTTGCAGTGCCCCAGGTGCAGGTCGACGAGGTCCGCACCCGCATGGCCCAGATGGCCGCCGCTCTGTATGGCCACCCGTCCCGGCGCATGGCGGTCGTCGGCGTGACCGGAACCAACGGCAAGACGACCACCACCCACTTCCTCCGCTCGGTCCTCGAGGCCGCCGGCCGGCTGGCCGCGGTGATCGGGACCCTTTCCGGCGTGCGAACCACGCCGGCGGCCCCCGAACTTCAGGCCCACCTGGCCGAGCTGGCCGGGGAGGGGTTCGACTCGGTGGCCATGGAGGTCAGCTCCCACGCCATGGTCCAGCACCGGGTGGACGGCGTGGACTTCGCCGTCGTCGTCTTCACCAACCTCAGCCAGGACCACCTCGATTTCCATGGAACGATCGAGGAGTACTTCGCGGCCAAGGCGTCGCTGTTCGTGCCTGAGCGGGCTGCGTTCGGGGTCATCAACGCGGATGACCCCTGGGGCCGGCGCCTCCTCGACGCAGCCCGCCTGCCGACGCGACCGTTCTCCATGGCCGACGCCGACGACCTCGCCTATGACCGCCTGGGCACCAGCTTCACGTGGGAGGGCGAGGCGGTTCGCTTGCGCCTGGCCGGCCCGGTCAATGTCGCCAACGCCCTGGCGGCGGCGGCCGCAGCCCGCCAGCTCGGGGTGGCGGCCGGCGCGGTGGCGGCCGGGCTGTCGAACCTGGCATCGGTGCCCGGCCGCAACGAGCCGGTCGACCGGGGCCAGCCCTTCTCTGTGCTGGTCGACTACGCCCACACCCCCGACGCCCTTGAGCAGACCCTCGCCGGTGCCCGCCGCATGGCCGGGCCCGGGCGTGTGCTGGTGGTCTTCGGCTGCGGCGGCGACCGCGACCGGGCCAAGCGACCGCTGATGGGCGAGGTCGCCGCCCGCCTGGCCGACCTCGCCGTCCTCACCACCGACAACCCGCGTAGCGAGGACGCCGCTTCCATCGCCGCGCAGGTCAGGGCCGGCGTGCGCCGGCCCGAGGTCCTGGTGGAGGAGCCCGACCGCCGGGCGGCCATCGCCCTGGCGCTCGAGGCGGCGCAGGCCGGCGATGTAGTCGTGCTGGCCGGCAAGGGCCACGAGACCACCCAGGTGGTGGGTTCCGACGTCCGCCCCTTCGACGACCGCGCCGTCGCGGCGGAGATTCTCGGCATGATCGGGGCCGCCGGGCCCGGCGCAGTGCGGCCGGAGGCGGCAACGACGGCCGGCGG
>CAYZMG010000103.1:3478-13372 GCA_964479465.1 uncultured Acidimicrobiales bacterium
TGGGGCAGGGGCCCCCACCGCTTCGGAGGAGGTCGGGGATGGGGCCCCGACCGGGCAAGAAAGGGCCGCCGGGCCCGGCGCAGTGCGGCCGGAGGCGGCAACGACGGCCGGCGGTGGGGCAGGGGCCCCCACCGCTTCGGAGGAGGTCGGGGATGGGGCCCCGACCGGGAAAAAAACATGGTAGCGCTGCTTGTTGGCGGCGCGGTCGCCCTGCTGGCGTCCATTCTCGGCACGCCGATACTGATCCGCGCCCTGCAGTCCCGGGGCATCGGCCAGCAGATCCGCGACGACGGGCCCGCGGGCCACTTCACCAAGGCCGGCACGCCGACCATGGGCGGCATCACCATGGTAGGGGCGGCGGTCGTCGGCTACCTGGCCGCCCACATCGGCACCGGCGCCGTCTTCACCGCCGCCGGCGCCCTCGTCGTCCTCGTCATCATCGGTGCCGCCGGCGTGGGATTTCTCGACGACTGGATCAAGATCTCCCGCCAGCGCAGCCTGGGGCTCAACAAGTCGGCCAAGAGCCTCTCGCTCGTCGCCGTGTTCCTCACCTTCGCCGTCCTGGCCGTCTACCGGGCCAAGGTCAACACCGACCTGTCGTTCGCCCGCTCCCTCGACATCGGCCTGCCCGACGCCGTCTACGTCGTGTGGGCGATCCTCATCCTGCTGGCCATCTCCAACGCGGTGAACCTCTCCGACGGCTTGGACGGCCTGGCGTCGGGGTCGGCCATGTACGGCTTCGGCGCTTTCGTGTTCATTGCCTTCTGGCAGTTCCGCCACCCCGAGTGCTACGGCGTGGGGCCGGCGCTCGACCTGTCGCTCATCGCCGCCGCCCTGGGCGGCAGCTGCGCCGGCTTCCTGTGGTGGAACGCGGCGCCGGCCAAGATCTTCATGGGCGACACCGGATCGCTGGCCCTCGGCACCGGCCTCGGCGCGCTGGCGCTCACCACCAACACCCATCTCTTGCTGCCGGTGGTCGGCGGCCTCTTCGTGATGATCACCATGTCGGTCGTCATCCAGGTGGCCGTGTTCCAGGTCTTCCACCGGCGGGTGTTCCGCATGGCGCCCATCCACCACCACTTCGAGCTGGTGGGCTGGCCGGAGACCACGGTGATCGTGCGGTTCTGGATCCTGGCGTCGCTGTGCACCGCCGTCGCCATCGGCCTCTTCTATGCCGACTTCCTTCAGAGCGGATGCCCGGGGGCGAGCCTTGGCTGACCATTCCGTCGACGGCGGAGCCGTCGAGAACGTTGAGGACGAACCGGTTCGGGCGACCGACCTCGGTGGGGACCTTGCCGTCGACGACGCCGTGAGCGTCGTCGAGAGCGGTGGGGGCGAACCGTTTGCCATTCTCAGGCCGTCAGACCCCGAGTTGATGCCGGCGTCGGCCCGGCCGGCGCTGTCGACCACGCCGGCGACGTCGGGGGAGCGGGCGCTGGTCGTCGGGCTCGGGCGCAGCGGCCAGGCCGTGGCCCGCCACCTGCTGGTGCGGGGCATGAGCGTGGCGGCCGTCGACGATGCGCCCGGTGACGACGCCCGGGCCGCGGCCGGCGCCCTCGGCCTCGTGCTGGTCGAGGCACCCAGCCTGGAGGCCCTGGCCAACCTGGTGGTGCGGGCCGACCTGGTCGTCCCCAGCCCCGGGGTACCTGCCTCCCATCCGGTTTTCGGCCTGGCCCGGGCCTCTGGCGTCCCGGTGCGGGGCGAAGTCGAGCTGGCTTCGCGCTGGTCGATCTGCCCGCTCGTGGCCGTCACCGGCACGAACGGCAAGACCACGGTCACCAGCCTTATCGCCGAGATGCTCCTGGCATCTGGGGTGCCGTCGATCGCCGGCGGCAACATCGGCCTGCCCCTCAGCGACGCGGTGGCCAACGAGGACCTCAAGGTCGTCGTGGCCGAGGTGTCGTCCTTCCAGCTGGCCTTCGCCGAGTCCTTCCGGCCTGTGGTCGCGGTGTGGCTGAACCTCGCACCCGACCACCTCGACTGGCACGGCGACGTCGACGCCTACGTGGCGGCCAAGGCCCGCATCTGGGCCAACCAGGGGCCGGGCGACGTGGCCGTCGTCAACGCCGATGACCCCGTGGTGATGGCCCAGGCCGGCCACGCCCCTTCCCGCATCGTCACGTTCGGGTTGGAGCCGGACCGGGCCATGTTCACCGTGACCAACGGTCGCCTGCGCGGCCCCGAGGGACCGATCATCGACATCGCCGAGCTTTCCCGCGGCCTGCCCCACGACCTCTCGAACGCCCTCGCCGCTTCCGCGGCGGCCCTGGCCGCCGGCGCCACGGTCGACGGGGTGCGGGCCGCCCTCACCGCCTTTTCCCCTCTCCCGCACCGGCTGACCCTGGTGGCCTACGCCGGCGGGGTGCGCTGGTACGACGACTCCAAGGCCACCAATCCCCACGCCGCCGTCGCCGCCGTCTGTGGGTTCGACTCCGTCGTCCTGCTCGCGGGCGGGCGCAACAAGGGCCTCGACCTGTCCGAGCTGTCCGGGGTGGCCGACAAGGTCCGGGCCGTCATCGCCCTCGGGGAGGCCGCGCCCGAGGTGGCGGCGGCGTTCGAGGGGCGCAGCCCGGTGTGGGTCGCCGAGTCCATGAGCGAAGCGGTCGGGCTGGCCGCCAACGCGGCCAAGCCCGGCGACGTCGTGCTGCTGTCCCCGGGATGCGCGTCGTTCGACTGGTACCGGTCCTATGCCGAGCGGGGCGACGACTTCGCCGCCGCCGTCCACGCCCTGCTGGAGGCGCACCATGCCGACTGACCTGCTGAGCCGTTCCCGCCGCCAGCCGGAGCCCGAGGGCCGGCCCGGCCGCCGGCGGGCGCCGGCCCCGAAGTCGCCCGCCGCCGGCCCGGGAGGCCGGCGCAGACAACAACTCGGCCCGCCGGGAGGCCGGCGCAGACAACAACTCGGCCTGCCGGGAGGCCGGCGCAGACAACTCGGCCCGCCGGGGGATGACTCGGGCTGGGTCCTGCTGGCGGCCATCGCCGCCATGCTGTGCACGATCGGGCTGATGATGGTGCTGTCGGCCTCGTCGGTGGAGGCACTGCGCAGCTACGGCGGAGCGTGGGTGTTCTTCCAGCGCCAGCTCATGTGGGTGGCCATCGGCGCCGTGGTGCTCGCCGGCGGGGCGTGGGTCGACTACCACCACTGGCGCAAGGTCGTCATCCCGCTGCTCGGTCTGTCGGTCGTCGGCCTGGTCCTGGTGCTGGTGCCGGGGGTGGGGATCACCGCCGGGGGGTCGTCGCGCTGGCTGGGCACCGACTCCTTCCGCGTCCAGCCGTCCGAGCTCGCCAAGCTGGCCGTGCTCCTCTTCGGCGCCGACCTCCTGGCCCGCCGGGCCGGGCAGGTGGGCGACTGGCGGTGCGCCATGCGCCCCCTCCTCGTCACCAGCGGGCTGGTGGCCGGTCTGGTGCTGGTCCAGCCGGACATGGGCACCACCCTGCTCATCGTCTTCACCGTCTTCATCCTCATGTTCGTCGGGGGCGTGCCGCTGCTTCCCCTTTCCGGCCTCAGCGTGGCCGCCTCGGTGGCGGCGGTGTTCGCAGCCAAGGCCGAGGCGTACCGGTGGGAGCGGGTGGCGTCCTTCCGTGACCCGTTCAGTGATTTCGCCGGCGGCGGCTACCAGGTGGCCCAGTCGCTGGTCGCCCTGGGCACCGGCCACGTCGGCGGCGTCGGCCTGGGCGCCAGTCGAGCCAAGTGGGGCTTCCTGCCCAACGCTCACACCGACTTCATCTTCGCCATCGTCGGCGAGGAGCTCGGCCTGTTCGGCACCGTTGGCGTGGTCGGCCTGTTCATCGCCTTCGCCGTGCTCGGTGTGCGCACCGCGCTGCGGGCCCCGGATCGCTTCGGCGCGTTGGTGGCGGCGGGGGTCACCGCGTGGGTATGCGGGCAGGCCGTCGTCAACATGGGCGCGGTGACCGGGCTCCTGCCGGTGACCGGCGTGCCGCTGCCGTTCGTGTCCTTCGGAGGCTCGTCGCTGGTGGTCACCATGTTGGCGACCGGCATCCTGCTCAACGTCGCCCGCCAGTCCCGGCCGGCGCCGGCCGTCCGGAAAGCGTGAGCGGCACCTGGGCGATCATCGCCGGAGGAGGCACCGCCGGCCATGTCGTGCCCGGGCTGGCCGTGGCCCACGCCCTGGTGGCGCGGGGACACCCGGCCACCTCGATCCACTGGGTGGGCGGCCGGCGGTGGAGCGAGGGTGAGGTGGTGGGTGCTGCCGGCTTCGAGGCGACGCTGCTGCCGGGCCGGGGCATCCAGCGCCGGCTGACCGCCGACAACATCTCCGCCGTCTGGGGTTTGTCCCGGGCCGGCGCCCAGGCCCTCTCGCTGGTTCGGGCCCGCCGGCCGGCGGTGGTGCTGGCCATGGGCGGGTACGCCAGCGTGACGTGCGCCCTGGCCGCCGCCGCCCTTCGGGTCCCGCTGGTGGTGGCCGAGCAGAACGCGGTGCCCGGCGCATCCAACCGGCTGGTCGGCCGCTTCGCCAAGGCGTGCGCGGTGCCGTTCCCGGGCACACCCCTGCCCCGAGCGGTCGTGACCGGCAACCCCGTGCGGTCGGAGATCCTTGCCGTCGACCGCTCGCCCGCGAGCCGGGCCGCAGCTCGCGCCGCCCTGGGCCTGCCGGAGGGCCGGACCGTGATCGCCGTCTTCGGCGGCTCGCTCGGCGCCCTGCGCCTGAACAACGCCGTCCTGGGCGCCTTCGAGGTGTGGGGTGGGCGACGGGACCTGGCCGTGCGCCACGTGGTCGGTGAGCGGGACTGGTCGCTGGTGACCGGCGAAACCCGGACACTCGATGGGCTGTTCTGGCAGCCGGTGCGCTACGACGACCAGCGGGAGCTGTCCCTGGCCGCCGCCGACCTGGCCGTCTCCCGGGCCGGCGGCAACACGGTGGCCGAGCTGGCCGCCGTCGGCCTGCCCGCCATCCTCGTGCCCCTGCCCGGGGCCCCTGGCGATCACCAGACCGCCAACGCCCGCCACCTGGCCGACGCCGGCGCCGCCGTGCTCGTGCCCGACGACGAGCTGTCCGCCGCCCGCCTGGTGCGCGAGGTCGACGGGTTGCTGGGCGACCCCGGCCGCTTGCAGTCGCTGGCGGAATCGGCGAGCCGGGTCGGGCGGCGTGATGCCGCCGGCGCCGTGGCGGAACTCGTCGAGAAGTGCGCCCGTGGATGAGCCTGTCGACCTTTCCCGTCCCCGGTCACTGCACGTCGTGGGGGTCGGCGGCGCCGGCATGAGCGCTATCGCCGAGGTGCTGGCCACCATGGGCCACCGCGTGTCGGGCAGCGACGCCCAGGAGTCGCCCGTCCTGGACCGGCTGCGGTCGGTCGGCGTCGAGGCCGTGGTGGGCCATGACGGTGCCAGCGTGGCGGCCGGCGTCGATGCCGTCGCCATCTCCACCGCCATCGGTCCGGACAACCCCGAAGTCGTCGAGGCCCGCCGGCGGGGCGTGCCCGTGCTGCGCCGGGCCGACGTGCTGTCGGCCCTGACCCGCCTGCGCCGGACGATCGCCGTCGCCGGCACCCACGGCAAGACCACCACCTCCTCGCTGCTGGCGTGCGCGATGACGTCGGCCGGTCTCGACCCGTCCTTCGTGGTGGGCGGGGTGATCGCCGAGTTCGGCACCGGCGCCCGGTGGGGGAGCGGCGAGTGGCTCGTGGTCGAGGCCGACGAGAGCGACGGCACGTTCCTCGACCTCGACGCCGAGGTCGCAGTGGTGACCAGCGTCGAGCCCGACCACCTTGAGCACTACGGCAGCTTCGACAGCCTGGTCGACGCCTTCGCCCTGTTCCTGGCCCGCGCCCCCCAGCGCCTGGTCTGCGCCGACGACCCGCTGGCGGCCGAGCTCGGCGCCGCGGCCTCGGCGTCGATGTACGGCTTCGAGGCCGGCGCCGGCCTGCGGATCACCGGCTACGCCGCGGCCGGCGGGGCGACGTCCTTCTCACTGGGCGACCTGGGCCGGGTCGACGTGCCGCTGCCGGGGCGCCACAACGCCCGCAACGCGGCGGCGGCGGTCGGCGCCGCCATGCTCGCCGGCGCCGGCTTCGCAGGTGCCGCCGCCGGCGTGGGTGGCTTCGCCGGCGTGGGCCGGCGTTCCCAGCTCCGGGGCCATCGCGACGGGGTGACCTATGTCGACGACTACGCCCACCTGCCGGGAGAGGTGGCGCCCACGCTGGCCGCGGCCCGGGAGGGCGGGTGGAGCCGGGTCGTCGCCGTCTTCCAGCCCCACCGCTACAGCCGCACCGAGGCCCTGTGGGCCGGCTTCGCCGACGCCTTTACCGACGCCGACGTGGTGGTCGTCACCGAGATCTACTCCGCCGGCGAGCCGGTCCGGCCGGGCGTCTCCGGCCGGCTGGTCGCCGACGCGGTGCGCGACGCCCACCCCGCGGCGCGGGTGGAGTGGGTCCCGGAGCGCAGCGACGTCGTCGAGTTCCTGCGCCGGGAGCTGCGCCCCGGCGACTTGTGCCTCACCCTCGGCGCCGGCGACCTCACCACCCTGCCCGACGAGTTGTTGGGCCAGTGAACGACGAGGCCATCGAGAAGGCCGCGGCCGTTCTCGGCGACCGGGCCAGGCGGGACGTCCCCCTCGGGCCGCTCACCACCTATGGCGTCGGCGGCCCCGCGGCCCTGTTCCTCGAGCGCTGCGGTCCCGACGATCTGGCCCTGGCCCGCCAGGCAGTGGCCGCCAGCGGGATACCGGTACTCATCGTCGGGCGGGGCTCCAACCTCCTGGTGGCCGACGCCGGCTTTCCCGGGCTGGCGCTCACCCTGGGCGACGACTTCACCGCCATCCACCGCGAGGGCACAGACACGTTGGTCCGCGCCGGCGGCGGGCTCAGCCTCCCGGTGCTGGCCCGGCGCACCGCGGCCCTCGGCCTGCGGGGCCTGGAGTGGGCCGTCGGCGTGCCCGGCACCGTCGGTGGTGGGGTGCGCATGAACGCCGGCGGCCACGGGTCCGACCTGGCCGCCACGCTCACACGAGCCTGGCTGTTCGACCTTGGGCCCGAGCGGCCCCCTGAGCGGGAAGCTCGCGCTGGGCCCGAGCGACCCCCTGAGCGGGACGCTCGCGCCAGTGGGGCGGTCGAGGTGCCCGCCACCGACCTGGAGCTGGGCTACCGGCGCTCCGCCGTCGGTCCCACCCAGGTCGTCGTCGCCGCCGAGTTCGCCCTTGTCCCCGGCGACCGGGCCGAGGCCGAATCCGAGATCGCCGCCGTGGTGAGGTGGCGCAGGGAGCACCAGCCCGGCGGCTCCAACGCCGGCTCGGTGTTCGCCAATCCCCCCGGCGACTCCGCCGGCCGGCTCATCGAGGCGGCCGGACTCAAGGGCCAGCGCCGGGCATCCGCGTTTGTGTCGCCCAAGCATGCCAACTTCTTCCAGGTCGACGCCGGCGGCTCGGCCGACGACCTGTGGGCCCTGATCGAAGAGGTACGAACGACCGTGGAACACCGGTTTGGCATCGTCCTAACCCTCGAGAACCGCCTCATTGGCTTCGAATCCTCACCTTCGAGTGGAGGTTGAGAGTGGATCCTCGGTTCCGTCAACGCTGGATCGAAACCCGCCGGCAGGAGGGTCGCCGGCGCTTCCGCGTGCTGGTCGGCATCACCGCGGTCGTCGCCCTCGGGTGCGCGGGCTGGGCCGCTACCGACTCGGTGCTGCTCGACCTCGACACGATCGTGGTCGAGGGTGCGGTGCACACCACGGCCGATGAGGCCCGGTTCGCTTCCGGCCTGCGCCGGGGCGAGCCCATGCTCGACATCGACGAGGGGGCCGTCGACCGGGCGGTGGAGACGCTGCCCTGGGTCCAGGAGGCACGCGTCCGCCGGGAGTGGCCGGGGCGGGTCCGCATACGCCTGGTCGAACGGGAGCCGGTGGCCGTCGCCGAAGCCGAACCGGGCGCGCTGGCGCTGATCGACAAGACCGGCCGAGTGCTCGAGTGGGCCCCCACCCCGCCGTCGGGACTCCCTGTCCTGACCGGCCTCCCGCCCGCCGGGCCGCCGGGCACCACCCTCGGCGTCGACGGCGTGGCCACCCTCCAGGTGGCCGTCGCCCTGCCCGCCGAGCTACGGACCCGGACCGCCGGCCTGGCGCCTGCACCAGACCGCGGGGGAGAGGTCGAGCTCCGCCTCAACCCCGACGGGATGGTCAGGCTCGGGCCCCCTGAGGACCTCGACGCCAAGTTCACGGCCATACGGGCGGTGCTGGCCCAGGTCGACCTGGCCAACCTGGCCGTCCTCGATGTACGGCGCCCCGAAAACCCCGTGTTGACCCGTCGGGAGACTGCCGTTAAGGTGTCGACCCCAAGGGTAGGTTGACATAACTCTCAACCTCAAGTCGACGTAGAGGTGGGTGCGGGATCGTGGCTGTAAGCGGAGTAGCGAGCACTGCGGGACGACCTGCAGTGCGAAGAGTTGGCGCAGCCCCGGCGAAGGCTCGTCCCAAGAACGTCAAACCGTCAGGAGGGCCGATGATCGGCGCACCACAGAACTATCTGGCTGTCATCAAGGTGGTCGGGATCGGAGGCGGTGGCGTCAACGCCGTCAACCGGATGATCGACGCCGGGTTGCGGGGCGTGGAGTTCATTGCCGTCAATACCGACGCCCAAGCCCTGCTCATGAGCGACGCCGACGTGAAGCTCGACATCGGTCGTGAGCTGACCCGGGGCCTCGGCGCGGGCAGCGACCCCGAGGTCGGCGCCCAGGCCGCCGAGGCCCACCGCGACGAGATCGAAGAGGTGCTCAAGGGCGCCGACATGGTCTTCATCACTGCGGGCAAGGGCGGCGGCACCGGCACCGGTGGCGCTCCGGTCGTGGCGTCCATCGCCAAGAGCCTCGGCGCCCTCACCGTCGGTGTGGTGACCCGCCCGTTCGCCTTCGAGGGCCGGCGCCGTTCGGTCCAGGCCGAGCAGGGCATCGCCAACCTGAAGGAGAAGGTCGACACCCTCATCGTCATCCCCAACGACCGGCTGCTCTCGGTCAGCAACGACAAGACCTCGGCTCTGAACGCCTTCAAGATGGCCGACGAGGTCCTGCTCCAGGGCGTGCAGGGCATCACCGACCTCATCAACACGCCGGGCCTGATCAACACGGACTTCGCGGATGTGAAGATGATCATGACCAACGCCGGCTCCGCCCTCATGGGTATCGGGTACGCGTCGGGCGAGGGGCGGGCGCTCAACGCAGCTCGCGCCGCCATCGCCAGCCCGCTGCTCGAGGCGTCGATCGAAGGGGCTCGCGGCATCCTCCTCAACATCTCCGGCGGCAGCGACCTCGGGCTGTTCGAGGTCAACGAGGCGGCCGAGATCATCCACGAGGTGGCCCACCCCGACGCCAACATCATCGCCGGCATGGTCATCGACGACGCCATGGGTGACGAGGTGCGCGTCACTGTCATCGCCGCCGGATTCGACCGCTGGGACGAGGGCCGTGACCGTGAGCGCGAGGCGCCGGCGGCGAAGCCGGCGGCCGGCGGCGGCCGGGGCGCGGTTCTCGGCCTGGGTGGTCGGCGGGAGCGGGAGCGGGAGCCCGAGCCGGTGCGCAACGACATCTTCGGCTCGGTCGACGACGACCTTGGCCTCGGCTCCGACGATGACGACGACGACTTCGACGTCCCCTCATTCCTGAAGTGACACCGGGAGGCGCCGCCCTCCTGCCCCCACTGTCGCTCTCGTCGGCTCACGTGGTGTTCACGGGCCGGGCCGAGGGTGACATGGGGCACGGCGGCGACCGCGTGACGAGCGTGCGGCCCGACGTGGCCGCACGCCGGCGCGCCGTCGTCGACCGGCCGTGGACGTGGCTCCATCAGGTCCACGGCGCCGGCGTCGTGCGGGTGAGGAGTCCCGGCGAGGGGGCCGCCACCTTGGCCGACGCTGCCGTCACCGCGGCCGAGGGGTGCGCGCTGGCGGTCCTCAC
>CAYZMG010000104.1:0-13308 GCA_964479465.1 uncultured Acidimicrobiales bacterium
CCGCCGGCGACGCCGGCGCCAAGGTCGTCATGGTCGGCGACCACCGCCAGCTGGGGGCGGTGGGCCCGGGCGGCGGCTTCGAGGCCCTGGTGGCGCGCTACGGCGCGGCGGTGCACGTGCTGGAGGAGAACGTGCGCCAGCGCGACGTTGCAGCGCGCGCTGCACTTGAGCAGCTGCGCGCGAGCGATGTTGCCAAAGCTGTTGCCTATTACGCGCGCTCGGGCTGCATTCGGTCAGCACCGGACCGGGCCGGCGCCCTGGAGGCCACGGTGGCCGGATGGGCGGCCGACATGGCCGAGGGTCACAATGCGGCGATGTACGCCTGGCGGCGGGCCAACGTCGCCGAGCTGAACCGCCTGGCCCGGGAGGCGTGGCGGTCGATGGGACGCCTCGGCGCCGAGGAGCTCACCGCCCCCGGCGGCACGGCCTACGCCGTCGGCGATCGCGTGGTGGCGCTGGCGCCAGGCGCCGGCGGCAAGGTCGTCACCTCCGAGACCGGCACGGTGATCGCCCTCAGCGCCGAGCAGCAGTCGCTGTCGGTGCGCATGGACGACGGCAATGCCGTGCGCGTGCTGCGGGGCACCGAGATCGACGCCGACCGTCTGGCTCACGGCTACGTAGTCACCGTCCACCGCAGCCAGGGTGCCACCGTGGAGCGGACCCACGCCCTGGAGGACGGCGGAGGCCGGGAGCTGGCCTACGTCAAGATGAGCCGGGCCACCGACCGCTCAACCGTGTACGTGGTGGCCGACTCCGTCGAGCAGGCCGCCGAAGACCTCCGCCGGGAGTGGAAGGCCGAGCGCCGCTTGACGTGGGCGATCGACCGATCGGCATCCCCCGGCCGCGACCGTGGTGCGCCCCGCCGGGATGTCGACGCCGCCCTGCGCCGAGGCCGGCTCCTGGCCGAGCGTCATGCCATCCTGGCCGTCGTCCCCGCCGACCCCACCGCCCCAATCCGGGCCGCCGAGCGCGAGCTGGACGGCATGCGCCGCCGGCGGGGCGACCTCGACACCGGCCGGGGCTACTACGCCAACCACCCGATCAACCGGGCAGTCCTCGACCACCAGCAGGCCCGGGAGAACGTCGCCCGGCTGGAGGGCAACCTGGCCGGTCGCCGTCTGGCTCGGCGGGAGCGGCGCGCCAAGCAGATGGAGCTGGCGGAGTGGCGTGCGAGGTTTAGTGCGTCGGTCAGCACCGTCGATGCAATCCGCACGCCGGAGCGCACCCGCCTCGACAGGGGCGAAGCCAAGGTCGTCGCCCGTCTCGCCGGTCTCTACGAACAGCGAGCAGTCCGAAATGCCTGGCTCAGTGGCCATCCTGAGGCCGCCCACCGCCTCGCAGGCATCGATCGAGAGGTCGAGGCGCTCGACGTTGTCATGGGTGGCCCGAGGGCCGGCCATGAGTTGCGGCGTGGCGTTACGCGTGCCCGGCCCGGGCTGCGGGACGCCCCGGTCGTCGAACGTTCGCTCGACCTCGGCATCGGACTCTGACCGTTACCGGCTTCCGCTTGTCAGCCGGCGAGTCGGCGACGAACCTCGGCCACGTCCGCAGCGAGACGGTCGACGAGAGCCTGAGCGTCGAGCCCAGCTGTGCTCTGACGTTCGGTCACTGCCTGGGTGAGGAGTTCACGCACCAATTGGGAGACGGTCACGCCGCGCTCGGTTGCCATGGCATCGAGGGCAACCGCCATCGTGCGGTCGACGCGTACGGACAAGTGACGCTCCCGGCCTTCGGACTCCTGCTCCTCCGGCGCGTACGGGATGCTCTGGCCGGTTTCCTTCTCCAGCCACTGGATCGCCTTGGGCTTCGCCATCAGTCGTCTCCATAGTTGCGTTCGAGGGCCCGGGTGATGGTGACGGCGATGTCGACGGCATGCGCGCGATTCGGCTCGAGGCGTGCGGTCCCGCTGATCAGCGCTCGGAGGGCGACAAAGATCCGCTCGAGGTCCGCCTTGGTCAGGACGACACCCTCCTGAGGCAACCACTCGAGGCCGTCCACCATCGTGTGCCAATGTAACACATCGGGACGCGACCGAGATCAGATCCTTCGGGTCGATACTGCTCGGACTTGCGGCGCCCAGAGCCAACGCAAGGCGTCACCTACTGCCGGGCTGCCTTTCGGTTGCCCCACTTGGTCCAAAGCGGCACAACCACCAGCGTGAGGACCACCGGAACCATGGCCTGCCAGAACGCTACGTCGCCATCAGTGACCCAGCTCACGCCGAGAGCGAGCGGGATGCCGATGGACAGGCCCAACAACATGATGAAGGCACGCTCGTAGAGGAGGCGACCCCTTGGCCTTGCCGGCGGCCGGCTCCTGCGTGGTGCCGTCCACTCCTGCGAGGGTACGCCGCGGACCACTGCCGCACGATAGATGGCGCCGGTGGTCGCTCAGGGACGCCGGGCCAAGCCGTCGGGAAACTGATCGGCAACTCCAATCGGTGTCGATCCCGCCCGGGCAGTGCCAGCCATGCGACCGATGGGTACCGGCACTCATGCCACGGTCACGGATGTCGGCGAAATCCAGGTTCCTAGGGAGCCTGTCGCCCGCCCATGCAACTACTGGTCGCAGCCGGCTAGATCAGCGGACCTCGGGGAACGCGTCCCGTAGTTCTTGGAGGAGGCGCGGGTAGTCCTTCCCGAAGGTCACTATGGCCGCGGCGACGGCGTCCACTGCTGCTCGCAGAGAATCTGCATCGGCGGCGGCGAAGACCGCCGGCAGTGCCGCCGCCTGCGGGTCGATGCGCGGGGGCAACTCGAAGTCGTCTGGGTTCTCGACGCGGACGTGGACGTTCTGGACCGCGAGATCCTTGCCCAACAACTGCTCCCACGCTTGGGCCCAGTCGTCGAAGGGCGGTGGCAGTGCCTCCCCTCGGTCGACTGCCGCCAACGCCGGAGCGACCCACTCCAGTGACGACAGGCCGGCGGCGTCGCAAGCCCGCCGGGCGGTCCAGCCGGCGATGGCCCGCTGCGACTCGGGCGAGGCCTCGGCCAAGGCGTCGAGCAGTGGCCGGTCGACCGTGACGAGAGCGTACGAATTGGACCCTGACGTACGGAGACGTTCGCTGGGTCGTACGCCCCCCCAGAGCATGTCGTCCTCCATGCGCCTCATGCGCTCTTCACCCTCCAGCTCGGCCAGCCGCTCCGCCTCGGCGATTTCCTCGGAGGTCGGCGGCGGCGCCGGCGGGGGCTGCTCACGAGCCCAGCTATGCCAGTACGCGGCGGCCGCGCTGCCCTGTCTCACCACCCGGTCGCCGCTGGGCGGGGCGGGCCAGAACTGAAGGAGGTAGCGGTCGAGTACCGGCTCCCCGCTGAATCGGCTGGGACTGTCACGGGCCAGGTCCATCCCATAGGCGCTGTACCTGACCCGAAAGTCCCGCGCTCCAAGAACCATCGAAGCTACGGGCGGCCCACCCCACTCGACGACGGCTGCCGTATCCGACTCCGGCCTGAAGGAGACCTCGACGACGTCCTCCCAGACGTCGTCGACGGACGGCTCCTCGTCGTGGAGCTCGACTGTGAACCCGACGGGCCCATTGTGCAAACCGGTGATGAGAAAAAGAAAGCCAGGCGACGCCGCGCCGCAGAGCCCGTTGACCTGCCCCCGGAAGGCCCCTCCCATCGGGTCCTCCGGCATCGACGAACCGGACACAACGTAGGCCTGTCCGTAATCCACCAGAACCTCGCCCTGGAAGAGGGTCCGCATCAGCTGGAGGCTAGGTGCATTACTGGGCGTCGGGGAGTAAACGCCGGATACTGGTTACCTCCAGCAGGGATGGAAGGCGGTCGGTAATACTCCCGGCGTCGCGGAGGGCGTGGTTTCAGTCGTCGATGTCTAGGTCAAGGTCGAGCTGCACCAGTTCGACGGCACCGTCGGGAGCGAGCTGGCCCACGACGGCGAGCCGGGCGACGAGCATCCTGGCGGAGATCAGGACTCGATAGTCGGCCCGGCCGGGGATGAGCTCCGGTAGTTCGTCGAAGGACGTTGCGAAGTGGTCGACGATCCGAATGAGCTCGAAGACCTGGAAGTCGTGCGCCGAGGGCTGGCCCTCACGTCCACGCTCGGCGGGAAGCTGCCGATCGAGGTCCTCGAAGAAGCTGGCGGTGGCGCGAACGACTCGTCGCGCCTCGCTCACCGATCCTGCGTCTCGGTGTCTGCGATCCGCTGCCGAGCCCGCTGTCGAACTCGCTCGAGGAAGTCCGGCGGCATCTTGGCCGGGTCGCGGATCAGGCTGGCCGCGAAGAGTTCATCCTGCTCCGCCGGCGTCAGGCCTTCGAGCTCTGCGGCCGTCCAGACCTTGTCAGTCATGTCCGCCATGGTACCGGCGTGGTCGCCGTCCGGCGCGGTATCCGGGACGGGTGTGCCCCCGTGTCCTCGCCGTGTCCTCCGACCAGCCCGAGAGACACAAAAGCGCAGCTCAGCGGGGGTGCGGGTCGTCGTCAGGGTTCTCCTGCAAAGCCCTGTACAGGAGTTCGATTCTCCTCGCCGCCTCAAGCGCCCCTGACCTGTATAATCGCAGGTCAGGGGCACTCTTCGTTGTGACCGCGAGGCACCGCAGTCACCCGCCAGTGACCCCCAGAAACCCCTGGTTCTGCTCCCACGCGCTCCCAAGGCGCTCCCACAGGAGGTTCCAGATGGGGTTCATCGAGAAGCGCAGCGGCGGCTACCGGGCCCGGTACCGGGATCCGCTCGGCCGCCTGACGTCCAAGACCTTCACCCGCAAGGCCGACGCCGAGCGCTGGACGAAGGAGATGGAGGTCTCCATCGAGCGGGGGGACTGGCTCGACCCCCGCAGCGCCCGGGTGCCGCTGGCCACCTGGGCCGAGGAGTACCTGTTGCTCGCCCGGCGCCTGTCGCCGTCGTCGCAGGAGACCTACGAGCGCGACCTGCGCAAGTACATCCTGCCGAAGGTTCGGCGCCTATCGCATCGGCCGGCTGCCGGCGGATGAGATCGAGAACTGGCTGAACGACGAGGTCGCCGCCGGCATCGCCCCGTCGTCAGTGCACCGCCACTACCGCGTGCTGCGCCGGGTGCTGCAGGTGGCCGTCCAGAAGCAAAAGCTCCAGGCCAACCCGTGCGACCGGGTCGAGCCGCCGCGGGTCCCCAAGACCGAGATGACGTTCCTGACCTGGGAGCAGGCCGTCGACCTTGCCGAGGCCCACCAGGAGCGCTACCGGGCCCTGATCTACCTCGCCGTCGACTCCGGCATGCGCTGGAGCGAGCTGATCGGCCTCCGCCGGGCGCGCGTCGATCTCGGCCGGCGCAAGGTCCGGGTGACGGAACAGATGATCCGGCTGAAGGGCGGCAAGTGGCACCGCAAGGAGCCAAAGACGCCGGCCTCGGTCCGCTCCATCACCATGTCGGCCGTCACGGCCGAGCTGCTGACCGAGCACGTCGAGCGCTTCGTCCTCGCCGGTCCGGACGCGCTGGTATTCGCCAACACGGTTGGCAGTCCGCTGATCTCATCCAGCTTCTGGCAGCACCACTTCTCGAAGGGGCTCCAGGCGGCCGGCGTGTCTTGTCGATTCCACGACCTGAGGCACACCAGCGTCGCCCTGGCCATCGCCGAGGGCGCCCACCCCAAGGCCATTCAGACCAGGATGGGTCACTCCACGATCAACGTGACCCTCGACCGCTATGGCCACCTCTTCCCAGAGCTGGACGAGGCGATCGCCACCTCGTTCGGCGAGCGCCTGCGGGACGCGCGTGGCCGGCGGGTCCGCGGCGCTGATTATGGAGGGGAGGAGCCCAGCACCAAGCTGTAACACCCGGCGTCGTAATCATCCCCGGGACTGCCCGGCCCGCCGACCCACGTGAACCGGCACGTCCTGCCGATTGGGCACCGGGGTACCGTCCTGCCATGGACCCGGACGATGGGTACGCCACCCCGGAGGAAGCGGCTCTATCTGGGTGGTCTCCGGCAGCGAAGGCCCGCGTGGTCATGGTCAGAGCTGGCGAGGACGAGGCCTTTGTCTACGTCGACACCGTTCCCTCGCACCCGATGCGTGTCGTTTGCGAGCGCCGCTCGGACGGGCGGTGGGAGTGGGTTTCCGACACGAGTGAATGACGGACTTCCTCGTCACCCCACGACTCGGCGGTAAGACCGGATGCCGTCGATCCTGCTCGGGTGGCACGTCGCTCGACCGATGATCAACGGCACTTGCCGCCTGCCGGGCGGGCCGGGGGTCCATCCGGCGCCTGCAGTCCAATACCGTCTGGCTACTTGGCCTTGCCCCTTCGCCTCCTGAACGCGGTCCACCCGATGAGTCCTGCCAGCGTTCCGAGGAGCCACCCAAAAGGACCGAAGTCCGTCGCCTCGCCGGCGCTGGCCCAGTCTCCCGCTGATTCGCGCTTCTGTAGGAGACCGATAAACCGTCTCGGCTTGTCTCCATACCCGGGCAAGGCTCTCTGGAGGGCCAGCCCGTCCTCCGGCGCATCGCCACTCGAGTGGTCCGGCATCTCCATGAGGGTACCTTCTGCCGCGCTGCGGTCAGATGGCGAATGATCGTGCGCCCACACGGCAGCGTCGCCGCCTGTCTGAGCAGGGTGATCGGTAACGGACGTCGGCGTCATTCCTGGTCGAGCCGGGCGTGGACGCGCCCGAGAAGGTTCGGCACGTACTGCCCATACTGTGGGCCTGTGGCGGACGCAGACGATGATCTCGAGAACCTCCTGCAGCGCGCCACTGCCATTACGGACCGCGAGTCCGAGGAGCGCTGGGACATCGTCCGTCACCTTCATGGGAAGACCGACCGTCGGACCTTCGAGGCTGCCAGTGTGCTCGCTCGATCAGGCGATCTGCAGGAGCGGGTCCTGGGCCTCGACATCCTGGCCCAAGTCGGTTATCGGGCCAGCCGTCCTTTTGCTGATGAGACGCTCCCTGTCGTGCTTGAAGCCTGTGACGACGACCGATGGGAGGTGCTCGACTCGGCAATCGCTGCGCTCGGGCACCTCGCCGATATCCGAGGCCTGCCTGCGGTCCTTCGTCATGCGGACCATCCCTCGGAGGAGGTGCGGTTCGCTGTCGCAGTAGCGTTGCCGTCCGTTGCCGGCGAGTTGCCCGACGACGGGGTAATCGCCGCGATGATCCGCCTAAGCCAGGACGTCGACGGCGAGGTCCGCGACTGGGCGACCATGGGGCTGGGCACGAGGCTGGAGGTCGACAACCCGGCGATCCGAAACGCCCTGGCGGCGCGCCTCGATGATGACGAGGGCGACACCGCCGGTGAGGCCCTCCTGGGTCTGGCGTTGAGGAAGGACTCCAGGGCACTCGCGCCGCTGCTTGCCTGGCTCGACGACCAACCCGGAAACCTGGTCGTAGAGGCTGCCGCGGCGTTCGGTTCGCCTGAAGCGCTCCCGGCCCTCCTTCGCCTCAAGGAAGAAGGGTGGGAGGAAAGCGATCCGCGTCCGTCAGTCCTCGATGACGCCATCCAGGCGTGCTCGGGCTGAGGCAGTTCGGACCACCGGCTCCGCGCCGGGATGGACCGGACATCCTCGCCAGCGCCGGCGGGCACCGCCGAGAAGGAACGACCGGCGGTGCCATTACCGTGTGGGCGACGCCGAAAACTGACTGGGGCAGATCGGCTCATCCCGCCCTTGCAAAAGGGCTGAGTCGGTTGCGAATACCTCGTACCGCTAGACCAGCTTCGTCGGCACCGGCTCTCGGGCGTCGAAGGCGATCGGAAGATCTGCGAAGAACTCCTCGATCCGAGGAAGGGCGCGCTTGCCTCTCACGAATGGCTGATCAGGCCAGCGCCACTGCCGACTCCAGATACTTACGCCGTTTGCCCGAACGGCAAAGCCGTCACCGGCCAGGACCAGTGGGACAGCAAACCCATCCCACCTTGCCGGTGCGAACCCGGCCACCTTCACTGAGGCCAAAGGTAGGCGGATCGTTTGAAAAAGGTTGAAGACGACCAGCTGCTCGTCCGACCGCTCGATCCGCATCCTGGCGGCGCGCACGGCACACACAAGTCCAATGGCAAGGAGGGTGAGAGCGGACCACCTGAGTGAACCGCCGGCCGCCAGAGGGTCGGCCAGGAAGAACAACGCGAACCACGGAATGCAGACAACGCGTCGGGTTCTGATCGGACCCAGTGACAAGGACCGCCTCGAGGAGCTCATACGTCGCGAACCGTTCGGCCGTGCCCTGCGTGACGCATCGACATGTTGTCCAGGTTGCCGCAGATCGTTCCCGTTCGGTGACGTGTCCCGCGATCGACCCACTCGCCGCTGCGCTCAGCACCACCGACGAATCGCATCGCGTAGCTCCACCGCAGTGATCAGGACTGTCACGTTGTCGCCTTCCAGTGATGCAGCTCTGACCTCGGCCACGACGTCCTGCTCGACCGCGTCAGGCGTGTAGAGGGCATTAAGGATTTCGGTCAACGTCCGATCGCCGACCGTGGCTCCCTTGGCCCTTAGAAGCTGGCGGAGCGCCTGACGTCGGTCCGCTGCCATTGGAAGCAAGGGTAGACCCGACCGCTCCGTAGAGGACTGGGCTACCGAGCAGAAACGCCGGATCCCGGTTACCCGCGGTCGGGCGGGAAGCGATCGGTATCGCTCGGCTGGTCGTCAGCGTCGGCGAGTCCTGATCGATCGTGACGGCGGTCGGCTTCGACCTCACAGGTCGATCCCCAGGTCCAGGCCGCGGTCCAGGCCCCGGAGACCCCGCTCGGTGACCCACCGCTGTGCGCTCGACTGCTGCCGTTCCGGTCGGATGCCGTCGAGTCCCTGCCGGTCGACGTCGAGCTCCCAGGCGGCGGTGGCGATCTGCTCGTCGAGGAGGTCGAGCCGGCGGAGGGCCTCGGGGTGCTCGTACTGGAACCGGGTGTAGGCGTTGTGCCGGCCCTGGAGGTCGGCCAGGGTCCGCTTGGCCTCCGGCAGCTCGACCTTCAGCCGGGCCCGCTCCAGTCCGGCCAGCGCCTCGAAGCGCTCCCGGAGCGGAACTTCCTGCTCGGCGGCCTTGGCTGCTCGCTGGCGGAGGCGGTGGCGCTCCCGCAGCCCGACGTGCTCGGCCTGGGCCAGGCACGCCCGCCTCTCCTGAACGGCGCCGCTCCAAGCGATGGCCGCCTTTCCCAGCGGCGTGCCCAGCCACGCGCCCCATCCCTCGGCCCTGTCCAGGTCCCGGAGCTTGCGTTCGAGGTGGTCCACGGTGTTTCGGGTCTGGTAGAACGCGTTGCTCGGGTCGGAAGGGACAACGGCGGCCACCGCGACGCGCTCGGCCAGCAGCCGGGCATGACGCAGGCTGGCCGATACTGCGGGGGCCTTCGGGACCGGCTCGGCCCCGATGCCCGGCGCCGGCGTGCCCTGGTCGATGGCCCAGCCGACGCGCCGGGACTGGCTCCAGACCCGGCCCAGGTCCTCGTCCGCTTGCTCAGGCGAGTCGGCCACCACGTAGACCGTCGAACGTTCTCGCGCCCGGCTCATCTTCACGTAGGCCAGCTCCCGGCCACCGCCGTCCTCCAGGACATGCGCTCGTCCCACGGTCGCCCCTTGGGAGCGATGGACGGTGGTGGCGTAGCTGTGGGCCAGGTGGGCGGCGTCGAGCTCGGAGGGACCGAAGCGCTGGAGGCGCCCGTCGTCCATGGTGGCGGCCAGTTCGCGTCGCTCCACGTCGACGGCGAGGACCGTGCCGCACTCGGAGGTGACGGTCTCCCCGCCGGCGCCGGGCGCCAGGGTGACGATGCGGTCCCCGGCCCGGTAGCCAGTGTCGCCTACGAGAAGCTCCTTGCCCGACAGCCGCCCGAGCTTGTCCCACGCCTCACGTCCCCGACGGTTCAGCTCGGCCACATTGGCCCGTCGCCACGCGTACATGGCCGTCTGGCTGCCCTTGGCCGCATCAGCGGCCCACCCGGCCACGGTGGCGTCCAGCGCGGCGTCCCGATCCGGCGACACGGCGATGCGACCGGCGCCGCCGTACCAGGACACGGCCTCGTCGACCTTGCCCGAGCGCAGGTGTGTGAGCGCCTCTCGCTCCGCAGGATCGACCTGGCGGACGTTCTCGCTGAGCACATGCACCGCGCCCCCGAAGCGCCGCACCACGGCCTCGAACCCGCCGCCGGGGCCAACGGAGGACAGCTGGCGGGGATCGCCCACGGCCACCACCTTGGCTCCGGCCACCCGGGCCGCTTCCAGGAAGGCGACCAGGGCGGCGTCGTCCGTCATCGCAGCTTCATCCAGCACGGCCACGTGGCGGGGCGACAGGCGCAGGGTGTCATGGGCGATGCGCCAGTTGAGCGAGGCCAGCGTCCGGCTGTCGATGCCCGCCTCCCGGCTCAGCGTCCGGGCCGCCTGGCCTGAGGTCGAGGTGCCCACCACCTCGTAGCCGGCGGACTCGAACGCGTCGCGCGCCGCCGCCAGGGCCGTGGTCTTGCCAGAACCGGCCACGCCGACGACGAGGTCAACCCCGCGCCCGGACCTGCACACGGCCTCCACCGCCTCTCGCTGGCCGGCAGTCAGCGCGCGTCCGAGTCGCGCCTCAGCGCGCGCTGCAGCAGCGCGCGCGTCCGCGACCGATGTTGCCGCAGCGTTGCAGCGCGCGACCTGGGTCTCCACGCAGCGGGCGATGGCTTCCTCCCGGGCGATGGTCACCGCCGTGGCGTAGGCCCGCTCGCTGGCCCCGGCCACGTCCAGCAACGGCACGGCCTCGGGATCGGCCAGGGTTCGGTCGACCACCCGGGTGAGCTCGGCGGGATCACGGCCGTAGAGCGACGGGGCGACGGCCACGACCACGTCACGGCGGGTGAACACCTTGCGGGCGGCCAGGGCGCCGTCGGCGTCGAGCACCCGGTTGACGACGGCGCGCACCTCCTCGGCGCTCAGGGTCGGTGAAGGCCGGCGGCGCTCGGCCGCCTCCCGGTCGACGGCCTGAGCGACGGCCTCGACGCTGCAGCCCACCTCGCCGATCTCGGCCACCCACCGGGGCATCAGCTCGCCGACGGGCTGGTGGCGCTTGGGCGCCCGAGTGGCCCGGGCGGCAACGTTGCGGGCCTGGTAGGACTCGTTGCCGGTGCGCTGCATCTCGGCCTCGATCTCCGCCGCCCGCTTGGAATGAATCTCCATGACGGCCTCGGGCACGCCGGCGATGGCCCAGTGGCCGAGCTTCCCCGACGGCCCGTCGTCGGCAACGATGCCGTAGCCCAGCTCGACGGCGACTCGGGCCGAGGCCATGCGCCCGACCATGGTGGCGGCGTGGAGGTGCTCGGTCCACAGGGCGGTGACGGCGGCCTTCCAGCCACCCTTGTCGTCGTTCATGCGCAGCAGGTTGGCCAGCAGGACGTGATCGTGGGGGCCAGGGTCGCCGGCCCGGCTGGTGGCGTGGCGGGCGGTGGCGTAGATCAGGCCCTCGGTCGGTGTGCGCACCGCCGCCTGGCCCCGTCGTCCGCCGAGGCGGCGGGTCAGGTCGTCGAGGTAGACCAGGGTGGCGTCGCGCTCGGCGTCCATGATCCGGTGCATGTCCTCGGCCCGGCCGATCACGCCCAGCTCGGCGACGGACTTGTGGGCCGAGATGACCAGCTCCAGTCCCGGGCGCTTGGTGTTGACCAGGCGCTCGCCGGTGGTGGGGTCACAGGCGCCGCCGGGGCCGTAGAGGGCCGAGTACTGCTCGTCGGTCACCGCGCCCTGCAGGCCCAGCAGGCGGGCGCCGGCGCCGCCCCACAGCAGCGGCGTCTCGCCCCGGCTGGCGTAGTAGGCCAGGGCCTGGCCCGGGTGGTCGTCGCCCCGGGCCAGCACGGTGGCCCGGTGGTAGTCGACCGAATCGGCTCCCATGATCCGCATCCACGCCACGGCGGCACCGCCTCCTCCAAGGGGAACCCTTGAAATCGTGTCCGAGTGATGTTGCAGTATGGGAGCAATGTTGCAGGGTTGTAAAGAGTCTATTTTGCGACCGGTCTATCGCGGTATCGGTCGTTCAGCATTGGAGTCTGTTGGGGCTTGGGGTCAATGACGGTCCATGGCAGTCAGTTGCCGGTTATGAAAGGGACAAGCTCCGAGTCGCCGTAGGTCTGACGGTCCGTACGTCGAGGCAGTTCGATCGCTGCACGGGGGCGACCTTCCCTTGTGGGGTGGGTGCTCGCGCGGGCCTCGGCGAGAAATCTCAGATGTTTCTTGTCGCGTTTCGGCTGGAGACACACCAGTAGAGGGGTGAGGGGTCGTCGCGGCTCCTCAGGAAGGAGCACCGACGATGAACGGTAAGACGACAGGTTCGAGCACGCGGACGCAGCTGGTCGACATCGGGTGGGTGGCAGGGCGCCTCGGCGTCGAGGTTCGCCATGTGCGCCGGCTCGTGGCCGACAGGCGCATCCCCTTCGTCAAGTGGGGCCACCTGCTGCGCTTCGATCCCGCCGAGATCGAAGCGTGGATCGACGGGTCCCGTCGGCCGCCGGCGGCTTGAGGGGGAGCGTCGACCACTGGCGACCGCACGGGCGTACGCTTGGGTCCGTGGGCACGGATCACGACAACCAGGTCGGAGGGTGCGATGAGCGCTGACCCGCATCCGGCCCACGACGCCCAGGGCGGCCCGCGTCCCACGCGGCTCACGTTTGACGAACTGATCCAACGTTCTGGCGCTCGCCCGGTCGCATCCGTCGAGGATCTCGAGCGGTTCCAGGCAGAGCTGTGGGACTCCGAGGAGGAGCTGGAAGCCTTCCTTTCCGACGTTCGGGCCAGTCGCGCCGCTGACGCCTGACGCCTTGGCGGTCGTCGTTCTCGACACCGACGCTGCTTCCCGCCTTCAGAAGGGTCAGCTCACCCGCGCCGTCGCCGAGTCGCTGGTCGGCGCAACCCTCGCGCTGAGTTTCGTGACCGTAGGGGAGTTGCTGAAGTGGGCCGAGGTCCGGTCATGGGGAGCGCCGCGCCGAGCAGAGCTCGACCGCTGGCTCGCGCCCATCCCGGTTGTGCCGGTGGACCGGGACGTGTGCGCCGAGTGGGCAAAGCTCGCGGCTGCGGCCGAGCGGCGCGGCCGGCCCCGACCGGTGAACGACATGTGGGTGGCGGCCAGTTGCCTCGCTGCCGATGTCCCGCTCGCCACCTACAACCGCGCCGACTTCGAGGACTTCGAGCGGTACCACGGGCTGCGGACGCTCCCCGCGCAGAGGCCATAATGACCGGCTCCGGTGCTTGTACGCCTTTTTCCGGCTGGTTACCGCTGCTTACTCCCATTTCGCTCCCACGCCGCTCCCAAGCGTGAGCTAAGATAGGTTCTGACCAGGACCTATGGGGGATCCCATATGACTAAAGCGCGTGACTGCAAGTAACCATTCAGGTCGGTTCCGGCGAGGGTCCACCACCTGTGCGGGCAGGCGTGT
>CAYZMG010000105.1:0-13194 GCA_964479465.1 uncultured Acidimicrobiales bacterium
CGTCCTCCGCGGTGCGCGACCTCATCGACACCGGCGATCCCTTCCTGGCCGCGGTCGTGACCAGGGGGCAGAAGGTGGTGGGGGTGGCCCATCTGGGCCGGCGGGCCAACGCACATCAGCAGAGCGCCCTGGAGTGGCTCTATCCCACCTGCGCGGCCGAGGGATGCTCGTCGGTGGCCTGGCTGGAGAACGACCACCGCGTCGACTGGGCCGCCAGCCACACCACCGTTCTCGACCTGCTCGACCGATTGTGCTCCCACCACCATGACCTCAAGACCATCGACAACTGGGCCCTGGTCGAGGGGCGGGGGAAGCGGGCGTTCGTGGATCCGGATAGTCCGCGGCATCCCCGGCGGGCGGGCAGGGCGGCGTAGTGCGGCGCGCCTGGATGCGACACTCGTCGGATGGACACCCCCCGCCCGCCGCTTTCGGTGCTCGACCTGGCCGTGGTCACCGAAGGCGGAACCTCGGCGGAAGCGCTGGCGGCCACGACGGCACTGGCGCGGCGGGCCGACGAGCTGGGCTACCACCGGTTCTGGGTGGCGGAGCACCACAGCATGCCCCTGGTCGCCAGCACGACGCCGCCGGTGCTCATGGCCCACCTGGCCGCCCTCACGAGCACGATCCGGATCGGCTCGGGCGGGATCATGCTGCCGAACCACGCGCCGCTGGTGGTGGCCGAGCACATCGCCGCCCTGGAAGCGCTGCATCCCGGGCGGATCGATCTCGGGCTGGGCCGGGCGCCGGGCACCAGCCAGGAGACGGCGCTGGCGCTCCGGCGATCAGCCGCCCTCCTTGGGGCGGAGGACTTCCCCCGCGACGTGGTCGACCTGATGGGCCTGCTCGGCGACGTGCGGGGGGAGGGCGGGTTGTGGGAGCAGTTCGCGGCCACGCCGGCGGCGACCTCGACGCCCCAGATCCTGCTGCTCGGGTCGAGCGGGTTCAGCGCCCAGCTGGCGGCTCGGCTGGGGCTGCCGTTCGTCTTCGCCCACCATTTCGACCAGGGCGGCGCCCTCGAGGCCCTCGACCTGTACCGGGAGGGTTTCCGGGCTTCGCCGGCGCTGGCCGCTCCCCACGTGATCGTCACCGCCAACGTGCTCGTCGCCGACACCGACGAGGAGGCCGACTTCCAGGCCGGGCCGGGGCGGCTCATGGCCTACCGGATCCGGTCGGGGCGGTTCGGGCCCTTGCTCGCTCCCGACGCCGCAGCCGGCGAGCGCGACATGTTCATGGCCCGCAACGTGCCGACCAACCGCGTGACCGGCTCGCTGGCCGCCGCGTTGCCCAAGCTCGACCGGCTCCTGGCCACGACGGGCGCCGACGAACTGATGGTGACGACAGTGGCCCACGGCCTCGATACCAGACTGCGGAGCCTGGAGCTGCTGGCGGGCGCATGGCCGGCGGTGCGGCCATGACACGCGCGATCAGGCCTCCCAACGGCCCCGGTCGACCAGCTCCTCGAGGGGGATGCGGGGCGAGGACTTCCGCTTTTCCGAGGGAGGAGCGGGGTGGCCGATGCCGATGCCCATGGGCGCTTCGTGGTCGTCGGGGAAGCCGAGAAGCTCCCGCACACAGTCGGAGTGATGGAAGGTCACCGGGCAGGAGGCCAGGCCCAGGCTGTGGGCCACCACCATCATGTTCTGGGCCATGCGGCCGATGTCGAAGGCCTTGCCTCCGTCCTGGGGGACGACAATGGCCATCACCACGGGGCACGACGGCAGCCAGTCGGCGAACCTGCCGCACCCGGCGAGCTTGGCCCGGGCGCCGGCGTCGGTGACTACCACGATGCGGTTCAGCTGTTGGTTCTTGGCGCTGCCCGCCATGCGCCCGGCTTGGAGCACTTTGTGGAGATCGTCGTCGGACACCGGCTTGTCGGTGAAGTCCCGGGTGTCGCGCTTTTTCACGATGGCGTCGTAGGTGTCCATAGCCCCAGTTTCCCCCGCCGGCGGGCCGGGGTAGTCCCCGACGATGGGCAGCCTCAACGAGAAGAACCCGTCGCTGTGGGTGGGCACGAGCGAGGTGCCCCGCTTTCACGAGCTCCACGGGGACCTCAGCGCAGACGTCGTCGTGGTCGGCGCTGGCGTCGCCGGCCTCACCACCGCCGCGCTGCTGAAGGCCGATGGCGCCCGGGTGGTGGTCGTGGAGGCCGGGCGGGTGGCGGCCGGCGTGACCGGCTACACCACGGCCAAGCTGACCGTGCTGCACGGGCTCGTCTTCGCCGACCTGGTCGAGGCGTTCGGCGAGGAGGGGGCGCGCACGTACGCGGACGCCAACCTGGCCGGGATGTCCACCGTCGCCGAGCTCGCGGTGCGGCACGGGATCGACTGCGACCTGGAGCGGCGGTCGGCGTACACCTACACGACCGACGCGGCCATGGCGGACAAGGTGCGGGCCGAGGTGGCGGCGGCCCGGCGCCTGGGCCTGGAGGCGGAGCTCACCACCGAGACCGACCTGCCCTACCCGGTGGAGGCGGCGATCCGGGTCGCAGACCAGGGCCAGTTCCATCCCAGGAAGTACTGCATCGGCCTGGCCCGGGCCATCGACGGCGCCGGCTGCGCGGTCTACGAGGGAACGCGCGCCATTTCGGTCGACGAGCGGGACGGGCGCTGCACGGTGAGGACCGATCACGGCACGATCACCGCCGGCTTCGTGGTCGAGGCCACCCACCTGCCATTCTCCGACCGCGGCGGGTTCTTCGCCCGGACGCACCCGATGCGCAGCTACGCCCTCAGCGCCCGGCTCGACGGGCCGGTGCCCCAGGGCATGTACCTGTCGGTCGACACGCCCAGCCGCTCGGTGCGGGCGGCGCGCATGGACGGCGAGGAGGTGGTGATCCTCGGCGGGGAGAGCCACAAGGTGGGCCAGGACCCCGACACGCAGGAGCGGTACGCGGCGTTGGAGGCATGGGCCCGGAGCGAGTTCCCGGTCCGGTCGGTCGACTACCGGTGGTCGGCCCAGGACTATGTGCCCGTCGACCACGTGCCGTTCGTGGGGCGGTTGTCGCCGGCGTCAGAGCGGATCCTCGTGGCCACGGGGTTCAAGAAGTGGGGGATGAGCAACGGGTCGGCGGCCGGCGTGATGCTGGCCGACCGCATCGCCGGCCGGCGGAACCCATTCGCCGACTTCTTCGACACCAACCGGGTCAACGCCCGCCAGTCGATCAAGGAGCTGGTGAAGGAGAACGCCAACGTGGTCAAGCGCTTTGTGGGCGACCGGCTCCGCACCGAGACCCGCTCGGTGGCCGATCTGGCGCCCGGGGAGGCCGCCATCCTGGTGGAGGGCACGGAGCGGGTGGCCGTGCACCGCGACGAGGCCGGCGTCGTGCATGCGGTCTCGCCGGTGTGCACCCACATGGGGTGCACGGTGACGTGGAACACGGCCGAGCTGACCTGGGACTGCCCGTGCCACGGGTCCCGCTTCAACTGCGACGGCGAGGTCATCCAGGGGCCGGCGGTAAAAGACCTCGAGCCCAAGGAGGTCGGGGCCTAACGTGCTTGGCGATGGCGGACGACCTTGCCGAGGTGTTGCGCCTCCTCCACGACAGTGATCGGCGGTGGCGGACGCTGCGCGCAGAAGGCGACCAGTGGGCGGATCCGGACCTGAGTCGAGAAGCGTTCCTCAGGGGCAGACCCCCGGGGAGCGTCGTGTCGACGCGGGGCACGCCGGGCCCGGCGGACATCGACCCGTCCTGGAAGGCCTGGCTGGACCTGCCGCGGTTCCGGGCCGATTTCGGCGCCGCTCACCGGGCTCGGATGCTGATCGTCGGCGACGGGCGGCGGGTGGCGTTCTCGAACCCGGCGTCGGACATGCTGCGGGTCACCGAACAGCGCGCCGACCAGCCCGTCGTCGGCCCGGCGAGCGAGCTGCTGTGGCCGTTGGCACTGCCCAGCGAGCTCCATCTGGAGGCGATCGGCCGGCGCAGCTTCCTCGGTCGGGACGCGCTGGTGGTGCGCGGCCGGCCCCGGAGCGCGGCCCAACGCCGCGGGCCGATGAGGTTCATGGGCGCGGACGAGGTGGAGTTCGCCCTCGACGCCGAGCGGGCGGTGCTGTTGTGGATGGAGCAGCGGATGGACGGCGCGCCGTTCCGGCGGGTGGCGATGACGGACGTCGCCTTCGACGAGGACCTCGATCCGGCCCTGTTCGAGCTCCCCGACGCACCGGAAGTGTCCGAGCGTTCGCTGGCCGTTCCCATCGAGCGCCGGCTGCCGCCGGCTCCCCACCCGCGCATGGGCCCGCCCGAGGGGGTGCTGGGCCAGCCGGTGGCCGGGCTCACCGTCGTGGCCCGGACCGAGACGATGGTCGTCGCCGCCGACCGCATCGTGGCCTACCCCACCGGCTTCGAGTTCGGTATCACGGTGCGGACCAACGAGCGCCCGGCCCACGGCAGTTTCGACGACCAGCGCCAGCGGGCCTGGAGCGGCGTGGCCGCCTTCCCCGGCGAGTCCGTGCGGGTCGCCGTGGTGTTTGCCGACGGCCGGCGTGGCGCGGTCGACAACTTCTCGTCGGCCCCGGTGGGCGACGTCCGTCTCATCCCGGTGCACGGTCACGGCACCCAGACCCGGTTCGACCAGCGGTTCTGGGTCGAGCCCCTCCCGCCGCCTGGGCCGCTCGGCGTGGTGGTTACCTGGGAGCGGCGGGGCCTGCCCGAGACCCGTGCCGACCTCGACGCCGGCGCCATCGTCGAGGCTGCGTCCCGGGCTGAGACGCTGTGGCCATGAACCAGCGCATCATGATCCGGGGTGGCCCGTTCCCCGAGGCCGACCCGCTCCCGCTGAAGGAGGCGGCCGCCGCCGCGGTCGACTCGCTGAGGCTGGCGTGGGAGGCGGACCGCAACGGGATGCTCCTGCTCATCGCGGTGAACACGGTCACGACGGCGGCGGAGGTGGCCCAGCTCTTCATCAGCCGGAGTGCGGTCGACGGGGTGATCGACGGCGACCGCGGCGACGTGCAGGCCCGCCGGCTGCTGGTGCTCGGCGGGCTCGGATTGGTGGCGACGGCCGGGAAGAGCACGCGGGCCCTCTGGGGGAGCCCGGTGACCCAGGCGGCCAACCGGCGCACCGAGGCCCGCATCCTCGACGTGGTGGCGGCGATGGAGCTGGCCGACGTGGAGGACCCCGCCTTCCAGGACCGGCTGCAAAAGGCGCTGATGGGCTCCCAGCGCCAGTCCATGCTCTTCGGCACCGCCCTGGGGATCCCCCAGTCCGTGTTGGGCCTGGCCGGGTCACTCGTGGCGATGACCGCCAGCGACCGTGCCCTGGTCCCGCTGGCGGTGGCCGGGTCCGTGCCCCGCTGGTACGTCATGCGCAAGACCCAGGATCCCGACGCAGCGTTGTGGGGCCGGGGCCGTGGCCGGGACTTCCGGAACACCAGCATGGTGCGCCACCTTCTGACCAGCACGACGGCGGCGCACGAGCTGCGGGTATTCGATGCCACGCCGTTCCTGCGCCAGCGCTACGAGGAGCTGGCCGACGCAGCCGACGCCGCCCAGAGCCGGGTCTACCGGGCCAACGCCCGGCGCGACGTCCTTGGCAGCCTCATGGGTCGCCTGGCCGAGGCGCCGACCGCCACCCGCCTCCTCCTGCGGGTCACCCGCAAGGAGGCGTCGGTGGCCGAAGCGGTCGCCGGCGGCATGGCGGCGCGCAAGGCGGCCGGGGGCGTCCATCGGATCGTGGAGACGGTGAACAGCATGTGCCAGACGGCGGCGGCCACCGCCGACGTGCGGGACTTCATCAGGATGCCGCCGGCGGCTCCCGCCGGGCGGAAGCCACCGGGCGACTTCAGCCGCATCGCCGTGCGGGACCTGTGCTTCACCTATCCGGGGCGGACCACCCCGGTGCTGGACGGCGTCGACCTGGACATCGCCAGGGGCGAAGTCGTCGCCCTCGTCGGGGAGAACGGCTGCGGCAAGACCACGCTGGCCAAGATCCTGTGCAGCCTGTACCAGCCGGCGAAGGGGACGATTCACTGGGACGACATCGACGTGGCCGACTGCGACCCCGCCGGCGTGCGGTCCCGGATCGCCATCGTGTTCCAGGACTTCGTGCGGTACTCGGCCCTCACCGCGGCGGAGAACATCGGCATCGGCCTGCCGGCCAGGATGGGTGACCGGGCCGCCATCGTCGAGGCCGCCCGGCGCGCCGGCGCCCATGACGCCATCGAGGCCCTCCCGAAGGGCTACGACACGGTGATGTCCCGCCAGTTCGGGGGGGCCGACCTGTCCACGGGCCAGTGGCAGCGGGTGGCTCTGGCCCGCGCCTTCCTCCGTGACGCACCCCTCGTCGTCCTCGACGAGCCGACGGCGGCGCTGGACCCCAGGGCCGAGCGCGACCTGTTCGAGGCGGTGGCGTCGCTGTACGAGAGCCGCTCGGCGCTGCTGATCTCCCACCGCCTGTCGAGCGTGCGCTTCGCCCACCGCATCTGCGTGCTGGCCGGCGGGCGGATCACCGAGTCGGGCACCCACGAGGAGCTGCTGGCCGCCGGCGGCGACTACGCCGAGCTGTTCGAGCTCCAGGCCCACTCGTACCGCTAACCGTTACAGAACTGCAACGCCGGCCCTGCAATTTTTCGGGCCTTTGCAGCGTCAAACGGAATATGAAGCACGCGTCGATCCTGCGCAGTCTCTGCATCGTCGTAGCCGCCCTCGTCGTCGCTGTGGCCGGCGTCAGTTTCACCCTCCACAACGCGCAGCGGCCGACCGTTGTCGAAGTAGGGGCGCCGGCGACGACAAGCAGCACGTCGTCGACGACGACCAGTAGTAGCAGCACCACGAGCACCAGCACGACGTCGACCACATCCACGTCGACGACCTCCACATCGACGACCTCGACGACTGCGCCGGCCGAGCCGGTTGCCACCCTGCGCCGGGGCGACACGGGCCCGGCCGTGGCAGCCCTCCAGCGCGACCTCCACGGCCTCGGCTACTGGCTCGGAGCCCGTAACGACAGCTACGGGTTGCTGACCGAGCAGGCCGTCACCGCCTTCCAGAAGGTCGAGGGCCTGACCCGCGACGGCATCGCCGGCCCCGCCACCTTTGCCGCCCTCGACGCCGCCAAGCGCCCGACGACGGAGGCCAAGGGCAACCTGGTGGAGATCGACAAGGCCCGCCAGGTCCTCTTCGTCGTCCGAAGTGGTGCGGTGGCGTGGACGCTCAACGTCTCGACCGGGACCGAGCGGCCCTACCAGGTGAACGGCCGCACCGAGCTGGCCGACACGCCGCCCGGGCACTGGACCGTCGACTGGGTGGTGGACGGCACCGACGTCGGGGAGCTCGGGGCGCTGTACCGGCCCCGGTACTTCCACACCGACGGTATCGCCGTCCACGGGTACCACTCGGTGCCGCCCTACCCCGCCTCCCATGGGTGCGTCCGGGTGACGGAGGCGGCCATGGACTGGTTGTGGGCCGAGAAGCTCATGCCCATCGGCTCGGCGGTGTGGGTGCGCTGAGGTGAACTGGCTGGTGGGGGAGTAGCTAGCCGCTCGCTACTGAGTGCTGGCTGCGGCCAGCTCGGCCCGCTCCTGGAGCAGGCCTACGACGAGGTCGCGCATCGAGAACACGCCGGCCAGCTGGCCGTTTTCGTCGACAACGACCAGATGGCGGAAACCCTTGTCCCGCATGACCCGGGCGGCCTCGTTGAGCTCGAGGCTGGTGGGCACCGTCTTCAGGCCCCGGTGGACGCAATCGCCGACCGACATCCTGGCGATGTCGCCGCCCCGGGCGATCACCCGCAAAGCATCCCGGTCGGTGATGATGCCGGTGGGAACGCCGTCCTTGAGGACGACCGCGGATCCGACGCCGCGCTCCATCATCCAGATCGCTGCGTCGTTGAAGCTGTCGCCTTCCTCGACGGTGAGCACTGCCCGGGTGATGAGCGGTCCGATCTCCATGACGGTCGACCTTAGCCAAGCGGTGAGCTTGTGAAAAGGATTGTGAATGTGAACACATTCACACGTGCGGTAGGATGTTCTTCGTGACGCTCGTACACCGGGTGCTGCACCCGAACCCCATCATCTCGCTCGAGGACCATGTGACCCGGGGAGGTGGGAAGGGGCTCAGCACTGCCCTGGAGATGACGCCTGACGCGATCATCGAGCGGGTGTTGGCCAGCGGCCTCCGGGGCCGGGGCGGCGCCGGCTTCCCCGTCGGCCGCAAATGGCAGACGGTCAGCCAGAACCGCCTCATCGAAACCCCCACGGCGGTCATCGTGAACGCCGCCGAGGGTGAGCCGGGCACATTCAAGGACCGCACCATCCTGCGCCGCAATCCCTACGTCGTCCTGGAAGGGGCGCTCATCGCCGCCCGGGCGGTGCAGGCCGACCTCGTCGTGGTGGGGATGAAGCGATCCTTCGCCGGCGAGGTCGAGCGGGTGCGGGCGGCCATCGAGGAGATCGAGGATGCGGAGTGGAACGGCGACGTCACCCTCCAGGTCTTCGAGGGCCCCGACGAGTACCTGTACGGGGAGGAGAGCGCCCTCCTCGAGACCATCGACGGGCGGTTCCCCTTCCCCCGCGTCGTGCCCACCTTCCGCCGGGGCCTGCGGGAAGCACCTGACGACGCCCCCATCGCGCCGGCGCTGGTCAACAACACCGAGTCGCTGGCCAACGTCCCCCGCATCGTGGCCCGGGGACCGGAGTGGTTCCGCACGGTCGGCACCAAGGACTCGCCGGGGACGATGGTCTGCACCGTGACCGGCCGCACCCAGCGTCACGGCGTCGGTGAGGTCCTCATGGGCACGTCCGTGCGTGACGTGATCGAGGAGATCGGCGGCGGGCCCCTGCCGGGTCGGGAGATCAAGGCGGTCATGTCTGGGGTCGCCACCGGCATCATCCCCGGCGACCTGCTGGACACCCCGGTCACTTACGAGGACCTGGCCGCCATCGGCAGCGGGCTCGGGTCGGGCGCGTTCATCGTCTTCGACGACACGGTCGACATGGTCGCCGTCGCCGCCGGCGCGGCCCGGTTCCTGGCCGTGGAATCCTGCGGGCAGTGCTCGCCGTGCAAGCTCGACGGCGAGAACCTGACCGAGCGGCTGCTCAAGGTCAGCCACTCGGTGGCCACCGAGCACGACATGGGCGTTATCCGCAAGCGCATCGGCACCGTCGCCGACCGCTCCCGCTGCTACCTGGCCACCCAGCAGCAGGTGCTGCTCGACAGCCTCCTCAAGCACTTCCCCGAGGAGTTCGAGGGCCACATCTCCAACGCCATCGACCCCGTGGAGTTCGAGCTCATCGCCGAGCTGATCGACATCCGGGGCGGCCGGGCCTACCTCGATGAGCGCCACCGCCAGAAGCAGTACGACTGGTCCTACGCCAAGAACGACTCGGGCACCGTGCCCGTCGAGCGCTTCGTCAACGCCGTCCCCAGCTGGCGGGCCTAACCCGGAACCCTCGAACTGGCTGCACTGACGTGCGTATAAGCACGTAGCTGCAGCCAGAAGGGTGGGGTTAGGCCAGGCGCCCCAGCTTGTCGCCGGCGAGGAACCGGATCTCGACCCCGTCGAGGACGCCGCGGTAGCGGGACAGCCAGCGGCTGAGGGCGTCCCACTCCTCGCCGAAGACCAGGAACCGGCGGTGGGCCTCGCCGGCGTGGGCGACGATCAGCACCGCCTCGGAGATGGCCGCCGACTTGGCCTCGTAGGGGCCCCGGTCGGCCAGCCACACAACGTCGCCCACGATGCGACCGTTGCCCGAGACCAGCTCAAAGGTCTCGGGCACGCCGCCGGGCAGCAGGGCCTGCCGGCGCTGGAGCACGGTGCCCCAGCGCGACGAGAGCACCCGGCGGGCATGGGCGGGGAACGTCGGCGGCTCGCCGGCCGGCGCCGGCCGGGCCTGCGGGCTTCTCGCCGGGGCGACCACCGCGGCCGCGAACGCGGCCGCGGCCACCGGGCGGGTGCCGCCGGCCATGTTCCGCACGACGAGCCCCTTGGCCTCCAACTGCTGGCAGGTCTCGGTGATCTCCGGCCGGTGGACGCCGAGGGCCTCGGCCAGCTCCCCGTCGTCGAGGGACGCCCCGTTGGCGATCAGGTGCTCGATGATGCGTTCTCCCAGCGATGGCACGGCGAGAACGTACGCCGCCGCTCAGGCGCCCCGCACCACGACGAGGCGGTCGGCGCCCGATTCCGCTCCCCACACCTCGCCGGGGCGGCCGAGAATCTGGCGGACGCTGGCACTGGGCGCGTCGGACGGGAAGCTGCGGAACTGCTCGGTCCTGGGGTCGAACATGACCAGCGCGTTGGCCCCGAAATCGCTCAGCCACACCTGGTCCTTGTCGTCGACGTACACCGCGTAGGCCTGGGGCCGGCTGCCCGGGAGCTTCCACTCCCGCCAGTTTCCGGTGGCCGGGTCGAACACGCTGACCTGGCCGGCGTTCCACTCGCTGACCCAGATCTTGCCGGTCGAATCCGACCACACCCGCCGGGCTCCCTGGCGGGCGGTGGGCGGGTCGATGGGGGTGGCCTCGCCCGAAGCGGTGTCGATGCGGGCGATGTGGCTGCCGGCCAGCGACGCGTAGTACACCTCGCCGGCCGGCGTGGCCGTGATGCCGTAGGGGCCGGCGCCCCGGGGGGCCCCGAAGACGTCGACGTCGCCTGACCGGGGGTCGACCCGGCCGTAGAAGCCGGACTGGCCGGTGAACCAGAGGATGCCGTCGCGGCCGAAGACGGCGGTGTTCATGTTGACGTTGCGGGTGCCGGCGGGGAGTGGGAAGCGGCGCACCTCGTTCGTCCTCCCATCGACCCGGACGATGGCGTTGAGTCCGCTGTCGGTCACCCACGCCGCGCCGTCGGGGCCGGCGATCACACCGTGGGGAGCGGAGCCGGCGCCGAGCTTGACCGAGGTGACGGCGCCGGTGGCCGGGTCCAGCCGGCCCAGCTCGCCGATGGACTGGGCGGTGTACCAGACCGACCCGTCGGGTGCCGGCGCCACGTCGTGGGGGCGGGAGCCGGCCGGGAGGGGGTAGTAGGCCACCTTGGGTTCGGCCGGAAGCGACGGGGTGACGTTCACCGCCGGGCCGTCGGCCTCGACGGGAGCCACGGCGACGGTCGTGGTCGGCTCCGGGGTCCTCGCGTCGTCGGTGCCGGAGCTGCACGCCCCGGCGGCCAGGGCGAGGGCGAGGAGGCCGGCGCCGCGCCTCATAGCCGGGCCAGGAAGCCGGCGACGGCGGCGTTGAACTCCTCCGGCGCCTCCAGGTTCGACAGGTGGCCGGCGCGGGGGAGCACGGCCAGCTCGGCGCCCGGGATGCGCTCCTGCATCTCCCGCGCCACGTCTGGCGGCGAAAGCGAGTCGTCTTCGCCCACGACGACCAGGGTCGGGACGGTGATCGTCGCCAGCTCCTCGGTGGAGTCGGGGCGGTGCTTCATCGCCTCCAGGGCGCCGATGAAGCCGGCCGGCGGGTTGGCCATGAGGCGGCGGACCTGCTCGACCAGGTCGAGCCGGTTGGCCCGGGTCCCCTCCGAGAGGAGGCCGCCGAGGAACGTCTCGATCAAGGCGGCGGTGCCGATACGAGCCACCTGGTCCTGCTGGTCGGTGCGCCGGTCGAAGACCAAGCTGGTGTCCGCCGCGGCCCGCGTGTCGGCGAGGATCAGCCCGCTCACCCGCTCGGCGTACTGGCGCAGGAATGCGAAGGCCACGTAGCCACCCATCGACAACCCTCCGAGCACCACCCGCTCCAGCCCGAGGTGGTCGAGGAGGCCGGCGACCAGGTCGGCGTAGCCCATCATCGTGTAGCGGTACATGCTCTCGGGGGCATCGGAGCCCCCGAACCCGAGGAAGTCGGGGGCGACGACCCGCCGTTCGGTGGAGAGCGCCTCGAGCTGGGGGGCCCACATCCCGGCGTGGAGCGGGAAGGCGTGCAGCAGCACCAGCGCCGGCTCGCCGGTCCCGGCCTGGGCGTAGTGGATGCGGGCTCCGTCGACCTCGGCGAACGGCACGCCGCCCACGGTACCGTTCGGGCGGGGGCAAGGGGATGGCGCGAGGGGCTGAGAGAGACGACGCCGTGCTGCCGGCGACGCGCGCCCTGTCCGCGTTCATCGTCCCGTTCCTCGTCGTGGCCTTCGTCGTGCTCTACGGCTTGCCCGACGACACCGACAAATGGTTCGCGTGGACCATCAACCCGCCCATGACGCCGATGACGCTCGGCGCCGTGTATCTGGGCGGCGCCTACTTCTTCGTGCGGGCCTTCCGGGCCACGGCGTGGCACACGGTGAAGGCCGGGTTTGTCGCCGTGGGGAGCTTCGCCTCCCTCATGGGCGTTGCCACCATCCTCCACTGGGACCGGTTCAACCACGACCATGTGGCCTTCTGGCTGTGGGGCGGCCTCTACTTCACGACGCCGTTCCTCGTCTGGGGCGTCTGGGCGGCCAACCGCCGCCGCGACAGCCACGCCGGCCCCGACGACCTCCTCCTGCCGCCGGCGGCCCGGACGATCATGGCCGGGACCGGCGCCCTGGCCACCGTCGCCGGCGCCTACCTCTTCCTCCTGCCCTCGCAGGCCATCGAGACGTGGCCGTGGACGATCACGCCCCTCACCTCGCGGGTGCTCGGGGCCATCTTCATGCTGGGGGTCGCCGGCCTGGGGGTGCTCACCGACGCCCGGTGGACCGCGGCACGGATCATGGTTCAGGTGCAGGTGTTCATGCTGTCGCTGATCCTGCTCGCCGCCGTCCGGGCCCATGACGACTTCGACGGCGGCAGCGTCCTGACCTGGCTCCTGCTCGGCGGCTTCGTGGCCGCCACCGCGTCGGCCGCATTCCTGCTCGTCACCATGGACACCCGCCGGCGCCTCCTACGCTGAGGGGGTGCGTCCGGGCGTCATCGTGCTCGTCGGCCTGCCGGGGGCGGGGAAGAGCACCCTGGCCGAAGCCCTGGCCCGCCGGCTCCCCGGCGCCCGTGTGCTCGACAAGGACAAGGTCCGCCACGTCCTGTTCGATCCCTGCGACTACACCTCCGCCGAGCGCGACGTGGTCTTCGCCGCCTTGCTCGACGCCGCCCGCTACCACCTCGGCCGGGACCGCATCGTCCTCTTCGACGGCCTGACGTTCTCCCGCCGCTCCCAATGGGGCGAATGCAAAAGTTTGGGCGGGCATACGGCCGGTGTCGCGCGACGACACCCGCTTCGCCGCCGGCAAGATCGCTTTCTTCCAGTACCTGGCCGTGGCGGTCTTCCTGTTTCTCATCTCCGGCTTCTGGGAATTGCAGGTG
>CAYZMG010000106.1:0-12822 GCA_964479465.1 uncultured Acidimicrobiales bacterium
CACCGCCCCGTCCAAGACCGGCCAGTGCGCCGGCATCTGACGGGGCCGTGAGGTTCCCCGCCGGGCTCCCGCTGGGGGAGAGCCCGGCGGGCAACGATTGGAGCTCCTCCGGTATGGCAGCGGCCGCCGGGGGCCGGGGTGGCGTGCTGTTCCTCAATGGCGACGCGGGCCCGGCCGCGCCCTTAGGCCAGCCGCCCCCGCAGCTCCTCCACCAAGCGGTCGATCGGAACCCGCTCCTGCTCCAGGGAGTCGCGGTCGCGGATGGTCACGGCCCGGTCCTCGAGGGAGTCGAAGTCGACCGTCACGCAGAACGGCGTGCCCGCCTCGTCCTGGCGGCGGTAGCGCCGGCCGATGGACTGGGTCTCGTCGTAATCGCACATGAAGTGCGGCTGGAGCGTCTTCAGCACCTCGCGGGCCGTCGGCGTGAGCGTCTCCTTCTTCGACAGCGGGAGCACAGCCACCTTGAACGGCGCCAGCTTCTTGTGCAGACGCAGCACGGTCCGCTTCTCGCCGCCGATCTCGTCCTCGTCGTAGGCGGCCAGCAGGAACGCCATCATCGAGCGACCCACGCCGGCGGCGGGCTCGATCACATGCGGCACGTAGCGCTCGTTGGCCGCCTGGTCGTAGTACTCCAGCCGCTCGCCAGAGAACTTGGCGTGCTGGGTGAGGTCGTAGTCGGTGCGATTCGCCACGCCCTCCAGCTCGCCCCAACCCCAGGGGTAGTCGAACTCCACATCCGCGGTGCCGGCTGAGTAGTGCGACAGCTCCTCGGGGTCGTGATGGCGCAGCCGCAGCTTCTCGGCCGGGATGCCCAAGTCGACGTACCAGCGCAGCCGCTCCTCGCACCAGTACTCGAACCACTTCTGCCCCTCGTCGGGCGGCACGAAGAACTCCATCTCCATTTGCTCGAACTCGCGCGTGCGGAAGATGAAGTTGCCCGGCGTGATCTCGTTGCGGAACGACTTGCCCTGCTGGGCGATGCCGAACGGCGGCTTCTTGCGGCTGGTCTGCAGCACGTTGGCGAAGTTGACGAAGATGCCCTGGGCCGTCTCCGGGCGCAGGTAGGCGGTGGCGCCCTCGTCCTCCACCGGGCCGACGTGGGTCTTGAACATCAGGTGGAACGGCCGCGCTTCGGTGAGGTCCTTGCTGCCACAGTTCGGGCAAGTGTCCTCGATCTGGTCCTCCCGCCAGCGCTCCTTGCACTTGCGACAGTCGACCAGGGGGTCGGTAAAGGTGGCCAGGTGCCCCGACGCCTCCCATACCTTGGGCGCCATCAGGATCGCCGCGTCCAGGCCCACGATGTCGTCGCGCTCCTGGACCATGGCCCGCCACCAGGCCTCCATCACGTTGCGCTTCAAGAGCACGCCCAGGGGCCCGTAGTCCCACGTCGACCGGAACCCGCCGTAGATCTCGCTGGACGGGAACACGAACCCCCGGCGCTTGGCCAGGTTGACGACGTTTTCGGTGAGGTCGGGCACGGCCATCGAGCGTAGTTGCCCTGCTCATGCCGCCCTCCGGACTATCGCCGCGGCGCCGGCCACCAGATCGTCGACGTCCTCCGGCGCCGCCTCCAGCAGGCGCCAGCCGGCGGCCTCGACCCGGTTCCGCCTCATCCGGTCACTGCGGTACCTGCGCCGGCCGGCGTGCCACCGGAACCCGTCGAGCTCCATCGCCAGCCGGAACGGCGGGTACGCCAGATCCACCCTGGCGACGAGCACCCCGTCGACCCAGATCTCGTACTGGCGCACCGGCGCCGGCAGCCCTGCCCCCAACAAAGCCCGGACCACCCGCATCTCGGCCACACCCTCGGCCACCCCGTCGCCGTTCCACGCCGCCACCACCTCCCGCAGCCGCCCCCGGGCCGGCAGATCCTCCAGCCGGCACAGGCGCCGGCACAGCGCGTCGTCGACCGCCTCCTCCAGCATGTCGCCGCTCACCACCCGGGCCAGGTCGGCGATCGTCCGCGCCGGCCGGGTGACCGGAATCCCCTCCCGCCGGACCCCGTCGACAAGCGAGCGGTGAACCCGGGCCAGCGAGTTTCGGTTGCTCCGCCCCGGCGGCACGGTGATCTCCAGCGGCCCGGGCCGGAAGCCCGAGACGTTCCACAGCACCGCCGCCGAGCGGTGGGAAATCACGGCGCCGGGGCCGCTGATGAGGCAGGCGGCCAGCGCCCGCTGCTTCCATGTGACGGGAACCCCGGCCAGCCGGTAGACGCCCCGGCCGACCGGCACCCACAGCCCGGACGCCAACCTGGTGTGAATCATCCGATCTGTCATGCCCGAGCCGAGCACCTGTTCCCGGCTGATCAGTGAGTGCTGGCGGGCGGCGATGCGGGCCAGGGCGATATCCATGGGCGAAGTATGCCGAGAGGGTGTGACAATGAATCGAGGTGAGCAGTTGTGTACCGCAGCGGTACACAACTGCTCACTGGACGCCGGCGCGGGGCGACGGTGCCGCAATTTCGCACGCTCAGTCGCCGGCCAGCGCCCCCGCCACCGGCAGCGACCGCAGCCGGCGCTCCAGGTGGTGCTCCATGGCCCGGGTGGCCAGGCGCTCGACCTCGGCCACGTCCGGCCCCGCCGGCGCCGACAGCGCCCCGCCCAGATCGCCGCCGAGCACCCGCCGGATCAGGTCCAGCGCCGGCGGCGACAAGGCCACCGACTCACCACCGCGAGAGCACAACCCGCAGATCACCCCACCCTGGGCCAGGTCGAACGACGTCAACCCGTACCGGCCGCCACACGAAGCGCACTCGTCCAGCAGGGGGTGGAAGCCCTCCGTCGACAGCAGCTTCAGGAAGAACGCCGGCACCAGCAGCGGGGCGTCGTGGGCGGCCAGGGCCCGCAGCCCACCGAGCAGCATCACGAACAGGCGGGGGTTGGCATGCCGCTCCTGGCACAGCTGGTCGGTCGCCTCCAGCAACGACGCCGCCTTGGCCAACCGCCCCAGGTCCTCCCGCACCGGCCGGAAGAACTCCACCACCTCCGCCTGGGTGACGATGTCCAGCTCACGCCCCTCGTAGAACAACAAGGACGCGTGGACCATCGGCTCCAACCGGGCGCCAAAGCGGCTCTTGGTCTTGCGGACGCCCTTCACCACCGCCCGCACCTTGCCGTGGCGCTCGGTCAGCAGGTTGACGATCCGATCGGACTCGCCGAGACGCCACGTGCGCAGCACGATCCCCTGATCTCGGTACAGGCCCACAGTGAATTACAAGCTTATGCTTCCAGCCCCCCGAAGCGGCGATCCCGCCTCTGGAACTCCCGGACCGCCTCGAACAGGTGCTCTCGCCGGAAGTCCGGCCACAGCACGTCGGTGAACACCAGCTCGGAGTACGCCAGCTCCCACAGCAGGAAGTTGGAGATGCGGTACTCCCCCGACGTGCGCACCACCAGATCCGGGTCGGGCATGTCGGCGTGGTACATGTGCTCCCGGATCGCCTTCTCGCTGACCCCCCGGGGCGACACGCCCGACTCCACGAGAGACCGCACGGCGTCGACGATCTCCGCCCGCCCCCCGTAGTTGAAGGCGATGGTCAGGGTCATCGTCTTGTTGCGAGCCGTCAGCTCCAGCGCCTCGTCCATGCGCCGGATCAGCCGCCGGGGCACCCGCCAGTCCCGGCGGCCCAGGAAACGGATACGCACGTCCCGCTCGTTGAGCTCGTCCCGCCGGCGCAGGAGCATCCCCTCGTTGAAGCGCATCAGGTAACGGACCTCGTCCGGCGGCCGCTTCCAGTTCTCCGTCGAGAAGGCGTAGACCGTGAGCCACTTGACACCCAACTCGAGCGCCCCCTCGACGGCGTCGAACAACGCCTCTTCGCCGGCGGCGTGCCCATCGGTGCGGGCCAGGCCCCGTTTCTGGGCCCACCTCCCGTTGCCGTCCATGACCACGCCGATGTGGGCGGGCACGCCCCCAGGGTCGATCTCGTCGATCCTCGTCAGCCCGGCCACGGGCCAGAGCGTAGGGCGTGATGAGAGCCGACTCCCGTTGGGTACAAGCGGATCGTGAAAGAGAAGCTCAACCGCCTGGGAGAACGGTTCAAGTGGTTCGCCACCGTGCTGGCGGTCCAAAAACGCTACAGCGAGCTGAACGGCAACTTCCTGGCCTCGTCGGTCACCCTCTCGGCATTCCTCTCCCTTTTCCCGCTCCTGCTGTTCATCATCGCCATCATCGGCTTCATCGCCGCCGACACGCCGAACCTGGCCCCGGACGTCGTCCGCGAGCTGGGCCTGGAGGGCGACGCCGCGAACAGCATCACCACCGCAATCGACACCGCCCGGGAGAGCCGCAGGGCCGCCTCTCTCATCGGCATCGTGGGCCTGCTGTGGTCGGGCCTCGGCCTGATCGCCGCCTTCCAGTACGCCATCAACGCCGCGTGGCAGGTCACCGGCCGCGGTTGGAAGGACAAGCTGAAGGGCCTGATGTGGCTGGGCGGCGCCACCCTGCTCTTCCTCACCTCGTTCGCCACCTCGGCGGTGATCCGTTGGCTGCCCACTTTCCTGGCCCCGCTGACCACCCTCGCCGGCGTGTCGGTCAACTTCGCCCTGTGGCTGTGGACGTTCAAGGTCCTTTCCACCCGCGAGGTGGGCTGGAAGGCGCTCGTCCCCGGCGCGGTCCTCGGCGCCCTGGGCTTCGAGGTGCTCAAGGCCATCGGCGCGTTCTACGTGCCGGGCGCGGTGTCCTCGGCCTCGGCCCTTTACGGCACCCTGGGCGTGGTCTTCGCCACCTTGGCCTGGCTCCTCTTCTTCGGACGCCTCGTGGTCTACGCCGCCGTGGTCAACGTCGTGCGCTGGGAGGAGGACCACGGCACCGTGGTCCTGGAGATGGAGGTGCCCCGGGTCCACCCGGAGACCACCACTCCCGTCGAGGTGACCCGCGCCGGGGAGACCAAGGCCCAGGACGCCCCCGCCGCCGTCTAGCCTTCTCGGGGTCGTGGAGACCCTGCCGTACGGCTCCTGGCCGTCACCCATCACCGCGGCGTCGCTGGTGGAGCGGGCGGTCTCTCTGAGTGACCTGCGCGCCGGCGCCGGCGCCCTCTATTGGAGCGAGAGCCGGCCGGCGGAGGCGGGGCGCCAGGTGATCGTCCGCTGGGAGCCCGGCGCCGACCCCGTCGACATCCTGCCCGCGCCCTACTCGGCCCGCACCACGGTCCACGAGTACGGCGGGGGGGCGTTCTGCGTGGCCGGTGACACGGTGTACTTCTCCAATTTCGACGACCAACGCCTCTACCGCCTCGACGCCGGCGGTGAGCCGCAGCCGATCGCCGAAGGAGGACGCTTCGCCGACGCCGACGTCCATGGCGACCGCATCGCCTGTGTCCGCGAGCGCCATCTCGACGGCGAAGTCGTCAACGACATCGTCGAGGTGGGGGACGGCGAGATAACGGTGGTCGCCGCCGGCCACGACTTCTATGCCGCCCCCCGCTATTCCCCCGACGGGCGGCTGGCCTGGCTGGCCTGGGACCACCCCCGCATGCCGTGGGACGGCACCCTTCTCGAGCCCGGTCCGGGTTCCCGCTCAGAGGGCCGCTCGGGCCCAGTCGCCGGCGGGCCCGAGGAGTCGGTCACCCAGCCCCGATGGTCGCCCGCCGGCGCCCTCCACTGGATCTCCGACCGCACCGGCTGGTGGAACCTGTACTGCGAGGGCGACCCATTGCAGCCCACGGACGCCGAGTTCGCCGGCCCCGCCTGGGTCTTCGGCGATTCCGACTACGACTTCCTCGCCGACGGCCGGGTCGTCGCCCACTGGGCCGGCAACCTCGGGGTGGTCGGCGAGGAGCCGCTCGATCTCCCGTACACGTCCTACTCCTGGATCACCGCCTTCGGCGACAAGGTGGCCGCCATCGCCGCGTCCCCCACCCGGGCGCCGGCCGTCATCGTGATCGATACGGCCACTTCCGAAGTGACCGTCGTCCGCAGCAGCCGGCCGACACCCATCGACCCCGGATACCTCTCCACTCCCCGCCGCATCGACTTTCCCACCACCGGCGGCCGCACCGCCCACGCCCTCTTTTACCCGCCGGCCAACCCGACCGCCGCCGGCCCGCCGGGCGACCTGCCGCCCCTCCTCGTCACCAGCCACGGCGGCCCAACTTCCCAGGCCTCCACCGCTCTCAACCTACGCACCCAGTTCTGGACCAGCCGGGGCTTCGCCCTCGTCGACGTCGACTACGGGGGCAGCTCGGGCTACGGCCGGGCCTACCGCCGCCAGCTCGACGGCCAGTGGGGCGTGGTCGACGTCGACGACTGCGTGGCCGCCGCCCAGTTCCTCGCCAGCCAGGGCGACGTCGACGGCCGGCGCATGGCCATCCGGGGCAGCAGCGCCAGCGGGCTCACCACCCTGCTGGCCCTCACGCGGGGCCCGAGCGGCCCTCTGAGCGGGGAACGGGGCGTGTTTGCCGCCGGCGCCAGCCTCTACGGCGTGGTCGACCTGGCCGCCCTGGCCACCGACACCCACAAGTTCGAGGCCCGCTACCTCGACGGCCTGGTCGGCCCCTGGCCCGAGGCGGCCGAGGTCTACCGTGAGCGCTCCCCGCTCACCCACGCCACCGAGCTCAGCGCCCCTCTCATCATCTTCCAGGGCCTCGACGACAAGGTCGTGCCGCCGGCGCAGGCCGAGGTTCTCGTCGACGCCCTCCGCGGCGCCGGCCTGCCCTTCGCCTACCTCACCTTCGAGGGGGAGGCCCACGGCTTCCGCAGGGCCGAGACCATCCAGCGGGTCATGGAGGCCGAGCTGTCCTTCTACGGCCAAGTCCTCGGCTTCACGCCGGCGGACGACATCGTGCCCGTCGAGATCGAGCGGCCCTAGAATTCTCGCCATGCGGCGCGTCCTGGGCCTGGCGGGGGTGGGCGCAGTGGCGCTGCTGGCCGTCGCCCTGCTGCGAAGCCCGGCCCCCGACCAACCGGTCGCCACCGTGGGCCACGCCGGCGTGGAAACGACGGTCACGACGCCGGCGCCGGCCCTGGCGCCGGCGCCCACGACCACCACCAAGCCGAAGCCGAAGGCGGCCGCCACCCGCTCCACCACGGTGGTCCGCTCCGACGCCGGCGGCCTCACCGTGGTCAACGAGGGCTCGGCTACCGCCAGCTCCGGCAACAACACCGTCGTCGGTCCGCCGTCGGCGACTGTCGACGAGGGCCCGGTCACCGCCATCGGCAACACGGCCGACGTGCGGATCAGGCCCTGACCGGCCGCAGGGCCACCCTGGTGGCCTCCACGTCGCACACCATCTGGCGGACGAGCGCTTCGATGGAGTCGAAGCGCTCCTCGTCGCGCAGCCGGCTGACGAAGGACACCCGCCCCGCCTGGCCGTAGAGGTCGCCGGAGAAGTCCAGGAGGTAGGCCTCCAGCACCACTGGGGAGTCGCGGCCGTGGAACGTCGGCCGGCGCCCGACCGAGATCGCCGCCGCCCGCTCACCGTCGTACCAGCCGGCGTAGATGCCCGGCGCCGGCAGCAGGATGTCGGCCGGGACAGCCACGTTGGCCGTCGGGAACCCCAGTTCCCGCCCCCGCTGGTCGCCCTTCTCGACCACGCCTCGCACCTCGTAGGGGCGGCCCAGCAGCGCGGCGGCACCGGCCACGTCGCCGGCCGCCAGCAGCCGGCGGACCTCAGTGGACGACGTCCCGGGAAGGAGAGGCACGTGCACGACCTCGAAGCCGAGGGCGCCGCCCATCTCCCGGAGCAGCTCGACGTTGCCCCGCCGGCGCCGGCCGAAGTGGAAGTCCTCGCCCACCACGACCACCCGGGCGCCGAGCTGGCCGGCCAGCACCCCGCCTACGAAGTCCTCCGGCTCCTCCTGCGACCGGGCCTCGTCGAAGCGAAGCACGACGGTGTGGTCGACCCCCGTCGAGGCCAGCACCTCCAGCTTCTGGTCGAGGTCGGTGAGCAGCAGCGGGGCCGACTCGGGGCGGACCACCGACGCCGGATGGCGGTCGAAGGTGAGCACCACCGTCTCCAGGCCGCCGGCCGCCGCCAGCCGGCGCAGGTGGCCGATGACGTGCTGGTGGCCACGGTGGACACCGTCGTAGGCACCGATCGTGACCGCAGTGCCGGCGCTGGGGACGACGAACGCCGCCGGGTCGGTCACCACGTCCATCACGGCAGGCTAGTGAGGCCTCACGACCACGGCCGGTTTCGCCCGGCCGTCGGCGTAGCGTTCGTACACGGCGAGCAGCGCCCCGCCCCCGTCCAGCACGGCCCACGGCCCGTCGCCGGCCCAGTCAACCTCCAGCACCTTGCCGTAGCTGACCGCCTCGGCCAGCCCGGGGTCGACGGTCACCGGAGCGAGGTGGGCGACGGCCGCCGCCGGCGCCAGCACGTGCTCCGGGGCCAGATCCTCGAGCGATACCCCGTCGACGAAGGGGCCGACCGCCGTGCGCCGGAGCCGGCGCAGGTGGGCGCCGCCGCCCAGCGCGGCGCCCAGGTCAGCGGCCAGCGTCCGGACGTAGGTGCCCGACGAGCAGTCGACCTCGATGCGGAACGTTCCGGGCTCCGAGGCCGGGGAGACCTCGAAGCGGTACACGGTGACCGGCCGGGCCGCCCGCTCCACCTCGATGCCTTCCCGAGCCAGCTCGTGCAGGCGCCGGCCCCCGATGGACACCGCCGACACCATGGGCGGGATCTGCTCGATGGCGCCCACGAAGGCCGTCGTCGCAGCCCGCACGTCGTCCAGGCCGATGCCGGCCATGTCGTAGGTGGCCACCACCTCGCCGGCGTCGTCGAGGGTGCTCGTCGCCACCCCCAGCACCACCTCGGCGACATAAGACTTGGGCAGCGGCGCCAGGAACCGCAGCAGGCGGGTGGCCCGGCCCAGCCCTACCAGCAGGATCCCGGTGGCGTCGGGGTCCAGCGTCCCCCCGTGCCCCACCTTCTTCTGCCCGAAGATGCGCCGGCACCGCCCCACCACGTCGTGGGACGTGCACCCCGCCGGCTTCTCTACGACGGCAAGCCCGTCGATGCTCATCGGCCGGCCGCAACGGCCGGCGCGGCAAGCCCGTCGATCAGTGCGCGACCACCGGCAGCGATTGCCGGATGGCCTCGAGCAGCTCAGGCACCGGCATCGGCGACACGAACCCCGACGACCCCTTGTGCCCGCCGCCACCGAAGCCGATGGCGATCTGGCCGACGTCGAACTGGTTCACCGCCCGCATCGAGACCTTGACGCCGTCCGGGGTCTCTTTGAGCACGCAGGAGATATCCGCCTCGGTCGTGCGCCGGAGCAGGTCGATGAGGCCCTCGGTCTCGTCCAGGCCCACGCCGAACTGCCGCAGATCCTCGTCGGTCACCCAGGTGGCCACGAACCGCCGCTCGCCGTCGTAGACCGCCCGCTGCAGGGCCATGCCGGCCAGGCGCAGGTAGGCCAGGCGGTGCTCCTCGAAGAGCTGGCGGTTCATGGAGGCGATCGGCAGGTCGAAGCCGGCCAGCTCCTTGGCCAGGGTGAACACCTCGGGGCTGGTGCAGTCGTACTGGAAGCGGCCGGTGTCGCAGATCAGGCCGGTGTACAGGCACTCGGCCGCCTCGCGGGTCAGCTCCCAGCCCAGGCGGTCCAACAGCCTGCGCACGACCACCGCGGAGGCGGCGGCGTCGGGATCGATGAGGTTGATCGTGCCGTAACCGTCGTTGGTGCTGTGGTGGTCGACCACGATCAACTCGCGGGCGTTGCGGGCCGACACACCCAGTTCGGCCAGGCGGCCGAACGACCCGCAGTCGAAGGTGACCATCACGGCGGGATGGGTCGGGAAGTCGGCCGGCTTGGTGGCCAGGTCGAGGCCGGGCAGGAACTCATAGTGCGGGGCGACCCGGAATGGCTCCGGCCAGGAGGCCACCGACGCCTTCCCGTTGGCCAGCGCCAAGTGGTGCAGTGCGAGCACCGAGCCGAGGGCGTCTCCGTCGGGCGTGTGATGACAGGCCAGCGCCAGCGACGGCGCCGTTGCGATGGCGGCCGCGGCCTGGTCGAGTGTTGAACCGAGGCTCATGAGCCGTCGTCCTCGTTCCTGTGGAGTTCTCGTAGTAGTTCCTCCACTCTAGACCCAGAGGCTATAGCTGGATCGGGCACGAACGACAGTTGCGGCGTGCCGCGCAGACGGAGCTGCCTCCCGATCGCCGCCTGGAACCGGATGCGGTGCTCGCCGAGTGCCACGGCCACTCCTTCGGGATCTCCCTTCGACAGAGAGGAGAACCAGACGACAGCATGGCTCAGACCACGGTCCACCCGCACACCCGTGACCGTGACCAGCTCCAGCCGCTCGTCGTCGATGAGCTCCAGCTCGTCGGCCAGCACCTCCTGGACCACCTGGTTCACCCGATCCATCCGGGGCGCCCGCTTACCCGCCATCGCCCACCCACTCCGTCTCGAACCGGGTGACCTCGAGCCCCGGCTTGCTCCAGACCCAGCGCTCGATGTTGTCGACGACCTCGACGGCGTGGGAATAGGAGTCGGAGACCACGGCCATGCCGATCACGGCGCGCTGCCACTTGTCCTGGTAGCCGACCTCCGCCACCGAGATCTGGAACCGGTGGCGGAGGCCCTCGACGATGGGTCGCAACACGGCGCGTTTCTCCTTGAGCGACCGGCTGGTGGGGATGTGGAGCTCGCACTGCACCACCGCGACGTGCACTAGGTGCGGGCGATCTCCCGCTCCTCGTAGGTCTCGATGATGTCGCCACTCTTGAGGTCCTGGAAGTCCGACAGGCCGATACCGCATTCGAAGCCGGAAGCCACCTCCCGGACATCGTCCTTGAAGCGGCGCAGCGACGTGATGGTGCCGGTCCAGATGATGACCCCCTCCCGCAGGAAGCGGACCTTGGAGTTCCTGGTGATGGCGCCGTTGCGCACGTAGCAACCGGCGACAGCACCGATCCGGGGCACCCGGAAGACCTCGCGGACCTCGGCCTCGCCGGTGACGACTTCCTCGAACTCGGGCTTGAGGAGGCCGACCATGGCCTTCTCCACGTCCTCGAGCACCCCGTAGATGATCTGGTAGGTGCGGATGTCGACGTCCTCGCGCTCGGCGAGGTCGCGGGACTTGCGGTCGGGGCGGACGTTGAACCCGATGATGGTGGAGTTCGAGGCCGACGCCAGCTGCACGTCGTTCTCGGTGATCCCACCGACGGCGCGGTGCACGAAGGCCAGCTTGACCTCGTCGCGCTCCAGGCGCTTCAGGCTTTCGGTCAGGGCCTCGAGTGACCCGTTCACGTCGGCTTTCAGGATCAGGTTGAGGGTGGCCTGCTCGCCCCGCTGGATCTGCTCGAACAGATCCTCCAGGCGGGCGCCGCTGCCGATGTGCATCGACGGGAGCTGGCGCTGGTCACGCTTCTTGAACCGCAGGCCGCGAGCCTCGGCCACGACCCGGGCGGTCTTGTCGTCGGGGGCGACCCGGAAGTCGTCGCCGGCGCTGGGCACGTCGGACAGGCCCAGCACCTGGACCGGCATCGACGGGGACGCCTCCTTGATGTTGTCGCCCTTGTCGTCGATGAGCGCCCGGACCCGGCCCCATGCCGCGCCGGCCACCATGGGGTCACCGACCCTCAGGGTGCCTCGGTCGACGAGGACGGTGGCCACGGGGCCCCGGCCCTTGTCGAGCTGGGCCTCCAGGACCACCCCTTGGGCGCGTCCTTCGGGGTTGGCCACCAGCTCCTCGATGTCGGCCACCACGAGCAGCTGCTCGAGGATGTCGTCGACGCCGAGGTTCTGGAGGGCGGAGACCTCGACCATGATCGTGTCGCCGCCCCACTCCTCGGGCACGAGGCCGTGCTCGGAGAGGGCCTGGCGCACGCGGTTGGGATCGGCCTCCTCGCGGTCGATCTTGTTGATGGCCACCACGATGGGCACGTCGGCCGCCCTGGCGTGGTTGATGGCCTCGACGGTCTGGGGCATCACGCCGTCGTCGGCCGCCACCACCAGCACGGCGATGTCGGTAGCCATGGCCCCCCGGGCGCGCATGGCAGTGAACGCCTCATGGCCCGGCGTGTCGATGAAGGTGATCAGTCGGCCGTCCTTGACCACCTGGTAGGCCCCGATGTGCTGGGTGATGCCGCCGGCCTCGCCGGCGACGACGTTGGTCTGGCGGATGCGGTCGAGCAGCAGGGTCTTGCCGTGGTCGACGTGGCCCATGACCGTGATCACCGGCGGGCGGGGCCGCAGGTCGGCCTCGTCGTCGTCGTCGTCACGGAGCAGCTCGCCGAGCTTGACCTCTTCCTCCTGGCCGGGCTCGACCAGCAGCACCTCGGCGCCGACTTCGGCGGCGAAGAGCTCGATCATGTCGTCGGTGAGCGACTGGGTGGCGGTGACCATCTCGCCCTGCTGCAGCAGGAAGCGAACCACGTCGGCCGCGGTGCGGTTCAGCTTGGGACCGAGATCCTGGGCGCTGGCCCCGCGCTCGATGACGACCTCGCCCTCGGGGACAGGTGCGTCTGATCGCGTGTAGTTGGTGGCCTGGGTCGGCTCCAGCTCCTCGAAGCTGCGACGCCGGCGCCGGCGGCGCTGCGGTGGGCGCCGGCCCTGGCCGGGACCGCCACGACCGGGAGGGCCACCACCGGGGCCGCCGGGACGGCCGGGGCCGCCGCCCGGACCACCGGGACGGCCGGGGCCGCCGCTGGGGGCGCCGGGACGGGTGAAGCCTCCGGGGCTCGGAGCGCCGAAGCCGCCGGGACGAGCGCCGCCGGGGGCGCCGCCGGGACGGGGCGGCCCGCCGGGACGCGAGGCGCCGCCTCCGGGACCGCCGGGACGGGCACCGGGGCCGCCGGGACGGCCGGCGCCGCCGAAGCCGCCGGGGCGCGCCGCGCCACCCTGGGGGGCGGACGGTCGGGGCCCGAGGCCGGGC
>CAYZMG010000107.1:0-12810 GCA_964479465.1 uncultured Acidimicrobiales bacterium
CGGCCTACGGCCGGCCTTGACCGCCCTCCTCGGCGATGCGCGAGCGCGCCAAGGTTGCTTCGTCGCGCCTGTCGTCGGGACACGAGTCCGTGCCGGGCCGAGTCAAAGGCTGATCGTGCTCCTCTTCGAGGAGCGCTGTGTTGACAAAACCCGCTCCTTCAGACATGCCGTTATCTCCAGCGCGTGCGAGAGGGAGTGCCCTGGCCAGGGGGTCTGCGCTGCGGACATGTCATCTCCGTGGCCAACGTCGGACGTCGACATGCGCGCAAAGGCGGCAAAGAATGGAAGGGCGGAGGGCGGTGCGTCGAGGACGCGCTGGAGATAACGCGTCGCGTCACCCTCACCGCCACCGGCCTCTCCTCGGTCAGCGCATTCGTCGAACGTCGAGGCATGCGGGGAATTGGCCGCCTCACCCGCCGGACTGACGAGCGGGCGCCCGGCCCCGACGACCGGTGGCGAGCAGGACGAGCATGCCGGCGCCGATCAGCCCTGCCGCAGTTGCGGCCGGCACCAGGTCCCCGCCCGTCAGCGCAAGGGCCCGGCTCGGCGACGCGCCAGCCGGACCGGCGGACATGCTTCCGCCGGCCGACCCTGCGCCGGAACCGCCGACACCACCACCGCCGCCAATGGAGGCGGTCGACGCCGGGGGGCCGCCGGCGAGGGCCGCCTGCAGCCGGGCCGTCGCCGACGGTGTGAAGTTGAAGTCGAAGATCGTCACCCTTCCCATTTGGACGGTGAGATGCCACGTCGCTTCGAGGGGCGAAACGCCGAGCCTGCGGAAAGGGTCGTAGGCGACTGTGCCGGTGAACGTCACGATCTCGGGTGTCAACGCCACCGGCGGGGTGATCTCGGCCCGGAAGTTCCCTACGGCCAGTTCGCGCTGCCACTGCTCGATCTGGGCCCGGGTGACGAGCGCGCCTGTCGGCAGGCTGATGACGGCCCCGGGGGCGAAGAGATCGACCGCAGCCGCCACGTTGTGTGCGTTCATCGCGTCGATCAACGCCCGCGCCACTGCGACCGCGTCGGTCTGGGCCGACGCTGCAGGAGTTCCGAGCCCGCCGAATAGCAGGAGCACTGCGGCCAGGAACCCGCCTCTTCTCATCGTTCCGCCCTTCTCGAAGACGGGTGCTGCCTACCAGCGCCTCTCGGACCTGTCAACGGCCGGAAGGGGCCAGGCATGTCCGGCCGCCGGGCAGAGTCGAGGCGGGTAGAGCTGGCACCCGCTGCGGTTTTCGAGGGGGCGCGCGTCCTGCGAGGCGCGCTTCGTCCGTTCCGACGTTACGAAGTCCCCATGCGGCGCTTCGTTGTCGGGGACGACGCGCCGGCGTCAGGGCTTCATTGGATACCTCGGGCAGGCTCGCCCCAGCACAACTCCGTCGGTGAGGGGCGAGCAAGCTACCGAGCGGCCGCCGGCGAGACGCGGATCCCGCCGGCCGGGTGGTGAGAGGAGATCCTCCCGATCTCCGTGCCCTCCCCGAGGTGGTCCGGCGGACCACCGGCGCGATTCTGTGGGCGATCGGGCAGGAGTTCAGCCACGCCCGAGACGATCTGACCCGGCGATGTGCTCGTCTGCCCCGATCACCACACCGCCTAGTCCATCAGATTGTCACCGTCGACGGCGCCGCCGGCACCGTCACACTGGTGACCCCCGCGAGCGGCACGAGTGCGGGCTCCCCGGCTGGGCGATGAACGTCGTCGTCAGCGTACGAACAACCGCACCCGGACCAGCGCCACCGGCCGCCCCGGCTCGGCGACGATGACCGAGGCGGCCCACGCTCCCCCCATCTCGAACTTCAGGTCGACCTCGTAGCGACCGCCCGAGACCTCCCGGGCCACGCGGCTCACGCCGGGGTGCTGCATGTCGGGCATGTCGGCGGCGAAGCAGACCCTGGCCGAAGTGACGGGCCTGCCGTCCCGGCGAAGGGTGATGCGGAACTTGGTGCCCTCCGTCCGGGGCGGGTCCGGATCGGAGTCGACGGTGGCGGTGTAGGCGGGGTCGACTTCACCATCGCCGCAGCCGGCGTCGCCGGCCCGGCCGACCGACCCGGTGGCCGGGGTCCGCGTCTGGACCTCCATCGGCACCTCGACGGTGCCCGTCGAGGCGCCGACGACGACGGTGACGTTCCAACGGCCGGGGACGGCCAGGCCCCGCCCGAATCCGCGCCAGTGCCCGTCGGGCGAAGCAGTCAGTTCGAGTGTCGCCTCGCGGGCTTCGGTCCCGTCCTGGGGCTGGAACCGTAGCGACACGCCTTCGGCGGCGAGGGCCTCCCCGGTGGCGTAGTCATCGACGGTGGCGTCGAAGTGGTTGGGCCCCGGGAGCCCGGGGCTGACGACGAGGTTGACCCGAACCGACGTCGCCACGTCGCTGCCCGAGACGGTGATGTTGCCGGTGGCCGCAGGGGCGACCCTCGACGCTGCGGCCACCACTTCGGAGGGCGGGAAGCCGGCGAGGGCCGCGGCCGCCACCAGCACTGCGGCCCCGAGCGCCACCTCCCCTCGTACCAGTCGCCGGAGCCGGCCGGAGCCGAGCGCGGGCGACGCCGGCACGTGGCGGAAGCGGCTACGGGCGCCGAGGGCGACGAGGATTGCCACCAGCCCCACCTTGACGACGAGCGCCACGCCGTAGTCGGTGCTGAACAGCCGGCCCCAGGCACCGACGGCGTCGATGGCGCGCGCGATACCGGAGATGACGACAACGGCCAGTGACCAACCGGCCAGCGCAGAGAAGCGCCGGACCAGCCCTGACCCGCGGCCGGGATCGCCGCTGCGCATGGCGAACAGCAGCCACACCAGCCCACCGACCCACACCCCCACCGCCACCAGGTGGACCCACTGCATGCCAACGGTGAACCACCGGGCCGACGACGCGCCGGCGTGGCCGGCGAGGGCGCGTGCCAGCATCGCCGCGCCGGCGCCGGCCCCCACCGCAGCCAGCGCGGCGCGGGTCGGCCGGAGGCAGGCCCAGGCGACGGCCGCGCCCGCGAGCAGTAGGGCGATGCCCTGGGTGATCAGCTTGTGGCCGGTGTCCGACGACAGCAGATTGGCCAAACCGGTCTGGGCGTTGGCCCGCTGGTCGGTGATCGTGAGCAGGAGCCCGCCGGCCGCCACGACCCAGGCCGCACCCAGCGACCACCGGGGGAGGGCGCGCGGCCTGGCGACGACGGCCACGCCGAAGGCGGCGGCGCCCAGCAACAGCGCCACACCCACAGAGAAGAGCCAGCGGCCGGCGACGCCGGCAGCGGTCGGAGCCGAAGAGATGCCGGCATCCGGCCCTGCGGCTGTTCCGGGCGGGGGGGCAGGGACGCCCACGCCGAAAGCCACCGCGCCCGCGGTGGTGTGGCCGTCCACCGAGGTGCGCCAGGTCACGGTGTAGACGGCGGGACTCAACGCTTCGAGTGGGATGCGCACCGAGTGCGGCTCGCCGGGCACGGGTGTCGCCTTGGCCGCCTCCACCTGCCGGCCCGCTGCGTCGAGCACGTGGACCGTGGTGAGGGCCGGGTCGGGCACCTCGGTGAAGGTCAGGACCACCTCCGCCGGCGCCTCCTCGACGGTCTCGCCGTCGGCCGGTGCCGACGCCGCCAAGAACACGTGGGCCGAGGCCGCCGGCGCCCCCCAGGCGGCCAACAGCATGCTCGACAACACCCCGGCGAGGGCGGTGCCCGCGGCCCGCCGCACCCGCGTGGCCCCGCTTCTGCGGTGTCGGCGGCCCATGGCCAGCAGAAACTACCGAACGCAATCATCTGTTGCCGCGATAGTTCGCCACCGTTAGAATTCGTACAGTTCCGGCGAACTTGGGGGAGGAAAGTCGGCAGTGAAGCGAACTCGTTTGCGCCTGGCGGTCGGGATGGTTGCTGCGGCCGCGGTGATTCTGCCCGCGGGGCTGGCCTGGGCATGTGTGGCGCCGGTCTCGATGACCATCCAGGGCAGCAACTCCGTCCAGCCCGGCGGCACCGTGACCGTGCTCCTTCGGGAGTACGCCCAGGGCGCGCCCATCGACATCCACCTCGGCTCTCCCACCGGCCCGATCCTGGCGACGCACCCGCCGCCCACCACCACGATGACCAGCGAGCACACGTTGGAGGTGCCGATCCCCGCCGACCTCCCATTCGGCACGCACCTGCTCGTCTCGGTGCAGAACTACCACCACATGAATTCCGGCAACATCGGCCGGGCCACGGTTTACGTCGGCACCCTTCCACCGCCGCCTCCCGGCCCCGAGCCGCGGCCGGAGCTGCTGGAGGTCGGCTCGGGACCCAGCGCCTTCAGCCTGGTGTTGATCGGTTTGGGCGTGGCCGGCGCTCTGCTGCTGGTGGCGGGGGCATGGAGCATGGCGGCGGGCGGGCGGGACCCGGAGCCCGAAGCGCAGGCGGTCAAGAAGTAGTGCCGCAGCATCCTTTCCACCTGTAAGCCGAAAGCCTCGCACGACGGCGCCGCACACCCTGGGGGGAAACCTGAATGAGAATCCGTAGGCTCTGGACCGGCGCCATGGTGGTCGCCGCGGGCGGCATGGTGGCGGCCTCGGCCGGGTCGGCCGCAGCCCAAACCGGGTGGTTCTACGGCAAGGCCACCTTCCAGGCCCAGGACGGCGACCTCCCGCAGCTCACCTCGGCGGTGAGCATGACGAAGGACCAGGAGTCGCCGGCGCGCGGCTTCACGGGCCCGGCCTCCATGGCCGTCGACCCGCAGAACCCGCGGATCATCGCCGCCGCCACGGCCGACCTGCGCAGCAAGATCTGCTACCTGACCGTCTCGCGGGACGCCGGCCGCACCTGGCGGTTCTCCGAGACATTGCCGGGCGACGAGGCCTACCCCTTCTGCACCAACACCACCGCCGGCGTGCCCGCCGTGTCGATGGCCTGGGGCCGCGACGGCACGCTGTACTACGCCCGCCAAGCCTACGGCGAGGGGGAGGGCCCGCGGGAGGGGAAGTCGAGCGTCCTGCTGGCCCGCACCACCGACCTGGGCGAGACCTGGCAGACCACCATGGTCGAGAACAACCGGGGCAAGACCGGCGACTCGGCTCCTTCGGCGCAAGGGCTGTCCGGCCTGGCCGTCGACACCTCGGGTTCGCGCGACGTGGTGCACGTGGGCTACCGGCGCGACCATCCCGACGCCCCCGCCGGCTCCCCGCTCCGGCGTCCCGCCGTGATGGTGGCCACGTCCACCGACGGGGGGGAGTCCTTCGGTGAGCCCGTCAACCTGAACGCCACGTCGCAGGTCAGCGTGACCATCGCCGGCCAGTCCGTCCCGCTCATCATGCGCACCGGTTTCGGCGCTCCGTTCATGACCGCCCATGACGGCACCCTGCTCGTCGTGGCCGGTCCGGAGTTCGAGCCCGGCCAGGCACCTACCGCCCCTGCGGACTCGGGCTCCGGCGGCAGCTCCGGCTCCTGGTTCCACTTCGCCCTGCCTCAGCTCATCGCCCGGTCCACCGACCAGGGGAAGACCTTCACGATCAGCCCGCTCAGCACTCCGCGCTACGACGGCACCGGCGCCATGACCGGGCTGGGCTGGACCGCCAAGGGTGGGCCCAACGGCACGTTCGTCGCCGTTCACGCAGCCACGCCCCCCACCTCGCCCACCTCGGGTGTCGCCAACATGGTCGTGCAGCGCTCCACCGACGACGGCGTCACCTGGACCGACCCGCTGGCGATCGATGACGCCACGCCGGAGCAGTACACCACCAACTTCTACCCGCAGGTGGACGTGGCGCCCAACGGGCGGATCGACGTGATCTGGCAGGACAACCGCGAGATGGCCGACAACCTCTTCAACGTGCGGTACACCTACTCCACCGACGGCGGGGAGACGTGGGCCCCCAATATCCGGGTCAACGACCAGCCCCTCGACTTCAACTTCGGGATCAGCTGGAACTCCGACCTCCGGTACCCGCCGGGCGTGGCGTCGACCAACCAGTACGCGTTCATCGGGTGGGCCGATTCCCGGCACGCCGATTCGGTGACCCAGACCCAGGACAACTACGGCGTGGTTGCCCAGTTCTCGCCCCTCCCGCCCACCACCAACACCACTGCGCCGGTCCTCGCCGCCGCGTTCGCCGGCGTGGTCCTGGCCGGGATCGCCCTCCTGGTGATCCTGCAGGTGCGGCGCCGGCGGGAGGGACCGGAGACGGCGCCGGAGACGGTGTCGCGGCGCCAGCCCGCCACCGGGTAGGCCGGCGCCGGCGCCGGCACTTCCAGTTCGGCCGTTCCGGCAGACAGACGACGTTAACCGCAGGCGTCGGCAACTTCGGCGACTGCATCGGGGTCGGTGCCGCCGTCCTGGAGATGGCCCAATAGGGGATGGTTGCCCTGTGGATCGCCCGCCTCAGTCGATATCGAACAGCTGGACCCGCAGCGCCGGCCAGCTGCCGTCCACGGGGTCGGCGGCGTCGACCTGCACCTCGTCGCCGGCCCGCAGGCCGGCCACGGTGAGCCCCCCGTCCCAGTGGGTGCCGGGGCCGACGACCACCCGGCGCTGCTCCTGCTCAGCCTTGAGCACCGGCGCCCAGACGATCGTCACATCGACGACCAGCACGCCGGCGCCGGCATCGACCGAGGCGATCGAGCCCTGGAACACCGTCGCCGGTTCCGACGCCGGCGGTGGCGCCGGCGGCAACCCGCTCACGGCCACCTCCACGGGGGCTGTTCGGCCACACGCCAGCAGGGTCGCGGAGAGCAGGGCCGAGGCGACGAGGAGCCGTGTGGGTGACCGGCGGCACCTGGTGCGTCCAACGTCCGACATCGACCGGCTCCTGCGTGCTGACTGTGTAGTAGGAAACGTCATTTACCCGCCGCATGTTCCGACTACGCACCCGCGTCGGAGGTTTCCTGGGCCTTGAGGGCCTGGCGGACCTTGAGCTGGCCCCGCAGGTGCATTGCCCCGCCGGCATAGACCCGGCTGGCCAGCTTCATGGCGCCCACGATCGAGGCCAGGACGATGGCCACACTCACCAGCACCTCCCACAGCTCGATCTCTCCGGCAGACACCCGGATGGGCAGGACCATCGGCGCCGAGAAAGGGATGAAGGTGGCGATCTTGGCCACCTGGCCTCCCGGGGCGCCGCCGGTGGTGATGGCGCCGAAGAATGACGCCATGGTGAGGAAGGTCAGGGGCATGGTCGTGCTCTGGAGCTCCTCGGCCCGGCTGGCGATTGCCCCCGCCACCGCGAACAGGCAGCTGTAGAGGGCGAACCCGAGCACGAACCAGGCGACGACCTGGCCGGCCACCGCCACGGTCTCGGGGGGCAGGTCGACGCTGCCAGCGGCGGCGGCGGCAATCAGGCCGATCACAACGAGGGCCACGAGCTGGACCAGTCCGACGACGCCGATGCCGAGGACCTTGCCGGCCAGCAGATGGTTCGCCGGCGCCTTGGCCAGTAGTACCTCGACGACCCGGGACGCCTTTTCCTCCACCACCCCGCTGGACACCCAGTAGCCGAACCCGAGCAGTTGGCCGTACAGCATCAAGGTCCCGAAGAACACCAGGCCCTGCTTGGTGGTGTCCTCGTCCGACTCGGGATCGAGGGCCTGCACGCCCAGGGGCTCAGGAACCAGGATCCGCGCCGCCGCCTCGCCCTGTACGCCAGCGCCGGCCAGCGCCGCCTCGCCGGCGACCTGGCGGTTGGCCTCCTGCACGATGAGGCCGAGCCGGTCGCCGAGGTCCCTTTCGACGACGACCTTCCCGTCGCCAAGTGCGGCGTCGAGCTCGCCCGACGCCACCAGGCGCCGGCCCTCGTCCTCACCCGCCAGCCGGCGCACGTCCACGGCGACGTTGTCGAGGAACGCCGCCACCGCCGGCAGGCGCTCGGCCAGTGCCTCCGACCCTGCCCCGAAGACCCCGACGTCGTACGTCGTCGGCTTGTCGTCGCCGATGACCCCGGGCAGGATGGCGACAGCCAGGATGAACGCCAGGCTGACTCCGGCCGAGACGCGGAACGCCTTCGACTTCACCCGCTCGACGATCTCCCGGCCGGCGACGATGCCGACAACTCCGAGCCTGCTCACTGGGCGGAGACCACCTCGCGGAACAGCTCGCTGAGCGAGGGCGCCTCCCGGCGGAACGAACGGACCCGGCCGGCCCGGCGGGCGGCGTCGAGGATCTCCTGGTCGTCGCCGCCGGGGACCAGCTCGAGCACCACCTCGTCGCCGACGCGGGCGACCACCGTGGCCGAGGCCAGGCCGTCGGCCCATGCCGTGCCCCCGTCCTCGAGCTCGACCTTGATCTGCTCCGCGCCCCGGCTGCGGCGGACGTCGTCCACCGGGCCCGACGCCACCGTCTTGCCCTGGTCGATGATCGTGACCTCGTCGCTGAGCCGCTCGACAAGTTCCAGCTGGTGGCTGGAGAAGACGACGGCCGTTCCCCGGTCGACCTGGCCCTGGAGCACCGAGGCCAGGTTGTCGACGCCGACGGGGTCGAGGCCGCTGAACGGCTCGTCGAGGACCAGCAATTCCGGCGAGGTGACGAGAGCGGCGGCCAGCTGGCACCGCTGCTGGTTGCCGAGGGACAGCCGCTCCACGGGCTCGCCGCTGCGCTCGGCGATGCCCATCGACTCCAGGATCTCGGTGGCCGCCGACCTGGCCTCCCCGGCCGACATGCCCGACAGCCGGGCGAAGTAGACGATCTGGTCGTGCGCCGTCATCCTCGGGTACAGCCCCCGCTCCTCGGGCATGTAGCCGAACCGGCGCCGGTCCTCGGCGCTCACCGGCCGGCCCTTCCAGCGCACCTCGCCGGCGTCGGGCCGGGCCAGTCCCAGGGTGAGGCGCATGGCCGTCGTCTTGCCGGCGCCGTTGCGGCCCACGAAGCCGTGGACCCGGCCGGCGCCCACCGTCATCGACAGGCCGTCGAGAGCGACGACGTCGCCGTAGCGTTTGGTGAGTCCGGCGAGCTCGAGCATGAGCCCGCCATGCTTAACAGGCTTTTTTTAGCGGGCCTTCGTTAGCAGGCCTGGTAGAGGGAGGGGTACGGGCTCATGGTCAGCCCGGCGCCCGGGTGCATCTCGAAGTGGAGGTGCGGCGACGTCATGACCGCGTCACCGGTGTTGCCCACGTACCCGATCACCTCGCCGGCGCCCACGTACCCGTCGTTGCCGTACCGGTCGAGGTGGGCGCCGTAGTAGCGGATGCCGTCGTCGCCGTAGAGCTGGAAGGCCTTGCCGCCGCTCGGGTTCGGGTCCCAGACCACCAGCCCCGAGACGGGCGCCACGATGGGCGTGCCCCGGGGAGCGAACAGGTCGACGCCGGCGTGAGCGGTGCTGTCGGGACGCACGTACCCGAAGTCGTTGACGAAGCTGGCGCCGGGGACGGGGCACTCGATGTCCATCGTCACCGCCTTCGCAACCGGAAGCGGGCCGGTGAGGACGAGCACCTGGCCGGCGTAGATGGCATTGGGGTTGCTGATCCCGTTGATGGCCGCCAGGTACGAGGTCGACAGGCCGTTACGGGCGGCAATGCCACTGAGCGTCTCACCGCTGCGAACGCCGTACTTCGCCGGCTCGTTGGTACTGAGGATCTGCCCCGGATAGATGTGGTTCGGGTCGGCGATCCCGTTCAGAGCCGCCAGCCGCGACGTGCTGACGCCGGCGCGCGCCGCGATGACACTGAGGCTGTCCCCCTGCTCAACGACGTAGATGTCGGCGGCGACGGCCGACGGCCACCAGATGGCGAGCACGGCGACGGCGGCGACGCCGGCGGAGGCGGCAAGAGCCCGGACCTGCATGTGCTTCTCGTTCCTTGTCTCCCCCTTCGCCTGGAGTCACTTTAGCCCCATCAGCAACACAAGCAACATCAGTGGGCCAGCGTCCTGACGAGCGTCTCCACTGGGCCCCGCCGGTGACGGGCCAGCCAGGCGCTGGCCGCGACCGCCAACCCCACGAAGACGGCGGCGGCGACGACCATCTGGGTGGCCAGCGCCGGCCCGGCCTGCTCCAGCCAGGGGAACACCAGGGCCTCGCCGAGGAGCAGGTGGGCCAGGTAGGCGGTCAGCGCCGTCTGGCCGAGGGGGACAAGGACCCGCACCCGGCCGGCGAGCAGGAGGCATGCGGCCAGCACTGCCACCGCGGTGGCCGAGGCCAGGACGTACCAGGCCGTCTGGTTGCTGTGGGCGGCGCTGTCGAGGAACGCCGGGTCACCGGCGGAGGCGACGAGCGGCTGGGTGGCCGCCACCGCCAAGGAGCCGGCGAGGAGGGCCCACTGGGTGCCGGCCCGGCGCAGCGGCAGGCGCACCACCCATGCCCCGACCAGCACGAAACCGGCCCAGCCGAGGATCGGGTAGCCGCCGGTCCAAAGGATCCCGCCCAGCACCGCCGGCAGGTCGATGACCTCGGCGTAGGTCGACGGCTGCCCGCCGGCCCGCAGCCCGAGGTCGCCGAAGGTCGCCACCACGGCAGACGGGATCAGGAAGGCGGCGCCGGCCGCCGGCAGCAGCCACCGGGTCGGCATGCGCCGGACGAGTGGGAACAGGGCCAGGAGGATGCCGTAGTGGGGGAGGATGAAGAACACCCGGTCGACGTGGGGCCACACCGCCAGCCCGAGGCCGAAGAGCACCAGGCCCCGCCGGACGAAGGCGGCGTCGGAGGTCCCCCGGGCGGCCAGGAGGCCGGCGCCCACGCCGAGCAGCAGGCAGAACAACGGCGCGGCCCGGCCGTCGGCCGCGTTGTCGAGGGCCTGGAGCCAGCCCGGATCGGTCGTCCGGGTGGAGGAGGCGAAGTGGGCCAGCAGCATGCCGGCGAACGCCAGGGCTCGGGCGGCGTCGATGCCAGTCAGGCGGGCGGTCGACGTCCGCGGCGCCGTGAGGACACTCACACTGCTACCAAACGCCCTCAACCTGGGGCGGGGCTGTGAAGGCCCTGGGTCTTAGGCCCCTCGACGCGCGGCCAGCGGCTCGATCTGAGGGACCAGCTCGAGCATCTTCTCGTCGAAGGGCAGCAGGCGGCCCGACGGCATGGAGATGGCGTGCTTGGGCGCCAACTGGGTCACGAACTCGATGTCGTGGCTGACCAGGATCACCGTGCCCTTGAAGTGCTGGAGGGCGGCGAGCACGGCCTCCCGTGAGGAGGGGTCCAGGTTGTTGGTGGGCTCGTCGAGGAGCAGCACGTTGGCCCGGCCCCCGACGAGGCGGGCCAGGGACAGCTTGGTCTTCTCGCCGCCGGAGAGGGTGGCCGCCTCCTGGTCGGCAACGTCGCCGGTCAGGCCGAAGTGGGCGATGATCGACCGCAGCTCGGCGGCGCTCTGGCCGGGGGAGGACGCCTCCTGCATGATGTCGAGCACGCTGAAGCCGGGGCGGATGTCCTCGTGCTCCTGGGCGTAGAAGCCCAGGGTGACGTTGGTGCCCAGGCGCACCGTGCCGGCGTCGGGGGTGTACATCCCGGCCAGGCAGCGCAGCAGGGTGGTCTTGCCGGCGCCGTTGACGCCGACGACGAGGAAGACCTCGCCCCGGCTGACGGTGAAGTCGACCTCGTTGACGACGATGTCGCTGCCGAAGGCCTTGACCAGCCCCTCGACCCGCATGACGACGTCGCCGGCCCGCACCGGGTCGGGGAAGCGGACCTTCAGCTGGCGCCGGCGCACCGGCGGCAGCTTGGTGGCCTGCTGGTCGACGATGCGGGTGATGCGCTGCTCCAGATTGCGGCGCTTGCGGGCCGCGGTGGCGTTGCCCTGGCGGAACTTGTCGGCCGTGGCCTTGAGCCGGTCGATCTCCCGCTGAGCGTTGGCGGCCTCCCGGGTCAGCGACGCCTCCCGCTCGGCCCGCTTCTTCAGGAACACGCTGTAGGTGCCCCGGTACTGCTCCAGCCGGCCCTGCTCCAGGGCGAAGACCCGGTCGATGGACTCGCTCATCAGCTCGATGTCGTGGCTGACGACCAGGACGGCGCTGGGGGAGGTGCGTAGGAAGTCCATGACCCAGAGCTTGGCCTTGGCGTCGAGGTGGTTGGTGGGCTCGTCGAGGATCAGCAGGTCGCCGCCGGCGAGCAGCAGCCGGGCCAGCTCCAGCCGCCGGCGCTGGCCGCCGGAGAGGGCGCCGACTTGGAGCAGGAGGGCCTCGTCGTCGAGGTCCAGGCCACGGGCGATGTTCTCGGCCGTGCGCTCGAGGTCGTAGCCGCCGGCGAGGCGGAACTTCTCCTCAAGCTCGGTGTAGTGGTGGATGGCGGCGTCGAGTTCGTCCGCGTCCTTGGAGATCGTCGCCTTCTCGATGCCGTTGGACGCCTCGTGCACCTGCTCGTGGAGGGCGTGCAGGCGGCTGCCGGCCAGCAGGTGGTCGAAGGCCAGCAGGTCGCTGACCTCGATGTGGGGCGCCGATTCCTGGGCCAGCCAGCCCCACGTCTCGGGGAGGCTGACCTCGCCGGCGGCTGGCGCCATGTCGCCGGCCAGGGTCTTGAGCAGCGTGGTCTTGCCGGCGCCATTGGGTCCGACGAGCGCCACCTTCTCGCCCTCGCCGATGCGGAAGGTGGCGTCGTCGAGAAGGACACGGGCGCCGATCTCGATGTGGAGGGAGGTGGCCTGGAGCGTCATGGGAGGGGGGATGGCCTTTCGTTCACTCAGTCCGGACATCCCGACCGCGGCCTCCGCCATTCTACGGCATGGCAGCCCTGTCGATGTCCCGGGTGCAGAACGCGCACACGATGGCGCCCACGGGCACGCTGCTCAGGCAGAAGTCGCACTCCTTGGTGGTGGACTCGACTTCGGGCTCAGTCTTGCGCTTGGCCATCAGGGCATTGACCGGCTTCACCACGAAGAAGAACACCGCTCCGGCGATCAGGAGGAAGGCGATCAGCGCCGCACCGGCGAAGGATAGACCCGCGAGCGAAAGCGCCAACGG
>CAYZMG010000108.1:0-12762 GCA_964479465.1 uncultured Acidimicrobiales bacterium
GGTGTGCCTTGCCAGCGACGCCGAGCGCTCGGCGATACATCCACCGGAATTACGAAATGGGGCACTAGCCATGACCAACGTCGACTTCACCTTCTCCGACACCATCGCCGGCTACGTCACCGGGTACGACGACGAGAACGACTCATTCGGCCTGCGCACCAGCGACGGCCGGGAGTTCCGGGCCTATTTCACCCCGAACACCTACTCCCAGGCCATGCGCAACTTCGGGGAGGGGTACCTCGACACCACCGGTCAGATGCGCGACATGCTCGTGCCCGACCGCCACGTCTTCGCCTACGGCATCTTCTACCCGGGCGAGGGCGACGGGCTCCGCTTCGAGGTCAAGTCGATCATCTTCCCGGCGATCCGCGGCAAGGAGCTCATCTTCGAGCAGCCTCGCTGGTGGGTGAACCAGGCCCGGTTCATCGGCGACTTCTACCTGCGCGGCCAGTTCCCCGACGGCAACTACGACTGGCGCAACTACCGCACGAAGCTCTCGCTGTCCGGTACCCACACGCCCGACTACATCGCCCCCGACTTCCGCCAGGAGACCGACACCATCTCCCGGCTGGTCTACGGCCTGGCCACGGCCTACCTCCTCACCGGGGAGGACAGGTTCCTCGAGGCGGCGGAAACCGGCACCGAGTACCTGCGCGAGCACATGCGGGCAACCAACGAGGCCGAGGGGATCGTCTTCTGGTACCACGGTATCGACGTCTCGGGGAACAGCCAGAGGAAGATCTTCACCTCCGAGTTCGGCGACGACTACGACGCCATCCCGATGTACGAGCAGATCTACGCCCTCGCCGGCCCCACCCAGACCTACCGCATCACCGGCGACCCGAGGATCCTCAGCGACATCGAGAAGACCATCACCCTCTTCGACCGCTTCTACAGGGACCCGGAGAAGGGCGGCTACTTCTCCCACCTCGACCCGATCAACCTCGACCCACGCTCGGACGCCCTGCGGTCGAACCGGGCCCGCAAGAACTGGAACTCCGTGGGCGACCACGCGCCGGCGTACCTGATCAACGCGGTGATCGCCACGGGTCGCAAGGACCTGGAGGATTTCCTGGTCCAGACCGGCGACACCATCGCCGTGCACTTCCCGGACGACGTGCACAGCCCGTTCGTCCAGGAGCGCTTCCACGAGGACTGGAGCCACGACCGCAAGTGGGGCTGGCAGCAGGACAGCGCCGTCATCGGCCACAACCTGAAGATCGCCTGGAACCTCATGCGCATCCACCATCTGCGCCCCAACGACGAGTACGTGGCCCTGGCCAACAAGATCGCCGACACCATGCCGGCGGTGGGGAGCGACCAGCAGCGGGGCGGCTGGTACGACGTCGTGGAGCGCCGGCTCGAAGGCGACCAGAAGTGGCACCGCTTCGTGTGGCACGACCGCAAGGCGTGGTGGCAGCAGGAGCAGGCGATCCTTGCCTACTACATCCTCGCCGGATCGCTCGGCCACGCCGAGCACACCCGGCTCGCCCGCGAGTCGGCGGCCTTCTACAACGCCCACTTCCTCGACCACGACGAGGGCGGCATCTACTTCAACGTGCTGGCCAGCGGCATCCCGTTCCTGGTGGGCAACGAGCGCCTCAAGGGAAGCCACTCGATGTCGGGCTACCACTCCATGGAGCTGTGCTACCTGTCCGCCGTCTACACCAACCTCCTCGTCAACGAGGAGGACCTGGAGCTGTACTTCAAGCCCAAGGCGGTGAACTTCCCCGACGGGATCCTCCGCGTCTCGCCCGACCTGCTCCCGCCCGGCAGCGTCCGCCTCACCGAGGTGTGGGTCAACGACGTCCCCTACGCCGACTTCGACGCTGACGCGCTCACTGTCAAGCTGCCGCCGGGCCAGGAGTGCCGGGTGAAGGTACGGATCATGTCGGCCACCGACAAGTTCGACTCCCAGTACGGCATCGAGAACGGCAAGGCGCGCATCGTCATGCGGGGCAAGCTGGACCCCGACGAGGTCATCAAGCTGCGCCGCGATCTCGACCGGGTCATCGCCGCCCAGCCACGGCAGGTCGTGCTCGTGGTCAAGGAGGTGGAGTCCATCTCCCGGCAGGGCATGAACGAGATGCTGTTCTTCCGCTCCAAGGTGCCGATGGGGACCGAGGTGTACATCGTCGGAGCGTGTGAGGGTGTCGCCGCCGCTTTCGTCGAGATCGGCGACGTCGAGGCCACCGGCGGCGACTTCTGCCGGGTCGACGACGAGTCCGAGATCCCGGCCTGACCGAGCACCACCCCATGGTCAACAGGACAACCGACGCCATCATCGTGGGGGCCGGCCCCGCCGGCCTCTCGGCCGCCATCTACCTGGCCCGCTACGACCGCACCGTCGTCGTCTTCGACGCCGGCCACGGTCGGTCCACCCACCACCAGATCAACCACAACTACCTCGGCTTCCCCGGCGGCGTGCCGGCGGCCAAGCTGCGCGAGCTGGGCCGGGCCCAGCTGGCCGAGTACCCGCAGGTGGACTTCGAGCACCACAAGGTGCGGGACATGCGCCGGGAGGGCGACGAGTTCGTGGCCGAGGGCCAGTTCGGCTCGTACACCGCGAAAGTCGTCATCATCTGCACCGGGGTCCTCGACCACTACCCCCACTTCCACGGCTGGGAGTCCTACGTCGGCACAAGCATGTTCTGGTGCATCACCTGCGACGGCTACTCCAGCAAGGGCAAGAACATCCTCGTGATCGGCCACACCAACGGCGCCGCCGGCGAGGCGGTCCAGCTCAGCCGGTTCTCCAACCGGCTGACCCTGCTCACCAACAGCCACTCCAACGAGATCGAGCCGCGCTACCTCGAGCGGCTGGCTTCGTTCCGGATACCGGTCATCCACGACAAGATCGAGCGGGCGCTGGGCACCGACGGCCAGTTCCGCTCCGTCCTCACCCAGGGCGGCCTCGAGATCGAGCTCGACGCCCTGTTCTGCACCCAGGGCGCCACGCCGGAGGTGCAGCTGGCCAAGGACCTGGGCGTGAGCCTCTTCTCCAACGGCTACATCGACACCGATATCGAGCAGCGGACCAATGTCCCCGGCGTGTACGCCGCCGGCGACGTCACCCGCATCCACGGCCACCAGATCACGACCGCAGTGCACGAGGGCGCCACCGCGGCGTCGGCGGCCAACTACTACCTGTACCCGCCCGAATTGAAGGCCGATTGAGCTAGCGGGCCCGCTTGGGGACCCAGCGCTCGGGGCGGTAGCGGAAGTAGGCCCAGAAGGCCACCGAGATGGCCCCGAAGATGACATAGAGCACGATGACGGCGATCGTCACCTCGCCGCTGGTGTGGCCGACGTATCCGCTCCCTGGGCTGAGGAGCACGTGCACGAGCGCGAACAGGCCAACGGTGAACAGCACCGCCCAGGCCGCGCCGCTCCACTGCCGCACCCGGCTCCCATCGAGAAAGCGCATCGGCAGCAGCCCGACCACGATGCTCTCGAGCCCGAGAAGGAAGATGGCGCCGAGGCAGGACTCGAGGGCGACGAGCCATACGCTGGCCCCGGGCTCCGAGGTGGCGGCTGAAACCGGCACCCGCGCCGCCCACGCCAGCACGGACACCGCCAGCATGAACATTGCCGCGACCGCTGAAAGCCGGCCCTGCTCCCGCTCACGTAGGGCGCGGGCGAACACGACGCCGGCGAGTATGCCGTAGAGGTAGCCGGGCTGGAAGTTCAAAAGGCGCGAGAGGGCCACGCACACCACGCCAACCAGCATGCTGCCCGGTAGGACGGAGATCGTGCCCCACTCCCCGTGGTTCCGGCGCATGTAGAGCGCGCTGGGCAGACAGAACCCGACGCTGACGACCGCGACCGCCACCGACATGCCGATGAAAAGCGCGAGCGATCCCTGGTTGAAGCCGAAGTCCGGGCTGAGGAGTGAGTAGATGAGCCCGCCGGCCACGACGAATGTCGCGAACGCCACGGATTGGCGCACCTTGCCGACCGCGTCGAACACCCGGCGGGGCAGGCCGAACCAGCCGCGGATCTCGTCGTAGTTCTCGGTGAACGCGGCGTTGAAGAGCTGGGACGGGAAGGCCAGCAGGATCAGCAGGCCGACGGCGACGATGGCGCTCATGGCCAGGTCGGTCCCATCCGTGCTGATGTGGCGGGGCTGCGGAAGAGCGGTGAGGAACGCCGGCCGCTGGACCGGCGCCGAGGTGACGGTGAAGGGCGTCTCGGCACGGCGAGGGTCACCGGAGGAGCGGCAGGCGCTGGTCACCCTGCGCTCGCCCAGGGCCGCGTCGCCGGGCACCGAGAGGCCGCTCACCGCCACCGCGCCTGCGTCGTCGGGGTGCCCGGAACCCACCCGCACGCCGTCGAAGAAGAAGTACACGGCGTTGCAGTCCAGGTAGCCGGTGCCGGCCACGTCCAGGCCGACGCCGGGCGGCCCGCCGGGCGACCCGTCGGGAGCGACGGCCGAGAGTGTCGAGCGGCCCGCCGGCGACACCACGGTGGTCGTGGTGGTGGCCCCCGTGGCGGGCGACGCCGCGGTGGTGGAGGGGGCCGGCGTGGTCGTCGACGTCGACGAGGTGGTCGACGTCGACGTCGACGTCGACGTGCTGGACGTGGTCGCCGGCGGCACCGTGGTGGCGACGGTCGTCGTCGGTGGAACCTGCGGGGTCACGGTGGTCGGAGCGGTCACGGCCACGTCGGCGACCGTCGTGGTCGTCGGGTCGGTGATCGAGATGATCCGGGTCTCCGGCCGGGTGGTCGAGGTCGTGGTAGCGGTGGTGGTGGTGGTCGGGGCCGGCCCGGCGGGCGGCACGGTCGTGGTAGTCGTGATGGTGGTGGTCGTCGTGGTGGTCGTCGTGGTGGTGGTCGTGGTCGTCGGGGCGACGGCGTCGTCGGTGGTGATCACGCCGAGGGCGGTCGCATCGGCGAGGGTGGCGTTGACCGGCGCCGAGAGGGTGACGTTGAAGGTCTCGTCGGGCTCGACCGCGACGTCGCCGAGGATGGTGACGGAGAATGTGGTCGACGTCGAGCCGGCGGGGATGACGAGGGTGGTGGCAACGGCGACGTAGTCGGTGCCGGCCGTGGCCGTGCCGTCGGAGGTCGACGCGATGACGGAGACCGGACGGCCCGAGACGGCGGACAGGGAGACGGTGAAGGTCATCGGCGTCGTGCCGCTGTCGCCTTCCGGCACCATGGCGTCGGCGATGCTCAGCGCCGGCAGCGGGTCGTTGTCGACGATTGTGACGGTGCGCTGGGGCACCCCGAGCACCCCGCCGGAGGGGTTGGAGAGAGTGACGGTGAAGGTCTCGTCGTCCTCGTCGAGCGCGTCGTCCACGATGGGGATGTCGACGCCCACCGACTGCTCACCGGCCGGGATCACCACTGTCACCGTCGTGGCGGTGTAGTCGGCGGGGGCGGTGGCGGTGCCGTTCGCCGTCGTGAGGGTGACGGAGACGTCGTCGATGGCGGGGGCGGGGATCGACACCGTCACTGTCGCCAGGCCGGCCCCCTCGTCGACGGAGGTGTCGGCGATGCTGATCACCGGGTTCGAGACCAGCGCGAGGCATGCCGAGAACTCCGAAGTGTTCCCGGCGGCGTCCGTGGCCGTGGCGGTGATGAACGACCCGCCGGCCAATGTCACCGGAGCCGAGAAGGACCCGGCGCCGGTGCCGTCAGTGGTGACGGCCACCGATCCGAGGTACGTCTGCCCCTCTCCATGGCCGGTGGGGTCGCAGGCGACGTTGGCGTAGAGGTCGACGGTGAACGAGGCCTCGGCCACGCTCGCCAGGGTGCCCGCGATCAGTGCCGGCGGGCCGGCGTCGGCGGAGGTGAGCACCGGGAAGTTCTGGAGGAGGTTCGGGCCCCCGTCGGCGTCGCCGGGGTCATTGGGCGTGACGCCCTGGCCGTCGATCGCCAGGTCGATCCCCAGGGCGGCGTTGTCGTGGATGCTGTTGGTCCGGATCAGGTTGCCCGTCCCCCCGCTGACGAGGACGCCGGCGCCGCCGTTGAACGCCACCGTGTTCGGCGCGCCCTCCCCGGGGCCCCCGATGACGCTGCCCGACCCGCTCAGGTCCAGGCCGGCGCCGCCGTTGCCCAGCGCCCCGTCGCCGGCGGCGTCGGTCCCGATCAGGTTGCCCGTGATCGTGAGGGCGTCGGCGCCGCTCTCAAGGCCCTGGCCTGCGTTGCCCGAGAGGACGTTGCCGACCACGTCGACAGGGGACGCGCACGCCGACACCAGCACGCCGGCGCCGGAGTTGGGGAGCGCGGCGGTACCCGAGAGGTTGGTGCCGATCCGGTTGCCCGAGACCAGCCCGCCTACGGGGATCGGCTCCTGCACCTGGCAGAAAACGGACACGCCGAAGCCGGTGTTCCCGGACACCACGTTGCCGGCGCCCCCGGGGTCGCCGATCACGTAGCCCAGGCCACTGGCCACGAGAATGCCGCCGCTGCTGTTGCCCAGCGCGACCGTACCGGTGACGTCGGTGCCGACCAGGTTCCCCTCGATGCGGACGTCGTCGGCACCGTCGATGTCGATGCCGCGGGCGTTGCCCGAGACCAGGTTGCCCTCCCCCACCCCGGGCCCGCCGACGAGGTGCGCCGTTCCGCCGCTGAGGGAGATCCCGTTCAGGCCGTTGGGCACCGTCGCCGTCCCCGCCGCGTTCGTGCCGATGCGGTTGCCCTGGACGACGAACCCCTCCAGGTCGAACACGTCGGCGTGGAGCCCGCCGCCCTGGTTGCCGGAGATGACGTTGCCGGCCACGCGCTCCACGCTCTGGAACACCAAGATCCCGATGTCGCCGTTGCCGATCGCCGCGGTGCCAGCCGCATTGGTTCCGATCAGGTTGCCGGCGATCGAGTTGGCCGTCGCCGCGGTCGCCGACGCGTCCTCGGTCTGGATCCCCGAATCGAAGTTGCCCGAGACGACGTTTCCCGCTCCCACCTCGCCGATGGCGTTCCCGCCCGCTCCCGGCCCGTTGACGACCACGCCGGCGCCGCCATTGGGGACCGCCGCCGTGCCAGCCTGGTCGGTGCCGATGAGGTTCGAGACGACCCGGTTGCCGCTCGACTCGTCGATCACCACACCGTCGCCGTCGTTGCCGGAGACGGTGTTGCCCACGAGGGTGTTGGCGGTGGAACCGGCCGAGATGCGTATGCCAATGACGTTCGGCACCGGGTCGTCCCCCGGGTAGATCCCGATGAGGTTGTCCGAGACGGTGACCGACGACGTGGCCACCAGTTCGATGGCGTCGTCGAACCCCACGAGGGCCAGGCTCCGGATGGTGGAGCCGGCGCCGGCCGCCTCGACCACGAGCCCGTCGAACGGCACACCGTCGTCCGGGACGCCCTCCAGGACGACCACGGGCGTCCCTCCGGGCACGAAGCTGGGTTCCGTCGTCCCGTCGATGACAACGGGGTCAGTGATGGCCGGCAGGGCGGTGGCCAGCCCGATGGCGAAGACCTCGCCCGGCGAAGGCACGCCGGGACCTCCCAGGTCGAAGGCGATCGTGTCGAGCCCAGGCGAGGCGTTGGCACTCAGGATCGCCTCGCGGAGCGACCCCGGCCCGCTGTCGCCGTCGGTCGTCACTACGAAGGTCTGGGCGGAGGCGGGGCCGGTGACGACCAGCGCCAGGGTGGCGATGAGCGCGGCGATCGCAGCCGCGAGCCGTCGCGGCCAGGCCCTCCGGAATTCCCTCTCGTGCCCCATCGCGCCCTCGCATAGTACGGAACTCCGACCGCATCGCATCGGACCGGGCACACTGTCGGCATGAAGATCGCGTTTGTCGGTTCGTTCTCAACCGGGAAGACCACCCTGGCCAACCTTTTCGCCAGGGAGTGGGACTACCCGCTCCTGCCCGAAGTGGCCCGTGAAGTCGTCCAGCTCGGCTTTCCCCTTGACCAGAGCGCGACGGCGGAGACCGAGACGCTCATCTTCTTGAAGCAGTGGCGGGCCGAGTCCACCCACGACCACTTCGTGGCTGACCGGTCGATCTACGACGTCCTCGCCTACGCCGACTGGGTCATGGAGAACCAGGACGGCGGGCGCAAGGAGAACCACCTCTGGTACGAGTCGCGCGAGCTGGCCACCATGGATCTCCGGGCCCGTTACGACCACGTGTTCTACCTGCCGGTGGAATTCCCGATCGTGCTCGACGGGCTCCGGCCCGACGACACCGCTTTCCAGGCCGACATCGACCGGCGCATCACCGACCTCCTGAAGGGTCACGACGTGGCCTATGAGACCCTCACCGGCACGGTGGTGGAGCGCCAGGAGCAAGTGCGGCAGGCGGTGCTGCAGGCGTCGGGGTGATCACGGCGCGGGGCTACCCGGAAGGGGTCGTCAGGCAGATCGACCCGAGGCACATCTCCGAGGAGATCCGGGCCCGGGACCAGCTGATCTGGGTGGACATGATCGCGCCCACCGACGCCGAGCTCGCCATGGTGCAGGAGGAGTTCTCCCTCCACCCCCTCGCCATGGAGGACGTCCGGGAGCCACACCAGCGGCCCAAGCTGGAGCACTACCCCGACCACGCCTTCATCGTCGCCTACACGGCCGAGCCCATCGAGGTCGACATCTTCATCGGCCCGTGCTGGCTCGTCACGATCCGAGAGGAAGAGCCCGTCGAGGGACCGACCTTCATCGACGAGGCCCGCACGCGGTTCGAACGGATCCGTCCGGAGCACGTCACCGTCGGCTTCCTGCTCTACGTCATCCTCGACGAGGTGGTCGACAGCTACTTCGCCCGCAACGACAGGGTAGAAGACCGGCTGGAGGCGCTGGAAGACTGCATCTTCGGTGACAGCACGGTCGACGAGCAGCGGGTGCAGCAGGAGCTCTTCGAGGTCCGCCGGCAGCTGATCACCTACCGGCGTCTGGCCATGCCCACCCGAGACGTCCTCGCCGCCCTGCTGCGGCGGGAGGTCGAGTGGGTGGACGAGAACGCCATCATCCACCTCCAGGACGTCTTCGACCACGTCCTGCGCGCCATCGACATGGTCGACAACCACCGCGAGCTCATGGGCAACGCGGTCGAGGCCCACCTGGCGATCATGTCCAACCGCATGAGCCGGGTGATGAAGCGGATGACGTCGTGGGGCGCCATCCTGCTCGGGTCGACGCTCGTCACCGGCATCTACGGCATGAACTTCACCCATATACCCGAGCTCGCCTGGAGCTGGGGCTTCTGGTGGGCGCTGTCCATCATGGGCTTGGTCACCGTGGCCGGATACCTGTGGTTCCGCGCCAAGGACTGGTTGTAGTCGGCTTCGCAAGCGGAGCTTGCTCGCCGAGGCAGCTGCGCTCCGGGCGGCCGGCGGAGCCGGCCACCCTCCGCACTGAAAGGCTTTCTGGCCGGCTTCGCCGGCTCCAGCCGCCAGCCATTGGGGCCGCCTGCGGCGGCGCCGGCGGCCGGCGGCTACAGCTCTCTGCTGCTCTCTACTGGAAGGAGCCTGCTGGGACTAACTGGTCCTCTCCCGTGTCCTCGTCTTCGATGAGGACGTAGCCGCACAGTTCGGCCAGGAGGGCGTGGCCCTCGTCGGGGCCGGTGGCGATGAGGTCGTCGCCGGCCCGAAGGATGACCGAGGCGCGGGGGCGGTAGAGGTACCGGCCGCCTCGTCGGATGGCCAGCAGGTAGAAGCCGGTCTCGGTTTCCATGGAGAGGCTCTGGAGGGACTGGCCATCGGCGGCTGCGCCTTCGGCGACGGGCACCCGGACGACGACTTCGTCGGCGTGGCCCAGGGCGATGGCCAGGATGGGATGGAGCTCCTCGCCGGCCTCGATCAGCCACACGAGCTGCTGGGCGGCGTCGCCGATCTCCTCGGCCGCCTGGGCCAGGTGCAGCAGGCCGCGCAGCGCAGAGGGGTCGAGGTGCTCCTGGGCGCCACGGAGGACCCAGAGCTCCAGGCGCTCCTTCATCTCGTCGAGGCGGTCCTCGAGGTGGTTGACCTCGGCGGCCAGGCCGGGGTCGCGCAGCACGAGGGCCGAGTAGGCCAGGCCCACCGCCACCTCGGAGATGTTCTTCATCTCGACCAGCACGTCGATGGCGCGGTCGAGGTCGGAAACCGCGGCCTCCTCCGACGCCCGGGGCGGCTCCCAGTCCGGCGCGCCGGCCAGTGTGCGCAGCTCGGCGATGCCGGCCGCCGCCCCCTGCAGGAAGAGCACGTCGCCCGGCAGGAGAACCAGGTCCCCCTCTACGTCGTTGATCCAGTCCCGGTCGCGGCGGATGGCCACCACCCGCATGCCCACCTCGACCGGCAGCTCCAGGTCCGAGAGAGACCGGTGGGCCATCTGGGAATCCTCCCGTATGCGCACCCGGTGGGAGATCTCCTCGGCCATGGACAGGTCGGCGACCAGGGCCCGGGGGATGCCGAGACGGTGGGTCACGATGCGGCCGATGTCGACGGCGGCGTTGCCGAGGCGCTCGATGGCCCCGACCACCTGGAGGACCGAGGCCATGGCGTCGGCGTCACGCGGGGACCGGGCGGCCAGCACGCAGACAGCACGCATCTCGTGCACGAGCTCGGAGAGGCGGCTCTCGAGCTCGTAGACCTCCTCGGCCATGGCGACGTCGCTGAAGTAGACCGCCGCGTAGCCCAGGTCGATCATCAGCTCGGAGGTGTCCTTCGCCTCCGAGAGCATGTCTTTGAGATTCCGAGGTTTGTCGTCCATGGGGACCCCTCAAGCGTAGCGGGCCGTCAGCGGGGTAGGCGGCCGGCGATGCCCCTGGCTGTCTGCTCGTCGAGACCGGTGACGAGGCCCTTCCCGGGCGGGGCGGCGTCGAACCGCTGAGCGGCGACCACCGGAGTCCTCGTTATTCACGGACCGGCGGGCGCGGGAAAGACAACGATCCTCGATGCGGCGGGCGCGCGAGCCGTCACTCGGCGCGTCGAAGTCCACCGGACCTCGCCGCCGACCAGCTCCGGCCGGCTGGTCTGGGCGCACCTTGTTCGGGATGTTGCAGGCGAATGCGGCGAGGCGCGCCTGCTGCTCGACGAGTGCGACGCCTTGGAGCTTGACGCGGCGGCCCGCCTCCTGACGTCTACAGACGCCCGCATGATCGCGCGCTCACCGAGCATGACCTCGGCGCCCTCTTGGACGGCCTTCCCGCTGACACCCGCCGAGCCATCTGGATGCGTCCGAAGGGTGACCCGGCTCGGCCCGGTCCTTGGCCACCGAGCTCGCCGGTCTGCCCGCCGGTCAGGACCCCGTAGCGCACATCGCGCTCAAGGCTTCTCGGCGCACCCATTTCCTCGCAGTCGACGCGACCATCGTCCGCCTTTTGGAGCTGGCGCTCGACCACGCCGGCGACGACGCCACGCGCGCCCGCCTCCTCGCTCGCCTCGCGGCGGAGCTGCTGGGAGACCCATCAGCGGCGCTCCGGCGACGATCCCTGTCCGACGAGGCACTCGAGCTCGCTCGGCGCCTACGAGCCGGGCGCGTCCCGAACGTGGCCGGCGGGCCCCGAGATCGTCGCTGTCCGGGTTCTCTCAGGGCGCTTGAGCGTCTACGGCACCGACGGTGAACGCCGGGTCGTCATCGCCGGCGAGGGCTACGCCGCCGGCTGGGCGGCCTACCGCACCTTGAACGAGACCGATGAGCTGGTCGAGACCCTGGTGACCAATCATGTCCCGTCCAAAGTAACTAGGGATGTCCTCGGCGCCCGGGTGCTGGGCACCCGGAGGGAAGGCGTGAATGTCGTCGGCGAGAAGGCGGTCGGGTATACGTATGTGCTCGTGACATTTACCAGAGCCTCGGGCAATCCGGCGCACTATCCTGCGGGCGCCAGAGGCATTGGGTATCGGCAGGGCGGAGGATATGAGACATCGAACTGAGCGTGCTCGTTCGTGGCCGGCAAGGGCGGTAACACCTCGCTTTCAGTGGTGGGGCCGGGCACTACTGGCGACGGTGGTCCTTGTGCTCGGCAGCGTGCCCGCGCTGGTGTTGCACGCACCGGCCGAGGCCCGGCACAACTTCTCGATGCTCGAAGTCAGCCCTCAGCAGGCCACGTCCGGCCAGGAAGTCACCGTCTCGGGATACTCCTATACCAAAACCGCCGTCGTCCGGTTCGGGGCAGTGGACGGGCCTGTGCTCGCCGCACTGGAGCCCACGTCGAACAACGACATCCGCGGCGTCGTTCGCATTCCGCCGGACGCCCCACCTGGCCGTCACATCCTCTTCGCAATGCATCAGGACGACAAGGGACAGCCGACGCGCTTCCCCGGCCGAGCGGCCATCATTGTCTCCGGCCCAGGTGGTCCACCGCGCGGGGTCAACGACGAACTACAACTGGAAGCGCGCCCGAGCGGAGTCCTGGAACGAGCCTCCATATCCGGGGGGAACCTCCTTTTGGTTGCGGCGGCGACCGCCGGCGCTGCGAGCTTGGTCGCAGGAGTCTTCCTCGTCCTGTCCGGCCGTCGGCGCAGCGTCGAGGGAACGCCATGAACGCACACGGGCGACGGCGCTCGGCGTTGGGTCTCCTGGCCGCCGGGATCATCGGCGAACTGATGGCCGGCGGAGCCCCTCTCGGCGCCGCGACAACCGCCCCTCGGATCAACCAGGCGGTGAACGCCACGGGTGCGGACCCGAACCCGACCAAGGTCTACGCGAGCCCGGTCGTCGCCGTCGACCCGAGGGACTCGCGAACGCTCGTGGCCATTGCGGCCGAGATACGTAGCCGTACCTGCGGCCTCGTACGCTCCACCGATGCAGGCCAGACGTGGGTACGTCCGGAGGGATTGCCCATGCCGGAGTCCTTCCCCTTCTGCTTCCAGACAGAGACCGGCCCCCGGCAGGCGGAT
>CAYZMG010000109.1:0-8199 GCA_964479465.1 uncultured Acidimicrobiales bacterium
GATCACCGAGCAGGCGCTCTTCGTCGATCTCACCGCCGAGCAGAAGGCCAAGCTGGCCGATCAGCTCGCCAAGCTCAGGGCCGGGAGCTAGCGGAGCCCAGGCTCAACCCATGCCTCTCACCATCGACCCCTCCCAGCCGGTGCTTCGACCAGCGCCGGCTGGGGGCGGCGAAGCCCCGCTCGTGCTCGTCATGCTGACCGGCGACCCGAGCGCCCTGGCCGCGGTGGCACGGTGACGGCGGCCACCGTGCTTGTCGTGGAGGACGAGGAATCCTTCGTCGAGGCCCTGACGATCGGGCTGAAGCGCGAGGGTTTCCGGGTCGAGGTCGCCCGGGACGGCGCCGATGCCCTCGAGCGTTTCGATGCCGTCCACCCCGACGTGGTCCTGCTGGATGTGATGTTGCCGACCATGTCCGGCATCGAGGTGTGCCGCCAGATCCGCACGGGGTCCTCCGTGCCCATCATCATGGTCTCGGCCAAGACGTCGGAGATCGACGTCGTGGTCGGATTGGAAGTCGGCGCCGACGACTACGTGTCGAAGCCCTACCGGATGCGTGAGCTGGTGGCGCGCGTCCGTGCCACCCTCCGCCGGTCGCCGTTACCCGATCAGTCGACCGCCGCCGGCGTCCTCGAGGTCGGCCACGTTCGCCTCGATCCGGAGCGCCACGAAGTCTTCGTCTCCAACCGGGCGGTCAAGCTCACACTCAAGGAGTTCGAGCTCTTGGCGGCGCTCCTCGCCGGCGCCGGCCGGGTGATGACCCGCGACATCCTGATCGACCGGGTCTGGGGGCCGTCCTACGTGGGCGACACGAAGACCCTTGACGTCCACATCAAGCGCCTGCGGGCCAAGGTCGAGCGCGATCCCGCCGCCCCGGCTTCGATCGTGACCATTCGGGGCCTCGGCTACAAGTTCGACCCGCCGGCCCGTTCGGGGCTTCTGTCCTGAGGTGAGGCTGGGCCCGGCGGCCCGGCTCCCTTGGGGCCGTAGACCAGGACGAACCAGCCCCAGAAACCCACATAATTGCCGGCCTGATGCAGGGGAAATCAGAGCGGCGAGGAGATGTCGACGAGGCCCGTCCGCAGCGCGGCGCGCACCAACTCGGCCCGGGTGTGGACGCCGAGCTTGCGGAACACCTGCGCGCGGTAGGTCTCGACCGTGCGAACTGAGACGATGAGAATGCCGGCGACCTCTGCGTTCGTGTGGCCGAGGGCGAGGAGGCGGCCGACGGCCATTTCCCGCTCCGACAGGTAGACCGGCTCCTGGCTGCCTGCCATCTCGCCCCGGGCCATCGCCACGCCAACGGAGTGGTGGAGGTAGTCCTCGCCCTGCGCCACCCGGCGCACGGCATCGATGAGGTCGGCGCCGGCGGCCGCCTTCGGCAGGTACCCCCGCGCTCCGGCCGAGAGCACGCTCTTCACCACGACCCAGTCGTCGACCATGGTCAGGACCAGCACGCCGGCGGCAGGAAACCGGCCACGTAGGGCGGCGACCACGCCGGCGCCTTCGGCGGGGCCGAGCACGAGATCGGCCAGGATGACGTCAGGGTCGGGGTCGATCACCAGCGCCAGCGCGTCGTCCAGGGTCCGCGCCTCGCCGACCACCACCATGTCGGGCCGGGCTTCGAGGAGAAGGCGGAGGCCGTCGATGACGATCCGGTGGTCGTCCACGATCAGGACGCGCACTGGAGCGCTGTTCATTGCCGGGCTCCGGGCAGGCAGGGCACGACGAGGCGGACCGTGGTCCCGTGCCCCACCGTGGATTCGATGTCCAGACGACCCCCCAGGGCGGCGGCGCGCTCGCGCATGCCGAGGATGCCGGCGCACCCGTCCCCAACCGGCGAGGACAGGTCGAAGCCGGTGCCGTTGTCCTCGACCACCAACGTCAGGGTCGGCCCCCGCCGGCAGACCAGCACGGAGAGCACCGCCGGCCGGGCGTGCTTGACCGCGTTGGTCATCGCCTCCTGAGCGACCCGGTACGTCGCCGCCTCCACTTCCGGGCCCAGGCCGTCCACACCGGAATGGTGGATCTCGACCTGCACGCCGTGGGCGCGCTGGAACGTTTCCGCCAGCGCACTCAGCGCCGCCTCGAACCCGCGCTCCTCGACAGCGACGGGCCGGAGGTGCCACATGATCGTCCGCGTCTCGGTCAGCGCCGCCTCGACCAGGCGGCGCAGCTCGGCGACGGTGGACGCCGAGGTGCCGCCGGCCTCCGCCTCCAGCGACCGGGCGAACAGCACGGCCGACGTCAGCGTCTGTCCGACGCCGTCGTGCAACTCGCGCGCCAGGCGGCGACGTTCGTCGTGGCGCGCGGCGGCGACGAAGTCGAGCATCGGCTGGCGGCCGGCCGAGCGCGGCTCTGGTGCCAGGCTCCCTGCTCCTTGAGCTGAACTGCGGTCGCGCTCCGTCCGCATGGGATTCACGTCCCTTGGTCGATCACCGTAGATCTCGGTGCAACGACGACGGCGGGAGAGAGCCGTTCGCACAACCTCCACTGGTGCATTTGCACTTTTCCTGCGGGTTCTCCGCAGCGATCGCCCCGGCTCTCCCGCAGACCAAAGAGGGAACTCCCGGATGTCGACCACCCTGGGGATCTCTACCTTCGAGGATATGACCAACGGCGGCCGTGACCGGGCGAGGCTCGACAGCCCGATGTAGGTCAGGAACCGGCTGGCTGTGGCGAGTGGGGTCGTCACGTCGGTAGCCGGCTCAGTACCGAGACTGCGGCGGGGTGTGGTCTCTCCGATATACGTCCACACCAGAGAAGGAGCAATACCAATGAGCAATGACGACTTCACCCTCGAGGAGCTCGAGGCGCAGCACGCCTCCGAACTGCCCGCACGCCAGCTGATGACCGGGATCGCGTTGGGGCTCCCGCTCCTCGGTGTGGTGGGACTCGAGGTGTACGTCGAGGCCGGCCCCGTCGGGCTCTTCGTCGGCGTCTACGTCTAAGCGGCTCGCATCGCCGGCCGGGCGGCCATGACCGCGACCATTCAACACGTCGAAGCACCAGAGGGCCGGCGGCCCTCGCCCGGCCTGGCGCCCGGGACCGAGCTGCTCGGCGCATACCGGGACTCAGGCCGCATCGAGGCGCCTTCCATCATCCGTCGCCACGACGGGCGGATGATGGAAGTGTCTCCCCTCCTCCACCAGCTGGCGGCGACACTCGATCCCGGGCACGACCTGGAGTGGGTCGCCGCCCGACTCGGTGCCGCACTCGGACGGCCCATCAGCGCCACCAGCGTGGCTTACCTCATCGACCACAAGCTCCGGCCGCTGGGCGTGCTGTCCGACTCGCCGCCGGCCACGCAACGCCCGGCGACACCCGAGCTGCTGGGACTGACGCTGCACGCCGGCGTGGTGCCGGCGCCGGTCGTCCGGGCATTCACCACGCTGCTGCGGCCGCTCTTCTTCCCGCCGGTCGTCATCCTCGCCCTGGCCGTGCTGATCAACGCCGACGCCTGGCTGTGGCGCAGCCACCACGTCGGCGCCGGCCTGCGCCAGGTGTTCTCCGAGCCGGCGCTGATGCTCGGAGTCGTGGCCCTCACCCTGGTGTCCGGCGCCTTCCACGAGCTGGGCCACGCCACCGCCAGCCGGTACGCCGGCGCCGAGCCCGGCGTCATCGGCGCCGGCATCTACCTCCTGTGGCCGGTGTTCTACAACGACCTCGACGACTCGTACCGCCTGAGCCGCACCGATCGCCTCCGCTGCGACCTCGGCGGGGTGTACTTCAACGTCCTGTTCATCCTGGTGCTGTTCGGCGCATTCGGCCTGACCGGCTTCACGCCGCTGCTGGTTGTCGCCGCCGCCCAGCACCTGGTCATCCTCCAGCAGTTCCTGCCTTTCGTCCGGCTGGACGGGTACTACGTGGTGAGCGACCTGGCCGGCGTCCCCGACCTGTTCCGCCGGATCAGGCCGGTGCTGGCCGGCCTGGTCCCCGGTCGGAGCACGGCGAGCGCCGGCAGCGACCTGAAGCCGCACGCCCGCGCCATCGTCACCGCATGGGTGTTGCTGACCGTCCCGCTGCTGGCTGCGTCGCTGGTCTACCTCGGGCTCCACCTGCCGGCGCTGGCGACGGCCATGGCCGCGTCGGTGACCTCCCTGGCCACGGCCATCGGGAGCGGGGAGCTCTCGGCGGCCGCCCTCGACGGAGTGTCCCTCCTGGTGCTGGCCATCCCGATGATCGGGCTGACCGTCGCCGTCAGCCACGCCGTCCGCCGGGGCGCCGACCCCGACGTGACCCGGCGCATCGCCAAGGCCGTCCTGACCTTCGGCGCCCCCCGGTAGCTGCGGCCTCTCGCGGGGCCACGGCGAGGTGGCCGTGCCGCCGGCCCGACCCGTCTAACCCCGATACATCGGGTGCTGGCGGCCGCGGGGGACGACGCCGGCGCCGGCCTCGGCCCCCCACCCATGCCAGCCGGGCTGGAGGTACCGGGCGAAGAGCTCCAGGTACGGCCCGGGTGAGCACGACTCGATGACCGGGTACTGCTCGTCCGGCTTGCAGGGCGGCGAGGCTCAGTACTACGCCTGATGCCACCGCAGGGATGGTAGAGGGGGCCGGGCGCCGGACGGGGGATCCGCCACCGCGCTCCCGGGGCCGCTCGGGCCCGCGCCGGTCAGGGCACCCGGATGACCACCACCGCGATGTCATCGCGGGCATCGCCCCGCTGGAAGGCGGGGACCTCTGGACCCATCCACCCACACGAAAGCCTGATCAGGCTCGGGGTTTCCTCGGGGTTCTCCCTGATTCACCATCTAGGAGCAATCCGTACACTGTCCAGGTGCGAAGACTGTGGCGGTCGACGGGGTCCCAGTCATTGGCGAGCGCCAAAGCCGCCCCCCGCCCACGGGGTCGGCTGCTGCCGCTCGTCGCCGCGCTCGCGTTCGTGGCGGGGGCCTGCTCGGGAGGTGGCGGAGGGGAGATCGCCGGCCTCGACGAGGAGTACAGGCCCACGCCCGGCGAGCGCGATGTCGTGATCCCCGGGGCGGCCAAGCTCAAGCTGGGGGCGACCTTGGCCGTCCCGGTGGACGCGAGGGGCGCGTCGCCCGCCGTCCTCATCATCCCGGGGCCAGGGGCCACCAACCGGGACGGGCCCATCGTGGCCCGCCCCCCGGACCCGCTGTACAAAGATCTCAGCGCCACCCTGACGGGCGCCGGCATGGTGACCCTCCGCTACGACCACCGGGGCATCGGTGACAGCCAGTTGGAGACCGGCCAGCAGCTGAGCTGGGAAGACATGGTGTCCGACGCCCGGGAGGCCCTGAAGTACCTGAGCGAGCGCCAGGAGGTCGACGCCAACCGCTTGGCCGTCGTCGGCCACGACATGGGCGGTGTGATCGCGATGAAGGTGGCCGCCTCCGACGAGCGGGTCAAGGGTGTGGCCCTGATCTCGACGCCGGGCCGGCCCCTCGTCGACGTGTGGACGGAGAGCTACCGGTTCACCCACGGCCCCGTGTCGGCCGACGCCTACCAGGCCATGATCGACGGCCTTCTCACCAACGGCGCATTGCCGACCCGCGACGTCATGCGGCCGGAGTTCCAGTCCCTCCTGCCGCCCAACCAGGACGCCTTCTTCAGGGACATGTTCTCGTTGGACCCGGCGGAGGACGCCAAGGCCGTCAAGCAGCCCGTGTTCATGGTCACCGGCGAGCGGTCGACGGCGGTGAAGCCGGTCGACACCGACCGCTTGAGCCAGAACCTCGCCGGCCGCAAAGAGGCGATGGTCGCCCCCAACGCCAGCTCCAGCCTCCAGCAGGTCCTGGCTCCGATCATCCGCCCGTTCGACCCGCTGGACATGGACTCCCACGGCCTGGGCCCGCCGGTGGCCGAGGCGCCCCGGGAGCAGACCTCGGTCGACAAGCTCGCCGCCTTCATCGCCGGCGCCGTGGGGGCCCGCGCCGCGTAGCTGCCTGGCTCAGCTCAGGTACTGGCCTTGGCTGTAGGCGGCGGTGAGCGCCAACAAGGCGACGGCCAGCGCCGGGTAGACGAACCTGGCCAGCTTCGGCCGCTCGGCCAGCAGCTCGCCGGCGACCGCGAAGCACGGGAAGGCGGCCAGGAGGTACCGGGCCATCCCGAAGAAGTTCTTGGTGGCCAGCGCCGGAACCAGGACGGCCAGCAGGGCGTAGTTGCCGTAGCCGTATCCGAACCGGCGGAACACCCGGGGCACGAGGGCTAGGGCGCCGATGGTCAGGACCGGGTGGGCCAGGTACGACAGTGAGCCCAGGACGTTCCGGTCGTCGAGCGTGGTCAGGTCCTCGAAGAACCGGAACTTGAGCCACGTGCGGAGGCCGCTCTCCTGGTCCCAGGCCGACTGGGCGGCGATGAAGGTGAACGGGTCGCCGAACGTGCGCCACTGGTAGAAGCAGAACCCGGCCAGACCGAGGGCGGAGACGAGCACGCCGGCGTCGTGCCACCGCAGGCGGCCGCCGGCCTGGCGCCGGCGCTCGAAGGCTCGCACGGCCAGGGCGACGACGAGGATCAGGCCCGTCGGCCGGGCCGCCGTGGCCAGGGCGCCGATCAGGCCGGCGAGCCATGGGTGGTCGTGCTCCAGCAGCACGAAGGCACCCAGGATGACCATGACGAACAGCGCCGTCGGGTAGACGGCGCCGTACAGGAAGAAGGCGTAGGGGTAGAGGAGCATCAGCCCCAGGGCGGCCCGGGCGCCGGCGGGGGTCAACCTGACCGACAGCCAGTGAAAGAACAGCCGGGTCGCCGCCGCCCCCGACGCCAGCGTCACGACCACGCCGGCGACGTAGGCGTTGCCCACGACCACGGCGACGGCCTTCATGGCCAGGGGGTAGGTCGGGAAGAAGGCGATCGTCGAATGCCGCCCCGGGATGTAGCCGTAGCCGCCGGTGGCGATCCCGTAGTACCAGCCCGAGTCCCACTGGGCCCAGCCCTGGAGCCACCGCCAGCCCCGGAACGGCGGGATGACCTGGTTGCCGGGGTCGGGCAGCCAGATGGAGCCGACCGCCGAGGTCACGAAGAGGACGGCGGCTATGCCGAGGAAGGCCAGCACGGCCCAGCGCCCGCCGGCACTGCGTCGTCGGGGCTCCTGCTCGGTGCGCATGGCCCGCTCTGCATACCATCGCAGCGTGAGGGTGTGGACGGCGACACTGCTGCTGGCCGCGCTGGTGCCCGTCGCCTGCTCCGACGGGGGGCCGGCGCCGGCCCCCTCGACCACCACCGGCGTCGCCGCGCCGGCGGCGCCGGCCGAGCTGCCCGTCCCCCGCACCGAGGTGGCCGCCGCCACCCTCGGCGGTCGGATCGTCGTCGCCGGGGGGCTGACCCTCGACGGCGCGGCCAGCGACCGGGCCGACATCTACGACCCGGTGACCAACCGCTGGGAGCCGGCGCCGGCCCTGCCCCTCGGCCTCCACCACTCCGGCATGGCCGCCCTCGGCGACCGGGTGTACGTCGCCGGCGGCTACACCAACCGCGCCGGGCAGGCCTGGGTGGCCCAGTCCGTTGTCCTCAGCCTGGGACGCGACGAGCGGGCGTGGCGGGAGGAGCCGGCGCTGTCCGGCACCCGCGGCGGTCTGGCCATGGCTGCGGCCGGCGGTCGCCTGGTGGCGGTGGGTGGCACCGACAACCTGGGCCAGTTCCTGGCCCGGACGGAGGTGTTCACGCCCGGGCAGCGCTCGTGGACCGCCGGCCCCGATATGTCCGAGCCCCGCGACCACCTGGCCGCCGCCGGCTCCGGGGGGCGGATCTACGCCATCGGCGGCCGTCTCGGCGGGCTGGACACCAACAAGGCCACCGCCGAGTCGTGGGACCCGACCGGCCCCGGGGGGTGGCGGGCCGAGCCCCGTTTGAACGACACGCGGGGCGGGACGTCGGCGGCCGAGGCCGGAGGGCGTCCGTGCGTCGCCGGCGGCGAGGAGCCGGCGGGCACTATCGCCTCGATCGAGTGCCTGTCGGCCGGGCGGTGGGCCCGAGTCGCCACCCTGCAGATGCCCCGCCATGGGCTGGGCGTCGCCGGCGTGGGCGACCGGCTCCACGTCATCGCCGGCGGCCCCGAACCCGGCCTCTTCGTGAGCGGCGCCCACGAGACCTTCGCTCTCTCCTAGATCCGCACCAGTCGCAGGGTGTCGGTGGTCGGCGCCGGCTCCACGGTCCAGCCGACCAGCACGGCGACGACGTCGCCCTTCCTGGCCAGGCCGGCGTCGACAGCGGCTTTCACCGCGAACCAGACGATGTCG
>CAYZMG010000109.1:8209-12569 GCA_964479465.1 uncultured Acidimicrobiales bacterium
TCCTGCACCACCATCGGCGTGATCCCCCACGCCACCGACAGCTGGCGGGCCGTGCGGGGGGACGGCGTGATGCCGAGCACCGGGACGACGGGGCGGAAGCGGGAGATCGAGCGGGCGGTCGTCCCGCTGTTGGTGCAGGCGATGATCGCGGTGGCCCCCGCGTCGGTCGCCGCCCGCCACGCCGCGGCGGAGAGGGCGGCGGTGATGCGCCGCTCGGCCGGCTTGCCCCGGCTCTCGGCCACCTGCTGGACGCCCCGTTCCTGCCCCCACCCCAGGTAGTCGAACTCCCGCTCGGCCCGCCGGGCGATCCGGGCCATGGTGGCGACGGCGCCCACGGGGTCGTGGCCGATCGCCGTCTCCCCGGAGAGCATCAGGGCGCTGGTGCCGTCGAGGACGGCGTTGGCCACGTCGCTGACCTCGGCGCGGGTGGGCGTGGGGGCGTGCAGCATCGACTCGAGCATCTGGGTGGCGGTGATGACGGGCAGGCCGTAGGACACGCCGGCGCCGATGATTCGCTTCTGGTAGTGGGGAACGTCCTCCAGCGCGCAGCGGATGCCGAGGTCCCCCCGGGCGACCATGACGCCGTCGGTGACGGGGATGACCTCGTCCAGAGCGTCCACTGCCTCCTGGGTCTCGATCTTGGCCACCAGCATGGGCCCGTCGGGTCCGACCGCGGCCCGGACCCGCTCGACGTCGGCCGCCGAGCGGACGAAGGAGATGGCCACCGCGTCGATGTCGGCCCCGCTCACGACGTCGAGCAGACGGAGGTCCTCCCTGGTGGGCGACTCCATTGGGAAGCGGGTGGTGGACAGGGAGACGCCCGGGCGGCCGAGCAGCCGGCCCCCCGAGCGGATGCGGGCGACGGCCCGGTCACCGTGTGCCTCTTCGACGGACAAGGTGACACCACCGTCGCCGAGGGCGATGCGATCGCCGGCCTGGAGGTGGAACACCAGGTCCGGGTGGTCGACGGCGATCCGCTGCCAGTCGCTGGTCGCACCCTTGGCGGCGGCGACGATCTCCACATGGTCGTCCTCGTTGAGGTACATCTCGCGCTCGAACTCTGCGGTGCGGATCTTGGGGCCGGGAAGGTCGATCAGCACCCCGACAGTCCGCTTGGCCTCGGCGGCGGCGGTACGCACCCGGCGCACGCGCTCGAGTGACTCCTCGACCGGCCCGTGGGCCAGGGAGAGCCGGGCCATGTTCATGCCGGCGTCGATCATCCGTCGCACGATCTCAGGTGAGTCCGACGCCGGCCCCAGGGTGGCAACGATCTTGGTGCGGCGGTCCATTGCCGCGACGATACGGCGGTGCGAGTCGCAACCCTCAACCTGCGCAACACCGCCGACCGCTGGCCGGCCCGGCGGGGCCTGCTCGTACGCCAACTGGTGGCGCTGGCGCCGGAGGTGATCGCCGTCCAGGAGCTGCGGATGGTGCCCGACCAGGCCCGGTGGATCACCGGCGAGGTGGCCCGGGTCAGCGCCGGCCGGCTGCGGTACCGGTCCTACCGGCGGCCCAAGACGGGGGCCGCCGGCCTGTGGGAGGGCATCGGCGTGCTGAGCCGGGTGCCGGCGGTGTCGACGGCCTGGCTCGACCTGGGGACCGACCGGCGGGTCGCGCAGCGGGTGACGGTCCTCACCGGCGACCGCGAGCTCGACGTCTACAACGCCCACCTGGGGCTCGGCGGGGAGGTGCTCCGCGCCGGCCAGGCCCAGCGCCTCCTCGACTGGATAGACGGCCGGCGCCGGGGGCCGGCGGTGCTCATGGGCGACCTCAACGCCCGCCCGGGGTCGCCGACCATCGAGCTGGTGTCCGGGCGGTTCCGGTCGGCCCACGTGGCCGTCCACGGGTGCGAGCCGCCCTTCACGGCGCCCACGCCCCTGCGGGCCGGCGCCGCCGGCGCCGGCAGCGTCCTGGACTATGTGTTCGTGAACGACCTCGTGGAGGTCGTCGATGCCCGCCTGGCGTTCGACGAGGTCGACGGCCCGCTGTGCGCGTCCGACCACTACGGCCTGGTCGCCGACCTGACCCTCCTCCCCGAACCGGCTGCACTTACCCACCAAATACGCGGGTAACTGCAGCCAGTTCAGCGGGTGCTGCTCGCGCCGGCGGTTCGAATGACGTCGACGACGATGGGGCGGTGGTCGCTGCCCTGGCCCTCGCCCGTGCGGATGGCGACCACCGCGAGGCGCGGCGAGGTCAACACGTGGTCGATGCGGGTCAGGGGACGACGTGCTGCTCCACCAGCGAGCCAGCGGGCGGCCAGCAGCCCGCCGGCGTTGAGGGCGACCCAGCCGGCGGCCGCTCCGGCCCGGCGGGTGAAGGTCAGGACGCCGGCGGCTGGCGTTCGGCGAGCACCCGCTCGCGTGTGGGCACGCGGAAGGTGACGTACAGGGCGCCGACCAGGCCGAGGCCGGCGATACCCCAGCCCAGGGGCCCACCGGCAAGCACGGCACTGAGTGAGGAGACGGCGACGATCATGGTCACGGCGATGACCTTGGAGCGGCGCGGCATACCGAGGCCGGCGCGGTAGTCACGGACCGTGGGGCCGATCTTGGGCAGGTCGAGCACCCACTGCTCGAACCGGGGGCTGCTCCGGGAGAAGCAGGCGGCGGCCACGATGAAGAAGACGGTCGTGGGCAGCCCGGGCACCACCACCCCGACACCGCCGACGCCCACGGACAGCAGGCCGCCGGCGAACCACAGCGGTGCGGTGGCGCTGTGTGATTTGCCATCAGAGATGGGCCGGCCACCCCGCTCAGAGGGCCGCTCGGGCCCGGGCTGATTCATCAGACGAGAGCGGCGACGTCTCCGACCGCTTGGACGGCCAGCAGCACCAGGATGCCGCCGCCGACCACCGTGTAGGCCCATCGCATGCGATGGTCGGCCCGCCAGAACCGGCGCATCGAGTAGACGATCGCAATCGCGGACACCGACCCGATGACCAGACCGAGGATGGGGCCCACGCCGCCGCTCAGGTCGACGACCGGCTTGAGGAGAGGCAGCAGGACGTAGGTCAACAGGCAGCGGACCGTCGAGATCAGGATCGACGTGCCGAACGCCTTCTCGGCCGTGGCGTTGGGGTCGGCGCCGGCGGGCAGCCGGAGGAGCCGGCGCATGAAGGTGTCGAGGGGCGAGATGTCACCCGCACGGGTGACAGCGGACTGGCTCATCGGGCCGCCGCCTTCGGCGGCCACCACGCTGAGCGGGGCGCTCTGCTTGTCGGTTCGCTCGCCTCCGGCTTGCTCATCGCCTCCGACGCTAAACGTTGCGCGGCTCCGACGCTAGACGGCATGGCCCCGGTTTGGCACGTCGGCGACGCCTCCGGGCGTCTGCGAGGCTGGGCCCATGACTGCACCCCTCGTCCCCCGCCAGGTTCTGTTCGGCAACCCCGAGCGGGTCAGCCCCCGCATCTCGCCCGACGGGAAGCGGTTGGCCTGGATCGCCCCCGACGACGGCGTGCTCAACGTGTGGGTCAACCAGGTCGGCGCCGACCTCGGAAAGGCGGAGACGGTCACCGACGACCGCGACCGCGGCATCCGGACGTTCTTCTGGGCCCACGACAACCGCCACCTGCTCTACATCCAGGACGTCGGCGGCGACGAGGACTGGCACCTGTTCTCCGTCGACCTCGAGACCGGCGACACCCAGGACGTCACCCCGTTCGAGGGCGTGCAGGCCCGGGTCGACGAGACCGACAAGCGGTTCCCCGACACCATCCTCGTCGGCATGAACAAGGACAACCCCCAACTCCACGACGTCTACCGCCTCGACCTGAAGACGGGCGAGCTGGAGAAGATCGTGGCCAACCCCGGCTTCATCGGCTTCCTCGCCGATGCCGACTTCAAGGTGCGCGCCGGCCTCGCGCCCCTGCCCGACGGGGGCATGCTCCTCATGGTCCGCGACACCGAAGAGGACGAGTGGCGGGAGCTGTTGCAGTGGGGCCAGGACGACTCGCTCACCACGTCGCCCATCTCCTTCACCCTCGACGGCGCCGGCATGTTTATGGTGTCCTCGGTCGGGGCCAACGCCGGCCGCCTGGTGAAGCTCGACATCGCCAGCGGCCAGACCACGGTCATCGCCGAGGATCCGCAGTACGACGTGGGCGGCGTCCGCCTCCACCCCGACACCCGGGAGCCCCAGGCGGTCACGTTCGTCAAGGCGCGGGCCAGCTACCAGATCCTCGACCCCGACATCGCCGAGGACGCCGAGGTCCGCTTCGAGTGGATCGGGGGGATCGAACGATGAGCCTCACGCACGTGGACGAGCAGGGCCGTGCGCGGATGGTTGACGTCGGCGCCAAATCGGTGACCGCGCGTCGCGCGACCGCCTCGGCGCTGCTCCGGGGCCGCCCCGAGACCGT
>CAYZMG010000110.1:0-12181 GCA_964479465.1 uncultured Acidimicrobiales bacterium
TCGCCGCCGCGGTGGAGATCGAGGTGGCCCGCACCAATGCGCCGGCGGTGGACGATGTCGACGCCCGGCGGGTCATTGCCACCCGGGAGCAGGAGCTGGGCACCCACCTCACGCTGGGCCAGCGTGCCGCGGTCCTGGGCGTCACCACGTCGGGACGTGGAACCGAGCTGGTCGTGGGCGTGGCCGGCGCCGGCAAGACCACCGCCCTGGCGGCGGTGCGGGAGGCCTTCGAGGCCGAGGGCTTCGGGGTGATCGGCACCTCGACGTCGGGTCAGGCGGCGAGAACCCTGAAGCGCCAGGCCGGCATCGAGGCCTCCCGCACCCTGGCGTCGCTCACCTGGAGACTCGATCACGGGATGCTCACCCTGACCAATCGCCACGTGGTCATCGTCGACGAAGCCGCGATGAGCGAGGACGCGGCGTTGCTGCGAGTCCTGTCGGCGGCGTCGAGGGCGCAAGCCAAGGTGGTCCTGGTCGGCGACCACCGCCAGCTGGGAGCCGTCGGCCCCGGTGGCGGCTTCGAGTCCCTTGTTGCTCGCTACGGCGCCGCGGTGCACGTACTGGACGAAAACGTCCGCCAATCCGATGTTGCCGATCGCGCTGCACTTTCCGAGCTGCGCGACGGCGATGTTGCCAAAGCTGTTGCCAGTTACGCGCGTCGCGGCCGCATCGTCGTGGCGCGCGATCGCAGCACGGCCATCGACTCCGTGGTGTCGGGGTGGGCCGCGGATGTGGCCGAGGGCCACCAGGCCGCCATGTACGCCTGGAGGAGAGTCGACGTGGCCGAGCTCAACCGCCGGGGCCGGGAGACGTGGCGATCCCTCGGCCGCCTCGGCGGCGACGAGCTGGTGGCCCCCGGCGGCGCGCCCTACGCCGTCGGCGACCGGGTCGTTGCCTTGGCTCCCGGCGCCGGCGGGAGCGTGGTCACCTCGGAGACCGGAACCGTGGTGGCGCTGGAGGCCAAGGCCAGAGCGCTGATCGTGTGCATGGACGACGGCGGTGACCTGCGCCGGCTGGAGGCCGAGGAGATCGCCGTCGACCGCCTGGCGCACGCGTACGCGGTGACCGTGGGTGTCGGTGGCAGTTGCATACACCGTCCCGTCAGTCACCAGGGGCGCGGCGGCTGCGTAGAAGTCGGTCTCGAACGCCCAGCGCCGGGCGCCACTGTCGGCGTCCAAGGCGTACACCCAGCCCTCCCAACTGGTGACGTACAAGCTGCCGCCGTCGATAGCCGGCGAGCTGAAGACGTAGGCGTCGATGTCGTGCCGCCAGCGCTCGGTCCGCATGTCGACGTCGAAGGCGGCGACGTAGAAGTCGTTGGTCGCTCCTGCGTACACGATCCCGTCACGGAATGCCGGCGTGGCCCACGTCGTTCCGGGCGTCGACAGCCGCCACCTCTCCTCGCCGGTGGCCACGTCGAAACCGGCCAGCAGCCCGGTGGAACCGACGATGACCACGTCACCTTCGACGGCCGGCGCACTGTCCGCGCCTTCCATAGGGACCTCCCAGAGCACCGCTCCATTGCGAGCGTCCAGGGCGCACAGCGCGGTGAACGTTCTCAGGAGGAGGCGACCGCCGGCCAACGCCGGCGTGGTCCTGAGGCCCGCATCGAGGTCACGTTCCCAGACGCGAGCGCCGGAAGCCCGGTCCAGGGCGAAGAGACCGCCCTGGGACTCCGTTGCCCAGTAGCCCACAGCCACGAAGTCATCGGCGAGGACCGGCCTGGTCATTAGATGGTCGTAGGAGAACGACCAGCGCGGCTGCGGCGTCACCCGCACCACCTGCCATCGCCGCCGTTGGACTCGCTCACGAGGACATGCTCGCATGCTGAGGCGCAAGAGGCGTCGCTGCTCGAACCGCCTGGGCCGGCCCGGGCCTCGGTATCTGTCTGTGCACGCGCTAGACGCGTCCGCGGCCGGTCGCCCGTGGAGATCGGCTCCCCCGTCGGTATGGCGCGGCGCTTCCCGGCCGCCCCAACCGTGGTCCCATCGCCGGCGATCAGGGCGACCGGGTGGAGCCGGCGATGGTCGGGGTTACGGGACGCCTCGTCGCAGCGCACTCGGCCCCGCGATACCTAGCGGATAACGGCATCTCATGGCGACGCAAGTGCCGGAGAATAACGGCGCGTCCTCCTCGTCTTCAGGCCGACGCTTGGAACGCGGGCAGGAAGGTCACCGGAGGGCAACCGAGAGGCACCCGTCGACAACCCTCGGAGGTGTGACTCGGAGGACGTTCGCGGTTTCAGGAGGGGCAGGTTGGAACGAGACTGTTCCGCGAATGTAAGTGGAGCCGCCTCCGCCGCCACCTGCTGCTAGGCGGTACGGCGTCCCGACGTCGTCTTCCACATTCCACCCTGGCGGTGTCGGCCTGCTGCGGCCCTCGTCCACCGGCGGAGCCCCGAGCCAGGTGATGGTGAGCCAGTCTTGCCAAAGCTCCAGTGAGATCAGGACGAGCGTGCCACCTCCTTCGACGTCCAGGTGCCGGATGAGCGGCATCACCCGCAGGAGGATCGGATCAGCGCCTTCGACGGACGACTGCGAAGTTCCTGGCATCGTCTCAGCGTCCCCTTTCCGGGTGCTCTCCAGGAAACGTGGCCTCTGGCTGCTCAACCTACTGACCCGGCGCCACAGCGTGGGACGAATAACACCCGCTACCTCTCGCCGGTGAAGTCGACTACCCGTTCGGCATCGCGCGCCGGTCGGCGATCCTGACCTCTGGCGAGGCTGTCGCGTACCCGGCGTGCGGGGGCATGGTCGGGACGGCGCCACCTCAGGGATATGGGGCGGGTCCGCCGGCTGGAGTTTGTCGCGCTCCGCGTCAACAAGGTGCACGCTGTAGCGGATGTCCCTCGGCCCCCGGCTTCTCCTGGCCGGTCTCACCCTCGCCCTGGTGGCGTTCTTGTTCGGCGTAGCCGTTGTCCCGACCCACGTCTCGTTTGGTGGGGGGTCGCTCCGCTGCGGGACCGTCGTCCGTCCGGATCGATCGGAACTCGGAGCTGTCTGCGACCGGGCGGCTGCCAACCAGCTTCGGGCGGCGCTGGTTCTGACAGGTATCTTGACGGCTCTCGCCTGCATTCCGTTTGTAGCCGAATGGCGGCAGCCAGCCCGGTATTCACGGCTGTGGATTCTGTGGGGCGCAGTCATGCTGTTCACAGCCATCATCGGTGTCGCCGGCCTAGCGATGCTCGACTACTCGCCGAGGAGCGTGTTCATCGATCTTTGATGGTGTCCACTGCGCAGCCGGCTAGCGAGAACGGGAGGAGCCTGATTCCCAGAGCGCGGGCCTGTCCCTCGGACCCGGCGATAGGTGGCAGTCGAGCCCCCGTTCATCGACGCTGTTCATATGGGGTAGACCGCAAGGGATCGCTGCGGAGACATCGCTGGTTACCCGCCGGCTCCGTCGAGGTACATCCGGAAGCCCTCCGCCTCGGCCTCGAACCCCATCGAACGGTAGAAGGCGTGTGCCCCGTCCTGGGCGTGGCGCTTGTGCGTCAGCAGCTGCACCTTGTGGCACCCAGCGTTCCCTGCATCGACGAGTAGGCGCTCGACCATCTGGCGCGCAACGCCGCGGCGGCGGTGCTCGTCGCGGACATACATCGACTCGATGAACGCGGTCGGCCGACAGGCATACGTGATGTGCGGCATGACCAGGAGTGCCGTCGTGCCGACTGCGTCATCGCCGTGCCAGGCGATGTACACGGTGAGGTCGTCGGTCAGGAGCATCCGAGCCCACGTCGCTTGCTGGCGTTCTGTCAGGTGACCGACGGACAGGCCTGGTCTTCGGTCAATGAGACGTGCGACTGCGAGGAGGTCGTCGGGGCGGGCTGCCTGGACCGCGTACTCCGACGCCGTCATGCCAGTGCCCCTGCGGCGATGTCCCGTCGATACTGCATGCCCGGCCACCTGATCTTGGCGACTGCGTCGTAGGCGCGAGCACGAGCGTCGTGCACATCTGCCCCCAGGGCGGTGACATTCAGCACTCGCCCGCCCTTTGTCACGCCGCCGGGACCGACGCCCGCCGAGAACACCGTGACGTCGGGCAGCTCGTTGGCGTCGGCCCAGCCCTCGATGGGGTCGCCGACACGCGGAGTGCCCGGGTAGCCCTCCGACGCCAGCACCACGGTAACCGCAGTTCGATCGGAGAACCGAGGGATCGACGTAATGGACCCTGCCGCCGCCTCGGCCAGGAGCTCATACGGGTCGGACTCGAACAGCGGCAGCAGCACCTGGGCCTCGGGGTCGCCGAACCGCACGTTCCACTCGACAACCTTCGGGCCCTCAGTGGTGAGGATCAGCGGCCCGCCGTAGAGCACCCCGCGGTAGTCGATGCCCCGGGCGCGAAGGGCGTCGAGCGTCGGCCGGACGCATTGCTCGAACGCTGCTTCGACCACGTCTTCCCTGATGCGGGGCACCGGCGCGACCGCCCCCATGCCTCCGGTGTTCGGGCCCAAGTTGCCGTCGAAGATGCCCTTATGGTCCATCGCCGCCGGCAGCAGCACTGCTCGCTTGCCGTCGCACACCGCCAGCAGTGAGAACTCGACCCCGGCGAGCTTCTCTTCAACCACGACGCGGCCGTGTTTGAGCTTCACACGGGCGTCCGCGATCGCCTCGTCGAGATCGTCGGTTACGAGCACGCCCTTGCCCAGCGCGAGGTAGTCGGTCTTCACCACGTATCCGGCCGCCAGCGTTCGCAGATACGCCTCGGCTGGAGCGGCGTCGGCGAATGAGCCGTGGCGCGCGGTCGGCACACCGGCCTCGATGAGCAATGACTTCATCCACTGTTTGGAGCCCTCGAGCTGGCCGCCGTCAGCGTTCGGGCCGAAGACGAGGTGACCGGCAGCTCGTAGCCGGTCACCTTGGCCGGAGCACACGCTGTCGTCGCTGCCCAGCACGTAAAGGTCTGCGCCAGATGGTTCCACCTCAGCGGACCACGGGTTGCCGGCGTTGCCCGGCACCACCACTACGTCGTGGCCGAACCGAGCCGCAGCCCATGCAAGCGCGTGCTCGCGCCCGCCTTCGCCGAGCACGCAGATCTTCACCGGTTCATGGCCAAAACGAGGGCGCTGACGAGGGTCGAGGAAGACGACACAGTCACGATGATGGTGCCAGGACGAATGGACCGCCAGCTTCGATCCTCCCGAGATCACCCGAGGCTGCATCCTCGCCTGTGCCCCGCAGGAGTTCCCACCGGACACGTTTCCAGTCGGACCTTCTCTCGGCCCCCACGCGCGGTAGGCGGGGATCGCTGCATCCATCACCGCCGGCTCAGCCATCCGCCATGTCTTGTGGCGACCGGACTCGCCGCACCCCAACACGGCCTGCATACCTCAGGCATGCCAAAGCCGAAGCGGCCTTAGGTCGTTGAGATCGAGGCCAAGTTGATCGTCCACGCTTTCGACGAGGGCTCGGCCCGGAAGAAGGTAGAAAAGGCGTTCGCGAGCGGCCGGGCGCTCGGCGTCGATGCGTGCGCCGCGGTGTGGGCCTACTCGGTCGTAAGACCCGGGAACGCCTACAGGAGATGAGCGCAGATAACGCGGGCGTCGCACGCCAACTCCAGACTGGTCACGCAGCCGGCGATCCGGGACACCCAAATCACGGCCGACGCTCGGGGATTATCAGATGCCTCCGGGGTCGGCCTACCAGTGGGACCGAGGGCTCCTCAGTCCCGACTTTGACAAGTTGCAATCCTGCCGAACTGTCGGGGGCCCGCCGCGCGTGGGGACGCCGCAACGCGCATCATTCAGGTGGCCAATAATGCTGGCCTAGATTGTCGTATGTTCGAGCCGACCGCCGCGACGCGCATAGCGATCGAGTTTCTGACGTTGTGGATCGAGCCAGGAACAAAGGCACGACTGACAGCTGCGGAACATATAGCCAGCGTCCTACGCGAGCCCGGCGGAGACGACCTAGACGGCGTCGTTGCTGGTCATCTGAACCTCGCGATGTTTCTACTGTTCATGCTCGCCAAGGAGCGCGGCGCGACCGAGGGCGAGGTCCTCGCCATGAGTAGGGACATCATCCGCGATCTGTCCAGGGGGCTCCCAGAGTGAGCACGGTGCCGGCGGTAGGGGCGCCGCTTGAGGGTCGGTGGGCCCCGTGATACTGGGACACCGTTTCGGGGGGCCCGAGCCCGGCATCGGTTTCGTCGGCTGGAACTCCCACCGGTGGCCCACGGGGGCCACGGGGCTCGAAGGCGGTTCGGGATGGGAACGCGCACGCGCGCCGAGGCGTATGTGGAGCAGGCTGGTGGAGTGCCGCCTCGCAACCTTCAGCGTCTCTATCGCGTGTACGGCCCGACAACCTGGGACGTGTACGAGCGGCTCGACGTCAGCCTCAATCCGGATGGCCCAGGCTCGCTGTTCGATACGGCGGCAACCTACGTGGCGGCTGGTCACCGCGTGCTCGACGTTGGCTGCCGAGACGGCGCTCACCTGATGGAGCTGGTCCGGCGCTTCGACGTCAACGGCGTCGGTGTTGAGCCGGTCGCCTTGCACGTCGAGCGAGCCGAGGAGGCCGTGGAGGCTGCAGGCCTAGCTGAACGCATCACCCTTCACCACGGAGTGATGCACAACCTGCCGTATCCCGATTCCTACTTCGACTTCGTGTGGTGTCGGGATGTCGTCGAACAGGTCGATGATCTCGGCGGCGGCCTTGTCGAAGTCGCCCGAGTCATGAAGCCGGCGGCGCGTCTCCTCGTGTACACGACGGTCGCGACCGATCTCCTCACCGCCGACGACGCCGAGCTCATGCGGCGCCACCTCGGCAACGTCGACGCCAACCTCGACCGTGGAGCTCTCGAAGCTGCCTACGCCCGATCCGGCTTCGCGGTGGAGTCCGTACACGTCATTGGCACTGAGTGGAGCGAGTACGCCGAGGAGCGAACGCAGCCTGTCTCACGCGCGCTCCTCCGGCTCGCCCGACTGCGCCGGCAACGCAACGACATCGTTCGTGAGCACGGCCATGACATTTACGAGCACATCGAGGCCAACCTGCACTGGGAAGTGTTCCAGTTCCTCGGGAAGCTCGAGCCGCTTGTATACGTCCTCCGCTCCGCGTAGCCGGCGGTGAGGGCCGCTGTGCTCGGGCGGGACCGGTGTGGTTTGGGGACAGCCCCGCTTGCCCGTTTGGGCGATTCTCCTGCTCGATGAAGGCGGGTCAATGCGGGACGAGCAAGAGTGCCGTACGCAAAGGCCCAGTTACGTCAGCGCGTTTCCGCTACCCAGGGGGTTCTCGGAATGAGGGACAGGATGCTCGACGACGTGGCCAGCGTCCTCCGGGAGGTTGCGGCCGAGGTCCTCGAGCCCCGTTTCGGTGGGCTCCACCAGTACGACGCCTGGGAGAAGGCGGCCGGTGAGTCGGTTACCTCTGGGGACATCGAAGCCGAACGGCTGCTGACACGACGCCTCGCGGAGTTGTCACCTGGCGTGCCGGTCGTCGGCGAGGAGGCCACCGCGGCCAGTTCTGCCGTGTCGGCGGCCCCACTGGCCGCGGTCCCGCTCCTCTGGCTCGTCGACCCGCTCGACGGCACAGCGAACTTCATCGCCGGATCGCCCGATTGGGCGGTCCTGGTTGCTCTCGTCGAGTACGGGACCACCGTCGCATCGTGGATCTGGCGACCGGTTGATAGGCGCTTGTTCGTCGCCGTGAAGGGAGGAGGAGCATGGGCCGACGGTCGGACCCTCCGTTGTCCTCCGGCGCCGATCGGAACCGACGAACTCACTGGGGCCGTGCTGACCCGATTCCTCGATGAGTCCACCCGGTCGACGGTGGCCAGGAACAGCCACCGCTTCGCCAAGATCACCCAGGGGCGGATGTGCATCGGAGTCGAGTATCCGATGATTGCCGAGGGCGGCCAGCACTTCGTCCTGTTCAGGCGAACGCTGCCGTGGGACCACGCTCCGGGGATTCTACTGGTCGAGGAGGCTGGCGGGTGGGCACGTCGCTTGGACGGCTCTGAGTACCGGCCGGCGCAGACCTCCGCCGGCCTCCTCGTGGCAGCGGACGAGCACACCTGGTTCACCGTGCGCAGCCAGCTCCTTGGAGAAGCCGACAGGGGAAGTGCCTGAAGTCAGGACCTGGTGCCCGTAGGCCGGCTCCATGTCATCGGGGCCGCCGCCGCTCTGGGATGCCGTCACACCCCTGATCGTCACGGGGCCAGGTCCGCCCGGGCCGGCCCCGAGAGCCCGCCACTACCGTCGTGACGGTGGAGCGACACCTCGATTGGCACGACTGTTCGAACGTCCGCGATCTCGGCGGGCTGCCGACAGTGGACGGCCACATGACCCGCCGGCGTGCCGTGATTCGATCCGACAGCCTCGATCGACTTACTCGCGATGGTTGGGGGGCGCTGGAGGAGTACGGCGTCCGCACGATCATCGACCTCCGCAACGACGTGGAGCGGGAGGCCGAGCCCTACACGTGCGGCCTCTCTGTGGTCCACGTGCCGATCGAGGACGACACCGACGAGGAGTTCATCGAGCGGTGGCGGCCCTTCAGCACACCGCACTACTACGCCGCCGCACTCGAGCGGTGGCCCGAGCGCACCGTCGCGGCGGTCAGGGAGGTGGCGCGGGCCGGGCCCGATGGCGTCGTCGTCCACTGCGGTCGCGGGCGCGATCGCACCGGGCTCGTTGCCATGCTGCTGCTCGCGCTGGCAGGCGTGCATCCCGACGAGATCGCCAACGACTACGAGCTCAGCGCCAGCCGGCTGCCGCCGCTCGACGTCGACCGCCTCATCGCCAACCCGTCGCGGGTGAACGCGAGGTCCTCGGCGGAACTGGAAGATGACCTTCGAAAGGAGCGCAGTCGGCGGGAGCAGATACACGATCGTGACGCCCTCCTCTCCGTCCTGGCGTCGCTCGATGTCGGCACCTACCTGCTCGCCGGGGGTCTCGACGAAGACGACCTCTTGGCCCTCCGGGACCGGATGGTCCAGACCATCCCTGTCGCTGAGCGGTGGGGCTCAGGCCGGTATCGCTGCGGCCAGGGCTGTGCCGGCAGTGATCGCCCGGATCGCCGCCGAACGGACTGCCAGACCATAGCGGTGTGGGTCAACGAGGCGGGTGGTCTGGCCATGAGGTGAGCGAGCGCCTTCAGCGCTTCTTCGTGAAGGGGCACGACGAGTGTCGCGCGTTGGAGCTCGAGGCCGCGGGCCACCGAGGTCGCTTGCCACCCAGAACAGGTCGCTCTGGGACGACGGGTATCTCGGGGCCGGCGTTTCGAGCGACCCTGCCGGACCGGCGATCTCGCAATTAGGAGGCGCCTCGGGTCCGGCGCCGGTGTCATCCGAGCAACTCGTTCACGACACCCTCAAGCGACATCGAGTGGTCGTGATGGGCCGACTCGCAAAAGCCATAGGGGTCGACATGGACCGGCGTGATACCCGCAGCTCGGGCGCCGACGACATCGGTCTGGACAGAGTCGCCGACGTGCAAGCACTCATCGGCTGATATACCGAGATTGGTCAGAGCCATGTCGAAGATTCGCCGATCTGGCTTGGCAAAGCCCACGACATGCGAGTCGAGCACGCATGCGACCTTCGGCAAGGGCCCGACTATGGAGCAGAGGCCTGCGTCTGCCAGCCACTGTTCAACCTGGCCGTGGGTGCTGTTCGCTACGACAGCAAGCGAGTGGTCGCTTGAGACCAGACGGACAATGCTGTCCTTCGCACCCGGCGCCGCGATCCAAGGCTCGTTCAGGTAGACCGCGGCGACGATTGGCGCCGCGTCATCGACCTGCTGGGCACTCAGACCAAATGCTGCAGCCATGGACCGACGGACCTCGTGCCAGTTCGGCTCGACATACTGATCGATGAGATTGACCATCTCGAAGTGGACTCGCCAACAGGTGTCATCGTCCGGATGAACGTCAAACGGAGCCAGCGCACAACGAAGCGCTGCAGGGTCGGGTAGCAGGAGCACGCCGTGCGCGTCGAGAGTCACGGCTGACACCGACACTCGCCGGCTCACAGCATCACACTAGGCCAGGTCCTGCAGGCGACGTTGGGGGCGTCTCGCCGCCGGCGTTGTGGGCGCATTTGGTCGATCAGGACGGTCGTCGATAGGGGCTACGGCCACAGCTCATCACGGCGGTCGGCCGAGGCCCTGGGTAGCGTGCCGCCGTGCGACTCGAGAAGCTGGCGCTGCGGCGTAGAGAGCCTCGACCTTCTCGCTGACGGCGTGGTGACCTCGGGCACCGGCTGGGACAACACGGCGAACAAGAGCACCTTCGCCGGCAAGAGATGGCGAGCGACCCGGCGTTCAACCTGGCCGCCCAGCTGGTGGCCGCGGTGCTGAACTTCACCGCCGGCGCCGGCAGGACGGCGGCGGCGACCACCGCCATCAACCAGGCCGTGCTCCTGCTCGGCAAGTACCACTTCGACGGCAACGGCTACATCGGCAAGATCAGCGCCGTCGGCGCGGCCACCATGAACCAGCTGGCCAGGATCCTCGACGACTACAACAACAGGTGACCTGACCGGTCACCGCCCTTGGGAGCGACGAGGGGCCGCGAGGGCCCCTCGTTCGCGCCGACGCCCAAGCGACTCGACCCAGACCAGTCAGAGCATGGAACCGATCAGGTGGTCGGCGGCATCCTTAGGTCATTATGGCGGATACTACGGACATGGCGGCGGAGCCGGTGAGATCGCGGCCGGAGGAGACCGTCGCAGGCACGGAGGCCACGCCGCCGACAACGCTTGACCTGGCCTGGCTCTACCGCCTGCACGCCGATCGGTCGCGGCGGCTGGCATACCTGCTCACCGGCGATCTGCAGCTGGCGGAGGACGTGGTCCAGGAGGCATTCATCCGCGTGGGGCGCGACTCGGACGGTTGCGGTCAAGCGAGGCCTTCCCGGCCTACCTCCAGCGGACGGTGGTCAACCTGTCCCACGCCGCGCACCGCACCCGTGCTCGCGAACGTCTGCGGATCGAACGGGCCCGCGATTGGACCCACCCTGCGGAGATGGAGCCTCCGGTCGTCGAGCCTGAACTGTGGAATGCCCTTCAGACCCTCCCCGAGCGCCAGCGAGCAGCCATCGTGCTGCGCTTCTGGCTCGACCTGTCCGAGGAGCGGATGGCCGACGTACTCCGGTGCCGCCCGGGCACGGTGAAGTCGCTGCTGTCCCGGGGGTTGGCCGCTATGCGAGAGCGAGTATCCCGTGTCTGATCTTGAACAGAGAGTCGCCCGGATGCTGGCGGCGAACGCCGGTGGCATTCCACCCGGGACCGGAACGTGTCCGCCCGATATCGGCACGGAAGTGCGACGACGGAAGGTGCGGCGAGCAGGCGTGGCGGTGTTGGCAGCCGCCGTCGTCGTCGGCGGGGGCGTGCGCCTCGTCGCATCCCGATCTCAGGACGACCAGACGATGGTCGTCTCCCAGCCGACGGTCACCTCGATAGCACCGTCTCCGCCGTCGACGGCCGTGGACGCAACGTCCTCAGTCGAGATGGTCGTTTCCGGGCGGCTCGTCCGGTTTGCTCCCGCTCCCGTCGACCATGGAACCCTGCCGGGCGAAGCACATCTGGCCCAAGATCCACCAGTGCGAACGCCCTTCGGGGTGGTCGCGTCGCTCGGCTCCTCAGTGTGGCTGGTGCCCGATAGAGGCCAACCGGCGGAGCTCGCGACGGGCGCGCGCGCCGACCTCAGGCGTGGCCGTGGCCGCCGGCGGGAAACGGGTCGCATGGTCGGAGCTGCTCCCGCCACCGGGATCTACCTCCCAGCTCGTCTTGGCCGGTCTCCCGGACGGCACTCGCCTCGCGTCAGCTCGAATCTCGGGGAGAGCCCAGGTCGTAGGGTTTGCAGGTGACAACGTGTTGGTGACGACCGGCGAGGGCGATTACACCGAAGTGTGGGTCTGGAACCCGTCCACCGCTCAGCTCACGCAGACCACTGGCTATCGCACCGTCGCCGTGACCGACCCGACCAGGGCCGTCGCCGTTCTGCATGAGGGGGACAGCGTCTGCGGGACGTTGGTCAGCATCGGCTCCGATCGGAAGATCGATCGTTCGACGAAACTTGACGGTGACTGTGGGCGCGGCCTCGCCCTTTCCCCGGATGGGACGCTGCTCGCCACCCTCGTCTCCAACTCCCCGGGCGATGACGAACAGGCGGGGCTCACGACCGAAAGCTGGGAACGGGCCCGAGCGCGTGTCGGCGGCCGTATCATGCAAGCCCTGTGGCTGC
>CAYZMG010000111.1:0-12116 GCA_964479465.1 uncultured Acidimicrobiales bacterium
CGAGGGGGTAGGTCGAGCCGTCGACGGTGACCTGGCCCTCGGCCATGGCCTCGAGGAGGGCGGACTGGGTCTTGGGCGAGGCCCGGTTGATCTCGTCCGCCAGGACCAGGTTGGCGAAGATGCCGCCGGGGCGGAACTCGAAGGCGCCCGTCGCCCGGTTGTAGATGCTGACGCCGGTCACGTCCGACGGCAGCAGGTCGGGCGTGAACTGGATGCGCCCCCAGGTGCAGTCCAGGCTGGCGGCCACCGCCTTGGCCAGGCTGGTCTTGCCCACCCCGGGGACGTCCTCGATGAGCAGGTGGCCCTCGGCGACAAGACAGACGAGGGCGAGGCGAATGGCCTCGTCCTTGCCTTGGACGACAAGGGCCACGTTGTCCACGATGGCGGCGAAGGCTTCGGAGAAGGACTGGACGGTGCGGGCCGCCACCCGTGGTGTGGACGACATGGAGTGCGCCCACGGTACCTGTTGTCACGCTGGTACTACCTTCGGCCCGGATGGACCTCGCCCTCGCCGTCGACATCGGCGGCACCAAGATGGCCGCCGGCGTCGTCAGCGACGCCGGTGAGGTGCTGGCGTCGGCCACTGCGCCGTCCCGGGCGGACTCGGCGGACGGGTTGTTCGACGTCCTGCTGGAACTGATTCGAGGCGTGCGGGGCGAGAGCGACCTCGCGGTCTGCGGGGTCGGGTGCGGGGGGCCGATGACGCCCGGCGGCGAGACGGTGTCGCCCCTCAACATCGGGGTGTGGCGGGACTTCCCGCTGCGGTCCCGGCTGGCGGAGGCCACCGGGCTGGCCACGTTCGTCGACAACGACGCCAAGGCGCTGGCGCTGGGCGAGGGTTGGAAGGGGGCGGCCGCGGGCGTGGACAACTTCATCGCCATGGTGGTCTCCACCGGTGTCGGCGGGGGCATCGTGCTCGACGGCCGGCTCCTCGACGGCGCCGCCGCCAACGCCGGCCACATCGGCCACGTGTGCGTGGAACCCGAGGGCCGGGAATGCGTGTGCGGGGCACGGGGCTGCCTGGAGGCCGAGGCGTCGGGGACGTCGATCGCGGCGGTGACCGGACGGCCGGCGGCCGAGGCCGGCCCCGAGGTGGTGGCCCGCACCGGGCGGCTGGTCGGCCGGGCGGTGGCATCGGTGGCCAACCTGCTGGATCTGGGCCTGGCCGTGGTCGCCGGCTCCGTGGCCCTGGGCTACGGGGAGCCGTTCTTCGCCGCCGCCCAGGCCGAGCTCGACGCCCAGGCCCGGCTGGCGTTCTCCGTGGGGGCGAGGATCGTGCCCGGCGGGCTGGGCGCCGGCGGCCCGCTGGTGGGGGCGGCGGCGGTCGGCTGGCGGGGGATCGGGCGGCTATGAGCGAGTTCGAGGCCGGGTGGCGGTGGCTGGGGCCGGCGGCCCTGGCGGTGATCGTCCGCCCAGGATTGTGGGGCATGGCCCTGCGCCAGAGCCTGCGCATGGCCGTCCCCGGTTGGTGGCGCCGGTGGCCGCCGGTTCCCCGCCCGGACCCCGACTACGTGCGCTTTCGACTGCAGACCGTTTTCGGGGACCCGGCGAAGGCGCCGGCGCCGGCCGACGTCGTCGCCTACCTCGAATGGTGCCGGCGCTTTCCGTCCTAGTGCGCGGCCCCTCCTGATGTACCCTCGACGCTCATGCACCTGCCACCAGCAGGGGCCGGCGACCGGCCCGTACGGAACTGAGTAGGCCGAGATGTCGAAGGCGCTCGTCCTCAACGCCACGTACGAGCCCCTGTGTGTCGTCCCTGTGCGGCGGGCGGTGGTGCTGGTCCTGAAGCAGAAGGCCGAGGTGCTGCACGCCAGCGACCGGGCCCTGCACTCCGAGCGCACCGTGATGCCGGCACCCTCCGTCATCCGCCTCACTCACTTCGTGAAGGTGCCCTACCGCACCCGGGCGGCCCTGAACCGGCGGGCCGTCTTCGCCCGTGACGACAACCGCTGCCAGTACTGCGGGGCGCCGGCGGAGAACATCGACCACGTGATCCCCCGTAGCCGGGGTGGTCTCCATGTGTGGGAGAACGTGGTCGCCGCCTGCCGGCCGTGCAACAGCCGCAAGGAGGACCGGTCGGTCCACGACGTCGGCATGGTCCTGCGCCGGCGGCCGACCGCGCCCAAAGAGCTGACCTGGATCATCGTCGCCGTGGGCCACGTGTCCCCTCAGTGGGAGCCCTACCTCCAGGGCGCCGCCGCGCTCACCGCCTGACCCATTTGGTAGATCCAGCGCGTCCCGGCGCGCCGGATCTACCAAACTGGGACGTCCGGCGCCGGCGGGCGCCGGCCGTGGACCTGTTCGACGCAGAATGGCCGGATCGCCGCACGGTGTGGGTGCTGGAGGCCACGGAGCCGGCCGTCGTCCTCGGCAGCACCCAGGCGGAGTCGGTCCTGGTGCCGGGGACGCCGGCGGTCCGGCGCCGCAGTGGGGGTGGGGCGGTGCTGGTCGAGCCGGGCGGGCTGGTGTGGGTCGACGTCTTCGTGCCGGCGGGCGATCCGCTGTGGGAGGTCGACGTCGGCCGGGCCTTCGCCTGGCTCGGGGCCACCTGGGTGACGGCGCTCGGCGCCGCCGCCCGAGGACGTCATCCCGCTCCCGGGGCCGCTCGGGCCCACGCCGGCCCCCTGATCACGACGCCGTGGTCGAAGCTGATCTGCTTCGCCGGCCTTGGCCCCGGTGAGGTCACCGTGGCCGGCGCCAAGGTGGTGGGCATGGCCCAGCGCCGCACCCGGGCCGGCGCCCTGTTCCAGTGCGCCGCCCTCCTGGAGTGGCGCCCGGAGCGCCTTCTCGGCCGGCTGGCCCTCACCGAGGACGAGCGCCGGCGGGCCACGGCGGAGCTGGTCGGCGTGGCCCGCGGCGTCGACGTCGATCTGGACGCCTTCCTCGACCACCTGCCTTGAGCACGAAGAAGGGCCCCTCCCGGAGGAGGGGCCCTTCAGCTCATGTATCCGGCTTCTAGATCAGGAAGAACCAGAAGGGGAGGAACACGATGGCGATGCCGAGCACGGCGGTGTTGGTGGCCGTCGGGGTGACGATCACCGGGCCGCTGGCGCCCGTGGCGCCGGAGTGGCCGGAGCCGGCGACCGGGTTACTTACGGAACCCGAAATCGACGAACCGGTGTTTCCGGTGTTGGTGGCACTCGACTGAGCCGAGACAGCGCCTGAGTTGCCGGTCAGGGCATCGGGGGCGACGGTTACCGTCGTGGTCCCACCTGCCCCGCCGCTGGCGGAACCGGTGGCGACGGAGGAGCCGCCCACTGCGGACGACGCCCCGATGGTCAACACGGAAATGTTGACCGCCGGACCGCCGGGCCCGGCCCGGACCAAGGTGAAGCCGGCGTCCCCGCCCAGCCCGCCGAGGGCGAAGATGCCGGTGCCGTTGACCGCGTTGCCGGACGTGCCGGACACTGCGTTGGCGTTGGCGCCAGCTCCCGAGTTGGCAGCACTGTCGGCGTCGCCGATGGCTACTGCCGCACCGGTATCCCCGGATCCTCCCGAGGTGCCCGATCTGGCATTGCCACCAAAGACGAAGGCCCCGCCCAGGATGGCGTTGTTGAACGCCAACGGGTTGGAGGAGGCCCCACCGGTGTTGCCGGTGGTCCCGGAGTTACCCGAGACCGCCCAGGGGTTGCTGCTGGCGTTGGAGATGGCAGGGCCGGTACGGCCGGTGTTGGTGGCACTGGACTGTGCCACTGCACTCCCGGTGCTGCCGGATGTTGCAATGGGGGTGACGTTGACGTTCACCCCGCCTCCTGCTCCTCCATTCGCCGAGCCGACAGCGACGCTGTGGCCGCCGATGGCCGCCGACGAGCCGATGGTCCCCAACGAAAGGTTGAGGGCCGGGCCCGCAGGGCCGGAGACACCGACGGCTACGCCGCCGCTGCCGCCGAGGCCACCGATGGCTGCTACGCCAGTGCTGTTCACCGCTGCGCCCGTGTTGCCCGACGCCGCGTTGCTGGTGGCGCTGGCACCCGAGCTGGCGTTGCTGTTGGCACTGCCGATGGCGACGGCCGGACCGGTGTTCCCCGAGCTTCCGGAGTTGCCGGACTGGGCCGAGCCGCCGATGACGACAGCCGTCCCCAGAATTCCGGAGTTGGTTGCCGTCGGGTTCGACGTCGCCGCCCCGGTGCCTCCGGTACTCCCGGAGTTGCCGGACACGGCCACGGGGTTGCTCACGGCCGACGAGGACGCCGGCCCAGTGTTCCCTGTGTTGGTTGCACTGGACTGCGACTTCGCCGCGCCCGAGCTGCCCGATGTGGCGACGGGGTTGACGTTGACCGTCGAACCACCGCCGGAGCCACCGTTGGCCGACGTTTGGCTCACACTGGAGCCGCCCGTGGCTGTGCTGGTCCCGACGGTGCCAACCGACACGTTTGCGGCTGGACCACCTGCGCCGGACCCGGCGGCGGCCAGGCCGCCGCTACCCCCGCTTCCGCCGGCGGAGATCACGGTGGTTTGGTTCACAGCTGCCCCCGTGGCGCCGGAACCGGACGTTGAGCCCGAGCCGGCACCCGAAGAGGCGGAGCTGTTGGCACCTCCAGTCGCGATCGCCGGTCCTGTGTTGCCGGACCCGCCCGAGTTCCCAGAGACGATCTGGGCACCGGACGCGGTGGCGGACAGGAACAACACGGCGAAGACGGCGGCGGCAGAGGCCAAGACGGCCCAGCCGAGCCGGCTGATGTTTCGGATGGTTGCGATATTCATGCGAATCACCTCCCTCCCGACCTGGGGCCCCAGCCCGCGCTAGTTCGTCCCAGGTTTCGGCACCCCCGCCCCGTGGAGAGAACACTCCAGAGCGTTTGTCGCAAGCGATTCGGTGATGCGTCGGGGATCTTACCTGCGCCTCAGCGCTATGCGCGCTCCGTCCGTCCCCTGACCGATGAACGACGACCTCGACACCGGGACCCTGCAGTCCGCCGACCTGTGCTTCGAGGCTGCCCGCAACGGTGGGACCGAGCATCTGGCGGGCCTTCTCGATGCCGGCCTCTCGCCGAACCTGGCCAATTCGAGCCGCGACACCCTGCTCATCCTGGCCGCCTACCACGCCCATCCTCACACCGTCCGCCTGCTCCTGGAGCGAGGTGCGGACACCACCCGGGTGAACGACCGGGGCCAGACCGCGCTCTGCGCCGCAGTGTTCCGCCAGTCGGTGGAGACCGTGCAGGTGTTGCTCGACGCAGGCGCCGACCCTGCCCTGGGCAACCCGTCCGCCTATGAGGTGACCACATTCTTCCGGCTGCCGGCGATGGCCGCGCTCCTTCGGGGGGAGCCCTAGTCGCCCCGGTAGGTGCCGAAGCTCCAGAGGTTGCCCTCGGGATCGCGGACCGTGAAGCCCCGGGATCCGTAGTCCTCGTCCTTGAGCTCCCGGACGACCTCGGCGCCGGCGGCGGTGGCCCGGGCGAACAGGGCGTCGGGGTCGTCGCAGACGGCGTAGACCGAGTCGTTGCCCGGCCGGCGCCGGCCGAACGGGCCGTCGTCCTTGCCCGCGGTCCCGAACATGACGCCGCCCCCCAGGGGCCAGCGGGCTTCGGCGTGCTCGACGACGTTCGGGTTGTCCTCCTTGACGTAGAGCCCGCGCATCTCAAAGCCGAATGCCCTCACGAGGAACTCGGCCGCGGCGGGGGCGTCCTTGTAGGTGAGGACGGGCCAGATGGAGGCAGTCCAGATGGAAGCGGTGTCGTCGGTCATGCCGTTGATCGTGACGGTTCGGCACCGCCCGCGTCTTGGACAAATGGGAGCTCGGCCGCCAGCCACTCGCCCGGCGGGCATCCGGCGAGCTCGACGAAGTCCCGGCTGAGGTGGGCCTGGTCGTAGTAGCCGCAGACCGCCGCCACCTCGGCGAGGGCCGGCCGGCAGGGGCGGGGCGACCGCAACAGGGAGGTGGCCCGCTCGAAGCGCACCACCCGCGCCGCCAGCTTGGGGGAGAGCCCGAACTCCGAGGCGAACCGGGCGGCCAGGTGGCGCCGGCTCCAGCCCACCCGGGCGGCGAGGTCGGCCACGCCCACGGTGCCGCCGGAGCCGATGAGCAGCGCCCACGCCCCCGAGAGCTCCGGCGCCGGTGGCGGGGCGTCGGCGCCGGCGACCAGGCGGCCGAGGACGTCGTCGCAGGCGGCGAAGCGGGAGGCCCAGTCCTCCGCGTGGTGCAGCCGCTCCCACAGCTCGGACGCCGCCGGGCCGACGATGTCGGCCGCCTCCACGGAGATGTCCCAGAGAGCCCGGGCCGGCACGCCCATGAGGGCCCGGCAGCCGAGGGGCGTGAGCTCGATGGCCACGCCGGCCTGGACGGCCGGCGTGGCGATCAGCGCCGGCCCGGCCTGGAGACCGCTGAGCACGAAGCGGTATCGGTCCGGGGCTTGGTGGGGGTCGGTCTGGGCCACCACGTCGATGGGCTCGCCGATGCTGACGATGAGGGTCAGGTGCCGCGACGGCAGGCCCCGGTGGATCCCGGGTGGGCCGGCGATCCGGTACCCGACGTAGGCGTCGATCATCGGCCGCCGGGCCGGCGCCGGCCGGCGCCGGACCCAGTCGTCTCCCATCGGACCTGGAGCCGTGTCGATCAGCCCGTGACCACCGAGGAGCCGGGGGCGACGAGGTGGACCCACGTCTGGCCGGGCGGGATGGCGACGGGGGCGCCGGCGGAGTCGATGAAGTTGGTGACCGCCCCGGGCGACTCCTTGTGCCAGGTGCCGGGGACCATGGCGCCGGCCGCGAAGATCCATGCTTCGCCCGTGCCGACGACTTCGGGGTACTGGACGTCGTAGTCGTCGATGAAGAATTCGTAATGCGTGAACTGCACGATGACCGTGGTAGGGGCGATGCGCCCCTCCTCGACCATGTGGGGGGTGCCGTCGGTGCTGCGCAGCCAGGTGCCGCTGGCCGCGTCCCAGTCATAGCCGGCGGTCACATACGGGGCGGGGTCCAGCCCGATGCTGGCGACGGGCACGGCGCCCGGACCGCCGAAGGACTCGCCCTCGGTTAAGAACGTGGCGAAGGCGCGAGGGGAGCCGACCTCGGCGGGCACCCGGGAGAACAGGCCGGCGGTGGAGGTGTAGAGGTTGTGGGGCGCCAGGCGGTCGCCCCGGCGGTACATGACGGCCAGGTCGTCCTCCATGACGAGGGTGAGTGGGGTGTCGGTGGCGAGGGCCACAGCCCCCGGGCTTCCTCCGGAGAAGCCGAGCACACCGCCGAGCGGCGTGACGATGACCGGGTCTGCCGGTCGCACCGAGCGGACCGGGCCCACGACTTCGGCGTCGGTGGAGTGGTAGACGGCGATGAACCGGGTGACGCCCTCGGTGAACTCCTCATAGACGACGTCGGCCGCGGTGATCCCGGCCTGGGGCCGGGCTTCCCAGATGTTGTCGATCTTCACCGCCACCGCCGCCCGGGCGGCGATGCCGAGATCGGCGGCCGGCCGGCCGGTCAGCGCATAGGTGGGTGGCGGCGGGGTGGTGGTCGTGGTGGTGGTGGGGGCGGCGGTGGACGTCGTCGTCTCCGGGGCCCGCGTGGTCGAGGTGGGAGCCGGCGCCGCCGCCTTCCCGGCGCTGGAGCAGGCGGTGGCCACCACCGCGGCCAGGATCAGGAGAGGCACCGCCAGGGGGGCGGGGCGGCGTCGGGGGCGCACCGGGTCAGCTCCCTCGCAGGAGGCGCCGCCAGCCCGAGGTGAGCTGGGGCATGTGCATGTGGGGGTGGCGGGCGGCGTGCAGGCGCTCTTTGCGGAGGGCGTCGACCTCGGTGTCGTCGAGGGGGTCGAGGGGCCCCAGGACCGAGCTGAGGAGATGGTCGGCCAGGCCCGGGTTCCGGGCCAGGACGGGGCCGTGCAGGTAGGTGCCCACGACCAGGCCGCTCACGACGCCCTCGGTACCGTCGCCCCCGTCATTGCCGTGGCCGACGACGACCCGACCCAACGGCCGGGCGCCGGCGCCGAGAGTGGTGACCCCGCCGTGGTTCTCGTACCCCGTGAGGTCACCCACGTCGAGGGACTCGTCGGGAGTGACGACGACCTCCCCCACCCGGCGGGGGCCGTCGTCGCGGTGGGTCTCGCAGTCCAGCAGGCCCAGGCCGTGGTGGACCTTGCCGTCCTCACCGGCGAACTGGTTGCCGAGCACCTGGAGGCCGGCGCAGACGGCCAGGACGGCGGCGCCGCCGGCGACGGCATCAACCAGCACTGAGCCGGAGCGCAGCTCCCGCGCGGCCAGGGCCTGGGGGGCGTCCTCGCCTCCGCCCATCACGTATATCTGGCACGAGCTGGGAATGGGCTCGCCGGCGTGGACGTCGACCACCTCGGCCGGGATGCCGCGCCACTGCAGGCGCTGGGCGAGGACGGTGGCGTTGCCGCCGTCGCCGTAGGTGCCCAGCAGCTCGGGATAGAGGAGGGCGATCGACACCGGCTCACCCACGGTGCTCACTGCACCGGCACGGCGGCGCCGGCCCGTCCCCCCGAAGCCAGGGCCCGGCGGGCGTCCTGGAAGGAGGTGTAGTTGGCCACCAAGTCGATCTCGGGATGCCTTGGCCCGGCGGGGACATTAGGCCCTGCGGCCCCGTGCGCGGGGACATTGGGGCGGGCCACGCCGGCGGCGCAGAGGGCGACGGCTTTGCGGTAGTCGGGCTCGTAGGTGTGGCGGACGTCCGCGTACCGCAGTCGCACGGCCAGGTCGCGGCCGCGCTCGCCGGTGGCCACGACCAGCCGGCCCCGGAGCTGTTCGAACGGGACGTCCCACAGCCACGACGGGTCCCGCCCGTCAGCCACGCCGGCGTTGATGCCGATGATGACTGGCGTCGGCGGCGGGCGGATGAGGCCGAGCGCCTCGGCCCAGCCGGCCGGGTTCTTGGCCAGCAGGAGGCGGACTCGGGCCCCGCCGACGTTCAGCACCTGGTAGCGGCCGGCGACGGCCCGCACCCGGGACATGGCCCGCACGGCGCGTCCGGGGTCGACGCCCAGCACCATGGCCGCGGCCACGGCCACGGCCGCGTTGGAGACGTTGACCCGCCCGGGAAGCTGGAGCTTTATGTCGAGCCGGCGCCCGTCGGCCAGCACCAGGTCGGAGCCCTCCAGCCAGGCGTCGGGCCGGGGCCGCGCCAGCGGGCAGGAGCTGCACGCCCAGTGGGCCCCTCCGCGCTCCAGGCGCCCCTCGGTCCACCGGATGCGGCTGCCGCAGTTGGGGCAGGCCGAGGCGTCGGCCCGCCAGCGCTGGCCGGTGCCGACCCACTTCACGCCGCAGCGCTGGCCGTTGGCGGCCGGGTCGCAGGCGCCGGCGGCCCAGGTCACCAGCGGGTCATCGGCATTGGCGACCACCACGGTGTCGGGGGAGGCGGCCAGGGCCAGCCGCCAGTCGGCGGCGTGCCGGCGGACCTCGCCGAAGCGGTCGAGCTGGTCGCGACTCAGGTTGAGGAGCACGACGGCCGTGGGATGGACGGCCGCCACCGCCTCCGCCAGGTGGCCCTCGTCGACTTCCAAGGCGACGGCGGCGCCGGCCCGGCCCCGGAACAGGCTGCTGACCAGGCCCGGGAGAAGGTTGGCGCCGGCGGAGTTGGTGCTCACCGGTCCCCGGGTGGACAGGGCGGCGGCCAGGAGTCGGGTGGTGGTGGTCTTGCCGTTGGTGCCGGAGATGGCGACGGACTGGTGGCCGGCGGCCATGAGCTCGAGGGCCCGCTGGTCGATGGCCAGGGTCACCCGTCCGCCGATGACCGACCCCTCGCCCGCTCCCACCCAGCGGGACGCGTCGGCGATGGCCCGTCCGGCCAGGGCTGCGACACGGGTGCGTAGAGGGAGATCCACCGTTGGCATCTTTGCCCACCGAGCGCAGTCCCACGCACACGCGCATTGACCCCCGGAAAGAAAGGGGTTTAAAGTGGTGGCTCGTGGTGGAAAGTGGTGGGAACCGTGATGCTGACGACTGCTGTGAACGCTCTACCTGCTGCGGCTCGCTCTCGGAATCTGAATCGAACTGATGTTCTTAGGAGAGTATACCCCCACGCTCGACGGAAAGGGCAGGCTGATCTTGCCGGCCAAGTTCCGCGAGCAGCTGGAGAACGCGTTTCTCACCAGCGAGGCGGGGCGCTGCCTGGCCCTCTGGCCGCCGGCGGACTTCGAGAGCCGGGCCCGCGAGCTCAAGGAGCAGGCCAAGCGCGATGCGGCCGGTCACGACCGAGCGACGTTCTTCTTTGCCGGCGCCCAGGAGGTGACCCCGGACAAGCAGGGGCGCATCGCCATCCCGCCGCCCCTGCGGGAGTTCGCCGGCCTGCTCGAGGGCCCGGTGGTGGTCACTGGCGCGTTCGATCACGTGGAAATCCGGGCCGTCGAGTCCTGGCAAGGCAAGAAGACCCGGGGCGAAGAGGCCCTGGCTCATCAGCAGTTCACGGGCGGCTGACAGCTCGGTGCCGCCCATGCGCCACCCTCCGATCGGTGAAGACCCCCCTCTTCGCCCAGGTGTCGGGAATGTCTCCCGGCGGTCCGTCGATCGGAGGGTGGCGGATGGGCGGGACTAGCCCCCTCCCGCCCCGCCACCTGCCCGTCATGGTGGCAGAAGTGGTCGACGTCCTGCGACCCGTGCCCGCCGGCGTCATCGTCGACGCCACCGTCGGCGCCGGCGGTCACGCCGCCGCCCTGCTCGACGCCCTCCCGCAGCACAGCCTCATCGGCCTCGACCGCGACGACGAGGCCCTGGCCATGGCAGGGGAGACCCTTGTCCGCTTCGGCGACCGGGTCGACCTCCGGCGGGCCAACTTTGACGAGATCGGCACCGTCATCCAGGAGCCCATCGCCGGTGTGCTGTTCGACCTCGGCGTCAGTTCCATGCAGCTCGACGACGCGGAGCGCGGCTTCAGCTACCGGGGCGAGGGTCCCCTCGACATGCGGGCCGACCGCCGCCAGGCCTTCACCGCCGCCGACGTGGTCAACGGATACGACGAGGCCGCCCTGGCCCGAGTGCTGGCCCGCCACGGCGAGGAGCGCTTCGCCCGGCGCATCGCCAAGGCTGTCGTCGCCGCCCGCCCGGTGACGACCACCGGCCAGCTGGCCGAGCTGGTGCGCGACGCCATCCCGGCGCCGGCCCGCCGTCGCGGCGGCCACCCGGCCAAGCGGTCGTTCCAGGCGCTCCGCATCGAGGTCAACGGGGAGCTGGTCACGCTCGGCGCCGCCGTCGACGCCGCCCTCGGCCTGCTGGTGTCTGGCGGCCGCTGCGCAGTGCTGGCCTACCACTCGGGCGAGGACCGCATCGTCAAGGAGCGCTTCGTCGCCGCCGAGACCGGCGGCTGCATATGCCCACCCCGACTGCCCTGCGTGTGCGGGGCCGTGCCCACTGTCCGCCTGGTCTGGCGGGGCGCCCATCGCCCCGGCTCGGCCGAGCTGGCCGCCAATCCCCGTTCGGAGAGCGCCCGCCTGCGGGCGGCCGAGAAGCTGGAGTTCATTTCATGAGCGTTCCGGGAGAACGGTCCGACAAGCATTCACTGGGCCACCCCGCGAAGCGGGTGGACCGGTGACGGCGTCCACGTTTGCCCCCCGTCCCGAGCCCCGCCGGCGGGTGCCGACCGCCCAGCCCCGGCCGCCCCACCTGTGGGTGGTCCGCCCCGAGACCCGGTCCCGGCGGGCCATGCGGCTGGTCACCGCCATGCTGGTGGTGGCGGTGTTCGCCGGCCTGTTCGCCATCGTCGCCGTACGGGTGGTGCTGGCCCAGGGCCAGGCCGAGATCGACCGGCTGTCGCAATCGATCGAGGCCCAGCAGGCCGTCCGCCAGGACCTGCGGCTGGCGGTCGCCGAGCTCGAGGCGCCGGCCCACATCGTGTCCGCCGCCCGCCAGCGCCTGGGCATGGTGACGCCCCTCGCTGTCACCTACCTCACCCCGCCGGCTGGGTCGACTTCGCCGCCTCCGGCGGCGGCTCGTTGACCGCCCCCACCCGCTTCGACCCCGGGCACGCTCCGCTCCGTGTCCCGAGGCCGCCGCGCCCCCCCGCCAAGCCCGCCAAAGGGGCGCGGCCGGCGAAGCCGGCCAAGGGGGCGCGGCCGGGGCGGCCGGCGCCCCCGCCGCCCCGGCGCGCCCCGGCCCGCCCCGGCGCCCGGGCCCCCCCCCCCCGCCCCGCCCCCCCCCCGCCCCCCCCCCGCCCCGCCCCCCCCCCCGCCC
>CAYZMG010000112.1:0-11957 GCA_964479465.1 uncultured Acidimicrobiales bacterium
ATCCTGCTGACCCTGCTCTCGATCGCCGGCTTCGTACACGCCCTCGTCACCCCGAGGAGCAAGGCCTTCGCAGCTCCCGAGCCCACAGTGGCCAAGACAGAGAAGAAGGTGACCGTCTGACGCACGCAAAAGCACACCAACCAATGCACAGCGAGGCCCCGCCACCCAGCGGGGCCTCGCTGCTCTTTCTCCGGCGAACCATCACGCGAGGAGGCGTGGCAATGAAAGCAGTCGTCGTGTACGAGTCCATGTATGGGAACACCCACCGGGTGGCCGACGCCATCGGCCGAGGCCTAGCCGCCGGCGGCGAGGTCGTCGTCATTCCGGTGGCGCAGGCGGCGCCGGCGCTGGTCACCGACGCTGACCTGCTCGTCGTGGGTGGCCCGACCCACGCCCACGGCATGAGCCGGGCCAGCACCCGCAAAGCCGCTGTCGACCAGGCCAAGGACAACCCCATCGACCCGGCGTCCGGCGCCGGCGTTCGAGAGTGGTTGCGGACGATTCCGCCCCTCGCCGTCTCGGCGGCGGCGTTCGACACAAGGGCCGGCGTGGCCCCTGCGCTGCTCACCGGCCGGGCGTCGAAGGGCATCGCCAAGCAGCTCCACCAGCACGGTTTCGGGCAGGTCGCCGAGCCCGAGAGCTTCCTGGTCGACAAGGACAACCACCTCGAGCCCGGCGAGGAGGCGCGGGCCGAGGAGTGGGGCGCCCGCCTGGCGGCGGCGGTCAGGCCCCGCTAGCGCCGACCGGCCCACATCGGCTCAGAGCGCCTCGAACGGCGCTGCGTAACGGAAGGCCCCTTTGACGCCGGCGTGCCACGCGGCGAGGGTGCGGGCCTGGAAGTGGTCGCCCCACTTCGGCTCGGGGGACGTCACGCCCAGGCCCGCGGCCGGCACGAATCCGAAGCGGGGGTAGTAGTCCAGGTGGCCGAGGAGGACGACCAGCGGGTAGTCGAGAGCGTCGGCTGCGGCGATCACGGCATGCATCAGGGCCGATCCGACCCCGGTGCGCTGGAGGTCGGGCAGGACGCCGATCGGTCCGAGGCCGACCACGGGCAACGATTCCACTGCGCCCTCGGTGCACACCACGTGACCGACGACCGCCCCGGCGGCGTCCTCGGCGACGAGGGACAGCGCCGGCACCCAGCCGGCGTCGGCCCTCAGGGCGTGCACCAGGTCCGCCTCCACCGACCCGGCGAAGGCCTGGCGATGCACCTCGTCGATCCGGCCCACATCGGCGGGTGCCTCGCGGCGGACCAGCACGGCTCAGCAGGCTACGAGGTCGACCGCCTCCTGCTCCAGCGTCTTGGTGGTGGTCAGCGTGCCACCGGGAGGGCCGCAATAGCTGCCGTGGGTCGGTGCCACATCCCCGTAGTCGCGGCCGACGGCGACGGTCAGGTAGCAGGGCCCGGCCACCCGATCGTTGGTGGGATCGAAGGCCACGGTGGCCGAGGGCAGGAGCACCTCGACCCAGGCGTGACTGCCCCCCTCCCCCACCATGTGCCCAGAGACGTAGCGTGCGGGCAGGCCGCTCAGGCGGCAGAGGGCGAGCATGACGTGGGCGTAGTCCTGGCATACGCCGGCCCCGAGGGCCAGGGCCTCGGCCGCCGTGGTCCGGACGCTGGTGACGTCGTGGCGGTACTGCATGTGGGCCGCGACCCATGCGTTGATCCGGTGAGCCAGGCCCAGGCCGGCGTCCCCCGACTCGCCGAGCCGGCGGGCCGCCCGGTGCAACGCCCTGTCGGGCTCGGTCAGCTCCGAGGCGGCCAGCATGCGGCGGCGGTCGTGGTCCGAGGCGCCGGCGCCGGCGCTGTGGTGGCGCTCGACGCCGACCCGCACGACGAACTCCACAGAGGCCTGAACCCGGGCGGCGCGTACCCGCACGGCCACGTTGCCGAAGGCGTCGACCGTCTCGGTGACCTCGGCGCCGGCGCCTCGCACCTCGATGGACGATTCGGTGCACACCTGATCGCCGTGGCGGGCCGGTGGCAGGACCTTGAGGTGGTGGTCGAGGCTGTGGATCGCGGAGGGGTAGTCGTACCGCAGCGTCTGGCGCATGACCAGGCGGTTCAGGTTCATGCCTCGTCCGCCCACACCTGCATCGTCTCCAGCACCGCCCCGCCGTAGGTGGTCACCATGGCGACGTCGAGGGCGTCACGTCCCCGGCCGATCACGACCCGGCCGGTCCGGGGGACGTTGTTGCGGGGGTCGAACGTCCACCACCGGTCGCCCAGGTAGACCTCCAGCCAGGCGCAGAAATCCATCGGCTCGTCGGCCGGGGGGACACCGATGTCGGGCAGGTAGCCGAAGACGTAGCGAGCAGGGATGTTGAGGCTTCGACAGAACGTGACGCCGAGTTGAGCGAAGTCGCGGCACACGCCCACCCGCTTCTCCCACACGTCGACTGCGGTCGTGACCGGCGTGCTGGCGCCGGCCTGGAACGTGACGTTCTCGTGCACCCAGTCGGAGACGGCCTGGGCCCGGGCCCAGCCGGGCTCGACGGCGCCGAACAGTTCCCAGGCCTGGTCGTGCAGCAGGTCGGAGAGGCAGAACCGGCTGGGGAGGAGGTAGACGAGGGCCTCGTCGGGCAGATCCTCGATGAGGTGCTGCGGGGCGCCGGCGCCGATCTCGTCGAACTCCGACGGCACCTCCACCGTGGCGTCGTAGCGGATGAGGTTCTCCCCCTCGACCAGGCTGAGGCGGTCACAGACGTTGCCGTACATGTCGAGGTAGGTCGACACGGGAAGGGCCGGCGTCGTCGACCAGGTATGGGACAGCAGGTAGTGCGGCCCCTCGGGACGAGGCCGCACCTGCCAGATGGTGGGCGTCGGGGCCGGCGCCCGGTACCGGAACTCACACCCGACTCGCACGTGCATCAGCCGATCATGCCTCCGAAAGATGAACGCAGTGTGTCGGCACAGTTCACGATCCGGTGAATCTTTGCTGCAGCCATCCCGAGATTGCCGGGCGCGTCAGGCATGAAGAAGGCCGATCTTGGGGATCTCTCCTGGCGACGTTGCCGGGCCCCCGGCCACTATCCAAGGAGGAGTGGCGTGACGATCACCGTGCCCAACCCGCAGGACCTGCAGGGACAGGTGCTCTATGACTCGACTGGGCAGGAGATCGGCCTGATCGAGGGCGTCTACCTCGACAACGAAACCCGCCGGCCGGAGTGGGCCGCGGTCCGCCTCGGGCCTGACGCCATCGCCCTGGTACCTCTGAGCGACGCCGTCCCCGCCCGGGGTGGAGCCCGGGTGGACTTCGACCTCGAGATGGTGCTCGGCGCCCCCTTCCAGCTCACCGCGCTGGACAACGAGGTCACCGAGGAGACCGAGCAGCTCATGTACCGCTACTACGCGGGATCCGAGAGCGGCGCGTCGGCGGAGGCCCGCGAGGTCGCGGCCACCATGAAGGACGAGGCGTCCGAGCTGGCCGCCGCCGCCAAGGCCGAAGCCGCCGGCGTGGCGGAGACGGCGAAGGATGAGGCGGCGAACGTGGCATCGTCGGCCAAGGCCCAGGCCGGCGAGGTGGCGGCCACGGCCCAGGAGCAGGCGGCGACCGTCGTCGAGCTGGCCAGGGAGGAGACGGCCGAGGTGGCCGAGGCCGTTTCGGCCGAGGCGCGGGAGATGGTGGACGCCACCCGCAGCGAACTGGAGTCGCAGGCCGAGACCCAGATCGCGCAGGTCGCCGAGAGCATGCACCGGCTGGCCGGGCAGGCCCTGGCCCTCGCGCGGGGCAACGCCGATCAGGCCGGTCAGCTCGGCGAGCTCGTCGGCCGCGCCGGCGGGGAGTTGCAGTCGGTGGCCGCCGGGATCGACGAGCGCGGCTCCGCCGGCCTGCTGAGCGATGCCCAGCGCGCCGTCCGCCAGCGGCCCCGCGCCGCCATCATCGGCACCGCCGCCGCCATCGTGGCCGGCACCCGGCTCATGGGCACGCCGGCCGGCGAGCGGCTGAAGGAGTACATGGCTCCCCTGAAGGACCAGGCCATGGAGGCGGGCAAGAGCGTGGCCGAGGAGCTGAAGCCGATCGCCCAGCAGCGGGCCGAGCGGGTGAAGACCATCGCCACCCAGGCCGCCGACCAGGTCAAGCAGGACGCCCAGGACACGGCGGAGGACGTCAAGGGCACGACCAAGCGGTCGACCCAGGCGGTCAAGGGCACGGCCAAGCGCTCGGCGGCGACGGTGAAGGGAACGGCCAAGAACTCCACCGGCAACGTGAGGCAGTCCACCGGCAGCGCGAAGAACAGAGCCAAGCGGACGGCACGACCGGCGACGCCGGTCGGCTGAGCCATGGCCAGCCGCCTGAGCAAGCCGGGGGCGGCGCCGGCGGGCGTCGATGCCGGCCCGCCGCCGAAGGAAGAGGAGCCGGTCCCGACCCAGACCGGCGACGGCCCCGGCCCCGGCTCCCCCCTCGACCTGCCGGCACCGGACTGGAAGGCGAGCGTCAAGCGGGCGATCAAGGAGTTCAGGGAGGACCGGGGCACCCTCACCGCCGCCGGCATGGCCTTCTACTGGTTCCTGTCCGTGTTCCCACTGCTGGCGGCCGGAGCCGGGATGCTGGGCCTGTTCAGCGTCAGCGGGACACGGGTCACCAAGATCACCGAGTCGATCACCGACGCCCTGCCCGGCCAGGCGGGCGAGCTCCTGGTCGACGCAGTCACGAAGGCCGCCGACGCGTCCGACGGCGCCGTCCTGGCCGTCCTGCTCGGTCTCGCCCTCGCCCTGTGGACCGCCTCGGCCGGCTGCGTCGGCATGCAGATGGGCCTCGACGTGGCCTACGACGTGCGAGACAACCGCACGTTCGTGAAGAAGCGGCTGGTCGCCTTCGAGCTGATGCTGGCCATGGTCGTGTTCGGCGGTGCGGCGACCGCCCTGATCGTCTTCGGTGCCCCGTTGGGCAACGCCCTGCGCGACAACCTGCCCTTCGGAAGCACCTTCGTCGTCCTGTGGACCATCCTTCGATGGGTCGGCGGCATTGCCGCCCTCACCGGCCTGTTCGCCACCATCTACTACCTGGCCCCGAACCGGGACACGCCCCGATGGGTGTGGGTGAGCCCGGGCGGTGTCCTCGCCGCCGCCATCTGGCTGGCCGCATCACTGGGGTTCTCGCTCTACGTCTCACAGTTCGGCACGTACGACGAGACCTACGGCCCGCTTGCCGGGGTGGTCGTCCTGCTGATGTGGCTCTACCTCACCGCCCTGGCGGTGGTGATGGGCGGCGAGCTCAACGCCGAGCTCGAGCGCCAGAGCGCAGCCCGCAAGGGCCAGGTCCCCTCCCAGCCGCAGTAGCCCGCTACCGGAAGTCGGCCGGATCCGCCTCGGCGCCGGCCTCGGTGACCTCCATGTACCGCCAGCAGTCGGGCTGGGAGCCGTCGACATCGGTGAAGCCGTACGCCCGGGCCAGGGTGCCGGCGTCGATCGACTGCCGGTGCCAGCGGTGGCGATCGGGGTCCGACGCCAGGGCCGCAATGGCTCGCCCCACAAAGCGGGGCGTCTCGGAGACGGCGAAGCCGGGCGGGGCGACCGTCGACTCCCGCCAGTTCTCCTCGGTCACCCCGAAGATCTCGAGCATCATCTCCGAGCGCAGCCAGCCGGGGGTGACGGCCACTGCGGTGACGCCGTGGGGCGCCAACTCGTGGCCCTGGGACCACGCCAGGCGGTTCACCGCCACCTTGGCCAGGTCGTAGTAGACGTTCAGCCGGTAATGCGACTCGTTGTAACGGACGGTCCCGTCGGTCACCTCGACGAGCAGGCCGCCGGGGCGGTCGATGACCAGCGGGAGCAGGTGGTGGGAGGTGATCAGGTGGGTGTCGATGGCCAGCCGGAGGATCCGCAGCCCGTTGTCGAGGTCGTGCTCCCAGACCGGCGTCTCCCACTCCTTGAGCAGCTCGGCGCCCCAGATGTCGTTGACCAGGACGTCGACGTGGCCGAACTCCCTGCGCAGACGGTCAGCCAGCCGGCCGACCTGCTCGGAGTCAAGGTGGTCGACCACCTCGGCGATGCCGATCCCGCCCAAACTGGTGACGAGCTCCGCTGTCTCCTCGATGGTCTCGGTGCGGTCGTAGTCCGAGCCGGCGGACCCGCCCGACCGCGTCGTCCGGCCGGTGCAAACGACGGTGGCGCCGGCCTCGCCCAGCGCAGCGGCGATGCCCCGGCCGGCGCCCCGGGTGGCGCCGGCGACGACGGCCACCCGGCCGCGGAGCGCCTCAGGATCGGGCGACCAGATCACGACCCACAAAACTACGCTCCCTGATCGTGAGCCCAAAAGCAGAGAACGAAGGCAGGGTGAGGGAGCTCTACGCCCTCACCGACCAACTGCAGGTCCAGCTCCGGGTGCTCGACGAGGCGGCGGCGCCGGTGGACTTCCGGGTCGTCGCCCAGCCCACCGACGACATCGAGGCCGTGGCATTCCTCGTCCTCATGCAGGCGGCGAAGTCGGCCCAGGAGGATCTGCGCGCCGTGATGGCCCAGGTCAAGGCGATCACCGCGGCCAAGAAGCGCCTCCGGGACAAAACCCGGCCCCTGCTGGCCGAGGAGCTCGACTACGAGGCTGTCTTCCATCTGGTGGCGACGCTCTACGCCAAGCAGATCCAGGCCGAGATCGGCGAGCTGCTCGAGAAGAGCGAGCTCTCAGAGATGGAGCAACTCCGCCTCCAGATGGCGATGGACCGGCTGGCGAAGATGATGAGCACGCTGTCGAACATCCTCAAGAAGATCGCCGACACCGCCAGCCAGATCACCCAGAACCTCAAGTAGCTCGTTCTTGCGACGACGCCGGCGGGCCATCTTCGGAGAGGCCCGCCGGCTTCGTCATTTCAGACCGAGACCTCGGCCGTCGTGGGGTCGATGATCGTGTGCACGGTCCTGGCGGCATCGCATGGGAACCCGCCGGCCATCGCGTGCTCGGCGACGGTGGCGGCGTCGTCGGCGATGTAGACGCAGAACAGCTTGTCGTCGGTGACGTAGCTCTGCAGCCACTGCGCCCGGCCGGCCATGGCGTCGAGGACCTCAACAGACTTCTGGGAGATGGCTTGGAGGTCGGCGGCGGTGAGGTCGCCGGCGCCGGGCAGGGTGCGCTCGATAACGAACTTCGGCATTTGCTCTGTCTCCTTGCTGGGTGGCTTGTGACACCATGAGTGTCCTCGTTGGGGGGTTCGGGCACCATGACCGCGACACCGCAGGATCTGACCGAAAAGCCGCTTGACGCGGTGCTGGCGCAGCTTCGGCTCGACGGCGCCATCTTCTTCCGCTCGGAGTTCACCGAGGGTTGGGGCTACCAGTCGCCTTTGCCAGAGGAGATGGCGGCCGCCCTCCACCCAGGCACGGAGCGGCTGATCATGTTCCACATCGTCGCCGCCGGCACGTGTTGGGTCGCCCTCGCCGACGGCGAGAAGCACTGGGCCAGCCGGGGCGATGTCATCGTGCTGCCCTACGGGGACCAGCACTGGGTAGGCGGGCAGCAGCAGGCCGAACCGGTGCCCATCGTGACGCTCTTCGCGCCCCCACCATGGGAGACGCTGCCCGTCGTCCGCTACGGCGCCGGCGGCGACCGTACCGATATCGTCTGCGGGTACCTCCACTCCCAGCACCCGCTCTTCAACCCTGCGCTGCGGGCGCTTCCGCCCATCTTCGTCGCCCGCCCGCCGGAGGGGCCCGCAGCGCAATGGGTGCAGGCCAGCATCGATTTCGCGGTCGCCAGCTCCTCCGCGTCGCAGCCGGTCCAGCCGGCCGACACCCGACTGGCCGAGCTGGTGTTCCTGGAGGTGCTCCGGCTCCACTTGTCCACCGCGCCGGCGATCGATCGCGGTTGGATCGCCGCCCTGAGCGATCCGGTTCTGGCGCCGGCACTGGCCCGCCTCCACGCCGCGCCCGACCGGCACTGGACCGTCCCCGACCTCGCCGCCGGCGTCGCCGTCTCGCGCTCGGTGCTCGACGAGCGGTTCCGCCAGGTGCTCGGCCGCTCCCCGATCCGCTACCTGACCGATTGGCGGATGCACATCGCCGAGGAGTTGCTGGCCGCCACCGACCACGGCGTGGCGGCCGTCGCCCGTCGGGTCGGCTACGACTCGGAGGAGGCGTTCAGCCGGGCCTTTAAGCGCAGCCATGGGCTGGCGCCGGGGGCGTGGAGGGCGGCCCGCCGGTAGGGCGACCGTAGACTCCTCCGGTGCCCGAGATGCCCGAGATGCAGGCGCTGGCCGAGCGGCTGGAGGCGGCGGTCGGAGGGTCCGAGTTCGAGAAGGCGGTCCCCCTGTCGTTCTCGGCGCTGAAGACCTATGCGCCGGCGCCGGAGTCGCTTGCCGGTCGGACACTGGCGTCGGTGGGCCGGCGGGGGAAGTACCTGATGCTGGACTTCGGCGGGCCACGGATCCTTGTCCATCTGTCGCAGGGCGGGCGAGTCGACGTGGAATCGCCGCCCAAGAGCACCAGGCCCAAGTTCGGCGTCGTCCGATTCCTCTTCGACAACCGGCCGTCGGTGCTGGTCAAGGAGTTCGGCACCGAGAAGAAGGCGGGCTGGTGGGTACTGGCCGAGGGCGATGAGGGCCCGTTGGCCGGCCTGGGTCCCGAGCCCTTCTCTGACGAGTTCGCCGAGCTGATCCTGAAGTCCGACGACGGCCGGCGGGTGCACACGCTGCTGCGCCGGCAGTCGACGGTCGCCGGCATAGGGCGGGGCTACACCGACGACAGCCTGCACCGGGCGCGGGTGTCGCCCTATGCGTCGCTGAAGTCGTTGTCGGCCGAGGAGCGCGAGCGTTTGGTCGAGTCGGTTCGAGCCGTGCTCACCGAGGGGTTGGAGGTCGAGCGCCGGCGCACCGGAGGGTTACCCACCAAGGTGGGCGACCACTGGATCGTGCACAACCGCCACGGCACGCCGTGCCCGACCTGCGGCGACGGCCTGCGCCGGGTGTCGTATGAGTCCTACGAGGTCACGTACTGCCCGGCGTGCCAGACCGGCGGCAGGATCCTCGCCGACCGGCGGATGTCACGCCTGGTTCGCTGAGGCGCCGGCCCCTTCGAACACCGCGGCCTTGACGCCCCGGTCGGCGAGGGCAACCAGGAACGGTCCAGGGTCAACCAGGGATGCCAGGCCGCCGGCGCCGGTACGGGTCAGGCGACCGTCGACGATCCACCGGGCGGCGAGGGCGGCGACGGCGCCGGCAGCCACCGCGGGACGGTCGACGGCACCGAGCACCCGGTCACTGCGGACCTCGCCGTGGCGTCCCCGCACCTCCACCCGCACCGCGCCGAGGGTGCCCTCGGGGTGGGGCCGGCGCAGCATGGGCAGGTGGGCGGTGGCCCGGTCTCGGCGGTTGGCGCCGACGCGGGCGGTGATGCGCTCGGCATCCGGGAAGGCCGGGGCGAGGACGATGGGCTCGGGAAGGGCGGCGCGGTAGCAGTCGACGCCGCAGACGGGGTCGGGGAACCAGACAAGTGCCCGGCCGGAGCTGCCCCGGTGCTGGCGCCACGTGCCGGCGCCGGCCTCGATCGCCGGCCCCTGGAGGGCGACGTGGTGCTGGCGGGCGCACGCCGGCCCGCCGGTGCCGACCTTGGCCACGTGGATCTCCTCGACCGCCTCGAAGCTGCGGGCGGCGTGGGCGGCGAGCAGGCACGACAGCCCGGGCGAGAAACCGGCGCCGACGACCACGTGCAGGCCGCGCTCGACGGCCTCGGCGTCGAGGGCGAGCAGGGCGCGCACGTCGTCGACGTCGTCGGAGACCGAGATCACCGAGGCGCCGGCGTCGAGGGCGGTCTCGGCCGCTTCCCGGTGACCCCGGGGGCCGGTGAGCAGCACGACATCGGCGCCGGCGGGGCCGGCGACCGCCCGGGCCGGCTCACCCAGAGACGCGACGACAGCGTCGAGGCGCGCCGGCTTCGGCTCGGCGATGCCCAGGCTGGCGACCTGACCGAGGAAGAGCAGCTGGCGGGCGGCGCGCACGCCCACCGCTCCCGCCCCCACCACCACGGCGCGCACGAGCTACTTCAGTTCCGGGCCGCTGAGCTCGCGCCACCCGCCCTGCTGGAGGGGCACAGGGCCGCCGCGCTTGAACCGCACGCCGGCGGCGGCGATGCCGGCGAGCACGAGGGCCAGGGCGGCCCGGCGGACGGCCTTCACCGTGGGGCTAGCTGGAATCGAACCAGCGACCTCACCCTTATCAGGGGTGCGCTCTAACCGACTGAGCTATAGCCCCAGTGTTTGTGCAGGTCACAGGCTATCTCCTCCTGCCAACGCGGTGACCATGGGTGCAATTACAGCACACCCCTACGCGACCTCGGCGGCCGATCGAGAAGTGCGTTTACAGCACACCTCTGCGGGGTGATGCTCTGGTGAGGCGGGATGCCCGGCGGAACGTGCGGGTCACAGGTCTGCCTGGTGCTCAGCAGCCCCCGCGCAGCGCTTCTACAGCACACCCTAGAGAGTGTCCGTCGCCCGTACGAGAGGCGCGCTGGCACCGGCCGCTGCGGGCGATGAAGGGACGATTGGCGTACGATCTCCCTCCCGCGCGCCGGTCGACGTGGGGACCAGGCAGCGCACGGTCCTACAACTCGATCCCGTGGCCTTCTGGGCGGGGGCTGAGCTGACGTCCAACGGCGGCGGTCATGGCGGTTGGGATGATGGCCACTCACCGGGACACTGATGCCGCCTCCCGCAACCGGCGGCGAACCTATTCGGTGGTCAGCCCGCCATTCCGCCGGTTCAGGGGAGGGGCTCGGCGCGCGACTGCATGGCGTCCGTCACTCGTCGCCGCCCTTCCCAGTCGCGTTTTTCGCGAACGTCACATACCGGCACCACTGGGCTAGGGCGGCCGGGTGATAATCCGGGATATTGGGCGCGCATTCAGGGGCACGCTGACAGCACTCGAACCGTCGATCTGGTGCGTTTCCCGGTGTACGGACCCGGCGGTGCTCGTGAACTCAGGACCCGCGGACAATGAAACGGCGGATAACGTTGATGGTGTCCTCGGTCGTCGCGTGAACGTGCCCGCGGATCGCGGAGCGCGAGCTCGCACAGGGCCACCATGGCGGCCAACTTGGTCGACGGGGGCAATCCCGCGTCCGCGTCTTGCGTTTTCCTGGGCGTCTGGAGGTAGACCACGCGGGGCGGTTGAGCGCCACCAGGTCGCGTAGGATGGGCTCTTGCCAGGCGTAGACGTTGATACCGCCGCGCGCCAGGAAGGCCATGGCCCGGTCGCGAGATCTTCGGAAAGTCCGGCGAGGTCAGGACCGGATAGGTCCGGTTCTTGACGCCGGGGCCGAGAGCCACCTACTTGCGGAGGCCGGGCGCCGGCTACGGTGATGGCACCAGCGGAACGCCCGGCCTCCCGCATGAAGCGCAGTTGATGACCGGCGCACCCAGGCCGCTTCACGATGCCGGCGCGGCGACACCCAGGACATCACGACCCGCAGCGGCGCGGCGCAGCCGTGCTCAAGAGAAGCATCGTGACGCCGGTGGCGGTGACCCGCCGAAACTCGCCCTGCGGTGGCGTAGTACCGGGCCAACGCCGACTTGGAACCCCTCCAGCCTGTCCCTTGACACACCCCTTAACGTGGCGGCTAAGAGTGTCGATATCGAATACCAGGTGCTATCCGACCGTCGGTGATCAGCTCCCGCCTACCTGAGGTCGAAACAACCGACTCTGGGGGATGCAATGGAAAGCAGCTCAGACCCAGACGAGCGGGACCAAGCCGGCGAGGAGCGCGATCAAGCGGGCAAGCAGCGTGACCGGGCCGGCGGCGACCGCGATCAGGCAGGTGAAGAGCGTGATGCGGCCGGCGAGCACCGTGATGAGGTCGGCGAAGAGCGTGATGAGGTCGGCGAGCAGCGTGATTTAGCGGGCGAGCAGCGGGACCAGGCGGGCGAGCACCGAGACCAGGTGGCCGATCACCGAGATCAGGTGGCCGATCAGCGAGACCGCGCAGCGGCCCAACGTGACCGCGCCGCGGACCAGCGGGACAAAGCTGCCGT
>CAYZMG010000113.1:0-1556 GCA_964479465.1 uncultured Acidimicrobiales bacterium
CCCGACTCGCTAGGAATGAAACACAGCCGCTACTACTCTCGTTCAATGCTTTGAGACAATTATACCAGTATTGACGGCGGACGCAAGCGGTTTTTCGATGAAAACGTTTTAGCGGAAAAGGTCCACGCCAAAGAGTGACGCCGCGTTCTCGGACGTGCGGCGTTCGACGGTTTCGACGTCGATGCCCTTGATGCGGGCGATCTCGGCGGCCACCAGCGGCACGCCGTAGATCGTGCCCATCGACAGGCCCCAGTAGCCGACGGGGCCGTCGCCGACCTCGTCGAGGTCCCGGAGCGCGTCGATGGCGGCCTGCCACTCGGCGACCACATCATCGACGGTTCCCTCCCTCGTCCACTCGGCCAGGAAATCGCCGAACAGGGTCACGTCGTCGTCGTGGCCCGGCGCCCGCCGGTCGCCGTGCCCGGGGGCATCGATGGCCGCAACCGCGAAGCCGTGGTCGGAGGCGAGGCGCCGGCCCAGGGCGACGAGGTAGTCGACGCGCTTGTGGCGGGTCGCTCCGTGGCCGAGGAGGACCAGCGGCCGCGGTCCGGTCCCCTCGGCCGGCAGCCAGAGGACTCCGGGCACCGTCCGCCCGTCGGCCTCCACGGCGAAGCTCCGCTCCCGAAATTCGCCGACTTGGGTTTCGTCGTCCCAGCGAGCCATTCCAGGCACGCTACCGACCCGCTACCCTGGCCTCTGATGCGCGCCCACGTGGAGGTGCTCGCTCGAGCTGCTCGGGCAGTCCACGGCACGGGAGAGATCGCCGGAAAGCTCGAATGGGTCACCGGAGAGGCCCGCGCCCTCACCCGGGCCGCGTTCGTCGCCTTCGTCGGGCTCGGCGACCGGGAGGACATGGTCGCCGCTTCCGGCGTGCCGGCGGGTGAGATCCACCGCTTCGCCCGGCCCGCGCTGGCCCGGCTCGTGCGGCCCGACGCCGGCGGCCGGCGCATACTGCGGACCGGAGACCTGGCCCTCGACCGCCGTCACCGGCGCTTCCTGGAGCGCCTGGAACTTCCCGCAGACTCCTCGTGCCTGGCCGTGCCCGTCCTGGGAGGCGACGGCGACCTTTACGGCGCCCTGCTGCTCGTCCACCCCAAGCCCGACCTCTTCGAACCCCTCGACGAGTCGTCGGCCGCCGCCATCGCCGACCACCTGGGCGTCGCCTTCGACAACCTCGGGACCATGGAGCGTCTGGCCGAGTTGCAGGCCGTCCAACGGGAGATCGTCCACCAGCTCCAGGAGGCGGTCCAGCCGCCGGCGGTCGTGTGCGAGGCGGCCGAGCTGGGCGTGCACTACTGGTGCGCCGACCCGAGCTCGCCCACGGGGGGCGACCTCTACGACTGGCTAGTGCTGCCCGATGGTGACCTGCACCTGGCCATCGTCGACGTGATGGGCAAGGGCGTCGGCGCCACCAAGGAGGCGGTGAGCGTCTGCCACGCCCTGCGCCTCCTGACCCTCGACGGGTGCCCGATGGAGAATCTCGTCGCCCGGGCCGACACCCTCACCACGGCCCAGAGCCCCGACCTCGTGGCCACCGTGATGGTCGCCCGCTACCG
>CAYZMG010000113.1:1566-11928 GCA_964479465.1 uncultured Acidimicrobiales bacterium
CTACCGGCCGGCGGACGGCTTCGTCCGTCTCGCCGGTGGGGGTCACCCGCCGGCGCTGGTCGTCACCGGCGACGGTGTCGCCGGCCAGGTGTACGCGCCAGGTGTCCCAATCGGGTACCCGGGCGCCGGCACCACCGAGGTCGTCGAGCTCACCCTGGGCCGGGGGGGCACGCTCGTCCTCTATACCGACGGCCTCATCGAGGCGACCAAGGACATCCTGGTCGGGCTCGAGCGGATCACCAGGGCAGCGGCGGAGACGGCGCAGTACCCCGCTCCTCACCTGGCCCGTGCCCTCGTCGAGCGGTCGCTGTCAGGGGCGATGCGCCGGGATGACTCCCTGGCCCTGGTACTGCGCCGGCGCATCCCTCCGGAGAGCGAGTCCTCCCCTCCCCTCGGCGCCTTCGAGTACCGGTTCTCACCGAGCTTCGCCACCGTCCCGCTGGCCCGCCACCTCCTCGAGGACTGGCTGGAGCACCTGTCGCTCGACGCCGGCGAGCGCGACGACCTGCTCCTCGTCGCGTCCGAGCTCTGCTCCAACGCCGTGCGGCACGCAAGCGGGAAACCGGGAGCCCTGGCCATGCGGGCGTGGGCCGACGGCGATGCCCTCGTCGTCGAGGTGGAAGACGACGGCGCCGGCATGGAGCTGAGCCACCGCATGGAGGACCCCGACCTGGACGCCGAACAGGGGCGCGGGATCTACGTCGTGCGCGCCCTCACCGACGACCTCACCGTGCGCCGCGTCGAAGAGCGGACGGTCGTCAGGGCCGTCCGTCGTGCCGTGCTGCCGGGTTAGGAAGCTTCGTCGTCGAACAAGTCCGGCGGCTCCACGGAGTCGACGGGCTCAAGAACCTCGCCCGACCCCATGGGGGCGGGCGGATCGGCCAGCAGGCCCTCGCCGGCGCCGTCGCGCCCCGGTGGGATATCGGTCGGCCCGACATCGCCCACGATGTTCGGGTCCTCCACTCCCACGCCGGTCCCGCGGAGCCGGTCGATAAGACTCTCCTCTGCGTGCTCGTCCACGGCACAGGCCTACCCCGTCTAGTGCCGATCCGCACCTATTGAACCGCCGGCGCGGTTCGGGGACACTCTGCTCACAACGGCGGAGGCGCTCTGGGCATGTTCCGCCCCTGGATCGAGGAGTGGGCTCATGACGGAGAAGCGCGGCAGCCGGCGGCTGCACAAGATCGGGACGGTCGCAGCTGCGGCCGGAGTGCTGGGGGCGATGCTGGTCTGGAACGGGCCGGCGCTGGCGGTCGCCAACAAGGGCCTGAACGGCCTGATCGTCTGCGGCGGCACGGTTCCGACCGCCAACCCCAGCGTGGTCGACTTCGAGGTCTACGTGATGAACCCGGACGGCTCCGGCCGTACGAACATCACCGACGAGAACCCGATCACCGACTACAACCCGCTGTGGACGCCGGATGGGACGAAGATCCTGTACGAGTCCGAGCGCCCCGAGCAGGCGGTGGACGACACCTTCGAGCTCTACCTGATGAACCCCGACGGCAGCGGCAAGTCGCTCCTGCTCGCCAACGGGAGGACCGAGGACATTCCCAAGGGGTACCACCCCGACGGTTCACAGATCACGTTCTCCAGCAATCGTGACGGCAACAACGAGATCTACAAGATGAACGCCGACGCCACCGAGCAGGTCAACCTGACCAACAGTCCGGCCAACGACAGCTGGCCGCGGTGGTCGCCCGACGGCACTCGGATCATCTTCCAGAGCAACGTCAGCGGGAACTTCGAAATCTGGTCGATGGACCCATTCGGCGGCAACCGCGTGAACCTCACCAACAACCCGGCAGTCGACAGCGCGCCCGACTGGTCACCCGACGGGTCGAAGATCGTCTTCCACCGCAACCTCCCCGGGCTCGGCAACGACGTCTTCGTCATGAACGCCGACGGGACCAACCAGGTGAACCTCACCAATCGCGCCGGCTACGACGCCATTCCCACCTGGTCGCCGGACGGGACGACGATCATCTACTCCCGCCACATGCTGGGCGATCCCAACTTCGGGGTGTCGGGCGGCAACTACGAGGTCTTCGCCATGAACGCCGACGGCTCCAACGTCCGCCGGCTCACCAAACGCCTTCGACTTCGACGGGCGCTGCGACTGGCAGCGGATCTGCACCATCACGGGGTCGGGGACCATCATTGGCACCGAGGGTGACGACGTGATCTGCGGCGGGCCGGGCGACGACCGCATCGCCGGCCTGGGCGGCAACGACATCCTCCTGGGCTTCGGCGGTAACGACAGCCTCTCCGGCGGACCCGGCAACGACATTCTCTTCGGAGGGACAGGCAACGACAGCCTGGTCGGCGGGCCCGGTGTCGACTTCTCCTCGGGCGGCCCCGGCGCCGACCGGATCAGCGCGGATGCCGGCGAGCGGATCGACGTCGGCGCCGGCCCCGGTGACCTGTGCGTGATCGGCGGCGTGGTCGGCTGCCCGCCCCGCCTCTCATAGGCGTGGGCGGCGCAGCCGCTCGCTAGGGTTCGCGGGTGCAGCTGCACCGCTTCGCGACCGGCGCGCGGCTCACCGCCGCCAGCGGCGTCGCCCATGCCTACCGCTCCGGCGATCGCTGACATGGGCGCGTGGGGACCGGGCACGTTCGACAACGACGACGCCGCCGACTGGGTCGACGAGCTCCTGGGCGCCGCCGACCTGGCCCCGGCCCGCGAGGCACTGGCCGCCACCATGGACTCCGACGGCTGGCTGGAGATCCCGGAAGGGGCCCGGGCCGCTGCAGCTGCAGCCGCAGTGGCCTCCAGCATGGACGGCGACGTGCGGGGGCTGCCCGACGAGGTCGTCGAGTGGCTTGAGTCCCACCCCGGCGCCGGCACGCTCGCCGACGCCCGACTCGCCATCGACGCCCTCGAACGGGTGGCCAGCGTCGACTCCGAGTTGCGGGAGGTCTGGCTCGAGGCGGCGAGCGGTCCGGCGTGGGTCGAGGAGATCGCCCGCCTGGTCTATCGGTTGGCACACGTGGTCGGCGACACGCTGTAAAGACTCACGCCCGATCAGTCAGCCGTCCGATCTCGATCTTGCTCAGGCACATCTCAGTATGAGGGCCGAGGATGACGAACAGGCGCTGCATCGGCCCTGCGGGCAAGGTGATGACGTTCTCGTGCGGGCGGGAGCCGCCCTTGAGCCAGGTGTACCTCGGGGGGCCGAGGGGTCCTCCGCCGGGCGGTTCGGCGAGAAAAGCGGCGACCTGGCGCCGTCCTGATGAGTGACCGAGCAGCACATGGGGCCGCTCTCCTCCAGCTCCAACCGGCACGGCCATGCTGACCGGCTCGGACTCCTTCCCGGAGGTGATGCACAGCGCGCCGTCGCGAACTTCCGCCTTGGACGCATCGAAGTCCATCACGCCCAATCCCAGCAACGCGGCCATGGCGCCACCTGCATCTGACACGAAGTTCACGGGACGGGCACTGCCATCGCTCGTGACCTCGAACAGCTCCCGCTCGCCTACGTCGAAGTTCACGTCCTCGTCGAGTACCGGGAAGACTTCCGAATGGCTGGTCCAGGGTCCGGCCGCCGGGAACATGACCGGCTCCGGCACCATGCCGTCGACGAGCGCCGGCCTGAGCCCGAGCCGCTCACTGTCTCCCATGAACGCCTTCACCTGGGCCACGTAGGCCCGCGCGGTAGGTCCGGGCCAGACGTCGGCTTGGCTGATCCGGTGCGATCCCCACCAGCTCAGCGCCAGGTAGGACGCCAGCCCGGCGGCCACCATGGCCCGCGCTCCGACGGGAGGCCTGGTGACGCGAGGTGGGCCAGTACGGGCCAGGGCGGGACGGCTCCCACCCACGGCGGCGGCGCCGACTCCGATGACAACCAAGAAGACGATCTCGAGGTTGTAGAGCACCTGGTACGCCACCTGTCGGGGCCCGAAGACGCCGATCCGGGTCAACCCGACCGCGAGCGCATTGGCCAGCATGGCGACGGCCAGGAAGAGCCACGCTCGCCAAGCTGACCTGCGACGCACAAGTGTCCAGATCACGCCGGCGACGATGAGCACCTGCACGCCGATGAACACCAGAGTCGCCGGCGTCGAGTTGTCCGTCTGGGGCACGTAGAGGCCGAAGGCTCCCGGACCGACCACCCTGAACCACGAGTTGGCGAAATACCGGCCCAGCGTCGTCAGCGACGGCGTCTGGATTTGCCCACCCTCGTCGTAGGCCCGTAGGTAGACGACCGAGAACAGGGCAACGGGCGTGACATAGAGGAGCCAGACCCGCCATTCACGTACCGCTCCCGCGATCGAGGCCCGGACCGGCTCGTCTGGCCGCAACAGCAGGACCCGGAGGAGGATCAGGTAGAGCGGCACGAAGATCGGCTTGACGTAGAACAGGAGCGCCACCGCCAGCGCCCCGACCGAGAGGGCCAGCCATCGGCGGGAGCCACTGCGACCGAATCGCAGGTAACCGAGGATCGACAGGAAGCTGAACAACGTGGCCGGCACCCGGTCCATCCCCGAGGACCACCACTGGTGGACCGCCACGTGCACCGTGGATCCCCCGTAGAGAAGGGTGAGCACCAGCGCTGGTGTCGGGTCGAACAGCTCACGAAGTACGGCGTGGAACAGAGCGAGCGAGGCGGCGAAGCCCACCAGGAGCGCGGCCTGGGCCATGGAGAAGTTCAGCGGGGCGAGGGTGTGCAGCAGCCAGTCCCCGAGCTTGTGGCCGGGGGCGAAGTGAGCAGACGTCGGCGAGACGAGGTACCGGAAGGACAGGCCGTCCTCGACCTGAACCTCCCGGAAGTTGATGAAGTCATCGCCATAGAACCCGCTGGTCGAGGTGAAGTACGCCGAAGCCGCGACCGAGATGGCGATGATCCCCACCAAGATCGCGGCTCTGGCCGGGCCGGCGCCCGACTCGGCCCGCCTGCGCCCGGCCATCAGCATGAGATCGCGCCCAGCAGCGCAGCCATGGTCGCGTGGTCGGGGCCGGGCGGCGCCGGCGCCGATCCGTCCATGCTCCGCCACACCTCCTCGACCCTCGCCTCGATGTCGGGATTGCCCCAGTAGGAGGACGGCGGATCCAGGAGTTGAAAGGCGCGGTGGCTGGCCCGGCGCACGATCGGGTCACGTTCGACGGCGAGCGGCGCAGCACGCGCGAAGCGGACCGCAGGACCGTCGGCCCCGCCGCCGATCCTCGCCAGAGGCTCCCCGGCCAGCGCCCGCCGGCCGATGGCCAGGCGGACTCGGTCGCCGGCGACCGCCTGGCGGTACCACGGCTCCAGCTCGGTCGCAGTGAAGTTCTCGAACGCCGTCGTCACCCTCTCCGGGTCGTCGCCGGCCTCCTCCAGCACCTGCGCCAGGGCCCGGGCGTGGACCAGCGCCAGCCCCACGCCGCGGCCGTAGCCGGGGTTGGTGCACATGGCCGAGTCGCCCAGTAGCACGAGGCCCGTCGCCACGGGCGATCCGTCCGCCATGAGCCGCACGAGCCGGTTGGCCCGGTCGGCCATGGCCAGCACCCCGCTCTCGACGGTGGCCCGGTCGGGCGCCGTCCACGCCGCCAGCGACGGGATGGCCGCCGCCGCGGCGTCGAAGGCGGCCGGATCGCGCAGCGCCCGCATGACCGGATCCTCGGCCAGGCACCCGAACGTCACGCAGAACACCCCGTCGTCGGCCGGCGCCACCACCCCGACGGCGTAGCCGAGGTCAGCTCGGAGCAGGGAAGCAGACGCCTCGGACCGCAGCCGGTACCACCGCGTGTACGCCACCGTCCCCTCAGCCTGCTCCTCCCGCGGCGGCGATGCCAGGCCCAGGTCCGCCAGCCAGGCCGCGACCTGGGAGCGCCGGCCCGAGGCGTCCACGACCACGTCGGCGGCCCACTCGGCGCCGCCGGCGGAGCGCACACCGGTGATGCGCCGGTCGGCGGCACATAGCCCCGTCACTGCCACCCCGCCGACGAAACGGGCACGCGTGTCGGACTGGACCGCCCGGCGCAGCACCAGCTCGTAGGTGGTGCGCCGGCAGGTCAGCCGCACGAGGTCGTCGTCGTCTCCGTCGCCGAGGCGGATCTCGCCGGCGCCGGCCGCGTGCAGGGCAGCAAAAACCGCCGGCGCCTCGTCGCGCAGGAGGTTGCGGCCCCGGGCGTTGAACAGGTGGATGTGGCGGAACTGAGGCACGCCGCGCCGCTCCCACCCGACCCACGCCGCGTCCCGATCACCAGGCAGGTCGGCCGGATCGCGGTCGAGGATGGTCACGTCGTGGCCTCGGGGCGCCAGGAACAGCGCGCACGCCAGCCCGCCGATCCCGCCCCCCACCACCACGACCCGCGCCATCGCCCGGCATCGTACGGGCATCCCCGGGCCGCCCGATGGGTACCACCCAGGCATGGCCAGAGCGATTTGGAGCGGCTCGATCAGCTTCGGGCTCGTCAGCGTGCCGGTGAAGGCGTTCTCTGCGGTCCGGGACCACAGCGTGCACTTCAACCAGCTCGAGAAGAAGACGGGCGCCCGGATCAACTACAAGAAGGTGTCCGACAAGACGGGCAAGGAGGTGCCAGGCGACGCGATCCAGTCGGGCTTCGAGATCGCGTCCGGCAAGTTCGTCGTCGTCGAGGACGAGGAGCTTGAGAAGCTCAAGCCGCGCACCTCGCGAACGATCGACATCAGCGACTTCGTCGACCTGCACCAGATCGACCCCATCTACTACGAGCGCACCTATTGGCTCGGGCCCGACGGCGAGGCCGCCGAACGCCCCTACCGCCTGCTGCTGGCGGCGATGGAGGACGAGGGCAAGGCCGGGATCGGGACCGTCGTCATGCGCAAGAAGCAGTACCTGGCCGCCATCCGCCCCCTCGACGGCGCCCTGGCCATGTCGACCATGCGCTTCGCTGATGAAGTCGTCCCCCAGAAGGACATCGACGCCCTGCCCGGCAAGGGGGCCAAGCCCGACCCCAAGGAGCTCAAGCTTGCGTCCCAGATCATCGGCTCGCTGGCGACGGAGTGGGATCCCACCCGCTACCACGACACCTACACCGAGGAGCTGAAGCGCCTGATCGAGGCCAAGGCCAAGGGCAAGAAGATCGTGGTCGAGGAGGAGGCGCCGGCGACCGAGAACGTGCTCGACCTCATGGAGGCGCTGGAGGCCAGCCTGGAGGCGGCGAAGAGCAAGACGGCCTGAGCGCCAGCCCCGTGCCATCGTGTGGCATGGCATCAATCGTCGTGTGCGGGGGAAGCGCGGTCGGTCTGTCGTTGGCCATGATGCTCGCCGGCGACGGCCACCGGGTGACGGTGCTGGAGCGAGACGCCGGCCCTCCGCCCGGGGACCCGTGGGACGTCTGGGCTCGGCCCGGCGTGAGCCAGTTCCACCAGCCGCACAACCTCCTACCCCGGTCCCGCATCATCCTTGACGAGGAGCTGCCTGGGACGGTCGACCGGCTGGAGGCCGCCGGCTGCGTCTGGGTGGACTGGCTGGCGGTGATGCCACCCCTGATCCGTGACCGCTCACCCCGGCCCGGCGACGACCGGTTCCGGTTCATCACCGGCCGTCGACCCGTGGTGGAGGCGGTCCTGGCCCGCGCCGCTACGGAGACCGACGGCGTCGATGTCCGCCGAGGGGTGGCCGCCGCCGGCCTGCTGGCCACGCCGGCCGGCGTCCCCCACGTCACGGGCGTCCGCACCAGCGACGGCGGCGAGATCCACGCCGACCTCGTCGTGGACGCCATGGGCCGGCGCAGCCGGCTGGGCGAGTGGCTGACGGCCGTCGGCGGGGCGCCGCCCTACGTCGAGTCCGAGGACTGTGGCTTCGTGTACCACACCCGCTACTTCCGGGGCCCCGAGCTGCCCGCCTACCTCGCCTCGCCGCTCTCGGAGATCGGCACCATCTCGCTACTGACCATTCCGGGCGACAACGGCACCTGGTCGGCCACCGTGTGGGCCGCGTCTGCCGACACCGCGCTACGCGGCCTCCGGGACCCCGATCGGTTCACCGACGTCATCCGAGCGTGCCCGGCCCATGCCCACTGGGTCGAGGGCGAGCCGATCACCGACATCATCGTCACCGCCGGGGTGGTCGACCGGTACCGCAGATTCGTGGTGGACGGCCGGCCGGTGGCGACCGGCGTGGTGGCCGTCGGCGACGCCTGGGCCTGCACCAACCCCTCCGCCGGCCGGGGCATCACGATCGGCCTCCTCCACGCCCAGTGCCTTCGGGGCGCAATTCGCTCCGACGACGGCGACCCCGAGGCGCTCGTCCGGGCCGTGGACGAGGTGACGGAGGCCACGGTGACGCCGTACTACCGGGCCCAGATCACCGCCGACCGCGCCCGGTTCGCACAGATGGACGCACTCCGCCGGGGCGAGGAACCACCTCCGCCGGACGCGTGGGCGGCAGCGTTCGCGGGCGCCGTGATGCGGGATCCCGATGTCTTCCGAGCCCGAATGGAGATGGCGATGTGCCTGGCTCTGCCCGAGGAGGTGTTCGCCCGGCCGGACATCGCGGAGAAAGTTGCCGCGCTGGGGAGTACGAGGCTCTTCAAGGTCCCAGGCCCCGACCGCGACGCCCTTCTACGGCTCGTCGCCGGCGCGTAGCTCAGGCACCCGTCAAGGCCGGCGGCAAGTGGTCAAACCAGTCGAGGACGGCGGACTCGTACCGGATGCCGAAGTCCAGCGTGGCGATGGCGTAGGCGTCGAGGTTCTCGCCCGCATCGGCCCGCAACGAGCGGTAGCCGGCAAGGCGCTGCTCGTGGACGACCCGGTGGTCGGCCACGAACGCGGCCAGGCGGTCCGGGGGCAGGTGCCGGCCGAAGGCGATCGTCAGGAGCAGGGGATAGCGGATCTGCTCGGCGCCGGGCGCCTGCTGGAGCCACTCCCGGAACGCCGACCGGCCGGCGTCAGTCACTTCGTAGGGCCGGCGCTCGCGGGGGCCAGGCGGGCCGGCGACGACAAGGCCGGCCGTCTCCATGGCAGCCAGCTCCCGGTAGACCTGGCTGCGGGTGATGGACCAGAAGTCGCCGATGAGAACTTCGGCCGTGGCGAGGAGGTCCCAGCCGCTCATCGGCCGTTCGTGGAGGAACCCCAGCAGCGAAGCGGCGGTGGCGTTCACTTGACAGTCCACAGTGGCATGTTACCCTCCTCCTAACGTCCACAATGGAAGGTAACCGATGCGCACGGCCCTCCTGATATCCCACATCGCCGCCGGCGTCGCCGGCCTGTTGGTGGGGCCGGCGGCCATACAGGCGGCGATGAACGACCGGCGCAACACCGCTCCCACCGCCGCGTACCTGGCCGCGGTGACCGTCCTCACCGCCACCGCCGCCGGCCTCGTCGCCCTGCGACCGGGCACCCTGTGGCCGTTCCTGCTCCTGGCCGTCGGAACTGAGGCGGCGGTGCTGGCGGCGCGCCACGCTCGACGGATCGACCACCACGTACGCCTGGTGGGCGGCTCCTACATATCGCTGGTGACCGCGCTGCTCGTCGTCAGCTGGGGATCGATCGCGGCCTGGATCCTGCCGACGCTGATCGGGACGCTTCTCGTCGAGCGCGCCGCGGGAGCTACCCGCCCGCGACCACCCGCTCGAACACCTTCTCGTAACCAGACACCATCGTTCCGGCCGTGAACTTGTCGGTCACGCGAGCCCGGCAGGCCTCGGGCGAGATGCCCTTGAGGCCGGCGACGCATTCGACCATCTCGTCGATGTCGGAGCGCAGGAAGCCGGTCTCGCCGTCGGCCACCAGCTCGGGCGCCGCGCCCATCGGGACGGCGATCACAGGCGTGCCGCACGCCATCGACTCGGCCATGACCAGGCCGAACGGCTCCGGCCACTGGATCGTGCACAGCGTGCCCTGGGCCCGAGACAGGAGGTCGACCTTGTCGGCGTGGGACAACTCGAAGACGATGTCCTCGTCGCCCGTGAGCCGGGGCTCGACCATGCGCTCCCAGTACTCGATCTCGGCCGGCTCGGCGCGCTTCACCACCATCTTGAGATGCTTGCCGGCCCGCTTGGCCACCTCGACGGCAAGCTCCGGGCCCTTCTCCGGGCTGCATCGGCCGAGGAAGAGGAGGAAGTCCTCCTTCTCGTCGCGGTAGGGGTAGACGTCGAGGTCGAGGCCGTTGTAGACCACGCCGGCGTAGGTCAGGTTGGTGTTGAGGCTGGCCTGCGACTTGCTGATCGCCACCAGGTGGACGCGCCCGGCCAGGGCGGCGTGGAAGCGGCGGGCGTCGTGGCTCCACGGTCCGTGCAGCGTGCGCACCACTGGAGGCTTGCCGTTGAGCAGGGCCCCCAATGCCGGCCCCCAGCCGGAGTGGTCGTGGATGACGTCGAACTCACCGGCTCGAAGGTACGCGGAGAGGGTGTGGATGGTGTCGTCAGTGACGCTTATCCCCATCTCGGCCAGATTG
>CAYZMG010000114.1:0-11339 GCA_964479465.1 uncultured Acidimicrobiales bacterium
AGCAAGGCCTCGCGCGACGCGCCCCGGATAAGCGCGCCTCCCTGATTATGTAAATTATCCGGGATCCCAGATAAGTTACAGCCTTGCAGGTAGCCGAGCTACCTGCGTTGGAAGCTCTCCTTTCGTCGCGTCCGACTATTGTTCCTGACCATGTCTGAGCAGCTCAGGAGGGTCGGCCGGCCCCGCCAGTGGGCATCTGAGGCCGAGAGGAAGCGGGCGTACCGCGCACGCAGGGCCGCCGAAATGGTCGATCCGATCGGGCAGCGTCAGGCGGCCCAGGAGGCCCGAAGAGAGGCGGCCACCCAACGTTCTGCGGCTGAGGAGGCCCGACGGGAGGCTGACCGATGGCGTCGGAAGGCCGCCGCTGCGGAGAAGAGGGCTGAGGCGGCCGAGCGGCGTGCCGTTCGAGAGAGTGCGGCAGCACAGAGGTTCCTGGCGGAGCGGGATGAGGCTCGCCGGCTCCTGCGGCGGAAGCTGCAGTGGGCGAAGCATGCCAAGGATGCCCGCCTCGATGCGCAGGAGCTGCTGGCCCTTGTCGCGGAGCTCTACGCCGAGCTCGCCAAGCTTCGTAAGGAGGTCTCCACTTTGCGAGCCACGCGGTCGATGTAGGGCCACCGGCGGTTTGGCGACGCCTCGGCTACCGTACAATTGCCGTACAAGCAAGGAGGAGACCATGGCCAGGACGGCGAGGATCGAGTTGCGCGCCGAGCCTGAGCGGGAGGAGCGGATCCGGGAGGCTGCTCGGCTCTCCAATCAGTCGGTGAGCTCGTTCGTGCTCGACGCCGCTTCCGAGCGAGCGGAGGAGGTGCTTCGGGCCGCGAACACCACCACCGTGACGGCCGAATACTTCGACCGGCTCCACCGGGCGCTCGACGAGCCGCCGGCACCCAATCCGGCGCTTCAGCGCGCCGCTCGGCGAGCGCGCCGGGTCGTCCAAGCCTGATCCCGCTTGGCGTTCACATCCGAGGCGCTTGGCGAGCACCATGAGACGACGCGCTTCAACTCCGGCAACGTCGACCTCGATCTCTGGCTGCGTGACCACGCGATGCATGCCGGCGCGATGAACACAGGGCGCACGTTCGTCTGGCACCCGGGCGACGGGGTCGTCGTGGCGTACTTCACGCTTGCTGCGCACTTGATGGCCAAGGAGTCGCTGACGAAGCGCACCGGGCGCGGCAGCCCGAACGTCATCCCGGCGATCCTCCTGGCCCGTCTCGCTCTCGACGGGTCGCTCCAGCGGCAGGGCCTTGGGGCGGAGTTGCTGTGGGACGCCCTGAGCCGAGCGGTGGCCGCCAATCGCCAGGCGGCGGCGAGGCTCGTCGTCGTGGATGCGATCGACGAGCGGGCCGCGTCCTTCTACGAGCACTTCGGGTTCGAACCGATCCCCGGCAACCCCACCCGCCTGGTCCAGAAGATGAGCAGCATCGAGGCTGCGCTGGGCAGCTGAACGCGCGACGCGCGTTGCATTTCCCGAAATCTGGAGATGCAGCGCTCTTGGCAACATCCGTGGCAACGTCCCGGGCTCACACTCCGAAGCATGATGCCGACGAAGCTTGTCCTTTCGATCGCCGAGGCCGCCGAGGTGCTGGGCGTGTCGGACGATCTGATCTACGAACTGACGGCGCGTGGCGAGCTGCCGTGCTTGCGGCTCGGGCGGCGGAAGGTCATCCCCACCGTCGCCATCCAGGCGGTCATCGACGGGACTCTGGAGGGCTTCCCGATCAAGCCTCGGCCGTAGGTGGCGGCGCCGGCGGACGGACGAGGGCGGCGAGGAGATCGGCGGCTGCTCTGTCGGGCGCAGCGCCCCGGAGGAAGTGGCCGTAGATGGCCAGGGTGGTCTTGCCTCCGCTGCCGTGACCGAGGCGACCGGCGACGGTGGCGAGGTCGGTGCCGGCGGCCAGGAGCGTCGTGGCCACGAAATGCCGGAGGTCGTGCAGGCGTACAGAGTCAAGGCCGACCTCGGCCCGAAGACGAGTGAACCGGCGGGTCCACGTCTCCGGGCGGATCGGACGGGAGCCGTCGACGTCGGCAGCGAACACGAAGCTGTTCAACGGGAGTGTGATCCCACATGCCTCAGCACGGGCGACATGCTGCGCACGCAACTCAGCAACGAGCAGAGCCGCCGGCGCCGACAGGGCGATTGTCCGGACCGAGCGGCGGTTCTTGGGCTTCGGTTTCTCGATGACTGCCGTCGGCCTCGCGCCCCGGCGCACGGTCGCACGCCAGTAGTGGCCGGCGTAGCGGCGCTGGTTCTCCTCGCTGTCGATGCCGACGACCAGGCTCCGTGAGATCGACACCGAGCCTTCGGCGAAGTCGCTGAACCGGAGGGCGGCCAGCTCGCTTCGGCGCGCGCCGGTCTCCGCCTCCAGGGCCACGAACGTCAGGAGCTCGTGGTCCTTCTCGAAGGCGGCGTCGAACAGGCGGCGGACGTCGTCGGCGGAGGGCGGCTGGATCTCCGCCGAGTCGTACCGGCCGGGGTTGGCCCGCTCGGCGGGGTTGTCGGCCCGCCAGCCCCACACCACAGCCTGCTTCAGCGCCAGGCGAACGATGGTGTGGGTGCGGGCCACCGTCGAGCCGGCCAGTGGCCGGCCGCCCCGCCCGCCCCGCTCACGCAGGGCGGCGTAGAACCGGTCAAGGTCCTCGACCCCGATGGCCGCCACCTTGCGATCCGCCAGTCCCTTGAGGTTGCCGTTGATCACCCAGCGGGTCTGCTGCGCCGTTGATGGCGACCAGTCCCCCGACCTGGCCTCGAACCAGCGTTCCAACAGCTCGCCGAACGTCCTCGACGGCGCCGGCGCCTGCGCGGACGGCTGCTCGGTGACGAACGCCGCCAACGCCCGTTCGGCCTCCCGCTTGGTGCCTCGGACAGTGCGCGACTTCCACACCTTCTTGCCGGTCAGTGGATCGCGGCCGGCGTAGACCCGGAGTACCCACAGTCCGGACGGCCTCCGGTACATGCTGCCTGCCATCGCGCTTCATGGTATCCCACACGGCGAGCGGATGTAACGGGATGTAATTCGGATGTAACGATCGCCTCGGGAAACAGAAGAGGCCCTCCGAAGAGGGCCTCTGACCTGCACTTTCTTGGAGCGGACGACGGGATTCGAACCCGCGACCCCAACCTTGGCAAGGTTGTGCTCTACCACTGAGCCACGTCCGCAGCGCTCTCTACGTTAGCAAGCTGTCAGGGCCGCCGTCACCGCCCTGAGTGGCCGAAGCCGCCCCCGCCCCGCTCGGACGCCGGCAGCTCGTCCACGACGGCGAAGTCGACCGAGGCCACCGCCACGATGACGAGCTGGGCGATGCGGTCGCCCCGGTGGACCTCGTAGTCGTCGTCGGGGTCGGTGTTCAGCAGGAGGACGTTCAGCTCGCCCCGGTAGCCGGCGTCGACCAGCCCCGGGGCGTTGACGACGGTGACGCCGTGGCGGGCGGCGAGGCCGCTGCGGGGGAGGACGAGGCCGGCGTAGCCCTCGGGGATGGCCACGGCCACGCCGGCCGGCACCATCGCCCGCCCTCCTCCCGCTTTGAGCACGACCCCTTCCCGGGCAACGAGGTCGGCCCCCGCGTCGCCGGCGCGGGCATAGGCCGGAAGGGGCAGGTCGGGGTCGAGGCGAACGATGGGGACGTGAGGCATCAGCCCGCCAGCCTACGATTCGGCCCATGCTGGCCTGGATCGACCTGGAGATGACCGGCCTCGACGCCGACAAGGACGTGATCCTCGAGATCGCCGTCCTCGTGACCGACGACGAGCTGACCATCCTCGCCGAAGGGCCCGACCTGGTCGTCCATGCGCCCATCGAGGCTCTCGACGCCATGGATCCCGTGGTGGTGAAGATGCACGCCGACAGCGGCCTGCGCATCGAGGTGGAAGCATCGACGGTGTCGCTGGAGGAGGCCGGGGCCGCGGTGATGGAGTTCCTGCGCCAGCACCTGCCCGAGGCCCGCACCGTCCCCCTGTGCGGCAACTCCATCGCCACCGACCGCCGGTTCCTCGCCCGTTACCTGCCCGAGGTCGACAACTGGTTCCACTACCGGTCGGTCGACGTGTCGACGGTGAAGGAGTTGTGCCGGCGCTGGTACCCCGAGGCACATAAGGCAGCGCCGGCCAAGGCCGGCGGCCACCGGGCCATGGACGACATTCGCGAGAGCGTGAAGGAGCTGGCCTACTACCGGTCGGCGATCTTCCTGCCCGTGCCGGCGCCGGCGCCGGCCCCGGCGGCACCCGCCGAGTGACGTCCTGGGCCTACCTGGACCATCCCGGGCCGATCCCCTTCGCTCACCGCGGCGGCGCCTCCGAGCACCCGGAGAACACCATGCCGGCGTTCGAGCACGCCGTCGGCCTCGGCTACCGGTACCTGGAGACCGACGCCCACGCCACCGCCGACGGCGTGCTGGTCGCCTTCCACGACCCCGTGCTCGACCGGGTGACCGACCGCCACGGGATCATCGCCCAACTCCCCTGGGAGGCCGTCAGCAAAGCCCGCCTGGGCGACGCCGGCATCCCCCTCATGGAGGATCTGCTGACCGCCTGGCCCGACGTGCGGGTCAACATCGACCTTAAGCACGAGGCGTGCGTGGCCCCCTTGGTCGGCGTCATCGAGCGCACGAAGACCCACGACCGGGTGTGCGTGGCCTCGTTCTCAGGCAAGCGGTTGGCCCGGTTCCGCACCATGACCAACGGCCGGGTGTGCACGGCCATCGGCCCGATGGACATCGCCCGCCTCCGCCGCGCCGGCTACCGCAGCCGGCCGTGCGACCTGCCCGGCGCCTGTGCCCAAGTGCCGGTGCGCCAGGGTCGCATCCTGCTCGTCGACCGGCGGTTCGTGGACGGGGCGCACCGCGCTGGGCTACCCGTCCACGTTTGGACCATCAACGACGAGGTCGAGATGGACCGCCTGCTCGACCTCGGCGTCGACGGGATCATGACCGACCGGCCGACCCTTCTCAAGGAGGTGCTGGTCCGGCGGGGCCAGTGGGCCTAGGCACGGGCGGCGCGCACCAGCCACGCCGACCCACCGAACAGGACGCCGTCGCTGGTCTCGTGAGCGCGCAGGGAGGCGTGCAGTGCCTCCAGCGCCGCCGCTCGGCTTGCGTCGTCGAGATCGTGGGTGAGCCCTCGGGTCATCCCGAACGTCGACACGAACGAGTATGCGTCGTCGGCGTCGGCACCGAGGAGAATCGGCTCCTCCACCTTCTCGAACGCGACGTCCACGAACCCGGCTGCGGCGAGGACGCCGTCCGTGTAGTCCCGATCGGCGAGGCCGAAGGGACCAGGCGCACCGGCGGCGGGAATCGGAAGCGTCCGTCCCGATGCCAGCGCGTCGCAAAGTGCGGTGATCCACTCGTTGTCGGCGAACTCCCGCCAGGCGACAATGGCCAAGCGGCCACCCGGGCGCAGCGACCGGTGGACGTTGGCAAAGGCGGCCACCGGATCGGCGAAGAACATGGCGCCGAAGGAGCTGACAGCGACGTCGAAGGCGCTTTCCGGGAAAGGGTGGACCTGGGCGTCGGCCTGCTCGAAGGTGACGTTGGTGAGGCCCTCCCTCTCGGCCGCGGCGAGGGCGTGCTGCAGCATCCTGGTCGAGAGGTCGACCCCCAGAACCGAGCCTGAGGGCGCCATGCGCGCCAGGTCCAGCGTCGAGGAGCCGGTGCCACAGCCGATGTCGAGGATCGTGTCGGGCGGCTGGACGGCGGCGGCCTGAAGGAGGGCCTCCCCGTAGCGAATCCCGGTCGCTTCGTAGCGGTCGGCGTGGGCCGCCCACTGCTCCCCCTCCGCGCCGTCCCAGGCCGCCGCCATCTCCACGTTCACAACGATCATGGGGCCGCCAGCATGGCAGAAAGCATGTGCCCGAACTCCTCGTTATTCGGGGCCAGGAGGGGCTCGGCGTCGGGCACCGATCCGAGCACCTGGAGGAAGTGCTCCAGCGAAGTCCCCGTCGCCGCCGGCAGGTGGGAGGAGAAAATGCGGGTCGGCTGCAGGGCGCGCACGCCGGCCAGGACCTGGTCGAACCGCTGGCGGTCGACGAGGTGTGCCCACGGGGAGTCCGAGAGCGCCCACGCCAGCATGCCGCCGGCCAGGGCCTCGTGCGGCACCTCGGCCGCGTCCTCGGTGGCCTCGGGCAGGAGGGCGCCGAAGGAGTCGACCGAGAACAGCGAGCCTGTGGCCTCGTCGAGCAGCCCGATCGACATGGGGTTGTCGAACAGTGGCGGGGCAACGGCGCGAAGGGTCCGGTCGCCGACGGGCACCCGATCGCCGGGGCGGATGGCGTGCACCCGCTCGAAGGGCACCGGCCACCACGTCGCCATGCGCATCGCACTGAAGGCATGCGTCACCAGGCGAGCGTTGGGCGCGGCCTCGAGCACCCGTTGGATGCTTCCGGTGTGGTCGGCGTCATCGTGGGTCAGCCACACCCAGCGCAGCTCGTTCAGGTCGACGATCGACGCCACCGCGTCAAGGAAGTCGTCGCCGTCCACGCCGATGCCGGCGTCGATGAGCACCGGCTCCTCCGCTCGCAGGATGTAGGCGTTGATCGGCAGCACGACGCCTGCGCCGGGGAGAGGCAGGTTGGTGGGGAGGACGTGAACGTCGGGGCCGGCCTGGTAGGGAGCATCCATCGCAACATCTCCTGGTCGTAGGTGGGTTCCACCACCAGGGCGTTCAGCCGGAGGAGATGCCGTTCAGTCAGGTCTGAACGGACCAGCGGACCTCGTCGCCCTCCTCAGGCTCGTAGGCGCAGTAGATGCCGGTGCGGAGGCGGAGATCGAGGATTGGTCCGGCGTCGGGAAGGGCCTCGGTCACCCGGGCCGTGGCCGCCCGGATGGCGCGGGTGACGTTCAAGCGAGCCCGCTCCACCGTCGAGGACGCCCGCCGGCTCCTGCCGCCCAAGCCGAAGGCCTGGGCCAGGTGGGCGACGAGCTCGTCGAGCTCGGCCTGCAGCTTCTCGGCCCGGTTCTCGGTGCCGGCGTCGAGGGCGTCGTCGATCTCGGCCCGCAACGCCTCGATGCGGTGGCGGTAGGCGGTCCTGGCTTTGGCGTCGACCAGCTCGCCGGCGTCGCCGAGCGCCCGCCGGTCGACGGCCCCGTCGCCGGCCCCCACGCCCTCCACCCTGTCGACAAGGTCGAGGGTGTGGCGCTCGACGCCGGGGTTGGCCACCAGCTCGGCGACATAGCGCAGCCCCTTCGTCTCCGCCAACCGGCACCGGAGGTCGCCGAAGGAGACGACCCAGCAACGGTCCTCGCGGCTGAGCGTCGCCCGGCGCGGGGACGGGCTGTTCGCCAGCCTCGCGACGCGCTCGAGCAGCGCGGCGTCGTCGGGGCGGAGGACGACGTCGAGATCGGCCAGCGCCGCCATCGCCCTGCCGGCTTCCACCGTGGCCGCAGCCCGGTTGCCGGCCTGGACGTGGAGCCGGACCAGCTCGATCAGCAAGGTGGCTCGGAGCAACGGCACTCCCGCCGGCGGCAGCCGGTCGAGCGCGGCCTCCATCGTGCCGATGGCATGGCCGGCGTCGCCGCCGGCGGCGAGGACCCTGGCGCGCAGTGCAGCCACCCTCGCCTGCAGCCCGGGGATGTCGAGTCCCTCGGCTCGCTCCACCAGATCGTCGCATGCGGCGTTGGCGGCGGCGAGGTCGCCGGCCGCCAGTTCGGTGTCCACCAGCACGGCGAGGAGGTCGGCGGCCCGCAGCCGGTCGCCGGCGATGGCCCGCAGGCCGCGCGTGGCGGTGGCCCGGGCCAGGGCGAGGTCGCCGCGAGCCAGGTGGAGATGGGCGGCGGGGAGCAGGGCTTGCAGGAATCCGTCCTTGCCCAGCAGCAGCATCTCCGCATCCGCCAGGCGGCCCTGGCGGATGCGGAGCTCGGCCAGGGCGATGGCCGGATGCCAGCTCGGCATCCCCATGCCGGCCTCGAACTCCTCGATGGCGCGCAGCAGCATGGCCTCGGCGTCGCCCCACCGCCCGAGCTCGCACAGGGCGGTGGCCTGAACGCTGTCGCAGTGGCTGCTGAGGAACAGCGCCGGCCCCGCCGCCTTCCCGAGCAGGCCCTGGCGGCGGAGGGTGTCGGCCCAGGAGCCCGCCCGGTCGAAGTCGGCGGCGAAGTAGCAGGCGGTGAAGAACGAGCACACGGACTTGCCTACCGAGTCCAAGTTGTCCGCCGGCCCGCAGGCCAGGGCCATGGCCTCGTCCAGCATGGCCATGCCCTCGGCCACCCGTCCGGCCTGCACGCAGGCCAGGCCGGCGTCGGCCAGCGCCTTGGTCTCCAGGTTGACGTCGCCGAACTGCCGGGCCCGGTCCAGGGCCAGCTGGGCCCGATCCAGCAGCACGGCGGGATCATCGACGTCGCAGCCCATGGCCGCCACCGCCACCCAGCCCTGCTCGATGCACGGCGGCTCGTTCTCGATCAGCCGCGTGGCCCGCACGAACCAGGCTCGCGCCGCCGTCCCATTGCCCATGGCGTTGCCGTAGAGGTCGCCCAGGCGGGCGCAGACGAGCGCGGCCCGCCGGACGTCGCCGGCGGCGGTGAGGGATCGGATGGCGGCCGACAGGTGCCCGGACGCGGTTTGGGCGTCGAACGCCTCCAGCGCCCTGCCGGCCAGCTCCAGCTCCCGATCGGCGTCAGTGTCGACGATCGCCATCGACCACCATGGTCCCACGCTCCACGGTGTCCTACCTCCTCGTTACGCTCGGTCGCATGGAGTTGACGGCGGCCCAGCGCCGGATCGTGGAGCACGGCGCCGGCGCGCTACGAGTGGGCGGCGGGCCCGGCTGCGGGAAGACGACGGCCCTGGTCAGGCGGTACCTGCGCCTCGTGGAGGGCGGAGTGCGGCCGTCGTCGGTGCTGGTGGTGTGCCACGACCGGGCGGCGGCCACCCGGTTCCGCCACACCGTGTTGCCGGCGTTGTCGGGCGGGTTCGACGCCCTCCCCATCACCACCTGGTTCGGCGTCGCGTTCGACCTCGTAACCCGGGCGCGAGGGCCGGTGCGGTTGCTGTCGACCTCGGAGCAGCGGGCCCTGGTCCACCGGCTGCTGGCCAGCGAGTCACCGTCGGACTGGCCCGAGTACGGGCACTACCTGGGCCGGGCCGCCTTCGCCGGCGAGGTGGCCGGCGCCCTCCTGCGCCTGGCGCCCGGTGAGAGCCCGGAGCTGGACCGGTTCGCGCAGCGGTACGACGCGGTGCTTGCCGATCGCCACGAGGTCGACCGCGTCCGGCTGATCGCCCAGGCGGCTGGCGTCGCCCAGTCGGGGCGGTACGCCCACGTGCTGGTCGACGACCATGACGTGGCCATGAACGACCTCCTGGCCGCGGTCGGCGGCGAGGCCGTGGTCGTGTCGGACGAAACCCCAGCTGACGTCACCCTCGACGAGCCGTTCCGGCGGCCTGCCGCCGGCGTGCTGATCACCTGCCGCCACCCCTCCACCGAGGCCGAGGCCGTGGCCGGCGAGCTGCTGGCCGCCCGGTCGGAGGGCGTGGCGTGGTCGGCGATGGCCGTGCTGGTCGGCAACGCATCCCGCCACGGCCGGTCGGTGGCCCGGGCCCTGAGCCGCTACGGCATCCCGGTGGCGCCGGGGCCGGCGCTTGGGGCCGGCGCCGAGGACCCGGCGGTGGCGGCCATTGTCGACGTGCTGCGATGGGCGGCCGGCGACGTCGGGGCTCTCGGCCGGCTGCTCGTCTCGCCCGTGTCCGTGCTGGGCGAGGACGACCTGGCCGCGCTGCGGGACGACATCGCCACCCTCACGCCGGCGGCCACGCCGGCGGAGCTGGCCTTCACCGTCTGGGAACGGGGGCTCGGGCACCTCGTGGCCGCCGACGATGCCTCGCTCGACGCCGTCGTCGCCTTCCTCGATCGGCTCGAGCGCCGGGCGGAGCACGACCCGTCGGAGCGCCTCGCCGGCCTGCTCGCCGGCCTCGACGACGGCGACGTCACCCCCGACCCTTGGCGCACGCCGGCCGGCGGCGGCGACGGCGAGGCGGTCACCGTCACCTCCATCGCCGGCGCCGCCGGCCAGCAGTGGCACACGGTGGTCGTCGCCGGCTGCGTGGAGGGCACCCTCCCCCGCCTGAGGGGCCGGGCCCCGCTGTTCGACCCGGCGCCGGCCACGCCGGCCGAGGCCCGCCAGGCATCCCTGGCCGAGGAGCGCCGGCGCTTCCTGGCCGCCTGCTCGCGGGCCACCGCCCGCCTCGTCGCCACCGCTGCGCCCGAGCCAGGCGTCCTGCTCAGCCGCTTCGTGGAGGACTGGCCCCGCCAGGAAGAGAAGGCGCCCGCGTTCCGGGGGCCGGCGCCGGCCTCCCGCCCGGCCACCGCCAACCCCGTGAGCGTCTTCCCCGGCGGCGACCTGTGCCTCTCCGCCAGCCAGCTCTCCACCTACGTCGACTGCCCCCTCCGCTACGCCTACCACTACGGCCTGCGGGTGAAGGACGATGCCGGCCCGGCGATGCTGCTCGGCACCATGGTGCACGCGGTGCTGGCCGAGTTCCTCCGCCCTGACCGCGAGGGCGAGTACGACCGGGGCGTTCTCCTGGCCATCGCCGTCGACCACTGGCGTGACGACATCGCCCGGTACCGGCCCCAGATCGAGGAGTGCCGGCGGGACTACTACGCCATGCTGGAGGTGTGGTGGGAGAGCGAGGGCCAGAGCCTGGATCGCCGGCAGGTCCTGAAGGTCGAGCACGAGTTCGACATCCAGGTGGGAGACGTCCGCCTCGTCGGCGCCATTGACCGCATCGACCGCACCGACGACGGCATCCGCATCATCGACTACAAGACCGGCCGCACCGAGCCCCCCCGCCACTCACTGCCGGACGACCTCCAGCTCGCCGTCTACCACCTGGCCGCCACGCTCGACCCGGAGTTGGCCGCGTTCGGCCCGCCCCGCCAGCTCCAGTTGCTCTACCTCCGCACCATGCACGCCCTCGAACAGCCCATCCTCGCCGGCCACGCCGAGACCACGACGGCGCGGGTGCTGGGCGCGGCGGACGACATCCGCCACGAGCGGTTCGAGCCGTCGGTGGCCGCGGCCTGCCGCAACTGCTCGTTCCACCGCCTGTGCCCGCTCCAGCGCGAGGGTCGTCAGGTGGTGGACCAGTGAGCTTCGAGCTGACCGCCGAGCAGGTCACCGCTGTCGAGGCCGAGGCGTCGTCGCAGCTCCTGGTGGCCGGCGCCGGCACCGGCAAGACCACCGTCATGGCCCGGCGCATCCTCTACCTGGTGACCTCCGGCCAAGCCCGGCCCGATCAGATCCTGGGGCTGACCTTCACCAACAAGGCGGCTGCCCACCTCAAGGCCAAGGTCCGCGAGGAGCTGGGCTCCGATGCCGACGTCACCGTCGGCACGTACCACTCCTTCGGC
>CAYZMG010000115.1:0-10885 GCA_964479465.1 uncultured Acidimicrobiales bacterium
CCACAAGTAGTACCGCTGACGTCTGCCGGGCCCTCGGGCCCGGCAGAGTCGCGTCCGGGGCCAACGCACCCAAGCGAACTGACTGCAGTGACGGTCGGATACGACCGCCAGTGCAGTCAGTTCGACCGGTGAGGTCCGGCTTGCTGTCGCCAGGTCGAGCGGTGGGCCGCATGGCGGCGTACATACGCCCGGGCGTGGCCCGGGGCGAAGGATGGGTGAGTGTCGTCTCCGGCGTCACGCAGGAGACCGTGTCGTGGCCCACGACAAGCTGCAACGCTCGCCCTAGTGAGACCAGCCCCGAGACGTCCTCGCCGAGGACGCCGGCGCCGTAGCCGCCGCCGGGCGTCCAGTCGGCCGGGTCGTCGGTGCAGCGGGCGATGACAAGCTCCAATCCCGCCTCGACGTCATCCGGCGCCACCCGTACCAGCTCCACTCCGTCGACCACCCGCCGGACACCGAAGCGCGGATATCGGCACCCCGAGATGGAGACCGGCACCGCAGCCGCCGCAAGGTCCCGGCCGATGGACTCGCCCCAGGGACTCAGCTCGTAGGGGCCGGCCCAGAGGGACGGCCCTGGGCCTGCCGGCAACACCCATCCCAGGTATGCGAGGGGCGAGTCGGCGTCGAGCAGGGGGCTCGTCGCCGTGTACGTCGGGGGGCTGGCATCCCAGGTCAGGGTGCCGGCGTCGAACCCGTTCGCATGCAGGACGGTCGCCAGCGCCGACCACACGCCCTGGAGGTAGTCCTTGGCGATACGGGTTAAGAGCTCCTCGAACGGGTCGGCCAGCATGAAGCCTTCCAGGCCGTTGGTGCGCTCGAAGGCGAAACGCCCGGACCGGAGGAGGTAGATCTCGCTCATCACCGGCGATCTGGCTGCAGTTCGCCGCGCAGGCGCCGGCCGTCTGCAGGCCAGAACGAGGGACTACCCCCCGGACACGTCCTGGGGACGGGCCTTGCCGGCGGCGATCCAGGGCATCATGGCCCGCAGCTCGGCGCCGACCTTCTCAATGGGGTGCTCCTGGCCCTTGGCCTTGAGCTCGTTGTAACGGGGGCGGCCGGCCCGGTTCTCGGCGATCCACTCCTCGGCGAAGCTGCCGTCGCGGATCTCACCGAGAATCTTCTTCATCTCGGCCCGGGTGCCCTCGTTGATGATGCGGGGGCCACGGGTGAGGTCGCCGTACTCGGCGGTGTCGGAGATCGAGAAGCGCATGCCGGAAATGCCGTTCTCGTACATGAGGTCGACGATGAGCTTCAGCTCGTGCAGGCACTCGAAGTAGGCCGACTCGGGCTGGTAGCCGGCCTCGACCAGGGTTTCGTATCCCGCCATGACCAGCTCGGTGATACCGCCGCAGAGCACGACCTGCTCGCCGAACAGGTCGGTCTCGGTCTCCTCCTCGAAGGTTGTCTCCAACACGCCGGCCCGGGTGGCGCCAATGGCATGGGCGTAGGACAGGGCCAGCGCCCGAGCCTTGCCCGACGCGTCCTGGGACACGGCGATCAGCGCCGGCACGCCGCCGCCGGACTCATACGTGCGCCTCACCAGGTGCCCGGGCCCCTTGGGGGCCACCATGCCCACGTCGATGCCGCTCGGGGGCTTGATCTGGCCGAAGCGGATGTTGAAGCCGTGGGCGAACAACAGGGCGTCGCCGTCGACCAGGTTGGGCTCGATATCGGCCTCGTAGGCGGACTTCTGCTCCGTGTCGGGCAGCAGGATCATGACCACGTCGGCCTCAGAGGTGGCTTCGGCGACCGTGGTGACCCGCAGGCCGGCGGCCTCAGCCTTGGCCCGGGACGCCGATCCCTCGCGCAGGCCAACCCGCACGTCGATCCCCGACTCCTTCAGGTTGAGCGCGTGGGCGTGGCCCTGGGAGCCGTAGCCGATGACGGCGACCCGCCGGCCGGCGAGGAGCGCAGCGTCGGCATCCTTCTCGTAGGAGATGTTGGCCATTGGGGTTAACCCACCTTTCCGAGAGAACGCAAACGATGTGGGGTGCGTTCGAGTTTGGGCAGCGCCACCCGGCCGGTGCGCTGGAGGGCGCCGATACCGTATGCCCGCATGAGGTCCTCGAAGTCGTCGAGCTTCGACGGCGGGCCGGCGAGCTCGACGGTGAGGGCGTCGTTGCCCACGTCGACGATGCGCCCCTGGAACACGTCGACCAGCTCGATGACCTGGCCGCGGGTGCCGGGCTCGGCGTTGACGGTGAGGATCATCAGCTCCCGCTCGACGGCGACGGCCGGGTCGAGCTCGCTGATCCTGACCACGTTGATGAGCTTGAACAGCTGCTTGGTGACCTGCTCGAGGGGCGTGGACTCCACGTCGACCACGATGGTGATGCGGCTGAAGCGCTCGTCATCGGTCGGCGCCACGGCCAGGGAGTAGATGTTGAACCCCCGCCGGGCAAAGAGGGAGGAGACCCGGGCCAGCACACCGGCCTTGTTCTCCACGAGCACAGAGAGAATGTGATGGCGGGGAGAGGGCGGATTAGTCATGGTCAGGCCTTTCCGGGCCGCCGGCCGCCGGCGCCGCCGGAGGCGGCCCCTCCGGCTGGGGGCCCATGCGGGCGAAGCCCGCCAAAGAAGGAACGGCGGAGGCGTCCGGGCTCCGCCCGGACGCTGGAGCGCAGCTGCCTCGCCGAGCAACCTCTGGTTGCGACGGCGAAATCAATGTCCACCCTCGCCCATCTCCGGGCCCAGGATGACCTTGTCGTTGGAGGTGCCGGCGGCGACCATCGGGTAGACCTTTTCGGTCCAGTCGACCCGGAAGTCGATGACCACGGGGCGGTCGTCGATGGAGTTGGCCTTCTCGACGGCGGCAGCCACCTCGTCGGGGTGCTCGACCCGCATGCCCACGCAGCCCATGGCCTCGGCCCACATCTTGTAGTCGGGCAGGTCGGGCGACAGGTAGACCTCGCTGTAGCGCTCCTCGTAGAACAGCTCCTGCCACTGGCGGACCATGCCCAGGTAGGCGTTGTTGAGGATGGCGACCTTCACCGGGATGCGCTCGGCCGACGCGGTGACCAGCTCCTGGGCGGTCATCTGGAAGCAGCCGTCGCCGTCGATGGCCCAGACCGTGCGGCCGGGCATGCCCACCTTGGCGCCGATGGCGGCGGGGACGGCGAAGCCCATGGTGCCGAGCCCACCCGAGTTGATCCAGGTGTAGGGGTGGTTGAACCGCCAGAACTGGCTCGACCACATCTGGTGCTGGCCGACGCCGGACACGACGATGGTGTCCTCGGGAGAGCCGTCACGCAGCTGCTCGATGCAGAACTGGGGCTTCAGGGCGTCGCCCTCGCCCCAGCCCTGGTCGTAGTGGAGCGGGTGCAGGGCCTGCCACTGCTTGAGCTGGGCATCCCACTCGGAACGGTCGGGCTGGGGCATGCCAATCTCCCGCACCGCCTTGATCAGCTCATCGATGACGGCCTTGCAGTCGCCGACGATGGGGACGTCGGGCCGGCGCACCTTGCCCAGCTCGGCGGGGTCGACATCGACGTGGATGATCTTGGCCCCGGGGGCAAAAGCGCCCACCTTGCCGGTGACCCGGTCGTCGAACCGGGAGCCCAGGGCGATCAGCAGGTCGGACTGCTGCATGGACGTGATGGCGGTGTAGTTGCCGTGCATGCCGGGCATGCCCAGGCACAGCGGGTGGGAGTCGGGGAAGGCGCCCCGCGCCATCAGGGTGGTGACCACCGAGATGCCGGTCAGCTCGGCCAGCTCCCGCAGGGCCTCGGCGGCCCGCGCCTTGAGGATGCCCCCGCCGGCGTAGATGACCGGGCGCTGAGACTCGGCGATGAGCTTGGCCGCCTCCCGGATCATGCGGGGGTGGCCCTTGACCGTGGGCTTGTAGCCGGGGAGGTCGACGGAATCCGGCCAGTACCACTCCATGGCCGAGTTGGGGTTGTTGGGGTCGACGAGGTCCTTTGGGATGTCGACCAGCACCGGTCCAGGGCGGCCGGTGGTGGCGATGTGGAAGGCCTCGTGGATGATGCGGGGGATGTCCTGGGCCGACGTCACCAGCTCGTTGTGCTTGGTGACCGAGCGGGTCACCCCGACGATGTCGCACTCCTGGAAGGCGTCGGTGCCGATGGCCGCGCTGGGCACCTGGCCGGTGATGACCACGATCGGGATCGAGTCCATCATGGCGTCGGCCAGGGGGGTGACGATGTTGGTCGCCCCCGGCCCGCTGGTGACCATGGCCACGCCGGGACGGCCGGTGGCGTGGGCGTAGCCCTCGGCCATGTGGCCGGCGCCCTGCTCGTGGCGCACCAGGATGTGGCGGATCGGCGAGTCGATGATGGGGTCGTAGACCGGGAGGATGGCGCCGCCGGGCAGGCCGAACACGACCTCGACGCCTTCCATCTCCAGGCTCTTGATGAGGGCTTGGCCCCCGTTCAGCTTCATCGGGTCTCCTTCGGTAACGACCGGTCCGGGAAAGAAAACGACCTCCCGTCTGGGAGGTCGTTCGGCGCACGCGTCTGGTGGAGGCGTGCGCTAGGTCAGAAGTACGAGGGCGCGAAAGCGGCTCATAAGGAAATCAGTGTGACACGCCCCCGAGCAGGAGAGCAAGACAGCGCCGCCCGGGAGGCGGCGCCCGGCCAACATCACCTGACGGGGCGGTCCCAGTCGTCGCCGCCGAGGCCGAGCCCGAAGCCGGCCATGGGGACGGCGGCCGAACGGGCCGCGGCCATCCGCCGGCGCTGGGAGGCCACCAACAGCATCCCGGCGCCGAGCAGGGCGCCGGCGAGCATGCCGAGGTCGCCGGTGTCGAGGCCGGTGCGAGCCAGGGTGCCGGTCCGTGCCACCTGGCCGCCGGGAACGATGACGCCGGGGCGACCGGCGGCGGTCAGGTGGGCGACCTGCGGGCAGCCCTGGGTCTGGCCGACCTCGGTGCTGGAGTCGTTGCCGACGGCGGTGGCGGGGCCGGTGTTGATGACCGCCGTGCCCGAGGAGTTGTTGACCGGGCCGCCGATGTTGATGCCGACGCCCAAGAGGCCACCGGAGACGGTCTGGCCGTTCACCGTGGAGTTGTTCTGGGAGGCGTTGCCGATGGCGACGTTGTTGCCGGTGTTGGCTTCGGCCTGGCCCTGGTTGCGCACGTTCACGTTCTGGAACGACCCGAACCGCCCGGCGCTGCAGGGCGCCGGGCCCACGCCGGCGCCACCGAGACCGGCGACTGCGCCCACGCCGGGCCGAACCAGCGAACCGGGACCACCCGGGCCACCGAAGCCGGGGCCGCCGCCCTGGACCGAGGACTGGCCGACGGTGGTGTCGGAGCTGTTGCCGGTGGCGTTGGCTGCCCCGGTGTTGATGGTGGCGGTGCCGGTGGAGTTGTTGGTGGCCCCGCCCAGGCTGACGCCGACGCCGAGCAGGCCGCCGCCGACGTCCTGGGTGACCGTGGTGTTGTTCTGGGCCGTGTTGCCGGTGGCCGAGTTGCCGCCGGAGTTGGCGCTGGCCGAGCCGGCATTGGTGACGCCGGCGCCCTGCTGCTGGCCGGCGAGGAAGCTGCCCACCTGGCTGCCGGAGGCGTTCGACTGGCCCACCGTGGTGCCCGAGTCGTTGCCGACGGCGGTGGCGGCACCGGTGGTGATGTTGGCCTCGCCCGTCGAGCTGTTGGTCTGGGCATCGAGCAGGCCGACCTCGACGGGGATCAGCCCGCCGCCGCCGCCGGTCACGGTCGAGTTGTTCGTCGTGGCATTCCCCACGGCGGTGTTGCCGCCCGTGTTGGCGCTGGCCGAGCCGGCGTTGGTGACAGTGGTCCCCTGGCTGCTGCCCAGCAACGGGCTGCTGAGGACGATCTGGCCGAAGGCCATGGGCGCGGCGACCAAGCCGATGCCGCTGCTGGCCAGCACGGTCAGGGACGCAATGGCTACCCGCCGCGCCACCGAGTTGTTGGAACTCTTCGTCCGTGTCATAACCGCACTCCCCGCTCTGGCTGCCAACTTTGTCGCCTACGCACACTTCGCCTACGTACCGCCACTTACCGCCGGGACACTACCCCATCCGGGCGTCGTTCACGCTGTTCTGGTGCTCCACTTCGTACTTCCGGTGGATGGAACGCCGAGCGCTCGGCGTTGCTGGCAAGGCGCACCGGAGCCCCGAGACTCCTTTTCCGTCTCGGGGCGAGGAGCAACGCAGCCAGGAGCGTCGAGAGCCGGCGAGACGCCACTGGGAAGTGCGAAGGGGCGCACTAGGGCTCGGTGACGGCTCCCCGGTCGGCGCCGGTCACCAGGCGGGCGTACTTGGCGAGCACACCGGTGGTGTAGCGGGGCTCGGGAAGCTTCCATTCCAGGCGGCGAGCGGCCAGGGTGGCCTCGTCGACCAGCACGTCGATGGTGCGGGCGCCGGCGTCGATGATGATGCGATCCCCGTCGGCGACCAAGCCGATTGGCCCGCCGTCGACCGCCTCCGGGGCGACATGGCCGACGCAGTAGCCGTGGGTGCCGCCGGAGAACCGTCCGTCGGTGACGAGGGCCACGTCGCCCCCCCGGCCCACGCCCTTGAGAGCGCCGGTGACGGCCAGCATCTCCCGCATGCCGGGGCCGCCCTTGGGGCCCTCGTAGCGGATGACGATCACATCGCCGGCGTCGATCCCGCCGGCCAGGATCGTTTCCATGGCCGCAGCCTCGCCGTCGAAGACGCGGGCATTGCCCTCGAAGCGCAGCACGTCGATGCCGGCGACCTTGACCACCGCCCCGTTGGGGGCCAGCGACCCCCGCAGCACAGCCAGGCCGCCGGCGGCGTGGATCGGGTTGTCGAGGGTGTGGACGACGGTGCCGTCGGGCGCCGGGGGGTCCAGCGCGGCCAGGTTCTCGGCGATGGTGCGGCCGGTGACGGTGAGGCAGTCGCCGTCGAGCAGGCCGGCCTCGAGGAGCTGGCGCATGACGACGGCCACCCCGCCCACGGCATCGAGGTCGGTCATGTGGAAGCGGCCGTGGGGCTTCATGTCGGCCACGTGGGCCACTCGCCGTCCGACGGTGTTGAAGTCGTCCAGGTCCAGCTCGACCCGGGCCTCGTTGGCGATGGCCAGCAGATGGAGGACGACGTTGGTCGACGCCCCGATGGCGTTGGCCACGGCAATGGCGTTGTGGAATGCGGCCGTGGTCAGGATCTGGCGGGGCCGGATGCCGGCGTTGACCAGGGCGACGACGGCCTGCCCGCTGGCGTAGGCCAGGTCGTCACGCCGGCGGTCGACCGCCGGCGCCGAGGCCGAGCCGGGCAGGGACATGCCCAGGGCCTCGGCCACGCAGGCCATGGAGTTGGCGGTGAACATGCCGGCGCAGGAGCCGATGGTCGGGCAGGCGTTGTGCTCGATGAGCGATAGCTCCTCGGCGGTCAGCCCGCCGGCGGCGTGGGCGCCGACGGCCTCGAACACGCTGACGATGTCGAGGGCCTCGCCTTTGGCCCCCCGCCCGGGCAGGATCGTGCCCCCGTAGAGGAACACGCTGGGCAGGTTGAGGCGGGCGGCGGCCATGAGCATGCCGGGGAGCGACTTGTCGCAGCCGGCGAAGGTGACCAGGGCGTCGAAGCGCTCGGCATGCATGACGGTCTCGACCGAGTCCGCGATCACCTCCCGGCTGACCAGCGACGCCCGCATGCCCTCATGTCCCATGGAGATGCCGTCGGACACGGCGATGGTGACGAACTCCAGCGGGAAGCCGCCGGCGGCCCGCACGCCCTCCTTGGCCCGCTTGGCGAGGCGGTCGAGGGGCATGTTGCAGGGCGTGACCTCGTTCCACGAGCTGGCCACGCCGACCTGGGGCTTGTCCCAGTCGTCGTCGGTCATGCCGACGGCCCGGAGCATGGCCCGGGCCGGCGCCCGCTCGAAACCGCCCGTCACCTCACGACTGCGCAGATCCATTCGTCGATGGTGACACACTGGTCCGCTTGGACGTTCGCCAAAAAGTGGCGGAGGACCTGGAGGCGGTGCGCCGGCGGTCCCTCGACCTCCTCGACCCCCTCGACGACGACGGCCTCCGCCACCAGCACTCTCCGCTCATGTCCCCGCTCATCTGGGACCTGGCTCACGTGGGCAACTACGAGGAGCTGTGGCTGCTGCGTGAGGTGGCGGCGGCGCCGGCCATCGACGCCTCGCTCGACGACATGTACGACGCCTTCCGCCACCCGCGGCCGAACCGGCCGGCGCTGCCGCTCCTGGGACCGGCTGAGGCCCGGCGCTACATCGCCGACGTGCGGGGGCGGGTGCTCGACACCCTGGAGGTGGTGGAACTCGACGGGGGGCGCCCACTGCTGGCCGGCGGGTTCGTCTACGGCATGGTCGTCCAGCACGAGCACCAGCACGACGAGACCATGCTGGCCACCCTCCAGCTCATGGGCGAGCCCGGCTACCGCCCGCTGGCGCCGGCGCCGCCGTCGGGCTGGCCCGTCACCGGCGAGGTGGATGTACCCGCCGGCCCGTTCGTCATGGGCACCGACGACGAGGCGTGGGCCTACGACAACGAGCGGCCGGCCCATGTCGTCGACCTGCCGGCGTTCCGGATCGACGCCGCTCCGGTGACCAACGCCGACTTCGCCACCTTCATCGCCGCCGGCGGTTACGACGAGCCCCGGTGGTGGACGACCGACGGCTGGGCGTGGCGGGAGAAGGCCGGCCTGGAGGCGCCGGAGTTCTGGCGGGCCGAGGGCGGTGGCCGCTGGTCGCGCCTGCGCTTCGGCTGGCGGGAGGACGTCCCCCTGGACGAGCCCGTCCAGCACGTGTGCTGGTACGAGGCCGATGCCTACGCCCGCTGGGCGGGCAAGCGCCTGCCCACCGAGGCCGAGTGGGAGAAGGCGGCGTCGTGGTCGCCCGAGAGCGTCAAGCGGCGTTGGCCGTGGGGCGACACCGGCGTCGAGGCCGTATCGCCCGCTCTCGGCCGCTCGGGCCGCGCCAACCTCGGCGGCTCACTGTTCCGTCCCGCGCCGGTTGGCGCGTACCCGGCCGGCGTGAGCGCCTACGGCTGCCACCAGATGATCGGCGACGTGTGGGAGTGGACGTCGTCGGACTTCGAGCCCTACCCCGGCTTTGCCACCTTCCCGTACCGGGAGTACTCCGAGGTGTTCTTCGACTCCGGGTACAAGGTGCTGCGGGGCGGGTCGTGGGCCACCTCGCCCCTGGCCATGCGAACCACGTTCCGCAACTGGGACTACCCGATCCGCCGGCAGATCTTCTCCGGGTTCCGCTGTGCAAGGGATCTGTGAGCACCCCCACGGTTCCGAACGTCAATGTGGAAGTTCATCTGGGGCCGGAGGATCTGCGGGCCGCCCTCCAGCGCGACGTGGCCGCCGGCCTCACCTCGGTGCCCAAGGAGTTGCCGCCCAAGTACTTCTACGACGCCCGGGGCTCGGAGCTGTTCGACGAGATCACCCGCCTGCCGGAGTACTACCCCACCCGCTGCGAGCGGAGCATCCTCGCCGAGCGGGCCCATGAGATCGCCCGCCTCACCGGCGCCGACACCCTCGTCGAACTCGGGTCGGGCACGTCGGAGAAGACCCACCTGCTTCTCGACGCCCTCGCCGGCGCCGGCCGGCTGCGGCGGATCGTCGCCTTCGACGTCAGCGAGCCCACGCTGCGTGACGCAGCGACCACGCTCGCCGCCGAGTACCCCCAGGCCGGCGTCACCGCGGTGGTGGGCGACTTCGAGCACCACCTCCACACCATCCCCGGCGGCGGGCGCCGGCTGGTGGCGTTCCTGGGCGGCACGATCGGGAACCTGGCTCCCAAGGCCCGGGCCCAGTTCCTCTCCGAGGTGGCCGCCCTGATGGTCCCCGGTGATGCGTTCCTGCTCGGCACCGATCTGGTCAAGGACGTCGGCCGGCTGGAGGCGGCCTACGACGACGCCGCCGGCGTCACGGCCGAGTTCAACCGCAACGTCCTCCACGTCGTGAACCGGGAGCTCGGCGCCGACTTCGACCCCGAGGGCTTCGCCCACGTCGCCCGCTTCGACCCCGACGAGGAGTGGATCGAGATGTGGTTGCGGGCGACGGCCGCCCACACGGTCACGATCGGCGACCTCGACCTGACCGTCGACTACGCCGCCGGCGAGGCCATGCGCACCGAGATCAGCGCCAAGTTCCGCCGGGAGGGCGTCGAGGCCGAGCTGGGCGACGCCGACCTGGCCATGACCCGCTGGTGGACCGACGCCGGCGGCGACTTCGCCGTCTCCTTGTCCTTCAAGGACTAGGACCTCAAAGGACGCCCGTTGGGCGCCCTTTTCGTGTTCAAAGAGTAGGGGCGCGGAAAGGGCGCCCCGGAGGGCGCCCTTTCAGGTCTTCGGTGGCTGTACCTGCTACCAGGGACGCTGGTCGAATAGGCGCTTCCAGCCGCCGCTGCTCCGGCCCCCCGACGGCGGACCGGCCGAGGACGTGCCGCCGGCGCCATCCATGTCCATGTGGACGAGGGCGTCGAGAGCGGCGCCGTCGAGGCGGGACGAGGCACCCCTGGGCAGGACCCGGGCGCCGCCGGCCATGGCCGGGCGGAACATCGGGTGGCTGACGAACTTCCGGGCCGCCTGGTCGGGCAGGCCCTGGGAGCCGAAGAACATCAGCATGCCGAGCACGGTCAGAACCATGGCCATCAGCATGACCGGGCCCATCGTGGCACCAGTGCGGGCCAGCAGCCCGACGCCGGCCACCCCGGCAGTACCAGCCGAGCCACCGGCCCCACCGGCACCGCCACCACCGCCGGCGCCACCACCGCCGCCGCCGGCGCCACCGGCGCCACCGGCACCGCCGGCACCGCCGGCACCGCCAGCGCCGCCAGCGCCGCCTGGGACGGTCGTCGCTGCGGCGATCGTGATGTTGCAGGCGCTGCCACCGTCGCCAGCCGCGCCGCCCGTGCCGCTACCGGCCCCGCCGGTAGCGGTGCCGGTGCCCGTCGAGCCGGCGGTTCCGC
>CAYZMG010000116.1:0-10840 GCA_964479465.1 uncultured Acidimicrobiales bacterium
CCAGATCACCCTGCCCGAGGGCACCGAGATGGTCATGCCCGGCGACAACATCACCCTGCAGGTCGAACTCATCAACCCCATCGCCATGGACGAAGGTCTCCGCTTCGCCATTCGTGAGGGTGGCCGTACCGTGGGCGCCGGCCGCGTCACGAAAATCGTAAAGTGAGAGGCTGACCCCCGAGTGGCTCAGAAGATCCGTATCCGGCTCAAGGCGTACGACCACGAGATCGTCGACCAGTCGACAAAGAAGATCGTGGAGACGGTGCTGCGCACCCAGGCGACGGTGCGCGGGCCGGTGCCGCTGCCCACCGAGAAGCACCGCTACACGGTGATCCGGTCACCCCACAAGGACAAGGACTCCCGCGAGCACTTCGAGATGCGTATCCACAAGCGGCTGCTCGACATCCTCGAGCCCAGCCCCAAGACGGTGGACTCCCTGCAGCGCCTCGACCTGCCCGCCGGCGTCGATATCGAGATCAAGATCCAGCAGGTCTGACCTGCCCGACCGAGCCCCGGCGGAGGGGGTTCGCTCAGGCGCTATACTCGTCAAGTTCATGAGCAGGGCGCCTTTTGCCCTCTCCACTCCTACGTCCTGGGTCGCCGAGTTCGGTACACCGAGGCAACCAACCCATCGCTCCGCCGGGCGGTAACTGCGTTTCGCACGCAGCTGGACCCGTGCGGAGCTTCCGCGTAGAGCCTCCGGCTCTCGGAAGGCACAGAGGCAGACACGAAGCCATGGCAAAGAAGGCGATCGTCGGCGAGAAGGTCGGCATGACACAGATCTGGGACGACCAGAACCGTGCCATTCCGGTCACCCTCGTACGGGTTACGCCGTGCCGGGTGGTGCAGGTGAAGACGCCCGAGAGCGACGGCTACAGCGCGGTGCAGGTGACCTTCGGCGCCCAGCGCCCCTCCCGGCTGAACAAGCCGGAGCAGGGTCATTTCGCCAAGGCAGGGGTGGAGCCGGGCAAACGCCTGGTCGAGCTCCGTGTCGACGACGCCGGCCAGTACTCCGTGGGCGACGAGATCAACGCCACCATCCTGAGCGCGGGCGAGAAGGTTGACGTCACCGGCGTCAGCAAGGGCAAGGGCTACGCCGGCGTGATGAAGCGCCACAACTTCAAGGGGTTGGGCGCCGGCCACGGCACCCACAAGAAGCACCGCGCACCCGGTGCCATCGGCGCCTGCGCCACGCCGGCCCGGGTGTTCAAGGGCACCAAGATGGCTGGGCGCATGGGCCACGAGCAGGTGACCACCCTGAACCTCGAAGTCGTGCAGGCCGATGCCGACCGCCAGATCATCCTCCTCAAGGGCGCTGTTCCCGGCCCACGGGGTGGGCTGGTCCTGATCCGCGACGCCGTCCGCACCACTGCCACGCAGACCAGCCGGAACGGGAAGGGCTGACATGGCTTCCGTCGACATCCGTAACGCATCGGGTGCGTCCGTGGGCTCGATTGAGCTCGCCGACGACGTCTTCGGGGTGACGCCGAACGTCCCTCTGATGCATCAGGTTGTCACCGCCCAGCTGGCCGGCATCCGCGCCGGCGACCACAGCACCCTGACCCGGGCCGAGGTCCGCGGTGGTGGGCGCAAGCCCTGGCGCCAGAAGGGCTCCGGCCGGGCCCGCCAGGGTTCCATCCGGGCGCCGCACTGGCGTGGTGGTGGCGTGGCCATGGGGCCCAAGCCCCGCAGCTACGCCCAGCGCACCCCGAAGAAGATGGTGGCTGCCGCCCTGCGCTCGGCCCTCTCCGACCGGGCCGCTGAGGGCAAGGTCGTCGTCGTCGAGAGCTGGGACTTTCCGGCGCCCAAGACGCGCGACGCCCGCATCGCCCTCGAGGCCCTCGGTCTCACCGGAAAGGTTCTGCTGGTCCTCGACCGGGAGCAGGAGGATGCGGCCAAGTCGTTCCAGAACCTGCCCAAGGTCCACCTGATCCTTCCGTCGGAGCTCAACGCCTACGACGTGTTGTGCTGCGACTGGATCGTCTTCACCAAGGACAACCTGCCCGCCGGCTCCGGCGGTTCGCCCACGTCCGACGCCACCACATCAGATGCAGAGGGGGAGAGCGAATGAACGACCCTCGCAGCATCATCATCCGCCCGGTGGTGAGCGAGAAGTCCTACGGCCTTCTCGACGACGGCGTCTACACCTTCGTCGTCGACCCCCGGGCCACCAAGATCGAGATTTCCCAGGCCGTCGAGTCCATCTTCAACGTCCAAGTGGCCAAGGTGAACACGCTGAACCGCAAGGGGAAGCGCAAGCGCAACCGGAAGTCCCAGGGCTTCGGCCAGCGCCCGAACACCAAGCGGGCCATCGTCACCCTCGCCGCCGGCGGCCGCATCGACCTCTTCGAGAACTAGGGGACCCGTTTCTCATGCCCCTTCGCAAGCGTAAGCCCACCAGCGCCGGCCGGCGCTTCCAGACCGTCTCCGACTTCTCCGACATCACCACCGACACGCCGGAGAAGTCGCTTCTCGCGCCGCTGCCCAAGTCCGGTGGCCGCAACAACTACGGCCGCAAGACGGCTCGCCACCGCGGTGGCGGCCACAAGCGCCAGTACCGCATCCTCGACTTCAAGCGGGACAAGGACGGCGTGCCGGCCAAGGTCGCGTCCATCGAACACGATCCCAATCGCAACGCCCGCATCGCTCTCCTGCACTATCTCGACGGCGAGAAGCGCTACATCCTGGCGCCGGCCAAGGTGCGGGTCGGCGACCTGCTCCAGAGCGGCCAGAAGGCAGACATCCGCCCCGGCAACGCCATGCCGCTGCGCTACATCCCCGTCGGCACCACGGTGCACAACGTCGAGATCAAGCCGGGCGCCGGCGGCAAGATGGGCCGGGGCGCCGGCGCCAGCATCCAGCTGGTGGCCAAGGAGGGCGACTTCGCCGCCCTGCGCCTCCCCAGCACCGAGATGCGCCGGGTACCCATCGACTGCCGGGCCACCATCGGCGAGGTCGGCAACTCCGAGGCTGAGCTGATCTCGGTCGGCAAGGCCGGCCGCAACCGCTGGAAGGGCGTTCGCCCCCAGAGCCGGGGTGTGGCCATGAACCCGGTCGACCACCCGCACGGCGGTGGCGAGGGCAAGACGTCCGGTGGTCGCCACCCTGTCTCCCCGTGGGGCCAGCCCGAGGGCCGTACCCGGAACACCAACAAGCCGTCCCAGAAGCTGATCATCCGCCGCCGCCGGACGCGCGGCTCCCGACGTTGATCACACAGAGGTAGGGGAAACCGTGTCACGCAGCCTCAAGAAGGGCCCGTTCATCGACGACCACCTTCTCAAGAAGGTCGATGCTCTCAACGCGCGCGGCGAGAAGCGGGTCATCAAGACCTGGTCCCGCCGCTCGACGGTCATCCCCGACATGGTGGGCCACACCATCGCCGTCCACGACGGCCGCAAGCACGTCCCGGTGTACATCACCGAGTCCATGGTCGGCCACAAGCTGGGCGAGTTCGCCCTCACCCGCACCTTCCGGTTCCATGCCGGCCAGGAGCGGGCGGGGAGGCGCTAGCCGTGCCCGGTCCCAAGCTCAACGAAGCACCGGTCATGCGCCGGCGGCCGGAGTCCCGGTCCCAGGCCGTGAAGACGCCGGTCACCTCCACGCGAGCCGTCGCCCGCTACGTCCGCATCTCCCCGTACAAGGTTCGCCAGGTGCTCGACCTCATCCGCGGGTACGACACCGAGCGGGCCAGGGAGATCCTCAAGTTCTGCGAGCGCGACGCTGCCATCGTCGTCGGCAAGCTGCTCGACTCGGCCGTCGCTAACGCCGAGCACGACCACGCCATGGTGGCCGATGAGCTGTTTGTTTCCGCCTGCTACGCGGACGAGGGCCCCACGCTCAAGCGCTGGCGCCCCCGCGCCCGGGGCCGGGCCACCCGTATCCGCAAGCGTACGTGCCACATCACCGTGCTGGTCTCCCGCCTGCCCGACCGCGAGCTCCAGGAGCGCCGGGCCCGCCGGGTCCAGGGCGTCACCGGCGACCGCCGCCGCCGGCGCACCGGCGGCGAGGCTGCCACCGAGCAGCGCGGCCGTCCCACCCGGCGGCCGGTCGAGGAGCGCACGCCGGCTCCGGAGGCGGCGGCACCCCCCGAGCCCGGCGTGACCGAGACCGAGATGGAAGCGCTGGCCGACACCGGCGAGGCGGTCACCACCACGGATGAGACCACCACCACCGACGCCGCCGTCGAAAGCAGCACCGACGCCGCCGTCGAAAGCAGCACCGACGCCGCCGTCGAAAGCAGCGACGCAACTTCCGAGGAGCAGGAGACGACCACGGCTTCCACACCGGACGGCAGCGAAGAGGAGTCGAAGTAATGGGCCAGAAGGTCAACCCCTACGGGTTCCGCCTGGGTGTCACCACGGACTGGAAGTCCCGGTGGTTCAGCGACACGGACTACAAGGCCTACCTCATCGAGGACTGGAAGATCCGCGACTACCTCATGAAGCAGCTTCCTCACGCGGCCATCAGCCGCATCGAGGTCGAGCGCACCCGTGACCGCCTGCGGGTCGACGTCCACACGGCTCGCCCCGGCATCGTCATCGGCCGTCGCGGCGCCGAGGCCGACCGCCTCCGTGCCGACCTGGCCAAGATGAGCAACAACCCGAAGATCCAGCTCAACATCCAGGAGATCAAGCAGCCCGAGCTGGACGCGGCCCTGATCGCCCAGGGTGTGGCCGACCAGCTCGCCGGCCGGGTCAGCTTCCGCCGGGCCATGAAGCGTGCGGTCCAGACCGCCCAGAAGGCCGGCGCCCTCGGCATCCGGGTGCAGTGCTCCGGCCGCCTCGGCGGTTCGGAAATGGCCCGCAGCGAGTGGTACCGCGAGGGTCGGGTGCCCCTGCACACCCTCCGCTCCGACATCGACTACGGCTTCCGCGAGGCCCGCACCACCTTCGGGCGCATCGGCGTGAAGACGTGGATCTACAAAGGCGACATCCTGCCCTACAAGACTTCCACCGAGGACAAGATCTCCCGTGAGGCGGCCATGGCCGTTGGGGAGACCTCGGGCGGCGCCGCCCGCCCGCGCCGCATCATCTCCGCCGGCGGCGGCCGCCGCCTGCCGGGCCAGGAAGAGCCGGGGAGCGCCACCGGCGCCACTCCCACCGGCAACGGTGTGCTGGGTGCCGACGACGCCGCCCTGCTGGACGACGCCGAAATCACCGCTGCGCCGCTCATCCCCGATGCCGACCCCGAGCGCGAGCGCCTGCTCGCCGAGGAGGAGGAGATCGAGCGCCGCACCCGCGAGCACCACGAGACTCCCCACTTCAGGTCGGGGGACGACTGACATGTTGATGCCGCGCAGGGTCAAGCACCGCAAGCAGCACCGCGGCCGGATGACCGGGAAGGCGACGGGCGGGAGCGAGATCACCTTCGGTGAATTCGGCATCCAGGCCCTGGAGCCGGGATGGATCACCGCCCGCCAGATAGAGGCCGCACGTATCGCCATGACCCGCCACATCAAGCGTGGTGGGAAGGTCTGGATCAACATCTTCCCCGACAAGCCCGTCACCGAGAAGCCGGCCGAGACCCGCATGGGCTCCGGCAAGGGCAACCCCGAGCACTGGGTGGCCGTCGTAAAGCCCGGACGGATCATGTTCGAGCTGGCCGGCGTGGCCGAGCCCCTGGCTCGCGAGGCCATGAACCGGGCTATCCAGAAGCTGCCGATCAAGGCCAAGATCATCGTCCGGGCGGAGGAGATCTGATGGCGACGTCACGCATCACCGAGCTCCGTGAGATGAGCGACGACGAGCTGGTCACCCGGCTGTTCGAGGCCCGCCAGGAGCTGTTCAACCTGCGGTTCCAGCACGTCACCGGCCAACTCGACAACTACGCCCGTTTGGGCCAGCTCCGCCGAGACATCGCCCGCATCGAGACACTCCTCCGGGAGAACGAGATCGCCGCCGCCGAGGCCGCCCAGGCCGAGGCCGACGCCGAGTGGCAGGCCGCCAACGAGTCCCGCCGGGCCCGCGTGGCCGCCAGCCGAAAGAACGAGGGAGACACGAATGGCTGACGCCGGGAGCGCAGCAGCAACCGAGGGCCCGAGCGGCCCCTTGAGCGGAGTAGAGGGTCCCAGCGATGAGACAAGGCCCAACCCGCGCAAGGTGCGCGAGGGCGTCGTCGTGTCCTCGGCCATGGACAAGACCGCCGTCGTCGCGGTTGTCGAGCGCGTCCGCCACCGCCGCTACACCAAGACGGTCCAGCGCACCAAGCGGATTCACGCCCATGACGAGGCCAACGAGGCCAAGGTCGGCGACCGGGTCCGCATCAGCGAGACCCGGCCCATGTCCAAGCTGAAGCACTGGCGCATCGTCGAAGTCCTGGAGCGTGCAAAGTGAGCTTCGCGAACGTCAGGACAGCAAAGTGATCCAGCAGGAGACCCGCCTCAGGGTCGCCGACAACTCGGGCGCCAAGGAGGTGCTCTGCATCAAGGTGCTGGGCGGCTCCAAGCGTCGCTACGCCTCCATCGGCGACATCATCGTCGGCACGGTCAAGGACGCCATCCCTGGCGCGGCCGTGAAGAAGGGCGAGGTCGTGAAGTGCGTCATCGTGCGCACCAAGAAGGAGAACCGCCGGCCCGACGGCAGCTACATCCGCTTCGACGAGAACGCGGCCGTACTGATCAACGACGCCCAGCAGCCGCGCGGCACCCGTATCTTCGGCCCCGTGGGCCGCGAGCTACGGGACAAGAAGTTCATGCGCATCATCTCTCTCGCCCCCGAGGTTCTGTGATGAAGCTGAAGAAGGGCGACCGGGTGAGGGTGCTCACCGGCAAGGACCGCGGGGACGAGGGCGAGATCATGCGCGTCTTTCCCAAGGAAGGCAAGATCATCGTCGAAGGTGTCAACGTGGCCAAGAAGCACCAGCGGGCGCTTCGGGCCACCATGCAGGCCGGCATCATCGACAAGGACATGCCGATGCCGGCGTCCAACGTCGCCATCATCTGCCCCACCGACGGGCCGACCCGCATCGGGTACCGGTTCGACGACCAAGGCAAGAAGGTCCGTATCTGCCGGAAATGTGGAGGTGACCTGTAGTGGCCACCGAGACCGCTGCCACCACGACGAGCACGGCGCGGCCCCGCCTGAAGACGAAGTACGACTCCGAGCTGCGTACCCAGCTGAAGGAGTCCCTGGGGCTCGGCAACATCATGGAAGTCCCCCGCCTCGAGAAGATCGTGGTGAACATGGGCGTCGGCCGGGCCACCCAGCAGGCGTCCCTGCTCGAGGGCGCCGTATCCGACCTCACCCTGATCACCGGACAGAAGCCGCTGGTCACCCGAGCCCGCCGCTCCATCGCCGCCTTCAAGCTGCGAGAGGGCGTTCCCATCGGCGCCAAGGTCACCCTCCGGGGCGACCGCATGTGGGAATTCCTCGACCGGCTGATCGCCTTGGCCATCCCCAGGATCCGTGACTTCCGGGGGCTGCCGCCCAACGGATTCGACGGTCGCGGCAACTACACCTTCGGGGTCAATGAGCAGCTGATCTTCCCGGAGATCGAGTACGACAAGATCGACCAGGTTCGTGGGATGGACATCACCATCGTGACGACCGCCCGCACCAACGCCGAGGGTCGAGCCCTGCTCGACGTCTTCGGTTTTCCGTTCGCACGTGCTGACGCCCCGCAGTAACGGGATCTGAGGAGTTTCGTGGCCAAGACAGCGCTCATCAAGAAGCAGCAGCGCAAGCCCAAGTTCAAGGTGCGGGCCTATACCCGCTGTGCGCGGTGCGGGCGGCCGCGCGCCGTCTACCGCAAGTTCAACCTGTGCCGCATCTGCCTCCGGGAGATGGTGCACGCCGGCGAGGTTCCCGGCGTGACCAAGGCCAGCTGGTGAGAGGAGGCCCCCGATGACGATGACCGACCCGATCGCCGACATGCTGACGCGCCTCCGCAACGGGGCAACAGCCAGCCAGGACAGCGTGCGCATGCCGTCGTCCAAGCTCAAGGAGGCCCTGGCCGCCATCCTGCGCCGCGAGGGCTACATCGGCGACTTCAAGGTGAGCGAGGACGGCACCCGTCCTGGCCGCATCCTGGAGATCACCATGAAGTACACCCACGACCGCTCGCCCACGATCTCCGGCCTGCGCCGGGTGTCCAAGCCGGGCCGGCGTGTCTACATCCAGGCCGACAGCCTGCCGCGCGTGCTCGGCGGCCTCGGCGTCGCCGTGCTCTCGACCAGCCAGGGGTTGCTCACCGACCGCGAGGCGCGCCAGCGCCGCGTGGGCGGCGAGGTCCTCTGCTACGTGTGGTGAGGGGCTGCCATGTCGAGAATCGGTAGGAGTCCCATCCCCGTGCCGTCGGGCGTCACCATCGAAGTCACCGATCGCCACGTGAAGGTCACCGGCCCCAAGGGCACGCTTGAGCGCGACCTGCCCCGGGACATCACGGTGCGCGAGGACGACGGCCAACTGATCGTGGAGCGCCCCACCGACCAGCGCCAGCACCGTGCCCTGCACGGCCTGACCCGCTCGTTGGTCAACAACATGGTCGTGGGCGTGACCGACGGCTTCACCCGCGACCTCGAGATTGTCGGCGTCGGCTACCGGGCTGCGGCCACCACACCCGCAAAGCTCGACCTGGCCCTCGGCTTCAGCCACCCGGTCTCCGTCGACGCCCCCGAGGGCATCACCTTCGAGACGCCGGCGCCCACCAAAATCACGGTGCGCGGCATCGACAAGGAAGCGGTCGGGCAGGTCGCGGCCAACATCCGCAGCATCCGCAAGCCCGAGCCCTACAAGGGCAAGGGCGTCCGCTACGCCGGCGAGGTCGTCAGGCGTAAGGCAGGGAAGGCAGCGAAGTGAGTTTCTCCACCAAGAAGAAGCAGGTCGCCCGCGAGCGCAGGCACTACCGGGTCCGCAAGCTTGTCCGGGGCACGGCCGAGCGGCCGCGCCTGGCCGTCTTCCGGTCGAACAAGCACATCACCGCCCAGGTTATCGACGACATCGCCGGCCGCACGCTGGCCGCGGCTAGCACCGTGGAGTCCGACCTGCGGTCGGGCCCCACGGGCAACAAGTCCGCCGCCGCCACCGTCGGCCAGCTGGTGGCCGAGCGGGCCAAGGCCGCCGGCGTCACCAAGGTCGTCTTCGACCGGGGCGGCAACCTCTATCACGGCCGCGTCGCCGCAGTCGCCGACGCCGCCCGCGAAGCAGGATTGGAGTTCTAAATGGCAGACAGCCCGTATGTAGAACGCGTCATCGCGATTAACCGGGTGGCCAAGGTGGTCAAGGGTGGCCGGCGGTTCTCCTTCACCGCCCTGGTGGTCGTCGGCGACGGCGCCGGCAAGGTGGGCCTCGGCTACGGCAAGGCCAAGGAAGTGCCCGCCGCCATCCAGAAGGGCATCGAGGAGGCCAAGAAGGAGCTCTTCGACGTCCCCCTGGCCGGCAGCACGATCACCCACCCGATCCTCGGGGAGCGCGGCGCCGGCAGGGTACTGCTCAAGCCCGCCGCCCCCGGTACCGGCGTTATCGCCGGCGGTGCGGCCCGGGCCATCCTGGAGTCGGCCGGCGTGCATGACATCCTGGCCAAGTCGCTGGGGTCGTCGAACGCGATCAACGTGGCCCACGCCACCGTCGCCGGCCTCAAGGGCCTCATGCGCCCCGACGAAGTGGCCCGCAAGCGCGGCAAGTCGCCCGAAGAGGTCACCCCTCCGGGCCTGCTCAAGGCCTACCAGGAGTCCCAGCGCGGCCCCCACGTCCCCGTCGAGGTGGCCTGATGGCTCGCCTCAGCGTGACCCAGGTCAAGTCCACCATCGGCACCAAGCCGGTCCACCGCAAGACGATGAAGGCCCTCGGCCTGCATGGCATCGGGCGGACGACGAACCTGCCCGACACGAAGGACGTGCGGGGGATGCTGCACAACGTCAGCCACCTGATCACGGTCGAACCAGGTGAGGAGCTCTCATGAAGGTCCATGATCTGAAGCCGGCTCCCGGCTCCACCAAGGAGCGCAAGCGCGTCGGCCGGGGCATCGGCGGCAAGGGCGGCAAGACCGCCGGCCGCGGTCACAAGGGCCAGCACGCCCGCGGCTCGGTCAAGCCCGGGTTCGAGGGTGGCCAGATGCCGCTCAGCCGGCGGGTGCCGAAGCTCAAGGGCTTCCGCAACCCGTTCCGGGTCGAGTTCGCGGTCGTCAACCTCGACACCCTCGAGCAGTTCGAGGGCGACGTCGTCAGCCCCGACACCCTCCGCGCCAACGGCCTGGTCCACAAGCACGGCTTGGTCAAGGTCCTCGGTCGGGGTGAGCTGACCCGCACCCTGCGGGTGTCGGCCCACGGCTTCTCCAAGTCGGCCGAGGCCGCGATTACTGCTGCCGGCGGTACCGTCGAGGTGCTGCCCCTGCCGTTCGGCCACGGTCGGCCGCCGGCCGCGGGCAACGCCCTTTCCAATCGCTGACCGCTAACCTGAACGCCCTGCCGTCCGACGAGCCTGAGGACCCATGCTTTCCAGCCTGAAGAACATCTTCAAGGTCGTGGATCTTCGCAACAAGATCCTCTTCACCCTGTTCATCATCCTGCTGTACCGCCTGGGCTCGCACATCACCGTCCCGGGCATCGACTTCGCCGCCGTCCAGGATCTGCAGCGCCAGGCCGACGAGGGCGGCGTGCTCGGTTTCCTCAATCTCTTCTCCGGCGGTGCCCTGACCCAGATGGCGGTCTTCGCCCTGGGGATCATGCCCTACATCACCAGCTCGATCATCATGCAGCTGCTGGCGGTGGTCATCCCGAAAATCGAGCAGTGGCAGAAGCAGGGTGCGGTCGGGCAGAAGAAGATCACCCAGTGGACCCGGTACATGACCGTCGGCCTCGCCGTCCTGCAGGCGACGGGCATCACCTACCAGTTCAACAACGGCC
>CAYZMG010000117.1:0-10809 GCA_964479465.1 uncultured Acidimicrobiales bacterium
CTGGGTGGCCACGATCACGTAGTAGCCGGGCTGGCCCTCGGGGATGGCGAAGGTTGCGGAGATGTTGCCGGCCCTGTCGGGCATGACGCTCGCCAGCTCGGTGCCCTCGACGCCGTTCCAGCGCAGGAGCACGGGGATGGAAGCCGACAGGTTCTGCGAGTTCACCCGGAACGAGGAGCCGGTGACGGTGACGGAGTCGCCGGCCTTGCCGGCGGTGCTGGAGAGGTTGAGGGTGGCGAGGTTGGTGCACGCGAACGCGGCTGCGCCGGCGATCACGGACGCCGCCGCTGCCGCCCCGAAGACCGTCGTTACCTTCTTACGTAGGTTCATTCCTGAGCTACCTGCCTTTGCTGTTTTCGGCGTAATCACGCCAGTCGGCTGCCCACCTGATGTGAGTCTCCTCCCTGGAAACGTTGGGTGCAATAGGTGGATATGCGGTAGACCCAATTCGCAGCTACTGGCTCACTCGCTGCAGTCAAATTGCGTAAGTGCAGGTCAGCGGCGGCCGGCCCTAGCCCCGTCAGCCGACGTCTTCGGGTGTGCCTGTGAGCAGCGCAGACGCGAAGAAGAGCGATCGTCTTCCCAGGGGACGACTTTAGGTGGGCAAGAAAAGAGCAGCCCGTGGGAAGACCAATCGCTCGCCTGCACCCTGACCCTCGGCCGGTCGAGAATCAAGCGGTTCAGCACTTCTGTAACCCAACCGACATATCGGGAAATGCCAGGCGCGACAAAACGGCCGGCGCCCAAATAGGCACCGACCGTCGTGTCGGTTTGAGGGAACCTACTTCTTGACTCGGGCCGGCTCGGCCGTGATACCTCCCCGGCGGCTGGATGCCAGAGCGGCGACGCCGGCGGCGAACATTCCGATACCGGCCACGCCCAGGGCGACCAGGGCGAGTGTGCCGGTGCTGACGTCGTTGCTGGACTGGACCAGCCCGGGAATCCGGTCACTGGCATCCGACGTCGGGTCGGCGCCGAGGACCGGGGCCTGCCCGCTCGGGCCAACCACGTTCAGCACGGCCCGGATCGGCGACAGTGACGCGCCGCCATTGTTGGTCTGGCTGACGATGACGACGTAGTTGCCCGGCGCCGTCCCCGCCGGCACCGTGAAGGTGGCGTTGACAAGCTGGTTCTCGGGCCTGGCCAGCTCGGCGACGATGGGGCCGTCGAGGGCGTTCCAGCGGATCTGGACCGGGTGAGCCTGGCGGAACCCGGTGCCGGTCACTGTCACTTCCTCGCCGGGCATGGCGGTCACCGTCGACAGGTTGACGACCGGGCCGGACACGCACGCCCAGGCGGCAGACGCAGCCATGCCGAGCACTGCGATGCTGGCGAACGCGCCAGCGGCAAATCGTCTTGCGTACAAATGCCCCTCCTCGGTTTGAAATCCGAACCTGGGCATCGTCGCTGAGGCGGTCGGACGATCCCCCTGCGGTTGTGTGTCGGTTCGGTTACAAACCGCGCGTCAGGGGAGGGACGTCGGCGGCGTGAGTTGCGGGTTCAGAAGCTCGAACGGGACCCTGTCGGCCGGGATCTGCCGGGGGGCGTCGTCGATGGGAACCCCGCACGCTGCGGCCACGAGGAGGACGGCGGCGACCACGCACCGGGTTCGGGCACTCATGCAACCACCGGGAGGCGCACGACGAACCTGGCCCCACCGCCGTCGGCGTCCTCCACCCACACCCGGCCGCCGTGGAGCCCGACGTGCTCCCGCACCAGCGACAGGCCCAGGCCGCTGCCCTCGCCGGCCCCCCGCATGCCTGCGGCCCGGCCCCGGAAGAACCGCTCGAACACCCGCTCCCGCTCGTCGGCGGCAACGCCGGCCCCCGAGTCCTCGACCGCGAACCCGGCCCAGCCACCCTCCCGCTCGACGACCACCCGGGTGACCCCTCCGCCGTGGCGATCGGCGTTGTCGGCCAGGTTGGCCAGGACCCGCTCCAGGCGCCGCTTGTCGGCCCGGATGACGGTCTCTGCAGCACCGTCCTGAAGGTCGATCTCAGGCGCCGGCTGGCGGCCGGTCCGCAGGGCCTCCCGCACGAACTGGCCGAGCACGACGTCCTCGACGACCAGCTCTTCCACGCCGGCGTCGATGCGGCTGATCTCCAGCAGGTTCTCCACGAGGCGCTCGAAGCGGCCGATCTCTCCGCTCAGCAGGTCGAGCCCGACACGGGTCCGCTCCGGCATCCCGTCCCGCCGGGAGTTGACGACTTCGAGGGCGGCGGCCAGGGTGGTGAGGGGCGACCGGAGCTCATGGCTGACGTCGGAGGCGAACCGGGCGTCGCGCCGGATGCGGGCGAGGAGGGCCTCGGTCATCTGGTTGAACGAGCTGGCCATGCGGGACAGCTCCGGGTCCCCCGACTCCTCGAGGCGGACGTCGAAGCGCCCACTGGCCACGGCCGCCGCCGCCGCCGACACTGCGGCCAGGGGCGAGAGCACCCGCCGGCTGGCCCACCAGCCCATCGTCGCCCCCGCGATCGTCGTGACCAGGGCGGCGGCGATCGAGGAGTTGACGAGGATGCGCAGGGTCCGGTCGAGCTCGACCAGTTGGTAGATCTCGAAGTACGCCCCGTCCACCGCCGGCAACGGGATCCCAACGACGAGCTGCGGCTGGCCCGTCGGCGACAGGACGCGCTGGCGGGCGGCGGTGCCGGCGCCCACCGTCGCCAGGAGCGTCGGGGGGAGCGCATCGACGCCCAACCCCTCTGATGCCTTGAACCAACCGCCTCTGTGGCGCAGCAGCGGCGAGGAGCGGTCGGGCGACTGGACCGAACCCAGAAGCTCGGCGATGTCGGCGCTCTCGGAGGCCAGCGCCGTCCGGACCAGGCGGGCGTTGGCATAGGTCTGGCGCAGGCCGGAGGTCTCTCGCTGGCGGACCAGATAGGAGCGGGCGAGCCCGAAGGTGATGGTGGCCAGGCCGGCCGAGAGCAGGAGGGCGCCGATGGCGAAGGCCAGCGTGACCCGGGTGCGGAGGCTGACCCGCGGGCTGGCGCTCACTGGTGCACCGTCCTTCGGATGGCGCCCAGTGAATGCTCGCTGGACCGGCCTCCCGGGCCGGTCACGGCTCGAGCTTGTAGCCCAGGCCCCGCACGGTGACGATGTGGCGGGGGTGGGTGGGGTCCTTTTCCACCTTCGTCCGGAGGCGCCTGACGTGCACGTCGACCAGCCGGCCGTCGCCGAAGTAGCCGTACCCCCACACCCGGTCGAGCAGGACCTCCCGGGTCAGCAGCCGCCCGGGGTTCTGGGCCAGCTCGCACAGCAGCTTGAACTCGGTCTTGGTGAGCGACACATCCTCCCCGCCGACTCGCACTGTGCCGGCGTCGGGCATGACCTCGATGTCACCGAAGGTGGGGTTGGCGGGGCCGGTGTCCGACCGGGTGGCCCGCCGGAGCAGGGCGCGGACCCGCGCCGACAGCTCCTTGGGGACTGCCGGCTTCACCACGTAGTCATCGGCGCCGGCCTCCAGGCCGGCGACCACGTCGTGGCTGTCGGAGCGAGCGGTGAGGATCAGGATCGGGACGTCGCTGCGGGCGCGGAGGCGGCGGCACAGCTCGAAGCCGTCCATCCCCGGGAGCATGAGGTCGACGATGACCACGTCGGCCGGCCGGCGGCCGATCGCTATCAGCCCGGCCTCGGCGCTCTCGGCCAGCTCGACGGCGTGGCCCTCGTCTTCCAGGACGAGCTGGAGCGACAGGCGTATCCGCTCATCGTCCTCAACGATCAACATCCGGGCCCCCATGACCCCCATGTTCGCTCATCAGGCGAGGGGCGCGACGGAGAAACCTTCCTCACCGGCCACGATACGCACGCCCTCGCCCTTGGCCAGCGGGGCTTGCACGCCGGCGGCCACCCCTTCTGCCGTGAGCACGTCGCCGTCGTTCTTGAAGTGGCGCCGGAGGTCGATCGTCTTCGCCATAGGCCGACGCTACCGGCGGACGTTCTTGAGGGCCTCCCGCTTGGAGAGGCCGGAGAGCGTCGGGGCCGCGTCGACAAAGGCGACCACTGCTTCGGGGTCGACCCAGGCCAGGTCCCGGAGGATCCAGCCGATCGCCTTGCGGACGAAGAAGTCGGGGTGGTCGGCCCGGACCAGGCAGGCGGCGAAGACCCAGTCGCGGTCGATGTCGTGCTTCCAACCACCCATGTGGATCAGGGCGGCGCGGATGAGCCACAGGTCGTCGCCGGCCAGCCAGCGGTCCATCGTCGGTCGGAGCTCGGGGTGGTGGCGCACGACCGGACCGGCGCACCCCCGGGCCAGGGGGTCACAGGTGTCCCACCACGGGTCGGTGGCGATCCAGCGGGCGACGTGGTCGACGAACGCCGGCGACGCCCCGACTGCGTACCGGCCCGCCAGCAGGCAGCCGGCGTAGCGGTGCTCGCGCTGGGGCCGAGCCCACATGTCGTCGATGGCGGTGACGACCTCGGCCTCGTCGACGGGCGGGCCGGCGGTCGCCAGGGCGGCCCTGAACACCGCCTTCTGCGCCGGCGCCTTCACCCCGAGGAAGCGGAACTGGTCCCGCATGTAGGCAGCCATGGGGCCGGCGTCGGCGGGGACGGCGGCTTCAGCGAGCCCGTCGACCATCGCCGGCACGAAGGCCTGCGACCAGGTGGTCACCGCCGGCGAGCCGTCGTCACCGCGTCGAACGTAGGTGGGAAAGCCGTATCGGATCAACAGGTCCCCGGGGGTGCGCGACCATGGGAGAGGTATGGCCACTGCGGACGACATCGACCGGCTGCGGGCCGAGCGGGACGAGTGGCGCCGGCGGGCCGAGGTGGCCGAGGCCGTCGCCGCCGAGCGGCTGGCCCGGGCCGAGACCGCCGAACACGCTCTGCGGGCCGCCGAGGCCGCCCAGGCCGGCCATCCTTCGTCGCTCCCCGCCGACCTGCCGGCAATCCACGTCGTGCCGGCGCCGGCCGAGCCCCGCCGGCCGGCGTCGCTGATCGAGCGCTGGCGGCGCTACACCGACACGCTGAACTAGAGGACAACTCGTCCTCTGACGCACCCGTCGTCCCTGAGGTCAGCTAGTTCATGGTTGGGAGGCCGACTGGGCGGGTTGGCGGCCTCACATGCGACCTAGCTCGGGCGGCTTCGGTGGTGGTGGCCGTAGCCGCACAATGGCAACGTAAAGGACTGGCTGCGTGCCGACGAAGTACTGAATCCGAATGCCTTCCTCAGTGATGTCTTCGTAGAACGGGATGTTGAAGGCCCTTCTCTTCTCCGTCCCCGGCGGTCCGCGTCCTACCCATCGGAGCAGGATGTCGGAGAGTGCGTCCAGATCATCGAAGAGCGCAAGGTCGCCTTCGGCCGACTGTTCGATCCGGATTTGCCACGCCATTGGCACGGAGGCTAGCGGTGGAAGCGTCTCCGGATGTCCTCACGCAGCGCAGCACTGTCGGCGAAGGTCGGCAACGCTCCATTCTTCACGCCCGCCGTCGTCGCTTCCCAGATCGCGACCAGCTCATCATCGCTCAACTCGCGATCAATACAACCCGTTCCCTCGCCCAGCATGCCGTTCCTTTCCTGTTGGTCACCCCTTGGTTCATCCGGGCCCGCCACCAGGTCGCGCCGCAGGGCTTCCGCGAACTCCACTCCGCCCGTCGAGAATCGCTCCTGCTCCTCTTCCTGTTCGGGAGTGAGCTCGCCTCCCTTTCGCCCGCGTTCAGACATCGGTACCTTCCCCCGGCGAGCCTACCGAACATGTGTACGTCCTGTGGACCGCTGTATACCGCCAGGGTGAGACAGTACAGAGCGACTCGGGCACGCGTCGCGGGCTTGACGAGCTTCGTCAACAGAGCTGCCATACCGTCTGACCTGCGAGGATGCTGCTCTCCACAAGGTTCTCCATAGGTGACGAGGCCACTGTAAGCAGGGTACCCACAGGACGAATTTCTTGGCCGCACCGTCCTGCTGGTCAGCGGCGGGGCCGCCGTGGCGAGCGCCGGCGCCCATTTCCTGGGTAGTAGACCAGCGGGATGGCCGTCGCGGAGCAGTCCAGACGCCACGACCTGACGGTCAGGAGGCGATGGGCCACCGGGCTGCTGGCGTTCGTCGCCCTCGTCTTCGTCGCCACCGCCATCTGGGGGGGCGACGCCACCTGGGTGGGCTACGTGGAGGCGATGGCCGCGGCATCGACGGTCGGCGGCCTGGCCGACTGGTTCGCCGTCACCGCCCTCTTCCGTCGGCCCCTCGGCCTGCCGATCCCCCACACTGCGATCATCGTCGAGCGCAAGGACCAGTTCGGCGCCACCCTCGCCGCCTTCATGCGCGAGAGCTTCCTCACCAGCGAGGTTCTCGTCGAGCGGGTCCGGGCCGCCGGCATGGTCGGCCGCCTCGGCGCCTGGCTGGCCAGGGAGGAGAACGCGGCCCGGGTGGCCGCCGAGGTCTCCGACGCCGCCGTGGCCGGCGCCGACCTTCTCAAGGACGACGACGTCCACCGGGTGGTCGAGGACATGGTGCGGGAGCGGGTGGAATCGACCCCGCTGGCCCCCCTCGCCGGCCGGGCCCTGCGCTTCTTCACCCAGGACGGCCGCCACGATGAGCTGCTCGACAGCGTCCTCGTCGGCCTCGATCGCTACCTGGGCGCCCACGGCCAGGAGCTGAAGGCCCAGCTCGGCGCGAAGTCGCCCTGGTGGCTGCCCGGCGCGGTGGAGGACCGCATCTTCGACCGGCTCCTCGACGGCGCCCGCGCCGTCGTCCAGGAGATGGCCACCGACCGCAGCCACGCCCTGCGCCGCCAGTTCGACGCCCGCCTGCGCCTGCTCGCCGCCGAGCTGGAGACATCCGTCGACCTGCTCGAACGGGGCGAGCGGCTCAAGCACGACGTGCTCTCCCAGCCCCAGGTGCGGGAGTGGGTGGCCTCGCTGTGGGCCGATGCCAAGGCCGAGCTCCGCAGCCAGGCCTGCGATCCCGATTCCCAGCTGCGCCGGCAGCTGGTGATCGGGATTTCCTCCGCCGGCCGGCGACTGCAGGACGACCCCCAGCTGGCGGCGACCGTCCAGACCGCGATCGAGCGGGGCGTCGCCTACCTGGCCGACCACTTCGACACCGACATTGCCGCCTTCATCAGCGGCACCATCTCCCGCTGGGACGCCGAGGAGACGGCCTCCCGGCTGGAGCTGCTGCTGGGCCCGGACCTCCAGTACGTGCGCATCAACGGCACGGTGGTGGGCGCCGTCGCCGGCCTCGTGCTCCATGCCGTCTCCAGCGCGTTGTCGTGATGTGACCGGCGACGGGCGACGGGCCATACTCGCCACCGATGACCTCTAAATTTCGCATTGTCGCCCTTCTGGAAGCCGTTTCCTTCATCGCCCTCCTCGCGGCCACCGTCTTCCACCGGGTGCTCGACGGTTCCGACGCCGGCATCAGCGTGCTCGGCCCCATCCACGGGATTCTCTTCCTGGCCTACGTGCTGCTGGCTCTCCTGATCCGGGAGGACCAGGGGTGGACCGTGGGCCAGACGATCCTCGTGCTCGTGCTGTCCGCCCTGCCCTTCGGCGCCGTCTACGTCCACAACAAGATGGTGCACGAGCCCGCCTCGACGCCGGCCTGAGAGCGGGGATGGCCAGGACCCTCGACTTGTACGGCGGACCGGTCTGACAGTTAGGTTCATCTCATGGCACTTGCATACACGGGAGGCGGACGTGGCTGAAGGTCTCGAAGAAGCTCGGCGGAAGCTCGACGACGAGTACGGCCAGGTGCGGCGCCATCTCGACCGGATCCACGCCGCCATGGACCGGGTCGACGCCGGCGGCCCCGAGGACGACCTGTACGAACTGTTGAAGGATCTGGAGGACGTGGTCAAGGAGGTCCGCACCGGCGGGATCGTCGGCTCCGGCGCCCGGGGCCACAAGAAGGCCCTCGAGGCCTACCGCGACCGCAAGGACGGCTGACCACCACCCCGAAAACCGACACCCCGACGGAGGGCGGGGAGTTCTGCGCCTGGCGAGAAGCGCGGGAACGGCCTTTGGGAGGTCCGCCTCTCCGTCGTTGGTGTCGTGCACGCCCTTCGTCGGTGGCGGCGGCCGGAAACTTGAGCGGCCCCGGCGGAAATCTGAGTATCCCCGGCGGAAAATCGAAGTGTGGCGGCTAGTTTTCTTCTGTGTTCCTGGGTGACGACCTCCTGCCTTCGCTCGTCCTGGCCCTCGGGGCGGCCCTGGTTTTCGGCAACGGCATGGCGCTGGTGCGCCCGCCCAAGGACGCCCGCAAGGACGAGCTGGCCCGCGCCCCGGTGGCGCGCAGCGCGGTCATGATCGCCGTCGGGTTCGTGGCCGCCATCTGGGCCCTGGCCAGCCTGATCTCTGGATAGGCCCGCCGGCGCCCGCCGCTTGACGTCGGTCGGCGGTACCCGCCGCTTGGCGGCGATCGGCGGTACCCGCCGCTTGGCGGCGATCGGCGGAATAGCCGGCCCCGTCACCTTCGTGTCCGCCTGGGCGGCACTCGGCGCCGGCGCCGGCGGCTACGACCCCACGCGCGACGCCATCAGCCGCCTGGCCGCCCTCGGCGCGCCGACCCGGCCGGCGATGACTGCCGGCCTCCTCGCCCTGGCCGCCGGGATGGGACTCTACGGCTTCGCCCTCCGGGGGCCGGACCCTCCACCCCGCTCCCTGGGCCGCTCGGGCCCCGCCTGGCTCCTGCCGGTCGCCAACGGGGTCGCCACGCTGGCCGTGGCCGCCCTGCCCCTCGGCGGCCGCAGCGACTGGGCCCACGGCGTGGCCGCCGGCCTCGGCTACGTCACCCTGGCCGCCATCCCGGCGGTGGTCGGGCGGCGGCCGCTCCCGGTGGCGATCGGGCTCGTGTCCGCGCTGTGCCTGCTGCTCACCGTCCTGGCCGACGACCGGGACGGGCTGTTCCAGCGCCTCGGGCTGACCGTCGCCCAGGCGTGGGTGGTGGTCAGCGCAGCGAGGCTGGTGCGATCCCCCAGACCGTCGTCCACGACTCCTCCGGTTCGAGCACGCGCAGGCCGTCGCCGGTGACGAAAGCATTGGGGGCGCACGTCATCGGTTCCACGGCCACGCTGCGGCGGCGGCGGGCGGGGTCGAGGGTGTCGCCGGTGTACACCATGACCCACCGGTAGGCGTCGTCCCACCAGAGGTGGACCCGCCGCTGGCCGTCGGGCGCGGCGATCACGACCTCGTTGTCGGTGAGGCCCGTGAAGGCCACGTCCATCATGAGCTCGCCGATCGGCTTGGGCTCGTCGAACCGGAAGGGCGAGCGAACGGTGGGGCGCTGCTCCCTCGGAATGCCGCGTTCGTCGCTCCAGAGGAAGGTCGACGCCGGCACCAGCAGGACGACATCGTCGACCCACTCCGTGCCCACGGTCAGGTACGGGTGGGCGCCGGCACCGTACGGGCAGGGCCGGTCGCCCAGGTTGGTGGCCGTCGTGGCCACCGAGAGGCCGCCGGGCCCCAGGCGGTACTCCACGGCCAGCCCAAGGGTGAACGGGTAGCCGGGCTGGGGATGCAGGACCAGTTCCATAACCACGCGGTCGGCCTCCTGGTCCGTGGCGGTCCAGTTCGCCCACCGGACCAGGCCGTGGATGGCGTTGTGCCGGCCCGGCTCGGTCAGGGCCAGCTGGAGGTCCTCGCCGGCGAATGGGTACTTCCCGTCCTCGATCCGGTTGGGCCACGGGATGAGGTGCTGGCCCCGGCTGTCGGGGGCCATCTCGTCGACGCCGTACCCGTCCAGCACGTCCACGCCAGCGACGGTGTAGGTCCGCAGCCCGCCTCCGACCTCGACGATCGACGCCTCCTGGTCGTCGGTCTCCAGCCAGTACTGCTCGCCGGAGGGGTTCATTCCTCTTCGTACCTTCCGCCCAGGTGCTTGGCCAGGAACCTCTCGGCGTGGGCGAAGAACTTCAGCCGGTTCTCGGGCTTGGCGAATCCGTGGCCCTCGTCGGGAAAGAGCATGTACTCGTGGTCGATGCCGTTCTCGGTGAGGGCGGCCACGATCTGCTCGGACTCGGCCTGCTTGACCCGGGGGTCGTTGGCGCCCTGGGCGATGAGGAGGGGGATGCGGATGTCGCCGGCCTTGGACAGCGGCGACCGCTCCCACATGAACTCCTCCTCGGTCTCGGGGTTGCCGACCCGGGTGTGGAACTGGGCGATCATCGGCTCCCAGTACGGCGGGATTGACTCGATGAGGGTCTTGAGGTTCGACGGCCCCACGATGTCGACCGCGCAGGCGAAGACGTCGGGGGTGAATGCGGCGCCGGCCAGCGCCGCATAGCCCCCGTAGGAGCCCCCGTAGATGGCGACCTTGGACCGGTCGGCAAAGCCCTGCTCGACCACCCAGTCGACGGCGTCGAGCAGGTCGGTGTGCATCTTGGCCCCCCACTCCTTGTCGCCGGCGTTGACGAAGTCCTTGCCGTACCCGGTGGAGCCCCGGAAGTTGACCTGCACGCACAGGTAGCCGCGGTTGGCCAGCCACTGGGCCTCGGCGTTGAAGCCCCACTGGTCGCGGGCCCACGGGCCGCCGTGCACGTTGAGGACGGTCGGCAGGTTCTCGCGGCCGGCGCCCGGCGGGAACGTCAGGTAGCCATGGATGGTGAGGCCGTCGCCGGCGGTGTAGGAGAAGGGCTCCATCTTGGCCAGCTCGTACTGCGAGAGCGCCGGCTGGTGCTCGAACAGGAAGGTGGCCTGCTTGGAGTCCCGGTCGTACGCGTAGTAGCGGACGGGACCGTCGTCGTTCATGTAGGCCGCCATCCACGTGCGGTCGGTGTCGTCGTGGCCGGTGAGGTTCAGGTCGCCCGGGTCGAGAGCGAAGAGGACCTCGGCGTCCTCGGCGATGTCGGGGTCGAGGATCTGGTAGCTGGCCCG
>CAYZMG010000118.1:0-10359 GCA_964479465.1 uncultured Acidimicrobiales bacterium
GCGAAGCGAGTATTCCGAGGTCCGGTCCGCGCGCCCCGTGGGATGATTGCTTCGTGGAGGTGCGGTCGGCAACTGCAACGGATCGCGGGCTGATCTGGGCCTTGAACGGGATTCCGCACATTGGCGCCACTGGTGATCCGTCGTTCCCGGAGTTGACGTCGCGTGATACGCCACCGCGTGAGTTCCCTGACCTCGCGAACGTTCCCGACAGCTTCCTCTCAGCAGGCGGCAACTTCTTCGTCGTGGAGGAGGACGGACGACTCGTGGGGATGGGTGGCTACAAGCGGACTGGCGACGATGAGGCGCAGGTGTTTCGCGTGCGGATCCACCCCGCGATGCGACGCCGCGGCGTCGGACGCCAGTTGATGGCGGCGATCGAGGCAGCAGCCGTCGAGAGCGGAGTAGCGCGTATGGTGCTTGGGACGGCCGACAACCAGCCCGAGGCAATCGCGTTCTATGAGTCGATCGGGTACCGCCGGACCCGGATCGAATCGCGTTCCGAGTGGACGTGGAAGCTCGTGTGGTTCGAGCGAGAGCTCATACTCGCGTAGTTCCTATCTACTCGGACGCGCTCCCTGTGGTTGATCGCTCGCGCATCACCGTCCCGAGCGACGGATACGTATCCCCAACCATGGCGGTGAGGACGTACTAGAACGCGCGTGCGACGCGATGCGCGCCCTCCGTCCCGAAGTGCCGACTGGCAGCCAGGACGCCCCTCCTCCCGGCGGTATGAGACGCAACCCTGCCATTGGGCGGCCGCCATTAGGGGATATGCCGAAGTCCTGCTCGCACCTCCGCTCGGGTCCGCAATGGGCTGGGCTGCTTGCGGCGCCACCGCTACGTGGATCGGCTCCTGCCTATAGCTCTTCGCTCGCTGTGTCCAGGAGTCGAACACTGCCTTGTCCTGGTCGAGGTCGCCCATCGCCTCACACTCTGAGCCTCACCCCCACGGCTCGCTCGAAGTGGGCCACGCCCGCCCGGGCGTAGGCCTCGGGGAAGACGGCGCCGGTAGCCTCGGCCAGCCGTCGGGCCCGGGGCAGGAAGACGTCGATGAGGGCGACGTAGCTGTCGATGGCCGAGTCGATCGTGGGTGCCAGCGGCGGCAGGGACTCCAGCACGGCGTGCTGCTCCTCGGTCAGGTACCGGCGCAGCCGCTTGGTGAACGGGAATGGGTTGCCGGCGTTGTGCTCCCGCGTCGACGCTAGCCCCTGCTCGGCCAGGAGGAGGCCGATGAGGCCGATGTCGCGCATCATGATCACGCCGTTGCCGCACAGAATGGGCTCGTTCCGCCCTATGGGTCCGACGACGTTGCCGATCATGTAGAGGAACATGCTGACCGCCTTGTCCGGAAAGAACGGATCGGTCCGACGGTCGGGTCGCGGGACCGGCGCGTCCGGTAGGAGCCCAGCCTTGTCGAAGAGGGGGACCATGCCGAGGACGGTGTGGGCGTCGATCTGGGAGGCGGCGCGGAAGACGACGTCGAAATGCATCCAGTCGGGCGTTATGCAGAGGCCTCCGCCCGGGCCGAACGGCTGGACCCAAACGGTAGGGACGATGCGGTGGACGAGCTCGACCCACGACTCGGCCAGGTCAGCAGCCGCGTGGTCGGCGACGATGACCTGAAGGTCGACATCGCTGAAGGCGTCGCCGAGGCCGACAGCGAAACCCCCGACGAGGTATGCGGCCAGCACCCGGTCGTCCCCGGACAGCACCTCGGTGGCCTTGGCGATGAACGTCTCCTGCGGGCCGGTCGTCGCCTGCCGGACGCCGGTCAGGGGGTACCGTCCGGTCACGCCGCCACTCCCCGCACTGCGGCGACGGCGGCGTCGAGGAGCCTGTAGATCTGGCCCTGGCGCCGGCCAGGAGGCGGCTCGGTCAAAGCGTCGCCGAGGGTCCGGGTGACGGTCACGGCGCTGGCGGCCCGTACCCCGAGGGCGCCGGCCGCCTCGAAAAGGGCTGCCGTCGTCAACTCGGTCACGAGCACGCCCTCCTCCCGGTACGCGGCCAGCTCGTCGGCCGTCGTCCGGTAGGGCGTCGGCACGGTCCACGTCAACCCGACCCGTGGCTCCAACTCCCGGGCTGCGGCCTCGGCGGCCAGCAGGTCGGTCAGGCGGACGTCGTTGTGGGCGTAACGGGCGGGGGCGGCGTAGTGCTGGGACACGCCGTCGTCGCGCAGCGCCCGGTCGACCACCACGCACGTTCCCCACCCGAGGCCAGGGGCGACCGCGGGCGCCGGTCCGACGGCCACGAACGACCACACGCCCAGCCCGACTAGGTGCTCGAGCAGCGTGACGACGGCCGGCGCGCCGACACCGAGGCAGGCGACGGCGACGGGCGGCCCGGAGACGCTCTCAAAGATCCGGCCGTTCGTGGGGGTCAGGGTGTCGGAGAGCCGGAAGCCAGGGTCGGCGTCGAGGTGGGCGGTCAGGAACGTCTGTGCCGTGAAGATGGCGCCGATTGGGATCGTGCCCGGCTCCCATCCCTGCGCCTGCGCCGCGGCCAGGAACTCGGCGGCCGGGTGGACGGCCGGGGCCCGGTGCTTGCCAGGTGCCAGGGCGGCTGCGCTCGCCGACCGGCGGAGCTCCACCGCCTCCCGCAGTCGAGGCCAGCTGGTGAACCCGTACTCGCGGGCGACGGCCAGCTGGGCGGCGGCAAGAGTCGTGGGCCCAGAGGAGCGCCGCTGGAGCTCTTTGGCCTGGCGGCGCAGCTGGTCAAGGTCGGGACGGTCCGGTAACTGCGTCATGCGTTCTCCTCTCACCTGGGGCCCGCACCACAGGTGGAAAGGAGCGCCACACGAACGGGCAGCATTCGGGGGTGGACTCAGTCCTTCCCGCGGGCCCGGGCGCGTCCCCCGACGCACGGCCATGCTACCCGGGGTGCTTCGAGCAGTCATCCAGGGCCCGCCGGCCCGCAGGCCGAGAACTCTCGGCGGTACGGCTCAGGTACGTCGGCGGTGACGGCGCGCATGTGCGACACAACCCGGCGATTGGGGACGCGACCGCCGCTTCGGATTCACCTTATTTGGGGACATGCCCTTCCGGCTCCCGGGGGAGTCCTTGAGAGACGTGTCGCTGTACCCCTTGCGCGGGTCGAAGGGCGAGCGAAAGACCGGGAGGTCGGCGTGTGCCTCCTTGGCCGCCACACCGCACCGATGGCGGACCGCCTACCTTGCGTGGGGCATCCGGGCGCAGGCCGCCCCCGCGCCAGGCTCGGAGCCCGCTCGCAGCAGCCGGGTGCGGACGATCTCCTGACCAATCGACTTCCCGCCTTCGCGGCCGGCGTCGTTGCTGAACTGGAAGTGCACCCCGCCGTAGACGCGAGAGCGGCCTGCCTCCCTTGCCGCCTCTGCGAACCCGCCATAGGAGCGTGGTGCGGAGTCCGCCTGTTCGCCGGAGAAGGCGAATCGGATGGTCTCGGTGCAGTAGAAGCCGGCGAGGATCTCCGCCGCGGCACCGGCGAAGGCCGAGGTGCCCGAGGTATGCTCGGGTGAGCCGCCGAAGACGCTGCAGGTGGTCAGGTTGGTGCTCGTGCAGGTTCCGTTCCGCGGGCTCCAGTTCGCGTCCTCCTCCGTGGCGGGGTTGTCGTCGGTGCCGGCCTGACGGATGGCGTCACCGGGGCGCCAGTAGTGCGTCGTGTACTTGTCGGTCCATGAAACGGCGACCGCATCGGCGATGCCGGCCCCGAGCAGTGCGAAAAGGCGGACAGTCTCGGACAGCGAGGCGGCCGTCCCTTGGTCGGCCGTGATGGCCAGCGCCGCTTTGAACCACAGGCCGGTCTCCCGGGCGGTGCCTTCTTCCGCCAGCCAGTGCCGGGCAATGGCAGTGCGTTCGCCATCGCCGTCGGTGTAGCTGCCGATGGCCTTGACTTCGTTGAAGGCGGCTGTGTACTCCGCGCTGTCCAGCGCCGGCGGACCGGCGGAGGCGTACGGCTCGATCGAGCGGACTCCGAAGGGCGCCATGTTGCGGAACTGCGTGCCGCTGAAGGTGCGGGGGAAGACGCCCGCGCCGGTCCCGCCCGGCTTCGAGCCGCCCTTCTCCGTCCCGTCGTTGGCCCGGACCGACAACACCATCCTGCCTACGGTCGTCCCCCACACCCGTCCGGCCTCCACGCCGGGGCCCGTGCGCAGGGCCCCGAGCTCCTGGTCCTGCGCTGCGTCCAAGGCGGACGTCACTGCGGCGTTGTCGGCGAACAGGCTGCGGAGCACCTCGTGGGCGGCGGCGCTCGCCGCCGCCTCCCGGCTGGCACCAGCAGGCGCTCCCGCGTAGGAGGGGATGACGGCGTTTCCAGCGTCCTTTGTCTCGCCGGCTCGTTCGATCCCGTTCACCGCGTCGTACATGGCCGCGGTCGTCATCGCATAAGTGCGGGCCGATCCTGGTGTGCCGCTGTGGACCACCGGGTTCCCGGAACGGACCGCGCCCAGGGCTCGGTCCACCCATCGCATGGCCACGTTGTCCACCACCCTCGGCGCAGGGGCGTCGCTCGTGCGGATGGCCACCAGGGTCGCCGACAGCACGGCGACAACCACCACCGCAAGGGCGCCCAGGCGGCGTGGCCAACGCCGGGCGCTGCCTGTCATGGTGTCCGGTCGGATTGTGGGCGCTGCAATAGACATGACGTCTCCCTTGTGTCGTGGCGCATGGTCCAGCGCCTTTGATGAGCCGGAGTCGAATTGGAACGGCTCGGCGGCATGGAAGGCGCTCAGCGCCGACCAGCCCGCTACGGGAAGCAGGAGATCGGAGTGGGCACCGCCGTACTCACGGGCGCGCTTCGAAGACGAGGTTGAACGGGGTGGTAGCGGCGCGCCGGAAGCGGGTGAACCCGCCGGCGGTCGCCACCTCTCGGAGCTTGGCCTCACCCGCTTGGGCGCCGAGTCCGGCGTCGACTTCCTGCGAGCGCGAGACGGGCAGGCAGATGGTCGTCGATGCCGAGTAGTAGATCCGGCCCACCGGGTTGAGGTTGTCCTCGAGCCGATCCTCGGCGAAGGGCTCGACGATCATCCACGTTCCGTCGGGCGCCAGCGTTTCCCGCACGTGGGCGGATGCGCCGGTCGGATCGCCCATGTCGTGCAGCGCGTCGAACACGGTGACGAGGTCGTAGTTTCCGCCCCGGTACTCCTTGGCGGTGGCCACCTCGAACCGGCAGCGCTCGGCCACGCCCGCGTCGACTGCGGCCTGGCGGGCTTTGATGATCGAACCCTCGTGGGAGTCGAACCCTACGAATCGGGACGTCGGGTAGGCGCGCGCCATGATGATGGTGGAGGCGCCGCATCCGCAGCCGAAGTCGGCCACGCTCGCCCCGTCCCGTAGCTTGGCTTCGACGCCGTCCAAGGCGGGGATCCACGTCTCGGTCAGATTCCCGATGTAGTTCGGCCGAAAGAATCGCAGCGTGCCTTCGACCAGGTCCGGGTGGTGCTCGCCCCAGGCGACACCCCGCCCCGTGCGAAAGGCCTCCACGGTGAGGGCGACATCGGCGAGCGTGGACGCGGCGACCTGCAGGCCACCCGGGGCGAACAGCGGGTTCTCCTCACTGGTCAGCGCGAAGGCCTGCTCCGGGCTCAGTCGAAAGCGTCCCGACGAGGGGTCGTAGTCGGCGTATCCGGATGCGGCCTGCGCGGCCAGCCATTCCCGGACGTAGCGAGGATGCGTTCCGGTGCCTTCGGCCAGTTCCTCGGGCGTGAGCCAGCGGCAGTCAGCCATGGCCCGGTAGAGGCCGGCGCGGTCGCCGATCAAGACGGTGGCGGCGTGCAGGACGGCCCCGAGGTCGGCCGCGAAGCGGCCGACGAACTCCCCGAGGCGCTCCTCGTTGACCTGCTCGACGTCGGGGCTATCGGTTCGATCCATGACGTCACAGCTCGATCTTGATAAGCGAAAGGTCGAACTCGAGGTTGATGCGGTCACTGAGCACGACGCCGCCGGCATCGAGCGCCACGTTCCAGGTCAGGCCCCAGTCGCTCCTCTTCAGGCCACCGGAACCCTGGAGTCCCACACGGAGTTGGCCGTACGGGTCAGTGGCGCTGCCCTGGTGGGTGAGCTCCAAGTCGACGGCTCGGGTAACACCTCTGATGGTGAGATCGCCCGTCACCCGGTAGCGGCCGTCGTCGAGCGGCGTCACGCCCGAGCTCTCGAAGGTGATCGTCGGATAGCGCTCAACATCGAAGAAGTCGGCCGAGCGCAGGTGGGCGTCTCGGTCGGGGTTGTTCGTGCGAATGCTCGCGGCATCGATCGTGAGCGCGACCGAACAGTTCCTCGGGTCCTGGCTGTCCAGGTGCACTCGGCCTCCGAACGAGTCGAACCACCCGTGCACCGTTGTCACCATGGCGTAACGAGCGGCAAAGCCGAGGCGGCTGTGAACGGGGTCGGGCTGGTAGGAGCCCGTGAGTTGATCGAGTACTTCAACGGCGGCGGGAACGTTCATTGCTGATCCTCCTCCGACGGGACGGGCGTCCTCGGTCGCTCCTCAGATCGTGCGATACGACGCGTGCGGCTCGGTTGCGGGCGACGTGCAGCCCGGGCCGCATCGCATGGGCCGGGCTGGTGCAGAGGTCGAACGGCCTCCGCAGGAGGCGTGGCTCGGGCGCTCAGCCTGCGGCTGGTGCTTCGGGTGGTTCGTCGTCGGCGAGGAGCCGCCGGGTGACGGCGGACGCGAAGGAAACGGCCTCCTCGTCGCTGAGGCTGGCGCCACGTCGCCTGGCCAGGTCGAAGGCCTGTTGGCCGAGGAGGGAGACCACCGTGGCGACGACGCCTTCGAGCCGATCGACCTCGGGGCCGTATATCGGCGGCGCCGTCGGGGACGCGGTGCACGCCCCATACAGCACGGCAGCCGGCTCATCGGCGCCAAGGCGGACGATGAGCTCCACGAGGTTCCGCAGCGTGAGCCACTGCTGGGTCCAGTTCCCGCCCCGGCGCCAGTGCTGGATGACGTCGTCGAACAACCGTAGCGCGAGACGGGGGTCGGCATGGCGGCCGCGGAGCGAGGTGGCCGAGATCAATGCCAGACCCTTCATGAACACGTTGTTGACGGAGGCTGCGAGATCGAGGGCCTGCTCGATCGGGGCCAGCGCCCGCAGGGGATCCACCTCCAGCAGAGACTCGCCTTGGGCATAGAGCACGTGGGCCTTCATCGTCGGGCTGCCCGCGGCGGCGGCAACCTGCCACGCTTCCTCCAAAAGGTGCAGGGCGGTCGAGAGGTTCCCCTGCTTCGCCGCGGACACGGCGCGGGTGCAGAGGGTCCACACCACTCCCTCGTCATCGGCGGCGAGCCGCCAGAGTCCTACTGCCTCCCCGCACAGCTCGAACGCCTCGTCCAGCCGCCCGGTCATCAACGAAGAGCAGGCGAGGACCTCCGTGGGCAGGGCGCGCCGGGGGTCGTCGGGCCCGGCGCAGTGGGCCAGGGCGCGGTGGGCGTACTCGGCCGCGAGGATCATCTCCCCTCGGTGCATCCGCCGACCGGCGGCGGAGCCGAGCGCCAAAGGCAGGAGGGGGTGGCCGCGGACGGCAGGGAGCTCGACGGCCGCCTCCGCCCAACTCAGGACCTCGTCACTCGCCTGCCAGCACCCGAAGCGATAGAGCGCGGTCGACATGCGCAAGGCGAAGTCGGCTGCCCCGCTTTCCCGGGACCAGGCGTGGGCGGCTCGGAGGTTGTCGATCTCGACGCGCAGCCGTCTCACCCATTCGGCCTCGTCGGGCCCGCGTGAGCCGGCCTCGGCCTCCTCGGCCAGCGCCACGAAGTGCCCGGCGTGGGCGCCACGGGTCCGTTCGGTCTCGCCCCGGGCGTCGAGGCGCTCCGCGCCGTAGAGGCGCAGGGTCTCGAGGATGCCGTAGCGGCCATGTCCTGCCTCCGCCAGAGGGACCACCATCGACTTGTCCGCCAGGCTGGCGACGAGGCCCCCGACCTGGGAGCCCGCCACGGTGTCGCCGGCGCAGACGGTGGTTGCAGCATCGAGCGTCCACCCGCCGGCGAACACCGAGAGCCGCGCGAACACCGCTCGCTCGGCTTCGTCGAGCAATCCGTAGGACCAGTCGACCAGGGCGCGGAGCGTACGGTGCCGATTTCCCTCGCGCCGGGGCCCAGCGGTCAGGAGTGCGAACCGCTCCTGCAAGCGACCAGCCATGTCCTGCGCGGTGAGGACGCCCAGCCGAGCGGCAGCGATTTCGATAGCCAGGGGGAGCCCGTCGAGTCCGCGGCAGATGTTGGCGACTGCGTCGGCGTTGGAGTCGTCGAGGCGAAAGTCGGCCAGAGCAGCGCGGGCCCGGTCGACGAACAGGGCAACTGCGGGTGACGCTTCTACGTCTTCCTCTTTGGCCCCCGGAGGCGGGACGGGCAACGGGAGGACGCGCCATACGTGCTCGCCGTCGACGGCGAGGCGCTCCCGGCTGGTGGACACCACCGTTAGCTTGGGGCATCGGCGAGCGAGCACTTCCACCAGCCGTGAGACGGCGTCGAGGACGTGCTCGCAGTTGTCCACGACGAGCAGCAGCTGGCGGGCGCGGAGGGCGTCCACCAGCGCGTCCGAGAGCGTGCCGGCGCCCGTGCGGGCTACCCCCAGAGCGGCGGCGACGGCGTGGGGAACCGCGTCCGGGGAGCTGATGGGCGCCAGCTCTGCCACCCAGGCTCCGTCGGGGAAATCCGAGGCGACGGCTTCGGCGAGACGCACGGCGAGACGGGTCTTACCCACGCCGCCGACCCCCACCAGGGTCACCACACGTGCTCGTCCGAGTAGGGCGACAAGCTCGGCGACGTCGCCCTCCCGCCCGACCAAGGCGGTGACGGCGGGGGCGACGTTACCCTCGCCCCGACGTGAGGGAGTGGGCGGCCTGACCGGGTCTGGGGGCGGCGCCTGGCGGAGGATGTCACCCTCGAGGTCGCGCAGACCGGCCGACGGCTCGATGCCGATCTCGTCGACGAGGCGCTCTCGGTAGCGTTGATAAAGGCGGAGGGCGTCGACCTGGCGTCCGCAGGCGGCCAGCGCCCGCATGAGCTGGGCATGGGGCCTCTCACTGTGCGGATTGGCCTCGACGGCTCGCTCCAACACAGTCAAGGCTTCCGCGCTCCGGCCCAGTGCGAGGAGCGCTTCGACGCGGTGCTCCACGGCGGTCTGTCTCAGTTCCTCGAGACATGCCGCCTCCACCCGTGCCACGTCCTCGTCGGCGAACTCGGCGTACGCCGGGCCCCGCCACAGTGCCAGGGCGTCGTCGAGGATCTCGAGGGCTCGCGCCGGGTCGACGCTCAGCACGGCTTGTCCTTGGGCGAGCAGCTCCCGGAACTGCAGGGAGTCGAGCTGGTGGGGGCGCAGCTCGATCAGATAGCCGGGGGGCCGACTCACGATAGGAGCGGGTGCCCCTGAGATCCCGAGCCGCCGGCGCAGGCGGGCAATGTAGGTCTGGATGGCGTTGCGGTCGGAGGGGGGCGGGTCGTCGGCCCAGACATCCTCGATCAGCCGCGACGTGGACACCACCGAATTGGCGTCCACGAGCAGGGCGGTAAGGAGCTTCCGCTCGTTGCGGCTGCCAATCGGGACGATGTCGTCCCCTCGCCGGACCTCGATCGAGCCCAGTACCCGGAACTCCATGTCCCCTCCGCCGCCCATGGCGGGCGCCTGATACGAGCCTACCTGCGGGATCCGGTCGTGATCCGCGTGCGGGACGTCGGGATGGGCCGGCGTCCCGTCCGCCTGGTGGGGATCAGCGAACATGGGCGGGAGGTTCGGCTCCGTCCACACGCCGGCCCGTCTCGCCTGTCGAGGTCGGCCTCCCGGTCGGTTTTGCACGCCGGCGCGGTCGTGACCGCCACTGTGCTTATCCCACCGCCGCTGTTAAGGGACATTTGCCCCGCCGGTTCCGCCTGTCCTTATAGGCGCCCGCCCACGACGCCTTCGGCCGCGACGAACTTCACCGTCGATCACGAGACCAGACACCGTCACCTGCCCGGCCGGCGTAGTAGTCACCTTCGGTGCGTCCTGACTTGCTCTCGGTCAAAACCCCTCGGGGGCGATGGGGGTCGACGGGGCGTCGGCTGCTTCGGATTGGACCGGTGTTCGCCGCCCTCCAATGCACCGAACCAGCGCGTCGCCGACTTCATCGATCGTAAAAGGCTTGGCGATGTAGTCGTCCATCCCTACGGCGAGACAGCGCTCGCGCTCACCCTCCGTAGCATTGGCCGTCACGGCGATGATTGGGGTGCTGCCGTCCGCACCCAGCCGCCGTCGGATCGAGGCTGTGGCCTCATAGCCGTCCATCTCGGGCATCATGCAGTCCATCAGGATCGCGGTATAGGTGGTCCGCTCGAGCGCGTCCAAGGCCTCGAGTCCGTTGGCCGCCACGTCGACTCGGTAGCCGAGCATGCGCAGCATGGCCACGGCCA
>CAYZMG010000119.1:0-10163 GCA_964479465.1 uncultured Acidimicrobiales bacterium
GCACGCTGCTCACATGGTGCGAGGCGGTCTTGCGGCTGATGTAGAGGCGTGCAGCCCGCCAGGGCTCCCGTTGCTTCGGCAATGGCCCCGTCCGGGTGCTCGTCGCAGAGCAGACGGGCCATTTCCAGCCGAACGCGCGCTGCCTCAAGTGGCAGGTCGAGCCGGGAGAACCGCTCGAGTGCGCCCTCGAGCTGACGGCAGGCATCCAGACGATCGCCCTTGGCCACGGCGACGTGGGCAGATGCCAGGACGGCGAGAGCAGCGGCCGGGCCACGCTCCTGCTCCTCCGCCACCGCGTGAAGGCGAGATTCCACCGCCGTGGCGGCGTCGAGATTCCCGTCGGCCAGGTGGGCCTCGACGAGCAGGGCCAGGGTGGGCGCCACCTCGATGTGGCTGTCACCAAGGAACCTGGCCCGGCGCTCAAGTAGTCGGCCGCAATCGCGGCCTCGCCCCGGGCCAGCCGCACCGCCGCCGCGGGCAGGGCCACGTCGCTGGAGTCGTCGACGAGGGCGAGCAGGGCCTCGGCTTCCTCCAGCCGGCCCTGACGCAGACGGAGGTCGGCGAGCTGGGCCAGCGCCTCGACGCGCGGCCCCGGGCCGGCGTCTTCGGACTCCGGGAGATCGTGGGCACGGCGGCGGCGGGATGGGTCCGTCCTGGGCTCGTCCGGGCGCGGGCAACCCTGCGACGGGCCGCCGAGGGGCGGTCGGCGGCCATCTTCGTGACGGGACCGGCGGGCATCGGCAAGACTCGTGTCTCCGAGGAGCTCGTCGAGCAGGCCCTCGGCGAGGGCTGGTTCGTCCTCCGTGCCGCCGGGCGCGAGCAGACGGCGTCGGTGCCCTACTGGCCCCTGGTGGAGGCGGTCCAAGCGGCGATGCTCGATCGACCGGAGGTCGCCGAGGGGCTCGGCGAAGCGGAGCGCGCCCTGCTCGCCAGGCTGACCGGCCTTCCCGTTGAGCAACAGTCAGGCCCAGTCCACCGTCATGCCGTCCTGCACCTCGTGTGGAGAGTCATCGCCGCGACCGGCGCGTCGAGAACGATGCTCTTCCTCGACGATCTTCACTGGGTGGACGACGACACGCTCGCCCTCGCCGAGGTGCTGGCCAGCGCCTCGGTGCCGCGCGGGGTGCTCCTGCTCGGGACCTACCGCCCCGGCATGGAGCGACCGCCCGCGACCGCCCGCGCCATGATCGCCCGCCGTGTCGGCGTCGAGATCGAGCTGACCGCGCTCAACCGCTCGGAGAGCGACGCCATTGTCGTCGACGTCCTCAAACGGCGATGCTCCGACGTCGAGCTCGCCCTCGCCTGGGAGCTCGGCGAGGGCAACCCCGTTCGAGCCGGACGTCAACTGCCCCGTATGGGCCCGTGGTAGGCGCCGCCGTTCTTCGCGCTCGAGGGTCGCCGCCGCCCTCAGCGCCGACGAGGCGCTTCCGCAGGGCGCACGCGAGTCGCTGCGTTCGGTCGCCCTCGTCGCTCACGAGTTCACTGCCGACGAGCACGCGGCCCTGGCCGTCATGGACGGCGGCCGAGCGCTCGATCATCTCGAGCACTACGCTCCCCGCTGGGAGGACGTCAACGGCCCAACCGGATGGCTGGCCCTGTCGGACCTCCGCCGGCGCCACGCCGAGGGCGGGCCGCCAGTCGCCCCGCGTAGGCGGCTTCCGGTCCCCCCTGCATGCCTTCGGGAGCGTCGCGCACCCGGAGAGCGGGAAGTCCCACAATGTTGGCGTCGCAATCGATCCTCACCGCCAGTCCTCAAGGGGCCGCTTCGCTAGGAGGGCAGCCGCAGCTGCGCCGATGAGGGCGATAAGGACTTGCGAGGATCAGGCGGAGTGGGAGGCCAGCTGGCGGGAGTGGTGGGAGCGGGTGCGGCGGACGACCAGCGCCCCCATCGTTGTCGTGCCGATGAGCACGGCGGCGAAGATGACGCTGCTGCCGAGCACGATTGCCGGCCCGCTGGAAATCTCGGCATGGAACGACACGAACAGGCCCACGACCGCAGCAAGGACGCCGAGCCCGGCCGAGGTGGCGATGAGCGGGCCGAACGACTTGTTCATCAGCCGGGCCGTGGACGCCGGAATGACGATGACGGCCGCGATCAGCAGCACACCGACGATCCGGATGGAGACGACGACGGTGGCGGCCAGCGCCACGGTGAAGGCCAGGTCGATTTCGGCGGCCCGCACGCCGTGGGCGGCGGCGCCGGCCGGGTCGGTGACGGTGAAGGTGAGCGCCTTGTAGAGGACGAACCCGAGCGCAGCCATCACGGATGCGACGATCGCCACGAGGGTGATGTCGGTGGCGGTCACCCCAAGGATGTTGCCGAAGAGGATGTCGGTGAGGTTGACGGAACGGCTGCGGTTGGCCGAGACGATGGCGACGCCGGCCGCGAACATGGTGGTGGAGACGATGCCGATGGCGGCGTCCGGCCGCACGCCGTGCTGTCGCCCCACGTAGTGGATCAGGAGGCCGGCGGCGATCGTGGCCGCAACCGCGCCGAGGTAGGGGTCGATTCCGGCGATCGCCGCCGGCGCAACGCCACCCAGAACGCTCTGGGACAGCCCTTGGCCGATGTAGCTCATGCGTCTCAGGACGACGAAGACGCCGAGCGCCCCGCAGAGCGCCCCGACGAGGACGCCTGCGACGAGGGCCTTAGGAAAGAACTGATAGGTGAAAGGTTCTGTGATCAGGTCCATGATCAGGTTCGCACCGGGCGTCGGTCGGTGACGAGGATGCGGTCGCCGTCGCGCACGATGCGGACGCGGGCCCCGTAGGTCCGTTCGAGAATGTGGGGCGTGAGCACTTCAGAGGGCGGGCCGTCCGCCATGATGCGCCGGTTGATGCAGACGATCCGGGGGAGACCGGAGGCAACCCAGTTCAGGTCGTGAGTGGTGAGCAGGATGGTGGTGCCGGAGTCGCGGAGCTCGGCGAGGAGGCCGAGGATGTCCTGGAGGGTCTGGAGGTCGACGCCGCTCGTAGGCTCGTCGAGCATCACCAGCCGGGTGTCGGAGATCATGGCCCGGGCCAGCAAAAGGCGCTGTTGCTGGCCCCCGGAGAGTTGTCCGATGGGCGTGCGCTCGTAGCCGGCGAGCCCGAGTCTGGCGAGCAGGGCGTGGGCCTTTGCTCGCTCAGCCTTGCTGTACCAGGGGACTCTCCGGCTGGTGGCGGCGAGACCCTGAAGCACGGCGTCGGCCGCCCGTAGGGGCAGGTCGGCCTCGATGCTCGTGAGCTGAGGCACGTAGCCGATGTCCCGGCTCGGATGACCTCGACGGACGACGGTGCCGTTGAGCGTGACCTGGCCGGCGTAGAGGTCTGCGGTCCCAGTCAGGGCGCGCAGCACCGTCGACTTTCCCGATCCTGACGGGCCGACGAGACCGATCATCTCCCCCGGGGCGACAGCCAGGTTGATGTCCTCGATGGCAGGGACACCCCGATAGCCGGCGGTGACGCCGCGCAGGGAGATGACGGGCTCAACCACGGCCAGGCTCGACCCCGTTGAGTGCGGCGGCACTGCCGCCGAGGCCTTCGACGATGAAGCGCACGTTCGCGGCCATCATCCCGAGGTAGCTGTGGGCCGGATCCTGTGGCTGCCCGGGCAACTTGTCGTCCGAAAGGTTGCCGACGTACTTGACACCCGACTCGGTAGCGACCTGTTCGAGGACCCTCGTCGGGAACACCTCGCTGCCGAAGAACGCCGGTACGGCCGCGCCACGGACCTGTGTGACCATGTTGCGGAGCTCTGCGGCCGACGGCTCCGCGAAGTTGACCGCCTGCAGAGCACCCACGACCTTGAAGCCGTACTGCCGGCCGAAGTAGGACCACGAGTCGTGGTAGACGACGAGGGTCCGGTTGGCGCGAGGGATCGTTTCGAGCGCGGTGCGGGTTGCGGCCTCGAGACGGGTGATCTGCGCCTTCTGGGCATCACGGTTGGCCTCGTAGGTAGCCCGACCATCGGGATCCACCCTGATCAGCTCGGCCGCGATCTCGTCGACCATCTTGGGTACGAAGACGAGGTTGGTCCACGTGTGGACGTTGGGCTGGTGGCCATGGCTAGGGCCGCCGTCGTGGCTGTGCGCGTCGGAGAAGATGATCTCGGCCTCAGGCACGGAGCGGGCATTGAGGTCGACCATCTTGGCGTCGCCGGGCAGGTTCTCCTCAGCCAGCTTTGTGACACGGGGGTTGAGGTTCACGTCGGGCACGAAGAGCAGCGACACCTCCGACAAGGCCCTGACGTCGCCCGTCGTGGGCTCGTAGGTGTGGCCGTCCACCCCGGCGGGGACGATGCTGATCACCTCGGCCCTGTCGCCGGCCACCCGGGCGACGAGATCCATGATCGGCGGGATCGAGGCCGCGACCTTCAGCGCTCCGCCCTGGCCGCCGCTGGAGGTCGACCCGGACCCGCTGCAGGCCCCTGCGATCAGGAGGAGGGAGACGCCAAGCACAGGGGCGAGGGCGCGACGACGGACCGAGGAGAATGTCGGGTGCATACGTAATAGGGTGAGGGCGGAGACCGGAAAGGTTCCCTGAGGTTCGGAACTTTTCCCAGGAAGCAGCGCACCCCTTGCACATGAGACATCGTCGAGCGCGCCAAGAACGGTCGTCGGCGAGGACCTTGGCTGACCACGAGGCCAATGCAATGGCCCGAAGGGCCGCCCATGGTGACAGGGACGCCTTCGCCTCGCTCTGCGACGCGATCCACCATGACGTCTGGCGCTACTGCTGGTCCCTCACGGGTGACCGTCACCTCGCCGACGAAGCGACTCAGGAGACCTTCCTACGGGCGACCACCGCCATCAGGCGTTTCCGGGGTGACGCCCCCATCCGCGTCTGGTTCGTCGTCCTGGCTCGCCGCAGCGTCGGTGACACCCTCACTCGGTTCAAGCGGGCTCCCGTGCCGTCTGAACCTGTTGCCATCCCGATCCGAGACGGGACCGGATACGTCGACCTCGGGGCACTGATCGCCGCGCTCCCCCCGGATCCTCGCCAGGCGTTCGTTCTCACCCAGATGCTCGGGTTCAGCTACGCCGACGCGGCTACGACCATGGGGTGCGCGATCGGGACGATCCGCTCACGGGTATTTCGAGCCCGGGCCACGCTCGTGGATGCGTGGAACGAAGGGCTTGACACGACCGTAGAGGAGGCGTGTGAGTGACCGACGACGACACGACCTGCACCACAGTGCGCGAGCTGCTTTCGGCGCACCGTGACGGGGCCGCCGACCTTGACGCGGCAGCTTGCACTCACATGGAGCAGTGCTCGGACTGCCTTGCCTGGATCGAGACCTTCGATCAGCTCACTCGCCAAGTACGCCTCCGAGTGCCCATGGCGCCATCATCGGTGTCTGCGGCCGTGGCCCAGATCGCCAGGCAGAGCCCGCCGCGCTCGGACGCCAGGGTTGGCCAGGCCCTACTCATCGTCGCCGCAGTCAGTGGCTTGGTCGTCCTCGCCCTCGGCGCCGCCGGCATCTTCGGGCATTCCCACCTCGAATCAACCGACGGCCGCCTGGCTGAGGCCCTCCTCGTGTCGCTCTTCGGCGGGTTCGGCCTGGCCGCGTGGCGTCCAGCACGCCTGGCGCCGGGATTACTCCCCGTGGCCGTGCTGGCGGCTTCGATCACACTCGCACTGAGCGTTATCGAGGTCGTCTCCGGCACGGTGCCGTTGCTCGAAGAACTCGCGCACCTGCCGCTCCTCGTCGGCGCCGCCGGCGCGGTGGTGGCGACCCATGCGACCGTCCCGCCTCCCGCTCCCGCTCCGACCCGCCCCTTACGCCACCTCCCTGTCGCCCGGAGCGCGTGAAGGCCCGATGGCCGTGGTCGCACACGCCCAATCCGGACCGGTCGACCTCGCAGGACTGATCTTTGTCGGCGTCTTCGTCGCCGGGGCGGCCTTCTGGCTGGTGCGGTCCAACCGGCGTCTCGACGCCGGGCTTGTCGGCCGCGATCACCAGGCAACAGGGTTCGACGCGGACGCCCACGAGCGGCCTGCGGACCGCTCTCCAGTCGCTCCGGCGCTGATCGCGGTCGTCGTTGTCGTGGCCCTCGGAGCGGCTGGCTTCTACGCCTACCGGGCACAGTCCCGTCCCGCTCCAGGCCAGGCCCAGAACGTTGTGGACGACCTCTGTCTCGCCGCCCAACAGGCCGCCTCTGACCCGGCCGCCGCACTGGCGACATTCCCCGGCCGTCCCCACGACGCGCTCCACTCGCTCGACACCGAACTCCGCAAGGTCGATCCCATGGCCGCGTCACGTCTCGCCGCCGCCAAAGAGCAAGCCGAACGGGCGATGAGCTCGTCCAGTGCAGAAGCACCTCGGCTCACCACGAATCTGGCTGAGGCCGCCGCCCAGGCGTACCGCACTCTCGAACCGGAGCGCCGGGTCAACTCCTGCGCGTGAACTACGCGGCGACGCTGACCGGCGAATGGTCGCTAGTCCGCAGCCGGGCCCGGGGACTCGACGCATGGTGCAGTCGGATCGGCGTACCACCGTCGCCATGATGCTTGTAACAACTTGGCAACTGGCCGTGTCGGTGGGCATCCCTTCGGGTAGTGATCGTCCATGATCGTCCTGCTCGTCATCCTGGTCCTCTTGGCGGTGGCCTTCGGCGTGGGTGCTGTCCTCGAGGGGATCGCATGGGTGCTGCTGATCGGTCTCGTGCTCGCCGCCGCCGCCGGATGGCTGGCCTGGCAGAAGCTTCGAGGGGCAAGCCGCTCGTCGTGAGCTACGAACCGCTGACTTCGTGCCCGGCGTTGCGATCGCCCGCCGGGTGATCGGCGGAGGAGGTGCCTGAGCTCGGGGACCTCGCGGTTCGCGCCGGCGACCTGACGGTCCGCATCGGGGTCGCAGCGGCGGTTATCGCAGCGTTTGTGATCGGTGCCAGGTTGACAGCCCCGGTCCTCCGACGCCTACTCGCCCATCGCCGCCGGCCCAGTTACACCCGGGTGTTCGGCGCCCTGTTCCGCGTCGTCTTCATCATCGTCGGATTTCTGTTCGCTCTGACCTTGGCGTTCCCGTCCGTCCGGGTTGCCGACGTCCTCGCCATCTTCGGCATCGTGTCGGTCGCTGCCGGATTCGCCTTCAAGGACACATTCGAGAACCTTCTCGCCGGGGTCCTGCTGCTGCTGAGGGACCCCTTCAAGTCCGGCGATGAAGTAACGATTGCTGATCGGGAGGGAACCGTCGTAGGGGTCACCGTCCGTGAGACGTTGCTGCGGGCTCACGACGGGCGCCGCTACTTCATCCCCAACTCCAAGGTGATGACCGACGTGATCGAGGTCGAAACCCACGAGTCGGTCCTGCGGCAGTCTTTTGCCCTGCGCTTCGACGCCGGGACAGATTTCCAGTTCGTGCGGCGCATAATCGTGGAGGTGTTGAGCGGAGTCCACGGGGTGTGCCTCGAACCTGCCCCCGATGTCGTGCTGGTGGACGTTGTCGATAGGGATGTAGAGGTGCAGTGCCGGTTCTGGAGCGGTTCACGCCGCCGTGAGGCCACCGCGGCCAGGGACTTGGCCGTCGACGCTGTCATGGGCACCCTGGTAACGAACCAGGTTCCAATGCCGGTCGAGGAGCTGCGAGTGGCATTGACCGTCGATCTCGACGAACGTGACCGAGCCTGCCCGGCCGCCGGACCGCCGGCACGGCGGTGAAGGAGGGGCTTCGGACTGCGTCGGGCGTGGTCAGGGCTCGTCTCCGGCTTCTGGTTCATCTCCAGCGCGATCGTCGTCGCAGCGGCGGTCGGCGCCTTCGGTCACCTGGCCCTGGACGATCAGCTCGAGTGACGATCGCCGCTCCATCTCGGTGCTGAGCCGGCTCGAACCCGGAGGTACCGATGATGTAACCGCCCGCCAGCGCCGGGCCTGCCGGGTCCGCGTACCGAGCGCCCACCTACTGCACCTGGCGAGTCGTCAGGCCGCGCTCGATTAGAACGATCTTGTCGTCCAACCCGAGCAGCGCGGTGTTCACCGGCGCAGCCACGGCGATGACGAAGATGACCACCAGGACGGGCTTCTTGGCCGCCTGAAGAATCCGCTGGCCGAGCGGGGGCCGCTCCACCTCCGGCAGGGGCGTACCGGCCCGGCGGGCCTGGATGCGGGCGGCGAGGCGGTCGATGGCCGGCGTCAGAGCGCAGGTCAGGACCAGCGAGGAAAGAATGGCGACCTTGATCCCGAACTCGGTCGACTGCACGAGGACCAGGGCGGCACACACCACTGCGGTCAGGGAGGCGTAGATCAGCCGGCCCAGGCGGTTCTTCGGCGCCGTCTGGGGGTCGGTGATCATGAAGAACGCGAAGATCAGGAGCTCGGGCGACAGGGCGATCGTCAGCCAGTAGAAGCTCCCGCCAACGGGCCCGTCGTGCCAGATGGCCCAGTAGCTGCGCCCGAAGAGGGCGAAAAGGCCGATCAGCGGCAGGAAGGTGCCCAGGAAGGCGGCGGCGAGGGGAATCATCTTCACCTGGCGCAGCACCCAGAATGCTCCGCCCACGATGACGGCGAAGGCCACGAGGATGGGAGCGCCAAGCGGGGCCCACCAGAGGTGCTCGGAGAACACGTGGCTCGGCCCTATGAGCAGCAGCGCCCAAGCCAGGCCGATGTTGGATGGGTTGAAGATGTGGCGGTTGTTGTGGCGGATCAGGTACTTCGGCAGCAGCGACATCAGTGCCACCAGGGCGAAGAGGTGGACACCGCGCATGCTGCCGGCCGGCGCCGGCCCTGGGGACGTGGCGGAAGCGGCTACGGGCGCCGAGGCCGACGAGGGCGGCGAAGAGGGCCACCTTGACCAGCAGGGCTACGCCGAAGCTGGTGTCCAGGCTTCCTCCAGCCGGCCCTGACGCAGACGGAGGTCGGCGAGCTGGGCCAGGGCCTCGATGCGCGGCCCCGGGCCGGCGTCTTCGGACATGTCCAAGGCGGCGCGCAGCTGTTCCTCGGCCTGCTCCCACCGCCCCTTGCACCGCTGTAGCGATCCATCCGACCCTGGAGAAGTGCCCAGGGTCGGCGTAGAGCTATGGCGCGGCCACTCGGGGCTCCTCCAGGCATTGAGCGAGGAGAACCCGACCATGACGACCTACGTGACCGTCGCCATCCCGTACGTGAACGCGCAGCCGCACCTCGGCTACGCCTACGAGCTGGTGTTGGCCGACGTGTACGCCCGCACCCGTCGGCGCGCAGGCGACGCCGTCCGGTTCCTGGGCGGCACCGACGACTACTCACTGAAGAACGTGCTGGCGGCCGAAGCGGCCGGCGTGCCCACGCCCCAGTTCGTCGACGAGCACGCGGCCCGCTTCCAGGCCCTGGCGGAGCCCCTGAACCTGTCGTTCGACGACTTCATCCGCACCAGCGTCGACGAGCGCCACGCCCCGGCCGTGGAGCGCCTCTGGCGGGCCTGCGCCGCCAACGGCGACCTCTACAAGCGCGCCTACGAGGGCGACTATTGCGTGGGCTGCGAGCAGTTCTACACCGCCGCCGATCTCATCGGCGGGCTCTGCCCTGAGCACGTGACCCCCACCGAGCGGGTGGCCGAGGAGAACTGGTTCTTTCGTCTTTCCGCCTACCAGGACCACCTCGAGCGCCTCGTCGGCTCGGGTGAACTGGCCGTCCAGCCCGAGCCGTTCCGCCAGGAGGTCCTGGGCTGGCTTCGCCGCGGCGTCCAGGACATCAGCGTGTCCCGATCAGTGGCCCGGGCCCGGGGCTGGGGCATTGGCGTGCCCGATGACCCGTCTCAGGTGATCTACGTCTGGTTTGACGCGCTGACCAACTACATCAGCTCCCTGCGCTTCGGCGATCCCCAGAGCGCCGAGTACCGCCGATGGTGGCTGGAGTCTGACCGGCGGGTGCATGTGATCGGCAAGGGCATCCTGCGCTTCCACGCCCTGTACTGGCCCGCCTTCCTCGCCTCGGCCGGCCAGCCCCCGCCGAGTCGTATCCAGGTCCACCCTTACCTGACCGCCGGAGGCGAAAAGCTGTCCAAGTCCGGCACGACCACGGTTGGGCCTGACCGCATTGCCGCCGACTTCGGCACCGATGCCCTCCGCTGGTGGTTCGCCCGTGAGGTTGGGGCGGTCGCCGACACCGATTTCACCATCGAGCGCCTGATCGCCAGGGCCAACGAGGACCTCGCCAACGGGCTGGGCAACGTCACCAACCGCGTGGCGACTCTCATTCACCGCTATCGCGGG
>CAYZMG010000120.1:0-10113 GCA_964479465.1 uncultured Acidimicrobiales bacterium
TCCACGACGGTGGATGGTGGTCCGGTCCTTCTCCCACATCATCCCTGCCGGTTATACGGGTGATCCATCTCGAGGTCATCGCCGGTCAGTGAACCTCTTGGACATCATGAAGCCGACGTGGCACCCGGTGACCGCCTCCCGGACCTCGTGGCGCAGATCGAGGCGAGGCTCATCGAGCTCGACGAACAGCTGAGGAATGCCGTTGAACGATGACCGCCAGAAGTGCAGGCCCGCGAGCGGCCCGTTGAGCATCGCATCGGTCTCTGTACGAGATCGGCGTCGTAGACCCACTGGAACAGCAGGTTCGGGGTGTAGCCGAGGTGGTACCAAAACCCGACGGCCTCGTCGGTGCCCAGTGCCACGGAGTGGCCGCCGAGCCGGCGGGCTTCCGCCTCGACCCGCTCGACGAGACGACGGCCGATGCCTCGGTGACGGAACGCCGGGATCACGCCGATGATGCGCAGCGTCACCGCGCCGTTATCATTGCGGAACCCGAGCGCGCCACCGACCACATTCCCCCCGACGGTGCCCATGAGCGGCTGGTCGGCAGCGAAACGCTCGACGAGGTCGTCGATGCGGTGGTCACCGCTGCCGATCGGCTCGGCCAGCTGCGCACCGGCCAGGTCGAACGCTGCCCGTAGGTCGGCCAGGTCGCGCACCGCGCGAATTTCGATCGCTGTGGCGCCCCTCGTCCTCTCGGGACCGTCACCGAGACGGCAGCGGACCTCGGCCAGCGCCTGATGTCGGCTCAGAGTCTCCGCGGTCAGCGAACGCTTCCAGCCGTCCACTGCATCGGCCGATGGCTCGGCAAGGAACTGGCCGATGTCGGCGAGGCCGACGCCGGCTCGTCGCAAGAGGCGCACGGTGTCGGCCTGCTCGACCTGGGCGAGCTCGTAGTACCGGTAACCAGAGGTCGGATCGACGAGCGCGGTACGAGTACGCCCGCCTCTGCGTAGGTCCGCAGCACCTTGGGTGAGAGCCCACAGCGACTGGAAAAGTCGCCGATCGTAATCATGTCGTCCACGACGACGATCATGAGCCTTCACCCCTGGGCAAGGTCAACAGCTCCGTTCGGCCTGGGCCGGATGTGGCCGTCAACGAAGTCCTGACCATGCCCGAAATGGGTGAGCCGATCTATCCAGACACAGCCGGCTGACCGATCAGCGTCTTCGTCCGGTGTCGCGCGACGCTTCATGAGTGAGTCGAGCGCTGCAGGCTGCCGTGGAGGTGGGCACGGCCTGCGGCATCCAGGTGACTGAGCCGGTGCTCCTTCAGGAGACGAACAACACAGTGGTCTGGCTGCGGCCGTCGTCGGTCGTGGCCAAGGTGGCAACTCGTAACGCCTCGAAGCTCGGCGTCCGCCGTGAGCACACCCTCGGGTCCGAACTGGCGACCCTCGGAGCCGACATCGCCATCCCCCTGCCCGGCCTGGAGCCAGTTGAGCATCTGCCGACCGGCTTCGTGGTCACCCTGTGGGAGCGGCTCGAACGCGTGGAGGCACAGGCGGCCGACCGGTTGCTGTCGCACTCCCTGGCCGCACTCCAGGCAGCGCTGGCGAAGACCCGGACGAAGCTGCCGTCGTTTCGGGCGGAACTGATGCGAGCCCGACTGGCGCTCGACGACAACGCCTTCATGGTCGCGCTCGCGCCGGCCGATCGAACCTTCCTCCGCTCTGTCTACGATGCCAGCCTGGCTGAGCTCGACGGAGTCGACTTCGACCGCCGACGCCTCCACGGCGAGCCGCACGACGGCAACCGGGTCATGACCGCTCATGGGATTCGCTGGATTGACTTCGAGAGCTGCTGTGTCGGGCCCGTCGAATGGGACCTCGCCTTCCAGTCCGCCGAGGTCAGCTCGAGGTTCTCCGACGTCGATGGCGACCTGCTGCGGCGCCTCAGGCGCCTGAACGGTGCCCGGGTCGCAACGTGGTGCTGGGGGATGGCGCGTTTTCCGGAGATGCGGCGGCACGGTGAGTTCCACCTCCACGCCCTCCGGGCAGAATCACACCGCCCCAGGAACCGACGCCCGGCTCCCGGCACTTGAGGCCGACGAGCGCCCCCCCAAGCGGCGGGGTCAGAAGCTGCAGTCCCGACGACGACGTCCCATAATCACGGCAGTTCGGCCGCCGCCACATCCGCCCACAACGCCGGCCTTGGGCGCCTGCGCAGATCGCATTGCGGAAGCATTGGCCTTTGCCCGACCGCAGCGTTGAAGCGCACGGCGAAGCCAGCCGTCGGCCTCTCGATTGGTCGCATGCCGCGCGGGCCTTCCGAATTCGCTTGCCGCCGTGGGGACCGGCGGCCATCGTCTCACGATGGAGAACGCGCGGGTCCACGATGAGCAGCTGGCGATCGGCGATGCCTTCGGCGAGATCCTCCTCGCCTGCCAGCAGGTCGGGGGAGCTCCCGGCGTCGCGCACGAACTGATAGAGCGATCGGATGGCTTTCTCGCGGCAGAGGACGCTGCGAGGTACTTCTCCACCGATCTCGACGCCGCCTTCGAACTGGCCCAGGGTCGAGTGCTCGACATCGGCGCTGGTGCGGGTAGGGCGAGCGTCGCCCTGCAAGATCGCGGGCAAGACGTTGTCGCCCTCGACATCTCGCCGGGGGCTACTGCGGTGTGCCGCGATCGCGGTGTCCCGGCCACGTTCACCGGATCTGTCTTCGAACTCGCTGCATCGGGGCCGGAGCCGTTCGATACCTTCCTGATGCTGGGCAACAATTTGGGGCTGTTGGGTGGGCCGGCGCAGGCCCCGTTGGTCCTGGAGGCGCTCGGAGCCATGGCCGCGCCAGGTGCCCGGATAGTGGGCGAGACCGCCGATCCGTACACGACGACCAGACCAGTCCACCTCGACTACCACGAGCAGAACCGGAGGTCTGGCCGTCTCCCGGGACAGCTGCGTCTTCGCATTCGTCACGAGCGGACCGCGACGCCATGGTGGGACTACCTGCTCTGCACCCCCGAGGAGCTCGAGGAGGTCATTGCTCCGACGTCATGGACCTTGGCCGGCGTGCTGCCGCGTCCGAGCCCCTCCCCCCAGTGGCTCGCGACTCTGCAGCTCGGCGCCCACGTGTGACCGCTGCGCAGCGCCTGGACAGGGTTCAGGGGTGCCACAGCGTGCCGCCTAACAACTGCGCCCCGGAGTGCCAGCACCGTCACGTAACGCCGGCCGAGGGAGCGCGACGCGAGAGGGCGCTGGCCAGCTAGTCCAGAAGGGGCCCGACGAGCGCCCGGAGCTGCTCTGAATCTGATCGCTGCATGACCTCGGTGTGCTTCGTGCCGGGCAGGGACCGCCAGGGGGCAGTCGGGGACGAGGTCGAGCATCCCGGCGGTGTGGTCGAGGCGGACGAAGCGCTGGTCGCCGATCACGAGGAGTGTGGGGGCGGTAACCGAGCGGATCTACTAGGTCCGTGAGCTGGCGCCGCCCTCCGCGCTCCGGTCGCGACGGACGGCCAAGCGACGGAGGGCAGCGCTTCAGATATCGGCCTCGGGCACCCGTCGCTGAAGGCGAAGGAGCTTCTTCGCACCGCCCCGTGGGCCAGATGGCTCCTTGGGTGCGAACTCGTCGACGCATCACCCCGACGCCACCTGACGACGCCACCGACCGCGGGCCAGGGGTCACCCAGCCTGAGGCCGTCCGGACCCTGGGACATCCGGTCCTCCTGGAATGGGCAGCTCGCCATCCGGCGTCGCCGTGGGGGGCTCCCCATGCGCAAATGCGGGCCATCCCCTCTGGGCGACGGGGGTCCTCGCAGCGAGGCTGTCCTCCAAGGTGCCGAGTGCCCTCGTGGCCTCGGTCGGCGACAGGGGGAATGGCGCCATGGTGGGAACAACGCAGTCTCGAGAGCAGCTTCCGGCGCTGGTCCGCCTCGTTCGAACCGGGTGCTTGGGCCGTGCCGGTGACGACGACCATGTTCATCGTCCTCCTCATGTCCGGTATCGGCGGGTTCCGGGGCGGTTGGCTGTGGGCGCCGGCCATCGCAGCCCCGGCGATGGCCGCCGTCGGCTGGTGGGGATGGGGACAGGGACGCGGCCAGCGCCCCGCCACCGTGGCGGCCGCCTTGTGCGGGCTGGCCCTGGGGCTGTGGATCTCCCAGGAGGCCGCTCTGAGCCACCGACGGCTGGGGGCGGCGATGGACTCCGTCCCGGTGCCGGCGAACTTCGAGCACACCGGCGACTCCCTGGGTGGCACTCCGATGTGCTTCGACGAGTGCCCGTTCTACGTCCGCGAGTGGATCGTTGCCGGTGACGAGGAGACGGTGCAGGCCCAGGTGCGTGAGCTGCTGGAGGGCGAGGGCTTCGTGGTCGGGGAGTGGCGCACCGGCGCCGGCCGGTCGCCCACCACCGTGGTCGAAGGCCACCGGGGCCGCTTGGGGGTGCTCGTACGTGTCCACACCCAGCGGGCCTGGAGGCACGGCCAGGCACTGACCCTCGGCCCCGGCGAGGTGGCGGTGACGGCGGTCCTGGATACCCACTCGGGCTGAGCATCCCACCACCGCCGGCTGACCCGGCGGCGACCGCGCCGCCCTCAGGGGCCCCGCCACCACCGCGCGACGCGCGCTGCCGACGGCGGTGGCAGCGCGCGTCGCGCCCATGCAGCAGGCGAGCCCGGAACTTTCCTTCCTTGCAGCGCTTCTGGCAACAGCGCTGGCAACACGCGTCTGGACGATCGGCGACATGGAGACCCTGAACCCTTTCCGAGCCCTTACCCGAGAGTGGGCCACCCTGGGCGAAAGCGCCCCGGCCCGCACCGCCCTGCGTCGCTGGCGCGACGTCGAGCCGGCACTGGCCGGCTTCGACTCCCCGGCCGAGGTGGTGGCCGCCTGCCAGCAGCGGGGCGACGCCCGGAGGGCCAACGCCATCCTGGGTGCGCTGCTGCGCCTGGCCGAGGCCGAGGAGCTGGCGGCCCGGACCGTGCTGCAGGCCGTCCTGCCCAGCCTGGCGGCGCGGTCGTGGCGGCGGCGCTGGGACCGCGGCACCGGCCTGTGGGACGACGTCGAGGAGCTCGACGCCGAGATGGTGACGGTGACCATCGAGCGCATCGCCGAGCTGGCGGGGACCTCGCCGGAGTGGCCGTCGCAGGCCATCGTGGAGGTCGCCTACGCCCGCCTGCGCTGGGCGGCGCAGGTGGCCCGGCGCCGGCTCGATACCGTTGCGCTCGAGAGCTTCCACGACGTCGCCGCCGCCGAGCCCGAAGCCCCCGACGACGAGTTCGCCGCCGTGCTCCTCGACGCCGTGGCCTCCGGCGGCCTGCGCCGGCGTGACGCAGCGCTGATCTATGCCACCCGGGTCCTGGGCTTCAGCCCCGCCGAGCTGGCGGAGCGTGAGCGGCGCGACGTGCGCGCCGTGCGCTACCAGCGGGCCCGGGCCGAGCGCACCCTGGTCGCCATCGCCCGCTGAGGGCCGGGTCAGAGGGACAGGTCGATGCCCCGCTCCGGGGCGACGCCGGGCGACTGCAGCCGGGAGGAGAGCTCCAGCCATTCCCGATGCGCAGCGGGCGAGGGTGGGAGTGCGCCCACGAGCTCCTCGAGGGTGGCGGAGCGGGTATCGAGCCCCCACCGGTCGCAGGCGACGGCGACGTCGCCGTAGGAGCGGGCCAGGCCCTCGACCTCGGCATGGCTCGGGACGTCGTCGACGTCGAGGCGGCGGCGGATGTCGTGGCGGGCCCAGGTCGGGGCATCGTCGAGCACCCCCGAGCGAAGCCGGCCCTCGCGCACGGCGACGGCCTCGGCCAACAGCTCCCGCCGCCGCGACGGCGCCTCGGGCAGACGCGAGACCGCCTCGGAGGCGGCGCCCAGCCGGGCGCGGGCCTCGACGACACGCTGGCTCGCCCGTGCCCGGGCCTCGGCCCGGATCGACTCCGCGTCGGCCACGCGGGACCGGCGCCGGCGCGAAGGTGCGGCGGGAGCCTCCCCCAACTCCGCCAGCGCCTCCTCGGCCCGGGCCAGCTCCCGCTGGGCGGAGCGCAGGGCGGTGCCGCTGCGGGTGGCGGACTCGGTATGGCGGGAGAGCTGGGCCAGCTCGGCGTGGAGCTGGGCGAGGGGACGGCCGGCCAGGGCCTCCACCTCCACCGAGGGCCGGCGCCCGACGACGGGGACGTGGCGGGCCAGCTCGGCGAGGACCATGGTGGTGCGGGCCTCCAGGACGGTCACCCTGACCTGGTCGTAGTGCGACCGCCGAGACGTTCCGGCGGGCTCGGTGCCGAGCGCCCGCCGCCAGTGGTCGGCATGGGGGACGTCGCGGTCGAACGTCCCTGCCGCGTCCCGGTAGTCGAGGACGGCGCCGGCCGCCCGCCGCCACGCGGCCAGGCCGGAGCCACTGGCCGGCGGCGGCCCGAGGAGCGCCTGCAGTGGGCCGGTCGTCTCCATCTCGGCCATGGCCAGGCGGCCCTGGCGCTGGCGGTCGATGGCCGCATCCAGCAGCGCCAATCGGCGGTGGTCCTCACCGGGTTCTGCACCGGTCCGACCCAAGGTCGCAGCTGCGGCATCGGCGGCCCACACCAGCACGGCCACGGGGTCCTCGGCGCTGTCCAGCTCGCGGACGCCGGCCCGGCCCCGCCCGAGCATGCGCTCGCTCACCTTCTCAGGGGTGGACCCCGGGACCTGCAGCGCCCTGGTGAGCGCTGCGGTGAGCGGACGGCACTCCAGGGTCTCAGGAGCGATCCCGTAGGTCGAGGCCAGCGTGGTCCGCACCTGGCGGAGGGACTCCGCCAGCGGTGGGCGGGCGCCGACCCGGGCGGCGACGGTGGCGTGCTCCGCCCACAGACACGCCGGGGGCCGGCCCATGAGCCGGCCCACCTCGGCGACCTCCGGCTCGGCGGCGCTGGCCATGGTCTGGGTGGCGTCGAGGCGCATGGCCTCGGCCAGGGCGGCGACGTCGTCGGGGTCAGGAGCGGGGGCGGCTCGGCCGCCGTCGAGGCGCTCGACCTCGTCGGGCTCGGCGACGGCCATGCCGTAGAAGCGGGTGGCCTCGGCGGCGCGGGAGGCGGCCACGTAGAGGGCCTGGCGGTGCATGCCGGAGCGGGTGACGAGCACGTAGGCGCTGAGCGCGGTCCGGCCCTGCACGCCATGGGCGGTGGAGGCATAGGCGTGGGCCAGGCCGGGGGCGTCGATGCGGGGCCGGCCCTCGGCGCTGCGCACGGTGCGCTCCTGGAGGAACTCCGCCCCCAGGGTCACCTCGTGAGCCGGGGCACGCCCGGCGTCGAGGGCGACGGTCACCTCCCGGCGGGCGGCGTCGAGGGCGACGACGGTGCCCACCGAGCCGGTGAAGATGCCGAGGCGCTCGTCGTTGCGGGTGGCCCGCACCACGTCGCCCACACGCAGCTCGCGGGAGGGCACCGCCCGGTCGGGGGCGGCGAGGTGGACCGTGATCGACTCGGGGCCCAGCCGTCCCTCGGAGATCAGCACCTCACGGGCGGCCCGGTTGAGCCACTCCACCTCGGCCACGGTGGTGGCGATCATCAGCTTCCCCGTGCCCGGCGCGCCGGCATCGGCGGCCCAGTCGTCCAGCAGCTTCAGCCGCAGGGCGTCTGCGTTGGCCGCGCCCGTCCAGCGGCCGTCGGCCCGGGCCGAGGCGATGGCCTCCTCGGCCCGGCCCCGGCGGATGAAGGTGAGCCGTGCCCGCTCGGCCGGGTCGCGCTGGCGGCGGTTCTCGACCAGGCGCACCACCGGCACCTCGGCCTGGGCCACCAGGTGGGCGAAGGCGCCGCCGGCGCCGACCTCGGGGATCTGGTCGGGGTCGCCGACGAGGACCAGCTTGGCTCCCGCCGCCGCTGCGTAGCGGGCCAGGCGCGACATCTGGCGGGTATCCGCCATGCCGGCCTCATCCAGGATCACGACCGAGCCGTGGAGATATCCAGTGCCCTGGCGGTCGCAGCGCGCGAGCAGGCCGGTGAGGGTGTGGCGGGCATCGAGGGCGGCCTCCCGGGCCAGGACCTCGGCCGCGCCGCCCTGGAGGGCGGCGCCCACCACCGCCAGCCCCGACGCCCGCCACGCCTGGGCCGCGGCGCCCAGAGCGAAGGTCTTGCCCGAGCCCGGCCCGCCCACCACCAGCTCCACCCCGATGCCGCTGGTGGTGATGGCGGTCACCATCGCCACCTGCTCGCCCGACATCGTCGGGCGCTGGGCCAGGGCCTCCTGCAGCGAGGCCGGCGTGGCCACGCCCAGGCCCACGCCCTGCGCCTCCGCACCGAGGCCCCGGGCGTGGGCGTCGAGCAGGGCGGCCTCATGGGCCAGCAGCTCGGGGGTGGCATAGGCCTGGGCCACCCCGCCGGCCCGCACCCGGCGCCCGTCGGCCCGGCGGATGACGTCGCCGCTGCGCGTGGGGCGGGCCAGCACGGGGACGAAGCGCCCGCCGTCGTGCAGCAGGGTGGCCGCCCACCGCTCCAGCTCGGCCCCGGTGGCCCCGGCGGGTGCCTCGGTGGCGAAGCCCTTGATGGCGTCGCGCAGGTCGACCAGGGTGGCCCGGGCGCACAGACCCTCGGGCCCGGCCAGGTGGGCGGCGAGCTCGCCCAGGTGCTCCGGCGAGGGCTGCGCCGGCGGCTCGTGGCCCAGGAGCCCGACCAGCTCCCGGGGGCCGAAGCCAACATCGGCGGCCATGGCGGCCAGCTCGTGGGGGCTGCGGTGGGAGCGCTCGTCCTTGGGCGGCCGGGTGGCCAGGGTGGCGACCTGGGCCGCCGCCGGGCCCGAGGAGCCGACACGTTCCATCAGCTCCAGGATCTGGCGTCGCCGGGTGCTGAAGGCGTCGATGACCTCCCTGGGCACGCCGGCGATGTCGGCCAGGCCGTTGTGGGGCGGCTCGAAACGCACGCCCAGGCGGGCCACGAGCTCGGCCCGCAGGCGCGCCTGGTAGGCGTGGCCGGCGGTCGACGCCCAGGCGTAGAGAGCGGTGCCGTCGAGGGCGGCCCGGCGCCCGTCGATCCCGGTGGCCACGTTGGCGATCACCGCATGGGTGTGCAGCAGCGGGTCGCCGGTGCGCGACGAGCGATGGTCGAAGCGGGCCACCGCCAGGCCCTGGGCCATGACCCGACCACCCGGCGATCGGGTGAAGGCGGCGTGGCGCTCCAGCAGCTCCAGGGCGTCGGTGACCGCGGCGTGGTGGGCGGCGACCACCTGGGCGGCCACGCCGGCGGGCAGGCCGAGGGACTCCAGTTCGTCCGGCGGCACCAGGTGGCCCAGGGCGTGGAGGAGGCTGACCGACTTGGGCGCCCGCATGACCAGGTCGTAGGCAGGTACGGGACGGGGGACGGATCGCGAAGTCATGAACCGCTCCAGCTCCGAGGCCGCCACCCGCCAGCGATTGTGGTCGTCCCGCCACCCGAGCAGGTATTGCACGGGCCGCCCGTCGTCGCGCAGCGTTTTGGCCGGCGCCTGCTCGGTCACCAGCCGCTTGAGGTAGGAGACGTTGACCCCGGCCAGGCGGGCGGCCTCGGAGATGGCGAAGGCGCCGTCGGCGCCGGGAGTGGGCAGCGCGCCGAGCGACGGCGGCGCCGGCCGGCCGACGAGGTGGGCCTCGATGGCCGATGCCGGGATGCGCCAGTGGCCCTGGGGCGTCTTCTCGCCGGCCAGGGTGCTGGCCCGCAGCCGGGCCCGGACGCCCTCCACGCTCAGGCCCAGCAGCGCCGCCGCGGCGGCGGCATCGAGGTCGGCGTCGGCGCCCCGGGCGTTGGCCCGGGCCGAGGACCCACGGGCGGAGATCAGGTACTCGCCGGTGGTGGGGTGCTTGCCGGCGAAGAGGTCCCGCAGCGCTCCGGCGTCGACCTCGCCGCCCAGGCCAAGCGCAGTGGCGCCCGCTCCCCACCACCGCCCCGGCGCCTCGCCCTCGCGCAGGTAGTACTCACTGGCGTCGCGGGTCACCTCGCGCAGGGCGTACTCGGGGTCGTGGCACGGCGCGATGTTCAGCATCTGCCGTACTACTGGTGCTGCAGCACGACGAACGCGACAGAAACGCAGGGCTTCCAACGCAGGTAGCTCGGCTACCTGCAAGTCTGTAAATTATCCGGGATCCCAGATAAGTTACATAATCAGGGACGCGCGCTTATCCGGGACGGCGCCCGCGGACGAGGTTGTCCCAGTCCTTGTTGAAGTGAGGTGGCGGTCCCCCGCCTGAGACCTG
>CAYZMG010000121.1:0-9341 GCA_964479465.1 uncultured Acidimicrobiales bacterium
CTCGACATCACGATGCCGATGATCAACAGCAGGGCGGCGAGGCCGATGCCGCCGACACTGAACAGTAGGTCGAGGGTTCTGCGCTTCATGGGGTGGCTCCTTGAGGTGCCGGGTGCCCGCTCGGCGGCCCGGGATTGGGTCAAGTGTGAGCCTGAACCGCCCGCGGATGGCAGAGCCGAAAGTCCCATGACAGCCGGGCGGAGGTCCCGGGTTTGAGGTGCTCCGGGCCGGCGGCAGGGCGCGCTAGGGCCGAAGGTCACATCCCGGCACCGACGTCCGGCCCTACCGGCCGGGAGGTCCTGGGCGGAGGATCCGCGTATGACCGACAATCCGCTGGTGCGGCTCTCCCACCTCATCGGCCCGTGCCCGGAATGCGGGAACGGCCGGTTGGAGGCGGTGGTCGACGATTCGGGGACCACGAACTTCCTGTGCCGCGACTGCGGCAATTGCTGGCACGCAGAGCTGGAGTGGAGCTGTCGCGTCGATCCGCGGACCTGCCCCGGCTGCCCGGCCCGCGACCTGTGTGCGACAGCTCACCGGGCCACGACGCCGTGTTACCCCCGCTGAACTGACCGGCCTTCACCGAATGGGACCTTCGGCCCTGGTCAAGTGAGGCCGAGGCGCCCACGTTCAGAGTTACATGTCCAAATGCCGCCAAGGAGGCTCCAGCATGCGCGCACTCGTGTATCACGGTCCCGGAGACAAGGCCTGGGAAGAGGTGGCGAAGCCCACCCTCCAGCAGGACACCGACGCCATCGTCCGTGTCGATTCGGTCACCATCTGCGGGACCGACCTGCACATCATGAAGGGCGACGTCCCCGCGGTCACCGATGGGCGCATCCTCGGCCATGAGGCGGTCGGCACCGTCGAGGAGGTGGGTGCCGGCGTGAAGAACGTCAAGGTCGGTGACCGCGTCCTGGTCTCCTGCATCACCGCGTGCGGCGCCTGCCGCTTCTGCCGTGAGGGCCACTACGGCCAGTGCCTCGGCGGTGGCGGCTGGATCCTCGGCCACAAGATCGACGGCGCCCAGGCCGAGTACGTCCGGGTCCCGTTCGCCGACAACTCGACCTACCCGGCTCCGGCCGGCGTCCGCGACGAGGAACTGTTGATGCTGGCCGACATCCTGCCCACCGGGTACGAGGTCGGTGTGCTCAACGGAGGGGTCCAGCCGGGCGACGTCGTCGCCGTGGTCGGCGCCGGCCCGATCGGCCTCTCGGCGATCATGGGCGCCAAGCTGTTCAACCCCAGCCATATCGTCGCCATCGACATGGCGGAGAGCCGGCTGCAGGCAGCGAAGAGCTTCGGCGCCGACGTGGTGGTCAACAACTCCCGCGAGGATGCCCTCGCCGCGGTCCAGGAGCTCACGGGCGGACTGGGGGCCGACACCGCCATCGAGGCTGTCGGGGTGCCGGCAACATTCGAGCTGTGCACCCAGCTGATCCGTCCGGGTGGGCGGGTGGCCAACATCGGCGTCCACGGCGAGCCGGCCACTCTCCACCTCGAGGAGCTCTGGATCCGGAACATCACCGTGACTACCGGCCTGGTCGACACCTACTCGACCCCGACACTGCTGCGGTTGATTGCCGCCCATCTGGTGGCCCCGGGGCAGTTCATCACCCACCACTTCGAGTTGGACCAGTTCATGGAGGCCTACGACGTGTTCGGCCGGGCCGCCGAGACGGGTGCCCTCAAGGTGGTGCTCTCCAGGCCGGCGTAAAGATCGCCCACCAGACAGAAGGAGCGGGGCGGCGGCGGCCGCCCCGCTCCTTCGCGTCCGGCGCCGGCGCCGCGCTACGGCGCCGGCGGACCGGTGCGCAGGCGGCGCCCGGAGATGACACTCGGCGCGATGCGCACGTAGTGGTCGGTGGGCGCCGGTATCCACGTGGGGCCGGCGCCGGCCCGAAGCGATTCGACACCCAAGTCGCCCGTGGCGGGGATCTCCTCCGCCACTCCCTGGACGACGACGCTCCAGCCGCTTCCCGCATCAGTGTCGACGTCGTCCACCTCAAAGGCCACCTTCGTCCCGTTGGCTCCCAACTTGGCGCCCTCGCCGGTGCGGAACACGACGATGTCGCCGTGGATGGCGTAGTTGACCGGGAGTACCATCGGCTGGCCGTCCACCACGAACCCCAGCCGCCCCACCTTCTGGCCGGCGAGCAGGAGGAGACACTCCTTCCGGGGAATGATCTCGAGGCCGGAGCGGGCGTGGAGGCTCTCCATGGGAGCGGCTCAGCGCCGGCCGGCGACCTCGACCAGGACGCCGTCGCGGACGGCGGCCGCTCGCGGGAGGAGGCGGCGGCCCGACACGAGCTCGGCGCGGATGCGCACGAACTGGAACTGGCCGGCCGGCGCCCACGGTTCCAGGCCCAGGGTTCGGGCCTGTGCCAGCTCTTCGGGGTCCGAGATCACGCTGGCCAGGCCCTGGACCAGCACGCTCCAACCACCGTGGAGGACGGGGTCGATCTCGTCCGCCTCGAACGCCATGACCTCCTCGCCCTCGGCAGCCTCGAGCTTGCTGCCCGTGGTGGTCATGAAGACGACGTCCTCGTCGAGAAGGGCGAAGTTCACTGGGAAGGCGGCGGGAAGCGCCCGGTCGGTCACGACGACGCGCCCGATCCGGCTCTGGGCCAGCAGGCGCAGGCATTCCCCGCGGGTGAGGACTTCAAGTCCGTTGCGATCGAGCTGCATCCGCCAACAATGCCGGTGCGGTCGGCGGGGTGCCAGGGCCGAAGGTCCCATGTTGCGGCCGAGAGTGACCCTTCGCCTGATGCCGTTCGGCACCCGGAAGCGGTGCCCTCCGACCCTACAAGCGAAGCCGAATTGGGATCACCATGACATCGAACCCGCCACCCGAACAAGAGAGAAGGAAATCAAATGGACAAGATCCTCGCCCCCTACACCCCCGCCAACTGCAGCCCCGCGCTCTCCATGGCCGGCGTCATGCCCGCTGCCTCCCAGATGACCTGGAAGACGGCATACCCGAACCCCGACGCCCTGATCTCCGCCCCCCGCCCCGCCGGCCACGGCCCCGTCTTCTCCATCGCCGGCGTCATCCCCGGCACCCCGGAAGTCGCCTGGCGGACGGCCATGCCGGACCCCACCCGTGACTGCCTGGACGCTGCCGGCCACGTGATCACCAAGATCGAGGCTGCTTCCCGGGTCGAGCTCGCCGCTCGCCGGGTGCTGGCCATCGAAGCCCGCAAGCACGCCGCCTGACGCACCCGCTTCGGTCGGGTGGCGACCGTAAGCGGAACGCCCCGGATGCACCCGAGCATCCGGGGCGTTTCCGCGCCCCGGCCTAGGGTTGAGTCCGACCCGAGGAGCGGCCCATGACGACGACGATCCCCTCGCCCGTACTCGCCCCCGACGAGCTCGCCGGCATCGATGCCTACTGGCGTGCCGCCAACTATCTCTCGGTGGGCCAGATCTACCTGCTTGACAACGCCCTGTTGCGGGAGGAGCTGAAAGCCGAGCACGTCAAGCCCCGCCTGCTCGGCCATTGGGGGACCACACCAGGACTCAACTTCCTCTACGTCCACTTGAACCGGGTGATCCTCGCCCGCGACCTCGACGTCATCTACATCTGCGGCCCCGGCCACGGCGGGCCCGGCATGGTGGCCAACACCTGGCTTGAGGGTAGCTACAGCGAGCTGTACCCGAACATCAGCCCCGACGCCGAGGGGATCGAGGCCTTGTTCAAGCAGTTCTCGTTCCCCGGCGGTATCCCCAGCCACGCCGCGCCCGAGACGCCGGGGTCGATCCACGAGGGCGGTGAGCTGGGCTACGCGCTCTCCCATGCCTACGGCGCCGCCCTGGACAATCCCGATCTCGTGGTGGCGTGCGTGATCGGCGATGGCGAGGCCGAGACCGGCCCCCTCGCCGCCAGCTGGCATTCCAACAAGTTCCTCAACCCGGCGACCGACGGGGCGGTCCTGCCGATCCTGCACCTGAACGGGTGGAAGATCGCCAATCCCACTGTCCTGGCCCGCATCGGCGACGACGAGCTGGGCCGGCTGATGGAGGGCTACGGCCACCACCCCTACTTCGTCGAGGGCGACGAGCCCGAGGCCATGCACCAGGCGATGGCGGCCACCCTCGACGCCGCCCTCGACGAGATCGCCGACATCCAGGCCGAGGCCCGGAACGGGCGCTCCACCGCACGGCGCCGGCCGTGGCCGATGATCGTCCTCCGCAGCCCCAAGGGCTGGACCGGTCCCGCCGAGGTCGACGGGCTTCCCGTGGAGGGAACCTGGCGATCCCACCAGGTGCCGCTGGCCAACACCCGCACCAACCCGGACCACCTGAAGCAGCTCGAGGTCTGGTTGCGCAGCTACCGGCCCGAGGAGCTGTTCGACACCGAGGGCCGGCTGCGACCCGAGCTGGCCGCCCTCGCCCCGACGGGCGACCGGCGCATGGGGGCAAACCCCCACACCAACGGCGGGGTCCTTCTCCACGACCTGAAGCTTCCCGACTTCAGGGACTACGCCATCGATGTCGCCACGCCCGGCGTCGGTTCCACGGAGCCGACGCGGGTGTTGGGCTCGATGCTCAGGGATGTGATGAAGCTCAACGCCAAGGCCCGGAACTTCCGCGTCTTCGGCCCCGACGAGACGGAGTCCAACCGCCTGGGGGCGGTGTACGAGGTCACGAACAAGCAGTGGGCGGCCGAGATCGAACCCGGCGATCTCCACCTGGCCTCCGACGGGCGGGTGATGGAGATCCTCTCCGAGCACACGTGCCAGGGGTGGCTGGAGGGCTACCTCCTGACCGGCCGCCACGGCCTGTTCTCCTGCTACGAGGCGTTCATCCACATCGTCGACTCGATGTTCAACCAGCACGCCAAGTGGCTGAAGGTGACGCGGGAGATCGAGTGGCGCCGACCCGTCGCCTCCCTGAACTACCTGCTGACCTCCCACGTCTGGCGCCAGGACCACAACGGCTTCTCCCACCAGGACCCGGGCTTCATCGACCACGTCATCAACAAGAAGGCCGACGTGATCCGCGTCTACCTCCCGCCGGACGCCAACACCCTCCTTTCGGTCGCCGATCACTGCCTGCGCAGCCGGAACTACGTGAACGTCGTCGTCGCCGGCAAGCAGCCGTGCCTCAACTGGCTGAACATAGGTGACGCCGTCCTCCACTGCACCCGCGGCCTGGGCATCTGGGACTGGGCCAGCAACGACGACGACGGTGACCCCGACGTCGTGATGGCCTGCGCCGGCGACGTCCCCACCCTGGAGACCCTCGCCGCCGTCGACATCCTCCGCACCCACATCCCCGATCTGAAGGTGCGGGTGGTGAACGTCGTCGACCTCATGCGGCTGCAGCCGGAGTCGGAGCACCCCCACGGCCTGTCCGATCGCGACTTCGACGGCATCTTCACCGCCGACAAGCCGGTGATTTTCGCCTACCACGGCTATCCGTGGCTCATCCACCGGCTCACGTACCGGCGTACGAACCACTCGAACCTCCACGTGCGGGGCTACAAGGAGGAGGGCACCACCACCACCCCCTTCGACATGGTCGTCATGAACGACATGGACCGGTACCACCTGGTGATGGACGTGATCGACCGGGTGCCGAGCCTGGGCCAGCGGGCGGCCCGCGTGAACCAGCTGATGATGGACAAGCGGGCCGAGCACCACGCCTACACCCGCGAGTTCGGCGAGGACCTGCCCGAGGTGCGCAACTGGGTCTGGCCCGCCTGACCCGCGTCCTCGTCGTCAACGCCGGCTCCAGCACGCTCAAGCTCCGGCTCCTGGGGCCGGGGGAGGAGGTCGAGGCCAGCCACGACGTCGATCCGTGGGCCGGCAATGCCGACCCCGCGGTGCTCGCGCCGTTCGCCGGCGCCATGCGCCGGGCCGACGCCGTCGGTCACCGGGTGGTCCACGGAGGCCCCGACATGCGGGAGGCGACGGTGATCGACGAGGCCGTCGTAACCACCATCGAAGCCTTGACGCCGCTGGCGCCGCTGCACCAGCCCCGGGCCATTGCCGGCATCCGGGCCGTCCAGGCCGCCCTGCCCGGCGTGCCGGCGGTGGCGTGCTTCGACACCGCCTTCCACGCCACCCTGCCCCCGGCCGCCGCCACCTACGCCCTACCGGAGGATTGGCGCCGGCGCTGGCCGTTGCGGCGTTTCGGCTTCCACGGGCTCTCACACCAGTACGCCGTGCGCCGGGCCGCCGAACTGCTCGGGGAGTCGCCGGCCCGGGTCGTCACCTGCCACCTCGGCGCCGGCGCCTCGCTGTGCGCCGTGCTCGACGGTCGGTCGGTCGACACGACCATGGGCTTCACCCCCCTGGAGGGCCTGGTGATGAACACCCGCGCCGGCTCGGTCGACCCCGGCTTGGTGCTGTGGCTGATCAACGAGGCCGGGCTGGCGCCGGCCGAGGTGGCCGACGGGCTCGAGCGCCACGCCGGCCTCGCCGGCCTGAGCGGCACCTCCGGCGACCTGCGGGAGATCGGCTCCACCACGCTGGCCTTCGACGTCTACGTTCACCGCCTGCGCCGGGAGATCGCGGCCATGGCCGCCGCCCTCGGCGGCCTCGATGCCCTGGTCTTCACCGGCGGCGTGGGCGAGCACCAGCCGGCGGTGCGGGCCGCGGCCGGCGCCGGCCTCGGCTTCCTAGGCGTCGACGTCGACCCGGCCAGGAACGGCGCCGTCACCGGGGACGGCGAGATCGGCGCCGCCGGCGCCCCGGTGCGCACCCTGGTGGTAACCGCCCGGGAGGATCTGGAAATCAGCCGCCAGGTCCGGGAACGGCTGGGCCCCGTTCGGGGCTAGCTCTCGTGGCGGTGCCGCTCCTCCAGACGGGCGGCGTAGGCCGCGGCCTCGGAGCGCCGGCTCATGCCCAGCTTCATCAACACGTTGGAGACGTAATTCTTCACCGTCTTCTCGGCCAGGAACATGCGCTCGCCGATCTGGCGGTTGGTGAGGCCCTCGGCGATGAGGTCGAGGATGCGCCGCTCCTGCTCGGAGAGGCTGGCCAGGCTGTCGTCGGGCGCCTGGGGGCTGCGCAGGCGCTCCAGCACCCGGGCGGTGACGCCGGGGTCGAGCAGTGACTGGCCCTGGGACACCCGGCGGATGGCGTCGATGAGGTCGGTGCCCCGTACCTGCTTGAGGACATAGCCCGCCGCCCCGGCCAGGATGGCGCTGAAGAGGGCCTCGTCGTCGGCGTAGGAGGTGAGCATCAGGCAGTTGATCTCCGGGTGGGCCGAGCGGATCTCCCGGCACACTTCCACCCCGTCGCCGTCGGGCAGGCGCACGTCGAGTACGGCCACGTTGGGCGCCGCTGAAGCGATGCGGGCCAGGGCCTCCGCCGCAGTGCCGGCCTCGCCCACCACCACCAGATCCTCCTCGCCTTCCAGCAGCTCCTTCAGGCCCCGGCGGACGATCTCGTGGTCATCCATGAGGAACACGCGGATCTGGGGCATACCGGCGATCTCAGACACTTGGCCATTCTTGTCGCTACCCTCGGGTTCTGTGAACCAGCCGAGCAATGCGGGGCCGCGGAGCCTGCGCCAGCTGCTCGACGCGGTGATCACGGTGGGATCGGATCTCGACCTGCCCTCGGTGCTCAGACACATCGTGGAGTCCGCGGCAACCCTTGTCGACGCCCGCTACGGCGCTCTCGGCGTGCTGGATGAGACCGGCACCAGCCTGTCCCAGTTCATCACCGTGGGCCTCGACGACGAGACCCGCCGCCGCATCGGCAACCTGCCCAAGGGCCACGGCATCCTGGGCCTGCTCATCCGCGAGCCCAGGGCCATCCGCCTCCCCGACCTGGCCGAGCACCCCGACAGCTACGGCTTCCCACCGAACCACCCGCCCATGAAGTCGTTCCTGGGCGTGCCGGTTCGGGTGCGCGATCAGGTCTTCGGCAACCTCTACCTCACCGACAAGACCACGGGTGAGGTCTTCACCGACATCGACCAGGAGCTGGTCATCGGCCTGGCGGCGGCGGCCGGCGTAGCCATCGAGAACGCCCGGCTGCACTTGCGGGTCCGCGAGCTGGCCTTGTTGGAAGACCGCGAGCGCATCGCCCGGGACCTGCACGACACCGTGATCCAGCGCCTCTTCGCCACCGGCCTGCGTCTCCAGGGGGCGGCCCGACTGGCCGAGCGCCCCGAGGTCTCCGAGCGCATCACCCAGGCCGTCGACGACCTCGACCTCACTGTCAAGCACATCCGCACCGCCATCTTCGGCCTCGAGGCTTCCCGCCGGCCCGGCGGCGGGCTGCGCCAGCTGGTGTTGTCGCTGGCCAGTGAGGCCGCCGGCGCCCTGGGCTTCGAGCCTCACATCTTCTTCGACGGCGCCCTCGACACCGTCGCCGAAGACCGGTCCGTCGAGCTGCTGGCCGTGCTGCGAGAGGCCCTCACCAACGTGGCCCGCCATGCCGGCGCCCGGCGGGTTGACGTCGAGGTGGTGGCCGAGGCCGACCTCGTGCTCAGGGTCCTTGACGACGGCAAGGGTTTGGGCACGGAGCGCCGGGCCGGGGCCAAGGGCCTGGCCAACATGGAGGCCCGGGCCGCCCGCCTGGGCGGCAGCGTGCTCGTCAAGCCCGGCCCCGAGGGGGGCACCCTGGTGGAATGGCGGGTGCCGCTCGCCGCCCACGTGTGACCTTCGCCCCTGTTCGCCGCGGTACGCCTCGCTCCATGCTCAAATGTGAACCGAAGGGAGAGTGAGCCCGATGACGAACGCCGGTGGTCCCCCTGTCCAGATGGTCTTGGATGAGATCGACCGGGACGAGTGCCTCAAGCTCCTCCAGAGCCAGTCCATGGGCCGGTTGGCAGTCGCCGACCACGGCGCCTACCCGCCGCACATCGTCCCGGTGAACTTCATCGTCGATGGAGACCAGGTCATCTTCCGGTCGAACTTCGGCCTCAAGTTCCAGCTGTCGGTGCTGGCCGAGCACTCGGTCAGCTTCGAGGCCGACCTGATCGATGCCGAAGGCCACATGGCCTGGAGCGTCGTCGTCCAGGGCCGGGCCGAGTTGCTCAGCCAGGAGGAGATCGACGCCCTGCCCAACGGCTCGTGGCTGCACCCGTGGGCGCCGGGTGAGCGCAAGGAGTGGGTGCGGATCGTGCCCTACACCGTGACCGGCCGGCGGGTCCGGCCCACCCCGTACTCCGCCGCTGCGGACTGACCAACGCCAACGCGACGAGGCCCCGCCGGGTGGCGGGGCCTCGAAACCCAGGTGGGCTTTGGGGGCTGATCAGACCTTCAGGGTCTCCCTCTCGACGACGCCGCTTCCGTTGCTCTCGGGGACCGCGAAGCCCTTGGACTTCGGGGTGACGAGGGCGTGTACGAAGCCGGCGATCGAGAGCAGGGTCAGCAGGAT
>CAYZMG010000122.1:0-9311 GCA_964479465.1 uncultured Acidimicrobiales bacterium
CTTCATCCTGCAGTCCCTGGGCGCAGCGGGAATTGTGTTTCTCATGCAGCGCCGGTCGTCCCGGGTCGGCACCTCCCGCGGCTACTGAGCTTTCGCACTCGCAATCAGAGGTGGAGTAGATGACCCTCGGGCGTGGAGGATGCTCCCCCGAATAGGGTGGGTCCCACCTAACACCTCAGGAGGCGCCACATGGCCGACCGGACCGCGAGTGCCGTCTGGCAAGGGGATCTGTTCAGCGGGACCGGCACCGTCTCGGCGACGACCACCGGGCTGTTCACCGACGCCGGCGTGACGTGGGCGTCACGCACCGAGGAGCCCGGCGGCAAGACCAGCCCCGAGGAGCTGCTCGCCGCTGCCCACGCCGCCTGCTTCTGCATGGCCCTGTCCAACGAGCTCGCCAGCCGGGGCCACCCGCCGGCCCGTCTCCAGGCCGAGGCCACCTGTACCTTCAAGCCGGGCCAGGGCATCACCACCATGGCCATCGCCGTGCGCGCTGAGGTGCCCGGCGTCGACGAGGCCGGTTTCAAGGAGGGCCTCGACGCAGCCATCGAGTCGTGTCCGGTGTCGGGCGCCCTGCGGGGCAACGTCGACATCCAGGTCGACGGCACACTCGACTGAGCGCCCAACCGGTCACCGTCGACGTCGAGCGCGAGCGCGGCGTCACCATCACCTGGGACGACGGCCGGGTGAGCTCGTTCACCCTCGAGGAGCTGCGGTTCAACTGCCTCTGCGCCCAATGCCGGGGCCTGCGGGAGCAGGGTCTCGATGCGTGGAACCCCGAGGCGTCGCTTGTCCCGTTGCGGATCGAGACGGCTCGGGAGGTCGGCAACTGGGGCCTCAACTTCGCCTGGAACGACGGCCACACGACGGGCATCTATACCTGGGAGATACTGCGGGGATGGGACGAGGACCGGTCTTTGATGGGTGACGCCGATGACTGAGCGACCCTCCGGCCATGACGTCCCCGCCGAGGAGGGACAGCCCGGGCCCGCTCGCCTTCCGGCCCCGCCGGCGCCCGAGCCCACCCACGCCGAGCGGTGCCGCACCCTCGTCGCGTCCGCCAACCGGGGCGCCCTGAGCACCATCGCCGTCGAGCCTGCCGGCTGCCCGTACGGCTCGGTCGCCACCTACGGGCTCGACGACCGGGGCAATCCGATCTTCTTTGTCAGCCTGATGGCCGAGCACACCCAGAACGCCATGCGCGATCCCCGGGCCAGCCTGCTGGTCACCGAGCCCGTCCCCGACGGCGCCGATCCCCTCGCCAGCGGACGGGCAACGCTCATGGGCACGATGGCCCAGGTGGAGGAGGGGGAGCGGCCGGCGGCGCAAGACCGCTACCTCGCCGCCAACCCCACCGCCGAGTACTACATCGGCTTCGGCGACTTCGTGTTCTACCGTCTGGACGTGGCCGCCATCCGCTACGTCGGCGGATACGGCCGCATGAGCTGGGTCGACGCCGGCGCCTACGCCGTCGCCGAGCCGGATCCCCTGGCGCCGGCGGCCGCCGGCATCATCGGCCACATGAACGCCGACCATGCCGAGGCCCAGGTGCTGTACTGCCGCCACCTGGCCGGGTACCCCGATACCACGTCGGCGACAATGGCGGCTGTCGACCGCTACGGCTTCGAGATGATCGCCCAGGGCCCGTCCGGCCGCACCGCTGTGCGTCTCGGGTTCCCCGAGCCGTGCACGACCGGCGACGAAGTCCGCAAAGCCATGGTGGCCATGGTGGGGGAGGCTCGCCGGCGGACGAGCATGTGAGGGTGGCCGTTCGCCGTTGTCAGTCGAGCGTGATGACGACCTTGCCGTTGGCGCGACCCCGCTCGACGTACGCCAGCGCCTCGAGGGTCTGGTCGAACGCGGCCACTTCGTGCAGGGTGAGCGAGGCGGCCTTGGGGGCGACGTCGTCCTGGTCGATATCGATGTACTCCGCGAATGTCCCGATCCGCAGGTCGCGAGGGCGAGCGTAAATCTCGTCGCATACGTGGAAGTCGCGTACGGCCGAACCGACCCGGCTCACCACGCCGGCGCAAAGTGTGGTGCAGACATGGCATCTGGGCGAGGGTGCTACACCACGAGACCCGACCGTTGCATAGACGCCGTTGGGGCCTAGGCCTGCGGCGATGGCCCGCATGCTCGGGTGGTGCCCCCCGCCGGCGGACGGATCGGGCCCAGCAGAGGATCCGGCTCCAGGACGCTTGGCCCAAACGGCGGCGGGCTCCCTTGCACGCCAACGCCGTCCTCCCGCTCGCTCGCCGAACCGAGAGACGTTCGGACTGTCCGCCGGCGGGGCGATCGGACGCGGTGCCATGATGCGCGTCTTACGATGAAGGGAGTGCGGCATGTGGGCACAGCTGATCAGGACGAGGGTCAAGGAAGGCAGTGAGGAAGGGTTGCAGCGACTCTTCCAGCAGTTGCGCGATGCCGAACAGGCAGATTCGGGCCCGGTGCGCACGTTGGTGATGCGTGAACAGCAGGATCCGAACACGGTCTCGATGCTTGTCGTGTTCGAGAGCGAGGAGAAAGCACGCGCGCGCGAGAGCGACCCACGCCGCGACAAAGCGCTGGCTGCCGCTCGGACCACAATGGCGGAGATCTTCGACGGTGCGCCGACGTTCACCGACCTCGTCGTGGTCGCGGAGTACACGCCATAGGGAGCGAGCGACGAACGCTGATCTCTCCTGCGCCGGGTGGGTGAAATTTGAACGCAGTCCGCGGCGATGCCCGTCGAGCCCAGGGTCGATCCGGACCAGGACGGGGTGAACGCCATGGCGGTCAGGACGATGTCGCCGCCTTCGGCCTGCTCGAGGGCCGACCCGCATGAAGATGTCGCCAGCGGCGGCGCGCTCGGGCTTGGAGATCATGGAGCGGCGGCGATCTAGGAGGAGAAGCTGGCGAAGAACTCATCCATGGTGGTCGGCGGGGTGAACGCCGCCCAGACGCCGTACTTCGCGTTGCCCTTGCCGGTCACCGGGCCGCGAAGCGAGCTTCATCGTGGCGGAGGGTCCGTTCCGTTGAGGGAGACCCAGGCCGAGCCGGGCGGCCGGCGCCGGCCGTCCCTGGGGGTCGCTCACGCGATCCCGACGACCACCTTCCCTCGGGCGTGGCCCTGTTCGAGGTAGGCGATCGCTGCGGGGATCTCGGCAAACGGGTAGCGCCGGTCGACCTCCGGGCGCACCTTGCCGGCCTCGATCAGCTCCGAAAGCAGTACCAGATCCTTGGTCGTCACATGGGCCGACACCATGGTGATGGCCTTGCCGCCGCGCAGCGACACCCCGATCATCTTCGCCACGCCGGTGAACCCGATGACGGCGGCCTTGCCGTCCTCGGCGAGGGCACGCCTGAGATCGGGCACCGACCGGTTCCCGACCGCGTCGAGGATGAGGTCATAGGTGCCCCCATCGCTCACGAAGTCAGTCGTCGCGTAGTCGACGACGTGGTCCGCGCCCAGCGAACGGACGAGGTCGAGGTTCCGGGTACTCGTCACGCCGGTCACCTCGGCCCCGTATGACTTGGCTATCTGGACCGCAAAGGTGCCGACGCCGCCCGAGGCGCCATTGATCAGCACCCTCTGCCCGGCCTCGATCTCTCCGTGATGGCGAAGGCCCTGGAGAGCCGTAACCGCCGCCGTGGGCACTGCAGCCGCTTCCTCGAACGACAGATTCGCCGGCTTCAACGACATGACGTCAACTGGCACCGAAACGTACTCTGCGAAGCCGCCGTAACCGCGCTCCAAGAGATTCGCATAGATGGCGTCCCCCGGATTGAACTGGGTGACGCCGCGGCCCACCGCCTCCACCTGGCCCGCGATGTCGCCGCCGAGGATCGCGTGTTTCGGCCGCAGGAGGCCCAGGGTGGCGCGTGCGAACAGGGGCTTGCCCCGCATGGAATGCCAGTCCGCCGGATTAACGGATACGGCCAGCACCTTGACCAGGACTTCGTCGGCGTCCGGCGCCGGCTTGTCGACCTCTGCCATCCGAAGCTTCTCCGGCGGCCCGTACTTTTCCCAGAGGAACGCCTTCATGACTGCGGGCCTGAGTCTCGGTTCATGATGCGGAGAGTCCGAGGCGCGGTGGGAGCAAGCACCAATCTGACGCTACTCGGGGCCGCAACCGAGTTAGAACCAGAACCTGTGGATCAACCACCCGTTCGTGGACGCGGCGTACCTTCCCCGTTGACCAAAGCGAGAGCCGCCCACAGGAGCCGGGAGCGGGTACATCAGCTCCGGACCCGCCATCCTCGGGCATCGCTGGTACCCGCTGGGGGGCTGCCCTGCGTTTGCTTCTCGTGCCGCACGTTCTTTGAGACCTGTTGGTCGGTGGCCCGAACCTCGAAGCACAAGCTCTCGTCGCCGGGCTCGTCGACGAGCTGGCCCTGTTCGTCTGGCCAGTCGTGCTCGGTGGGCGCAAGCCCGCACTGCCGACCGACACGCGCGCCGATCTTGAGCTCATCGAGGAGCACCGATTCAGCTGCGGCGTCGTCCACCTCCGCTACCGCCTTCAGCAACGACGCAGGGAATCGCTCCCTCGCGCACTGCCCTAGAACGCCTGAGACACGGGTGGTCCATCTGGTATCCGCGTACATCTCACCCGGCGTTGGAATCGGTGCTGCGATGACCTTCACGCCATGCCTTAAAGAGACCGGTAGATCTCCTAGCGAGCGGCGAAGTCGGTCGTGTGGGCGCCGGGCCGAGACTCGACCCCCGCTGGCCTGAGGAACCGGATTAGCGTCGGGCCCAGTCGCGTCCAGCTCGGGGAAGGATGTTCGTGGGCGAACAGAACCTGCTGCAAGGGCTGGTCATGAAGGGCTTGAACTCGGCGCTGGGCGCCGCTGGCGGCAAGATCGGCGGAGTTGCGGCGTCATACGTGCTCGACATCTTTGGCCTGGGCGACCACGAGGCCGAGGAAACTGCCGCGGCGCTCAAGGCGATATCGGGCTCCGTTGAGGCCATCGACACGAAAGTGACGGCGTTGATCAACGAGGTCAAGTGGAACAAGGCCACAGAGGACTTCGACACCATCTCCGCGACTATCCAGACCTGCAGCGCCGACATCCAGACACTGATCACCAAGAGCGCTGACCCGGCGTCGCGAGACGCCAAGGTCACCCATTACCTGCTGACCACTCACCCTCCGGTCGATGAGCTGGCGCCCAACATGCGGCTGATCCACAACCGGATGATGGGGGGCGGTGGCCTCACCGGCATCCCGCAACCCCCCTTGATGAAAACGCTGGTGACGACCAACTGGGACCTGGTGCGCGACGACGACCCCGTCGAGACCTATCAGAACGTCTTCGGCCACTATGCCCGCATCGCCGAGACCCAGCGCCTGGCGACCTCCTTGCTCGTCGCTTACTACAAGGCCAACGGCCAGCCCGACCTCGCCGACCAGGCCGGCGTGGAACTGCCAGAGCACCTGACGATGCAGTACCAGTCGATGCTGGACGCCCTCCCCGACTTCGTCGCGGTGGCGGCCCTTCCTCATCCCCGGGTACGGATTGACTTTGCGAGCTGGCTCATCTCGCCGGTGACCGCCGATACCGGCAACAACTACCTGCGGGCGGGTGCGCCTCACCCGTCCTCGGCATGGGCGCTATTCCGGGTAGGAACTCCGTCGTCTCACCCGACCTACGGCCTGGAGTTGAACTTTCCCCAATACGGTCTCGCGTTCTGGGGCCAGGACGGCGACCACCAAGTGGTGGTCGACGACACCCAAGTACAGATCGGCAACCAGCTGCGGGACCGAGTGGTCTACGCACGCGCTCGTGAAGTCGCCATGGTCAGCACCGGCCCGTCGGTGCCGATCCTCGCCTTCGAGGTCCAGCCGAGCTCGACGTTGCCCTACTTCCGGCTGGTGGCCGGCGGCGGAGCGTCGCTCGGCTTCTTCGATCGCGGCCAGTACGGCAACACGATCGAACTCACCGACACCCCGCCGGCGGCTCCCGACGGCCTGGCCTACTTCGTGGGGATCGTCAAGGCGCCGCCGGTCGAGTCCCCGGAGTTGTCGGCGTGGTCTCGGGCGTTCAGTGCCAACGCCGCAGGCGAGGGCCGGTTCAAGCCGGGATTCCGAGTCCGCTACCGAGTGGCGGCGGTCAACCGGCACGGCGACAGCGCCTACAGCGACTGGGTCAAGGCGGACAAGTGGAACCAGGACGCCCAAGGCTACTTCGACGGCAGCGGGACCTACTACATGCCCCAGATCGCCCTGCCCAACGCCAGCGGCCGGGCAGAGGCCTACCGGATCTACCGCCAGTTCTCGGGCGAGGCCGAAGAGGACGTGACAACCGGGGGAAGTTTCAACACCGATCCCCAATCGGGCGCCCCGCTGATCTTCGACGACTTCACGCTCTGAGGGGCCCACGAGCCTGGACTGCGACGCCGTGAGTGTGTCGCACGGTCGACGCCATCGCCCTCCTGGAGCAGGTCGTCGCCGACAACGAGCGCGTCCTCGGTCTCGACCACCCAGACACCGTCATGGCCCCGAGGCCCTGAGAGCATGGAAGGACGGTGAGGATTAGGGCAACCCGCGCCCGCAAGGCGTGGGACGACGACCGGGCTCCCGCAGGAGGAACGACAACTGAGAATGTCGGGTGCCGCAGGAGGAACCGCTTGCAGCGCAGATCGCAGGGGCAAGTCAGCGACAAGGACAACCAGCGGATGCTAGGCGTGAGCGCGAAGAGCGCGGGCGTACCACTCCCAGGTGTCGACGATGTCATCGGGTGCCTGGCTGGGTGCCCAGCCGTTGATGATGCCCACGAGCGTCCAGTAGCGACCGACACGGCGGTCGGTGAAGGCCTCGATCCTCTCAGCTACGGCCGCGCGATCCTCGGGTGGCCTGGAGCTCATGGCCTCGAGGCGTTCGACCACGGCCAGTCCTTCGGGCGAGGCAGGGTCGACACCGCTGCGGGTCGCGGAACCGGCCAGCTCGCCCACCGCCTTGCCGACCTCGAACTGAGCGACATCTGGCTCGGGCCCCTCTGCGAGGGCTCGCTGTGCCATTCGCCGGCTAGAGGCGATGAAGTCGGGGTTGCGAAGCAGCTCGGCGATCTCCACCCAGGCGGCCACCTGGTCAGGCGTCGGGTCCTCGGGTAGCTCAGGGGTGGCGATGCGCAGCTTGTCGCCGACGGCGCTCGGGTGGTCCCCGAAGACTGCGTCGAGGTAGTCCTCGACGATGCGCCGGCGCTCCTCGGCGGTGAGAGTCGTGAGATCAGTCATGGTTTCGAGCTCCTTGGGGTCGGCCGATCGGATGAAGGCGCGCAGCACCGCACGCTGCAAGGACAGAACGCGGATCTGAGCGTCCAAGGCGCGTGCGTGCTCCGCGGCCACGTCGACCAACGACGCCTCTGAGCCGAGCACCCGCTTGATGTCGTCCAGCCCCACGCCGAGCTCCCGCAACGTACGAACGAGCCGAGCCCGCGCCACGGCGTCGGGTCCGAAACGCCGGTAGCCCGCCTGCGTGCGCCCTGCCTCGGGCAGCACACCGGCGTCCGCATAGAACCGCAGCGTCCTCACCGACAGCCCGGTCCTCGCCGCAAGCTGGCCGATCATCATGGTTCGATCATCGGGCCTCCACCCGGTGGAGAGTCAAGCGGATGGCTCGAGTCGCTCGAAGAGGGGGCCTCCCCTGTGGCTATGCCCGTGTCTCGACCGAGGAACAGGACCTCACCGCCCAACGAGATGCGCGGGCCACTCTCGGCCATGGCCGGCCGCCAAGGTGATCGCGTCGTGAAGCCGGCACCTGTCAATCGGAATCGGCTCGGGCGCGGACGGACATGATCGTCCAACCCGGGTGATCGTTCAGCCCCGGCCGGCGTCGATGAAGTCGAGGATGCGCCGCCAGGCGTCGGCGCAGTCGTCCTTGTAGTCGTCGAATCGGCGATCGAAGAAGCTGTGGGGGGCCTCGCGGTAGACGTGGACGTCGGCCTCGGTTCCGACGGCCCGGACGTCGGCGGCGAAGGCCTCGACGTCGGCAACCGGTGTGTGGTCCTGGCCGGCCGCCAGGAGGAGGACGGGGGCCGTCATGCGGGAGATCGCGTCGCGCGCCTGGCCGGGCCTTCCGTAGAAGCCGACGCATCCCGCCAGCCCGGGGTTGGCGGCCGACTGACGCCACGACAGCGCCCCTCCGAGGCAGAACCCGACGGTGAACGTCGCCGTCGCCGTCCCCCCCAGCCAGGCAACGGCGGCGGCCACGTCACGGTCGACATTGGCCAGCTCAATCTGGGCCACGTGATCGCGGAAGGCGAAGTCGTCGGCCCGGGCGGTGGTGCCCGCGGTGCGGCCGAAGTAGTCGATGGCTACGGCGTGGTGACCGGCCTCAGCGAAGCGGTGGGCCAGGTCGCGGTAGAAGTCGTGCAGCCCGCGGACATCTGGGAGGATGACCACGCCCGTGGCCGACGGGATGTCGGGGTGGGCAAAGTGGGCCGAGAAGTAGCTCCCGTCGGTGGACCGCATCACCATGTCGCCGCCGGCCGCCACCCCGGCCCGGACGGGAGCCAGGGGCGGGCGGGCATCGCCGTGGTAGCACATGCTGGGGAACCTACTCGCGGGTCATCTCGGTGTTCGGGAGGTGAGGGTCGGCGTCCAGCCAGCGCCGGCGCAGTTGGTCGTCGGCGAGGCGGCGGGTGACGGTCTTGCCATCACCACCCTTGAGCCGGTCCGGTCCACGGCGAGGGCGACCGTCGAGCGGCTCGGCGAGGAACGCTGGCGCGTCTACACGCTCCGCCGCTCGGGCCGGACCCGAGCCTGCCCGCCGACCCACGTCACGCGGCGGCGGCGGCGGGACGGATCATCGGCACGGTCCACGCCCTACGGCCCACCCCTCCGGCGCCCGTCGTGCTGTGGATCTCCCAGGTGCGGCCCCAGCCCCAATGGCGGGAGCTGCAAAGGGCCGGGCCGGGCCGTGATCGAGGATCGGCTCGGTGGGCGTCCCATAAGCGCGGGTCGCCAGTGTCCTCTACCGCCGGTGGAGAGGCGCCCTTCGCATTGTCTGATCCGCCGTCGAGCCCGGGTGTCAGTCAGGACCGCTCGATTCTCAGGAAAACAGGACGCGGCTCTGAGACGCGTCGGTCGTTGCCGAGCTGGTCGAGCAGCCGAGCGGCGAGCCCCGGGACGATCGGCGTGGCCGCGATCGCGATGGCCCGCGCGCTCAGGAGATGGCGAACGAGCAACACATCGAGCTCGTGGCCCGCTGCTGGGCGGTCGACGGTCTCGGCCTTGGCGATCACCCATGGCTGGGTGATCTCGAGGTCACGGTTTAGGGCGGTCACAGCGTCGCTGATGAGCTGAGCCGCCCGTCGGAGGTCGAAGTCGA
>CAYZMG010000123.1:0-9250 GCA_964479465.1 uncultured Acidimicrobiales bacterium
GGTAGTTGCGGGGCATGGGCGGAGTCTACGGCCGGTGGATGTTTGGGGGACCGGAGAATGCTCAACACCTAGAGCGATGGAGCGAACGCGGATGGTGTGGGACCGGGTCAGGACGTGGCCGTGGATGGCGATCGGCGGGGGCCTGTTCGCCTGCCTGGTCCTCGTCGCCGTCGTCGCCCCCCTGCGGCGGGCGGTGGCCGGCGTGACCAGCCGGGTCATCCTGGCGGTGGCGTCGCCCCTGGCGCCGGGAATCCAGGGATTCGAGGACCTGCCCGACGCCAGCAAGGTGATCGCCCGCGATGGCGCTGAGGTGGGGCTGCTGGGAACCGAGCAGCGGGACCCCGTGCGGCTGGACCAGCTACCTCCTCACGTCACCCGGGCGGTGCTGGCCGCCGAGGACGCCGACTTCTACTCCCACTCCGGCGTCGACCCCAGCGCCGTGTTCCGGGCCATGGTCAACAGCGCCCGCGGCCAGACCCAGGGCGGGAGCACGATCACCCAGCAGTTGGCCAAGCTGAACTACGTGGGTTCGGACCGGACCTTCTTCCGCAAGTTCAAGGAGGTGCTGTACGCCAGCAAGCTGGAGGGCAGGTACTCCAAGGACCAACTCCTGGAGCGCTACATCAACCAGGTCTACTTCGGCGAGGGTGCGTACGGCATCGCCCTGGCGTCGCAGGCCTTCTTCGACGTCCCGCCCGAGACACTGACGCCGGCGCAGGCGGCGATGCTGGCCGGCAAGATCCGGTCGCCGAACGGGCTGGACCCCTACGCGGACCCGGCCACCGTGCAGTCCCGTCGGGACCAGGTGCTGCGCAACATGGGCAAGCACGGCTGGCTCCCCGGCGCCGAGCTGGAGTCGGCCATGGCGTCGCCGCTGGGCGTGGGGCCTCGAAAGGCGGGAGGCCGGGGCGTCGGGTCGGCGACCAAGGCCCCGGATTTCGTGGCCTTTGTCGGCCGGGAGGCGGCGACCATCGGCGCCTTGGGCTCGACCGAGGACGCCCGCCGCAACCAGGCGTTCACCGGCGGCTACACGATCGAGACCACCGTCGACCTCAAGGCTACCGATGCCGCGGTGGCGTCGGTGAAGGCGATACTTGGCGCCGAGGGAGACCCGACGACCGCCATCGCCTCGGTCGAGCCGGGCAACGGGGCCATCCGGGTGCTGTTCGGCGGGCTCGACCCGAACCTGGAATTCGACCCGGCCAGCCAGGGCCGGCGCCAGCCGGGTTCGTCGTTCAAGCCCTTCGTCTACCTGGCCATGCTGAAGGCCGGGATCGACCCTCGATCGCAGTTCGACTCCGCGTCGCCCCAGACGTTGCGGTGCAACGGCGCCTCGTGGACCGTCGGCAACTTCGAGGGCGAGGGTCGGGGGATGATCGACGCCGAGGAGGCCATGACCCGCTCGGTCAACGTCGTCTTCGCCCAGCTGATGACCAAGGTCAGCCCCGGGGATGTACGCGACGTGGCCGTGAAGGCGGGCATCTCACGCGACGCGCTCACCCCGCCCGAGTGTGCCATGGCCCTGGGCGGGCTGCGGAATGGCGTGAGCCCGCTGGAACAGGCGTCGGCGTTCGCCACCTTCGCGGCCAAGGGCGTTGCCGCCGAGCCCTACGCCATCGTGCGGATCAAGGATCGGCGGGGCAACGTCGTCTACGAGCGCAAGCCCAAGACCACCCAGGCGTTCCGGGACGAGGAGGCCGGCGTGGTGAACGCGGCGCTGAAGCGGGTCGTCGAGGGCGGCACCGGGACGGCGGCGGCGATCGGGCGGCCTGTTGCCGGCAAGACGGGGACCAGCGAGAACTTCGGTAACGCCTGGTTCGTGGGGTACACGCCGCAGCTGTCGACGGCGGTGTGGGTCGGCCGGCCCGAAGGCGACACGCCGATGCGGGGCGTCCGCGGCATCAACGTGACCGGCGGCAGCTTCCCGGCACGGATCTTCTCCCAGTACATGAAGGCGGCCCTGACCGGCGTGCCGGCCGCCGACCTGTTCACCGCGTCCCTTGACGATCTCGGCCTGAGGTCGACGGTGACGTCGGCGCCGGCGCCGGCGCCCTCGACGACGGTGGAGTCGACCACGACAACCTCCACGTGGCCGGTGATCACGGTCGCCCCGTTCCCCACGTCCCCACCGACGACGCTGCCCCGGGCGACGGTGCCCGTCCCGACCACGGCCCGGCCCACGACCACGGTGCCCCGGCCGACGACGACCACGACGTTGCCGCCGACGACGACCACGACGATCCGGGTCACCTGAGACTGTCCCACCCCCTGTATACGGTGGCCGGTCATGAGCGCACGGAACCGCCAGCGCAAGGCGAAGAACCGTCGTCGACGCGAGCAGGCGTCGTCCTCACAGCTCTCGATTCGAGAGACCATCTACGCCGCCGCCGGCGCGGCCCGGGAGGGTGCCGGGTGGCGGTACCGCGAGCTCCTGGCCGTGCTGGCCGGCGGGTTCCCGCGGGTCGCGGAGGAGCTCGCGCTCGCCTCGCGGGCGGCGCTGGCCCAGGCGCAGGAGCGTCAGTGGGAGGCCGGCGAGCTGCGCCGCCAGGCCGAGCGGAGGCTGGGCACTCCGCACGCGTCGTATCTGGCCGACCTGGCCGGCGGCCGGGCGACGGTGACGGCGGAGTCGCTGCCCGTCGCCGTCGAGGTGCTGGCCCTGCTCCTGAGCCTGCCGGCGCTGCCCCGGCTGGGCGCCCGGCCGCTTCGCCGGCCCCAGAACACCCGCGTGCTGGAGAAGGTGCGGGCCCTGCTGGCCAAGGCGGAATCCACCACGTTCCCGGAGGAGGCCGAGGCTCTGTCGGCCAAGGCTCAGGAGCTCATGGCCCGCCATGCCATCGACTCGGCCATGGTGGCGGCCGGCGCCGGCGCCGGCGACGGGCCGACCGGTGTGCGGGTGCCGGTCGACGACCCCTACGCCGGCGCCAAGTCGATCCTGCTCTCCGAGGTGGCGGCGGCCAACCGGTGCCGGGCGGTGTGGTCGAAGGGTTTCGCGTTCAGCACCCTGCTCGGCTTCGAGTCCGACCTCGACTTCGTCGACGTCCTCTATACGTCGTTGCTGGTGCAGGCCACGTCCGCCATGGTCGCCGCCGGCTCCCAGGTCGACCGCAGCGGCCGGTCCCGCACCCGCTCGTTCCGCCAGGCCTTCCTCCTGGCCTACGCCACCCGTATCGGCCAGCGCCTGCGGGAGGCCGAGGCCGCCGGCCGGGCGGCGGCCGCCGAGGAGTATGGCGAGGCGCTGCTCCCGGTGCTCGCCGACCGGTCGGCGGCGGTACGGGCGGCCGAGGCCGAGGCCTTCCCACACCTGGTCAGCCGGTCGGTGAGCATCAGCAACGCCGCCGGCTGGGCCGCCGGCAAGGCCGCCGCCGACCTGGCGTCGCTGTCGGGCCGCACCGCCGTCTCCTGAGCGGCCCTCACCACGACGACATGGCCGACAGCAGGCCGGCCCGCAGCTCCTCCTCGTAGACAGCCACCCCGTGGGCGGCCATGACCTCGACCAGCTCGGGATCCCACGGCGCCGGCGGGAGCCGGCCGGCGAGGGCCACCCGCTCGCGATCGCTGGCGACGGCGGCCAGGTAGTCCGCCGCGCCCATGCGCCAGGGGATCGTTGCCCGCCCGCTGGGCCAGCCCCGGTCGAAGAGCGTGGCCGCGCCGGCGCCGCTCGCCAGGCGGTCGATGGCGAGGGCCACCCGGCGCTGCGGGCGCTCGACCCCCTCGACGTACTCCTCCAGGTAGGCCACGGTCCGGCGCTTGACGTCGACGAACACGTCGTCGCCCATGGCGTCGTCGCGCACGAGCTGCTGGAGGTGGCTGTTGAACTGGCGGACGCTGGCGATCAGGGCGCCGAGATGGCCCTCGACCTCGGCCAGGCGGATATGGAGACGCGGGCGTTGTTGTCGCTCCCCGGCGTGGCCAGGAGGTCGGCCAGATCCGAGAGCCCGTCGCCGATGGCGTCGAGCACCGCGGGCTGGAGCCCGACCGCCTGGCGAAGGGCGTCGAGGGCGTGGAGCAGCCCGCCGACGGCGGCCTCGCCCCTGGCCGTGAGGGACCACTGCAGGTTCTTGCGCTCGAACTCTTCCGGCGTGGCGTAGTGGGCGCCGTGGTCCTGCGTGGACTCGAGGAGGCGCCAGTCGACCAGCGCCTGCAGTGCCCGCTGGAGCACGTCGTCAGCGGTGGGCTCGTCCCAGCCGGCGCCGGCCAGGGCGGCGCGCACCTGGTCGAGGTTCAGGGCCGGCGCCAGCACGGCGGCGCGGCCATGAGGGCGACGTGCAGATCCCGCAGGTCGGTGGTCGTGAACCGGAACAGGTCAGCGTCGATCGCCCGCCAGGCCCGTCTGCGCTCCAGCATGTGCTCGAAGATATCCAGAGGCTGAGACAGCGCGGTCGATGGTCCTTGTTGCACTTGTGTGCGAATCTCCGAGCCATGACTACCGACCCCGCGACCGACGGACACGACGCCAGGCCAGGAGACCGTTGGCGGCAGGGCCTTCGCGATGCCGCTCCACCCCAGTCCATCGTCGACGCGGCGCCGGCGCGGCCGAGGTTCCTCGAGCCCGAGCGGTTCCGGTGGGACCCGGCGACCGACGCCGCCCAGCCGGTCCTTCCGTCGCGGCGTCGGGCACTGGAGGCGCTCCCGGCGGGTGGGACCGTGCTCGACGTGGGCGTCGGGGGCGGCAAGGCCAGCCTTGGCCTGGCGGCCCAGGCCGGGCTGATCGTCGGTGTCGATCCCGACGAGGACATGCTGGCGTCGTTCGAGGCGAGCGCCGCCGCCGCCGGCGTCGCTTCCAAATGCGTGCTGGGGTCGTGGCCGGAGGCCGGCGCCGACGTGGGACCCGTCGACGTCGTGGTCAGCAACAATGCCGTGTACGGGGTGGAGGAGATCGAGGCATTTCTCGACGCCATGACGACCCACGCCCGCCACCGGGTGGTGCTGGATGTGTCCCCCGCGCCGCCACCCTTCGGCATCGCTCCGCTGTGGAAGGCGATCCACGGCGTCGAGCGCCCGACTCGACGCATCGCCGACGACCTTCACGGCGTTCTCCTGGCCATGGGCCTCGCGGTGGAGCGCCAGGAGGCCACCATCCCGGCCCGGGCACGCGACACCTCGCCGGCGGGAGTGGCGTTCATGCGCCGCCGGCTCATGGTCGGCGAGGATCGCGACCCGGAGATCGCCGAGCTCCTGCGGACACTTCCCCGGAATGACCAGGTCAGGGTCGCCCTGTGGTGGCCCGGCGGGGCATAGTCGGGTCCGTCGCCCCGGCCGACGAGTCCGGGCCTGCGCCGCTCGGACTACCCTGGTGCTTGGTAGTACCTGTCTGCATGGTTCCTCGTTCAGATGCTGATCGGGGTACACCGGCCGGTTCCGTGAGGGCCGAATCGGGAAAACATGCAGGTCAGAGCCTTGACAACTGCGCTGGTAGCTCAACGGATAGAGCATCTGACTACGGATCAGAAGGTTGGGGGTTCGAATCCCTCCCAGCGCGCTAGCAAAAGTGCAGGTCAGAGGCTATGCGGAGGCCTCTGAGGTTCCCGCCGAGGCCGGGCGAGTCCACAAAAAGTCCACACCTCGCTGGAACAGCCCGTCGAGGGCGTCGGTAATCTCGACGTCCCGCTCCGGGAACAAGTGTCCATAGGTGTCGTAGGTGACCGTGATCGAGGAGTGCCCCATACGGCGCATCACGGCATATGGATCGGCCGTCGAGGCGATGCAGAAGGCGGCATAGGTGTGCCTCAGGTCGTGGAACCTCAGCCCCTCCGGCAGGCCCGCAGCCCGGACCGCCGGCTTGAACTTGCTGCTGTAGAAGTTGCCGTGCCGGAGGGGCCCACCCTTCGGGCCGGTGAAGACGAGTTCCTCCCGGTTGTCGCGTCGTGGCCCCAGGTAGGTCGTCAGCTCGTCCAGCAGTCGGGGCGGCATGGGCACGTGGCGGTTCGCGTACGTCTTGGTCGGCCCGATGATGAGTTGGCCGGCGACATCGCTGACGGACTCCGCGACCTCGACCCTCCCGCGGCGGAAGTCGATCCGCTTGACTCGAAGTGCTCCGATCTCGCCGGCTCGAAGGCCGGTGTAGGCCGCGAACCTGATGAGTGTCCCGTACGGCGGAGTGATCGCCTCGGCGAGTGCATGGACCTCCTCGGGCCTGAGGAACAGCATCTCGGACTTGCGCGGGCGGACGAGACGAAGAGCGCTCGCCGGGTTGGCCTTGAGCGCTCCGGCGTCCACCGCAACAGCCAGCACATGGCGAGCCACCTGGGCGGCGATCCGAACGACATCGGGGCCGGCGCCGCCGGCGGTCAGGTCGCTCGTGAAAGTCTTCATTGTCGGGCGGTCGATGGAGCCAACCGGTGCATGGCCCAGGAGGGGCAAGACATGCCGGCGCAGGTTGACCTCGTAGTCGAGGCGCGTCTTCGGCTTCAGGTGGCCCAACTGGCCCAGCCACTCCTCGGCCCAGTCGGCGAAGGTGACCTTGCCGAGCCGGGGGTCCAGCCAGTCGCCCCGAACCTTGTCCGTCTCCACCGAACCGCGTTGCGTCCGTCTTCCTCGTGAAGTTGCGCGCCCGCTGGCGTCCGTTGGGATCGCGGTAGCGAACCTGGTACTTCCCAGACGTACTGGTGCGGATCGAGGCCATGGGAGCGATTCTACGAGCGGGATGAGTCATTCGGTGGGGCAGGGGAGCGACCCCGGGCGGAGCTTCCAACCGGCCTAGCCGCGAAAGATACTGCGACAGTCAAGGACCCGGAATGTCGTGCGACAGCATCCCAGAAGAACGGAAATGCGCTAGTTCTCACGCCTCAGGATCCTCTGACGCCAGCTCAGCGGCTCCCGCTCAACGGGCGGGAGGTTGGCAGCGGGCGTGGAGGCGCCGTTACGCCAAGAATGCAGGCGACGATGCGCTCGTCTACTGGGGCCATCGTCACCAGCGCGCCGAAGCGTGCCTCCACCTCATCGAGGACGAGCATCTCGGTCTCCAGGTTTTGGTCGATGTCCCGAAGAAGGACGAAGGGCTGGTGCCGCCGCCGAGTCCGCTCCGCGTCCAATCGCGGACGCACGACCTCCAGCCAACGCTCGGCGACGGAGTAGGGGTCCGGCCGTCCATCGGTGCGCCGGACGTCGGCGAGCTCGCCCAACCGCCGCCACCGCACGGCTGCTCGCTCGTCGCCCTGACGTTGCATGCCAAGGCCATACCGCTCAGTGACCCTTCCGAGCTGCTGCAGGGCACGTTGCATCCTGCGGGGAAGGAGCAGGTGCTCGGCTCTCGCGGCGGCATCGAGCACGCGGTCGAGCCACGGCAGCGCTTCTGCGATGACCACGCCATTCGCGTCGCCGGCGAGCCGCCGGCGTAGGCGATCCGCGATGTCTTCGAGGCCGACGAGCGGGGCCAACTCGGGGCCGTCGAGGAACAACCATCGCGGTGCGCCCTTGGCCGTAGCAGCGATAGCGAGGAACGCCCAGGGAGTGTCCGAGTGGACCGCGCTCAGCACCGTCGCCGGGTGCTGTCCGCGAAGCTCCTCGTAGAGACCGGGGTCGATGAGGCTGCTGTCACCGCTGACAAGGGCCCGGACCGGCTCGAAGGCGTCGCGGATGCCGTCCCACACCTCGGCGCCCGGAGCCTCGGCCTCCACGATGCGCTCGCGCACGTCGATGACGACGTCCGCCGATGGACGACCCAGCGTCGGCACTGGCAGGTTGGAGCCGAGCAACTGCTCGCTCTCTGTCGCCCGCCGTGCGAGCAACTCGTTGGCCCGTGTGGCGAACGCCTCGCCGTCGTCGGGCCACCACGCCTCGATGCTGTCATGCGGGCTGTCCATCCGGTCCACCCGCCCGATCCGCTGCTCAGCTACCCGGAGTGTGGTTGGGAGATCGAGGTGGACGACGGCCGACGCGCCCTGGAGGTTCAGGCCTTCGTTCATGGCGTCGGAGCACAAGGCGATGGCCCGCGTAGACGACGTACGGCCAAATGCCGACTCCACCTCGCGCCGCCCCCGCTCGCTGGCACCCGTCGCCACGAGGACCTTCGCTCCTCGACCTGCCAGGGCACCCTGCAGCTGCTCCAGCGTGATGGGGTGGTGGTCGAAGGCGATGACCCGCTCGTGTTTCCTAGCCAGGCTCGATAGCAGCTCCGCCTTGGCGTCTTCGCGCGCCGCCGACAGCTCGCGGGCGGCGCCGAGGATCGCCTCGTACCGGCGCTGCTCGGCCAGGCACGCCTCGCGCCACTCCGCATCGTCGGCGAGCCAGGTCGGGACCTCGCACTCCAGGTCGATGCGTGGTGGACCGGCGCCGGCCAGCTGCCCGAGCTTGCCGATGACATCGCCCGTCGGCGTGGTCTTGAACCGCCCGAGCCCAAACCACTCGCTGGCAGCAACCGTGCCGGCGAGGTGCTCGACCAGCGCGGCCCGTGACGAGCGCATGGCGGCCAGCACGTGGTGAGCGGCGAGGCCTCGCACAGACGTCGTCCGGAAGGCGAGCCAACGATCATCGGTGAACTCGGTCCGCAGCGCCGAAGGAACGCCGATCGTTCGCTCGAGCTGAGCGACGCCGATCACCTCGGCCGTAATGGCTCGAATGCTGTGGGCAACCAGCTCGTCCGCCGCGGTCTCTCCTGTGTTGTAGACGCGCGGGTGATGCTCGGGATACCGGCACACCCGCTGGGTTTCGGGATGGAGGTAGGCGTCCGGTTCGCGGTCGACCAGCTGGTTGAGCAAGGCCTTGGTGCGGCGAACAGTGAAGCGCTGGATCTCTCGGCGGAGGCGGTCGACCTCGGCAGTCGACAGCTGCGCCTCGCTCGCGCGGCGGCGATAGAGCCGGCGCAGCACGTCGATTGTCTCGTCGGCGAAGTTGTCGGCGCCCAGGAACCCGACCAGCTGGAGCAGGTCGGCGGCGCCCCGGTTGATGGGAGTAGCTGTGAAGAGGAGCACGTGGTCTGCGCGGCTCTCCCGCACCTGGCGCGTGCGGCGAGAGTCGGGATTGAGGAAGTTGTGAGACTCGTCGACGGCGAGGATCTGGGCCTGGCTGACCGACTCCTCCTCGGTCCGGCGGCCAAAGGCGCCCTCCTTGGAGAGCAGGCCATGGGAGACCGTCTGCAGGTTGACGCCCGAGACGTTCGCCTCGTGGCGCCAGGTCCGTTCGACCGCCGGAGGACAAACGACGACTGCGGTGTCGCGGCGGGCCCGTCCCGTGCTCCACAGGCGGTCACGCACAGCCAGGACCACGTGGGCACCCATGCGGGTCTTGCCTGAGCCGGTGGCATCGGCGCTCC
>CAYZMG010000124.1:0-8942 GCA_964479465.1 uncultured Acidimicrobiales bacterium
AGGTTTCTCCTTGACACGGATCACCCATATAACGCCGGCGTGGAGCCATGAAGGATCTCACGCCCCGGCTAACCACGACGCCCCCCTCTGCGTGTGATCATGGGCTGTGCCGAGTGTTCGTGAGCTGAGCCCGTGCGCCAGTCGCCATCTCGCGCGGTACGTCGACCCGGAGGGTGGCCGTGCCTTCGCCACCTACGACCGGATCGGCAATCCAGGGGACTTGGAGCCAGCAGACGTCCTGGCACCGGCGCTCCTCGACGCCCCGGTCCCGGGTCGCGACGTCATCAAGATGTACCAGCCCACCGGCGTCCATTCGGAGTTCCGAGAAGCACTCGAAGCCGTGCTTCGCGATCCCGCTGCGGCCTCTGCCCGATTTGAGGATCAGGATCTCGATTCCGACAGAGGAGCATGGGCGCTTGTTCGGGCCGCGCTCAGCGCGAGCGACAGGGCGTCCGGCTTCCGGGCGGCGAAGGTGACGAAGATTCTCCATCGAAAGCGGCCATATCTGGTCCCGATCTTCGACAGCAAGGTCGCTCAGTTCTACGGCGTTTCCGCTCGCCGCCCGTGGGAGCTGTGGCCGTTGCTGCAGCAGGAGCTGGTAGGCCATGGGACGTGGCTAGGGGAGATGGGTCAGACACACCGCACGTCCGACGGACGCCCCATCGCCGAACTGCGGGTACTCGACATCATCGTGTGGGAGCACATGCAGGGTTGCGACCAGAGCGCGTAGGGACGCTGGCAGTGCGGGAGGACCACCGCATCCCCTATCCGCAGTCCCCGGCCATGGGTTGGGGTAACCCCCAACGCCGGTTGCGCAACCGGGCGAGAGCCCGGACGGAATGGTGGGTACAGCTTCGCCGGCGGCGACCGCGATGTCACACCCTGGGACCACAATGGCAGGCATGGAACCAATCTTTGACCGAAACGGGCGCGTCGTAGCCTGGCTCGATCCGAGTCGGGCTCGGATCTTTGCACTATCAGGGGTCGCCCTCGCCGTGATCCAGCGCAGCAAGGACGTCTATACCTACGGCGGCAGACATGTCGGCGTATTTCGTGACGGCGCGTTCCGAGACCACAACGGGGATGTCGTGGGCTGGCTTCGCGGATCACGAGGTGGCCCCGTACGTCCAGTACCGAGCGTTCCACCGGTGCCGCCGGTGCCCGCCGTGCCGCCGGTACCTGCGGTACCGCAGGTACCGCCGGTGCCCGCCGTGCCCTCTCTCGGTTGGTCACGGTTCACATTCCATGAATGGGCGAGCGGCGATACCCCCTGATGGCGGTGGGCTGGCTCGAGGACGGAACCGAACAGTCGTTGCGAGCGGCGCTGGCCAGCTGTGCCCCCGACCTCGCCGGCCTTCCCATCAGGATCAATGCCGGGCATGCGCAGTCGAATCCGCTTTGGTGGTCGTCGAGCGCGGTGGTCGACGACCGCTTCGTCGTGAAGTTCGCGTGGTCCGAGGTCCGGGCGATACGGCTGTGGCGGGAGGGGATGGTGCTGGAGCGGCTGAGGACCCTTGAGCCGTCCCTGCCGATTCCGGAGCTGGTGGTCTTGAGCACGGAGCCCGCTCTCGTGGTGACACGGCGGGTACCAGGTGTCCCACTGAGCTGGGAGTGGGCGAGCGGCCTCCGCGGGTCGGACGCGACACACGTGGGGCGCCAGATCGCGGCCTTCCTCGTACGCCTGCACGGTCTGGACATTGCCAACGTCGTCGGTGATCTACCAGTGGTTCACCCGAGGGCCCAGGCGGACACCGAACGCCTCCGTCGGCGCTTTCCGGGCCTCGTCGACGCTGGTCGAGCGGCATTGGTGACGAGGTGGTGCGACTGGGTCGATGATGTGCTCTGCGGGCAGGCCCGACCTGAGGTCCTCGTCCACGGCGACCTTCATGGCTACAACCAGGTATGGGACTCGGGGTCAGTGTCCCTGCTGGCGGTCGTCGACTTCGAGGAGAGCGGCGTTGCCGACCGTCACTTCGACCTTCGCTATCTGCCGAGCAACGCCCGACGCCCCGAACTCGTGCTCGCCGTTATGGACGCGTACGAGCGGCTCTCCGGGCAACGCCTCGCCATCGAACGAATCATGGCGTGGCACATCCTGACTGCGCTGGGGGACGCCCTCTGGCGAACTGAGGCCGGGGTCGCCCTGCCGGGAGGGGGTACCGCCACTACCTACGTTGATCGGCTCAGCGTGATGCTGTCGGAGCTGCCCCTTTGACAAAGGAGGAGCGTGCTTCTCCCCGACGCGGACCTATCCCCGTACCCCGGCTAGCCGCTAGTGGATCAGGGTGTCCCCTCCGAACACCGGCCACAGGTGCAGGGCTCGTCGAGTTCCCCGTAGTGGAAGTAGACCGTCAGGCTGGGCCAAAGACCGTTGGCGGTGACCTCGTTCCCGAACGCGATGTCTTGCACCGTAACGATGCCGAGTTCCTCGATCGTGTTTGCGACGCGGCGGAGTAGAGCTGCACAGTCACCCTGTCCGGGACCCTCAGGGGTGCTCTGAGAGAAATGATGGATCTGGGGCATCCGCTTCACGGCGCGAGCCTGCCATCGTTTGTACGGCGAGCGCTGGGGATGACCGAACTGGTGCGCAGGACGTGTCCGCCGGCCCGGACGTGTCCCAGAACGACAGCTATGCGAAGCACCGTGGGGTCGCCCTGAACTCCGGCAGTGGGATCAGGGTGGGCCGGCCAGGATTGCGGTCGGCGAGTGATACCGGCCGGTGGCGAGTGGACGGGCAAAACGTACGCCGGCGTTCCCGCTCAGGTCCTGACCTGCCCTCCGACCGCGGAGCGGATCGATCAGCTTCCGGCTCGTGGTCGTTGATAATGCAGAGATGGATCGCGTGCTGGCGCTCACCCTTACCGATGCCGCCGCGGCTACTGGGGTCCACCGACGAGAGATCGACCGCCTGTTGAAGGCCGATATGTTTCCATCTGCGCACCGCCACGGGGACCCGTGGGTGATTCCGATCAGTGACCTCGAACGTGCCGGGCTGAAGGTTGACCGAGAGTGGCTCAAGCGCGCTCGGCAGTTTCGCCGGAGTCATCCGATCGACCGGCACTGCGCAGACTGCGACGCCCTCACGACGGCGAAGTAGTGCCGGACCCGCTCGGTCGTCCGGAGTACCGACCCGCGCAATTTGGGACGATCCGGGGTGTTGTGCGCCGCTAGCGCCGAGCACTCCTCGACGGACGGCGGGAAGCCGGCGGGGCCCATCGGGTCATCCCGGGCGCCGCCGAGCCGGTTAGAGGCGCGATGGCGTCAAAATGGCGTCATGGACCGGGACCCGAGGAGGAGCGCCCGTCCTCGCCCGATGGTCGTGACAGCAGTGTGGGTCGCCCGGATCGCTCTTCTGGTGGGGACGGTTGGCGTGCCGCTCCTCCTCGCTGTTTCCACATGGGACGACCCAGAGGCATGGCCTTGGATTCGTTACGTTTTGCCGCCGATGTTTGTCATCTGCGCCGTCGCCGGGGGTGTGTACTCCCGTGGCCGATGGGACGACCCCCCATACTGGGCTTGGCTGGCGGGCAGAGTCCTGTGGTACCGCAAGGAGTGGAATCAGCGGTGATCCGCCGACTCCTCGAGGCCTCTAGATATGGCGGGGCAAGGCTGCTGGGTATGCGTGCACGACAAGAGCCTTGGTCGATTGATCGGCCCCCGGGCGGGACGTCTCGCAGGCGATCCCGAAAAGAAGGTGCCGCGATCCTTCTCGTGCGCCGCGCCAGCAAGGAGCTGGCTGGGAAAGGATCGGTATTCGCGCTGCGGGTCCGCCGGCGCATGGCGCCCCTAATCACGCGCGCTGCGGGTCAGCCCAGGTCGCCCCAAACGCCTAATACACGGGTGATCCATCTGGCATCCGCGTACATCTCACCCGGCGTTGGAAGCCTGCTGCGATGACCTTCACCCCATGCCTTGTCCGCTCCTCGACCCCGGCCGGTGAGTTCCGGTTCGCCCTCGGCCATCCATTGCTGGACCGCTACTTGCTCCGCAACGACCGGTTCATCCCCCTGCACCCGCTCCTGGCCGAGTGGACCGCCGACAACGCCACCTACATCCGGGCACAGCGCCGGCTCATCGCCGACCACCACGTCCCGATCCACCGGCGCACCGTGCATCGCATCGTGTCGACCACCGCCCGCAAGGCCGGCATCGGCCACGTCCATCCCCACCAGTTGCGTCACACCCTGGCCACCCAGGCCATCAATCGGGGAATGCGTCTCGAAGCGATCGCCGCTCTGCTCGGGCACCGCTCGATGGAGATGACCCTCACCTACGCCCGCATCGCGGATCGCGTCGTCGCCGATGAGTACGAAGCCGTCACCGCCCAGATCGACGCCCTCTACAACACCGCAGGCGTTCCCGGCGCTCTGCCCGCAGAGATCGAGACGGCGGCGATGACCCGGCTCCGACAGGAGGCCCACGCCCGGATGCTCGGCAACGGCCTCTGCACCCGACCGGTGGAGCTCGAGTGCCGGATGGAGTCCGCCTGTGAAACCTGCGCCTACTTCAAGACCGGACCGGAGTTCGTGCCGGTCCTCCTCCGCCAGCGCGATCACGCCCGGGACCACGGCCAGAGCGACAGGGCGGCGCTCTTCGATGGCCTCATCAACCGGGTCGGCGAGGTTTCTCCTTGACACGGATCACCCATATAACGCCGGCAAGGAGTGATACCGGACGGGCCGGCTTTTGGCCTGCAGGGATGATCGTCATCCGGCAAGATCCGCTCGTGGAACCAGTGCGTACTCGACTACGCGGTCCCGTTCTGGGCTGCAGCGATGCATGGCAGCTCGCAGACTTCTACGCGTGGTTGCTGGGATGGCGAGTCGTAGATCGCTCCGAGAAAGTCCCAGGGGGCTGGGCACTCGTCGAGTCGCCCTCCGGGGACCAAAAGCTTGAGTTCCAGCGCGAGGAGCCGTTCGTACCGCCCGAATGGCCGACTGTCGCCGGCAAGCAGCAGATGGGCATGCACTTGGACATCGCCGTGGACAACTTGGGGGATGGACCGGATCGACGCGTTCGCTTCTCCGAGCTGCTCGACGACGCCGTCGCGCGAGGCGCACAGGTCGCGGACCACCAGCCGCAACAGGACCGCGTCGTCGTCATGCTCGATCCGGCCGGACATCCGTTCTGCCTGTTTCCCGGGAGAGACTGACACCCAACGAGCCGCCCGTGAGCCCCGTTGAGACTACGTCGCGGCCGATGGTCAGCCAGGACGAACGTCCAGGGCTCGCTGGAGCACGTCGGCGTTGTTGAGGATCCACCGCGCCCCGCGAACCTGCCAGGCCATGCCCCACACCATCGGGTGGGGCCCGAGGAACTCGGGTGTCACAGCCGCCTCATCGCAGTCGTTCGCGCACCCTCGGACGGCGGCCTCGATCATCCGGTCGACCATCACGGCCCGTTGTCGCGCATCGAGGCCGTAGGCGTCGGCGAAGAGCCGGACCTGCCTCGCCCGAGCCTGGGCATCGGACAGGTGGTGAAGCGCGGAGACGTCTTCGCCGTGGAGTTGGCAGTTGAGCCGGATGGCCTCGGCCACCTCGTCCAGACGATCCACCGGTCCGGCGAACTCCCAGTCGACGAACGCGATAGGGATGCCGTCACGGGCAACGATGTTCCAGGGACCGACGTCCCCGTGGCCGATCACGGGGTCGGCACCAGGACGATGGGTGTACCAGGGCATCCACTCCGCCCTGGCCGGTGGCGCGAAGTCGGTGGTGGCGTCATGCAGCTCCCGGAGCAACCGAGCGACTTCCACGATGCCTTCGTCGGGCCACGGGTTGGGATGGACCCGACCACCCTCGACGTAGTGCAGCTGTTGGCGGCCTTCGCAGTCGATTCCGGAGTCCACCAGGCGTGGTGATCCCCGGTAGCCCACCTCCTCGAGGTGAGAGAGCAGCGCGTGGACGGAGCCGGTCCATGGTGTGCGAGGCCGGTACACGATGCCGTCGGCCAGGTAGGTCCGGGCGTCCTCGGATAGGCACACGGCCCCCGGGGGGCGGAACGAACGACGGGTCCAGGCCGGCGCGGGGGTCGACCGGCACGATGCCGAATCGGGATGCAGACATCAGAGCTCCGCCAGGCGGGGGCATTCGGAAGAGTCGTCGACGGTGAGCGCGTGTCTCCGAACGACGCCTACTCGCCCGTGGCCAATGCATCTTCCAGATCGCCGGACTGAGGACGAGACGCCGAAGGCGCAGGTAGCTGAGGATGCGATGCCTCCAGCGACCATCGATCCCCGACGAGGAGCAACTCCGCGGGCGCAGGCGGCGCCCCGATTATGTCTTCGACGTGACCCGGAGAGACGCGTAGAGCCGATCAAGGAGGGCCTGGTCCCCCGTTACCACCTCCACGGCGTAGCCGTCGGCCGCACACCAGCGCCCGCCGTAGGCCGGGCGAACAGGCGCAGGCGCAGCCGAGCCGGGCCTGGTGGTTCCGAACCGCTCAAGACCGGGTCCCAAGGCCGGCTGGTTGGTCGACGGGTCGCCGTCACAGCCCGCTGTGACGTGGACCCTCACGCCGTCAGCTGGATCACCGGAGGTTCCGGTGAGGAGCATGACGCCGTTCTCACGCAACCAAACGGCTGCGTCAGTGCTGATGAGGACGAGGTAGCCGTCCAGATCCACCGACCACTGCAGCGACGCGGCGATCGTCTCGGCCGCCGCCGCGTCCGGCCCTTCCAACACGAGCGTCCAGGCCCCCATCGCCACGGTGACCGTGGGCTCGTTCGAGATGCCGCGCCAGCGGGTGTAGCTCGCCCCGCTGGGCAGGAGCCGCTCCTCCTCGATGCGGGCGCCGTCGCATTGTGGGACGTCCATGCAGGCTCCTGTTGCCACCTCCCTCGCGCTCATGGTGGTCAGATAGGTTCGCGGCGTCGTCGGACTCTGGATTCCAACGTTGGCATCAGGAACGACTGACAAGGCATCGAGTCCCGGGAGGTCGGCCGGCAGGATCACCCAGAATGTCTCACCGGTGATGGTGGCGGCCTTGATGGCGACGCCGTCCGCGACAGGCCGCCGGAGGCCGGGGATGCCGCTCGACCGAACAGCTGAAGCGAATGACCCAGGAGCTCTCCCTTGCTCAGGCTGCGGCGTTGTCGCCATCGTGGAGGTCGACGGACGGGGCTTCGTGACGATGTCGACGGCGCTCGGTCGAGACCGATCCGCCAATCCCAGCGCCAGGAGACCGGTCACCGCTGCGGCGGCAGCGAGGGTCCAGGCCACGAGGCGCTTGGAACGGCGCGGGCGACGAGATCCGTGTCCGGGTCGCCTCCCGCCGGCGATCTCGGCGGCGCCCACCGCATCGACGGCCTCGAGGGCGTACTGCGCGTACTGTCGGAGCTGAGCAGCCAGATCAGGCACGGGCCTCCACCTCCATGATGGTCCGGAGCCGTTCGAGACCACGGCTCAGGTGGTTGCGGACCGATGAGACCGAGATTCCCATGAGGGCTGCGACCTCCCCGTAGGGCCAGTCGCAGCCGGCGACGAGGAACACCGCCACTCGTTGGCGTTCGCTCAGCTGGGCCAAGGCCTCGGGCAGGCGCGGCTCGACGTCGGGGAGCCGGCCAGGCTCAGGTACCGGAAGGACGACCGGCTTCTTGCTGGGAGGCCGGAGGCGGGTCCTCGCCACCCGGTAGAGGTAGCCGGCTGGGTTCTCCATGACCATCACCCGGTCCCAGTGCTCCCAGGCGTAAGCGAGAGCCTCGGCCACTGCGTCACGCACGCCGTCAGTCCCGGCAACGGGCAGCAGAGCCTGTCGCAGCCGGGGCTCGACATCAGCGACAAACTCGCCGAATTCCCTCTCCGCCACAATGGTCGCTCCTCGCGGGTGTCCCTACACCCTATAAAGCTGCGGCGCTGGGGAATCTGTCACAACAGGGCGAGAACTCACTGGGATTCGGCTGTCGTGAAGCATCACCTAACGACATGCGCGACCGGGAGCGCCGCATCACCTACCGCGGGCCGTGGGCGTCGTCGCCCGGCGGCGAGTGCCAGCCTTGGGGGGTGAGACGGTCATTCAATGAGCTGGTCAACGAGGCGGCGCATGCTCCCATCGGGGTTTGGGACTTCGGCTGGCTTGATGGCCGTGCCACGGAGGAACGACCGTCGTGGCGGTACTTCGACCGCGTGGCGGAACGAGCAGCGACGGTATCGAGGATGCTCGACCTTCAGACGGGCGCCGGCCAGATGATTGCGGATCTCCCGAAGCTGCCCCGGCTCACGGTCGCGACCGAGGGGCACAATCCGAACGTGGCGATCGCGTCCTGTCGCCTCCGCCAACGAGGCGCGTGGCTCGTCCGGACTCAGGAGGACCGGCCAGCGCTTCCGCTGGCAAGCAACTCCTTCGAGCTGGTGACAAGCCGACACCCGGTCGACACCCGGTGGGACGAGATCGCCCGGGTGCTGCGTTCCGGTGGGACCTACCTCTCACAGCAGGTGGGGCCACACAGCCTCAGGGATCTCAGCGAGCTCATGATGGGACCGCTTCCGCCCGGTTCCAAACGGGACCCGGAACTAGCGCGTGTGGCTGCGGAGAAGGCGGGCTTGAAGGTGACCGATCTGCGTCACGAGCGGCTGCGAACCGTCTTCTACGACATCGGCGCCGTCATCTACTTTCTCCGGCTCGTCGTGTGGATCGTCCCGGACTTCACCATCGAGAAGTACCGCGAGGAGCTCTTGGCACTTCACCACCGGATCGAGCGTGAGGGCGGGTTCGAGACCAGCGCCAGCCGTTTCCTCATCGAGGCGGTCAAGGATTGACCAGGCTGACGCCGTGCCTCCGAACAGCACACCCTACGCACCGGGGACCATGTCGGATTCCTGCCGGTGGGCGGCGGCCCGTCGATGACCCATATTCCCGGGTCCGTAGGTCCGGAACGGGGATCCCGGTACGATGCTCTTATCGTTGTCAAGGGGCAAGTTTCGGTGTCTCGACGAGGTGCCGGG
>CAYZMG010000125.1:0-8568 GCA_964479465.1 uncultured Acidimicrobiales bacterium
CGCCGTCTGAGTTGTCACACCCGCTGCGTAGCGTTGCGAGCATGAGATTGGTAACGGAAGACCTGACCGGCTGCGGGCCGATCCACTCGGGCGAGGCCTTCGGCCCTCGATCGACCACTCGGAAGTGACCACTGCGTGGACTCCCGGGACGATCGACGCCCTTGAAGACGCCGTCCACAGCGGGGTACTTGTGGAAGGACACCACGTCGACTTCAAGCGGGAGGTGGCGGTCGGCGCCGTCGGCAAAAGGGTTTGGCAAAGGATCTGGCTGCCTTCGCCGTCGATGGCGGACAGATCATTATCGGTGTCGACGAGAACGACCACGGCCCACCCACTGTTCGCCCCGTCGTACTCGCCGGATTGAAAGAGCGGGTGGACCAGATCGCTCGGAGCGCCGTCGCCCCTCCGCTTGCCGTTCGCTGCGTCGAGTTGCCCACGACCGAGGACCCGACCCGGGGGTGCCTGATCGTCGTCGTGCCTTCGTCTCCCGCAGCGCCGCACCAGGCGGTGGAGCGCCTCTGGGGTCGCGGTGACACCACCAATTACGTCATGCCGCCGGCCGAGATCAGCGCCCTCTACGAACGGCGAGCCCTGCGGCGCGCCGACGTCGATGCCCTCCTCGACGCGGAAATCGCCCGCGACCCAACACCTGTCGATCTCCGCCAACTCGGCCACCTCTTCGTCGTCGCCCAACCGTGGGCCGCTGATGACGAGCTGTTCCTTCGAGCGCTCGCCGGTCAGAACTTCTCAACGTGGTTGCACAAGACCCTCTCGCCCACCCTCGCCCCCAGCGGCTGGGCGCCGGACATCGCCAACGCCAGTTCTTCGTGTCGCCGGGCGCGCGGGTGGGCAGTACACGACTACTGCATCAGCGAGGCGCGTGCCGTCCGCCCGAACGGAGAGCTAGCGGCGCGTGAGAAGCACCTTCTCGACATGGAGGTCCACGAGGACGGTGGCGTTCGCCTGTTCGCCGGGCGGGCGACCGACATCGTTGGCGACGCGGCGAGGTTCATGGACGTCGTGGTTGCTGGGCTCGTCCTCCGCGTCGTCGAGACGGCCCGCACTGTCGCCGACACCACCGGCTTCTTTGGCTCATGGCAGTTCGGCGTCGCCCTGACAAACATGCGGGGTGCGGTGTCCCACGAAGCGTCCATGAATTTCATGGCAAACCCGAGCGGATTCTCTGAGAGTACGTACCGCCGGACGTGCGCAGCTACCTACGAGGATCTGACCACCGATGTCGTCGCGGTCGCATCACTGCTTGCTTCTCCGCTGCTGCGAGGGTTCCAGTCACCGTTCGACCTGAACTCGCTGAGGACACATCGGAGCTGACTCGCCCGGTGCCCGGTCCATGATGGGTCTGGCGTGTACTCGGAACGACGACCGGGGTCCCGCAGGAAGAACGACGACCGGCGCGCTCGCCGGCCTCCGCTGGCGCGTCCGGCATGACGACGCTCACTCTCGCAAGCGGATCGCCTACCGGGACTACGGCTGGGGCCGCAAAGACCGTTGATCACCGGCACCGAGCGCCCACAAGGGGTTCCTCCTGCTGGGGCACCCCGGTCGTCGTAGGTCGCGCCGCCGCGTTTGCCGTGATGCGACGGCACCGCGCAGCGAGCCGCCGCGTCGGGGGCCTCATCGCTGGCTTCACCAGCCTCCCATACCTCCGAGTGGATGATCGTCCGCCGTCACGTGTCTCTGCTGCCTCGCTGGCTCGCGAGGGTCCCCAGCAGCAGGCTTGCCCCCGGGGACATCAACCCCGACTTCTGGGGAGATGGCCTCTAGCAGCCAGCTGCTGCCAGCTGCTGATCGAGTGCCGCCTGGAGCACGGCTTGGAACGCCGGCATGCCACCTGCGGCATCGATGCTCGCTTGATAGGCACGAAGTTGCGTGCACGCACCCGACACGACCGTTGTAGTCGTCGGAATGACCGATGTCGAGGTCGTGGACGACGTCGTAGCAGAAGTGGTCGACGTGGTCTGCGTTGAGGAAGTCGAACTGGGACCCGGTCGAGCGATTCGTCCGCCTAGTGCCTGCCAATCAAGAGACCAGCCGTCGCCGCTGATGATCTGCGTCAAGTCTTCGCCATCGACGCCGATTGCATAGAGGCCATTCCGTGGACAAGACGCCTCAGGCGGGCAGCGTACTGTGAGACTGAAGGCAATGCTGGTGCCATCTGGGGACCAAACAGGATCAGACGTCAAACACCCGTCAGCATCAACTTCTGATGGCCGGATAAACACATGAGCATCGCTACCATCGGCATTCATCATATTGAGGCGCCCGGCACACGTCGGTGCCATGTTGTGGAACACGAGTTTCGAACCATCGGGTGACCAGTTGGGTTCGTCAAGATGTCCACCGAAACCGATTCCGCTTCCGGGCGGAGGCGTCAGACGAGCCAGGCCTGAGCCGTCTGGGTTGATACTGAAGATCGCGGTATTACTCGGGAACTCGTCCGGGACGCCTCGCGTAAAGGCGATCTTGTCTCCAGCGGGTGACCACGCTGGAGACCCAGCTCCGACACCTTCACCGGCACTACCGGTGAGAGCGGACACGTTAGAACCGTCAGCATTCATGATGAAGAGACCTCCTTCGCCATGCAGGTAACCGGCGAACACGATCTTGGTCCCGTCAGGCGACCACGCCGGCTGCATGGCGTTCATGGCGTCATCAGTGAGTCTCGCTACCGCCGTACCAGCTCGTGACATGACGTAGATGCTGCGAGGTCCGAACCTATCTCCGGTCGGACGATCAAACGCAACCTGGGCGCCATCGGGCGACCATGCGGGATTCGCGTCACCTGGAACGGCACTGAGGTACCAGGAGTTTCCAGGGGCGCTTGGGTGGACAAGCGCGATTCCGTCGAGGGTCGAATAGGCCACCAAGCCATTGACACCGGGAAACGCGGCCTGCCCAACGTCAATCGGTACCACCAGCGGAAGAGCTATCGCTAGAAGGCCAACTACAGTCCGTGCTACGCCACTGCTCCGATGCTGACGCGCCATGTCATCCCGCCCCTCGCCGAACCCGCTCTCGTTTGCAAGTTCCTACCACACCCCACCATGATCGGCTTCAACCATGGCCCTGTTCCGGCAGAGGCGATGGTTCCATCTGCGAACCGCCTCGTGTGGGACCATGCCTGAGGAATGACATCCTGAGCGTCTCGGACTCGACGTTCTTCGGAATGACGCTGCGCTTCTCGGAGACTCGCCGCAGCCGGTGTAGGCCGTGCCGATCCGCCCCTGACCCAGCGTCCCGACATCGCGCCAGGGGGCTGGCCTGAACCGCTTGCGAGACAGCCGATGCGGTATCGGGAACATGCCCCCGACGAACCGTAAGGCGTTCCGCCGTCCATGCTGCGAGCCACCGGTAGCGCAGCCGTGAGGGTTGGCCGGCGACCGTGTGGACCTCGGTCACGTTGGTCCCTGGACCTCATCGGACATCGAGTTGGGCGCCGGTGGCTACCCGCGGTCGAACGCGGACCCGGGGGTGCCCTGCAGGCAGTAACCGCCATCGACACAGTCATGCCGCTCGCCCGAGGCGCGGCCGAGCCGGGCTCTGCGTTCCGTTCGGGATCGGGCTTACGAGACGGCGTCGACCACGCGTCCCGACCTCCGCCTCCGGCTCTGGAAGCGACCCGCAGCGCCGGCTGGCTCTGACCTGGCCGAGGTGGTAACGCCTGCGCCGCGTACGCTGATGATCCGATGGATCGGAAAGCATTGCGCAAGGACGCCGCTGGAGTAACCGTCCTTCATGAGCAACGAATACCGCTAGAAGCAGACCTTCAGCAGGCGTTCGTCGAGCACCCGGACGCACTTCCCTCTGGCGAGCTCGGACTTGGTCCATTGACCTCCATCGGTTGGGAGTTGGACCTGGGCGCCGGTCCGATGGACCACCTCGCAGTGGATACCCACGGGCAACTCGTCGTGATCGAGTACAAGAAGGGAACCGAGAACCACGACGTACGCACCGTGATCGCCCAGCTCCTCGACTACGGGAGTGCACTCTGGCGCACGACCGTCGACGACTTGGAGGGTGCTTGTCGCTCCAATCGGAGCTGCACCCTGCTCGGCGAACTGGTGTCGCTCGTCGACCACGTTGCCGATGTGACCGCTTACGCCGTCGCCCGCGACGAGTTTCTGCGCGGCCTTGAGAGCTGCCTAAGCGCAGGAACTTTCGTGTTTCTGTACGTGGCCCGTGATCTCGATCCAAGGACCCGGCGCGTACTCACGTACCTCGCTGACGGAGCTCGCCTGAGGTTCTACGCCGTCGAGGTGGATTGGTTCGCCGCATCCGACGGTGGCGCCTTGTTGGTCCCGAGGGTTGCGTTCGTCCCTGCAGAGCTCGCTGCTGGCGAGATGCCGCTGGCCACCGCCGATCCGGCGGTGCCCGATCTCACAAGACGCATTGAGGCCCTCGCTAGCCAGCATGGGGTTTCCGGCCACGCTTCGAAGACCGGTCGCCGATGGGGCGTCGGCGGGCAGACGATCCTTGGCGTGTATGCAACGACGACGGGCGTGAGCTTCTGGCTCCCCGAGATAGCGTCGATCGCTGGGCAGGACAAAGCCGACACGCTTCGGGTCGCCCTGGTAGCGCTTTTCCCCGACCGAAAGCTGCCGGCCTTGTATCCCTCCTTTGTGCCGACGGAGTTTCAGGAACGCTGGGACTCGGGCGGATCCGGTGTGATCGAGCAGCTCTTCCGTGCAGTCGCCGGTCCGCACGGGGACTGACGAGTCTCGAGCACGACCCTCGCCGGATCCATCTCAAAGCATCTTGGGCACGATTGCGATCCCGGTAGCCGGGCGCGGGATGACCCACTCCGCAAGCCGATCGGCGAAAGGACCCGCAGCCGGCGCCGGCTGCGGTCCCCCCCCGCCGATTCCCCCGAAGAAGGCGACCGCACGGGCCGCCGCGGCACTCGGCCTGCGCAAGTGTCAGAGATTGGCGGTGGAAGCGACCAATTTGGCGGGTCGGGTTGCGACAGCAGTCCGGTAGCGCGATGGCCGCTGCTCGCCCGTGGTGACCGACGGCCGCGACCAGTGACTACCCGCTGGGTGGAGAATCGAGCAGCAGGTGCGGCCCGAAGCGGCAATCATGACGACGATGCTGCGTCGGGCGACGCCTGAGGATGCGGAGAGACTGGCGTGGTTGCGCGCCACCTCGTTCGGAGCGCGGACGGCGATGGTCGACCTTGAGGCCCCGATGGTGGACGTGCTCCGGGAGCACCTCCGTGCCGGTGACTTCGGCGCGTTTCTCATCGAGAACGGCTCGGTGCCGGTTTCCTACGGGATCGCCATGATCCACCAGCGCTTGCCGAGCGACTGGAACCCATCCGGGCGCTGGGGCTATGTCCAATCCCTCGAGACCCATCCCGACCACCGCGGCCGCGGTCACGCCACCGCCATCCTGGCGGCGCTTCTGGACTGGTACGCCCAGGAGGGCGTTCCCTCGGTCGGGCTGCTCTCGGCCGAGTTGGCCGAGCCCCTCTATCGGCGGCTCGGGTTCAATGAGGAGCCGATCGGGCGCTGGCTGGTCCGACGCGCCGACCATGCGTGAGATGCTCGACGTCCTGGGCGTCGGACCCGAGCATTGCCAGCGATAGTCCCGGAGGAGATCGCCAGCGGTCCCGGTAATCGATCCGCGTCCGGGATTGAGAAAGGTGGCGGGTCGGTAGTCCGCCAAAGGGGAGGTCAGAGCACCTCGTAAGGCGCTCCTCGACCGGCATGCCCCGGTCGTCGTGTCGTCTTTAGTTGCCGTCGGGTACGGACGAATCGGCCCATCCGGAGCTTGGGATGCGACGCTGGCGCGGCTGGCCGGAACGCAGAAGACTAGGAATTCGACAGACCTGCGGACCCCGAGGCGAATAGTCTCAGTTCGTGGATCACGCTGTCGACTAGCACTGCGTATTGCGAAGGCAACTGCGCCGCCAGGCTTTGGATCTGCGTCATCATCCATCCAAACGATTCCACCGACAGGGGCGGCATGGCTAGTTCGGGAGGCTCGGTCACCGTGAACGTTCGGCCATCATTCCGCCAGTCAGTCGTCTCGCCGGAGGCATAGCATTGAACCGCGACAGGGAAGGTCCGCCTGGTTTGCGCCTCCGGACCAAGACCTTCCAGATACGGAGCGGGATCCCGAACAACTATGGACCCCGAGTACCGCCCAGCAGAGTCCGAGTCGAAGGTGACCTGCGGACTGTTCGAGAAATTGCGATAGAGGAGGATGAACCGACCATCGCCTGTCGAACCAAATGGCGCATCCGCCGGAACATTCTCGCCGCGGTCGGGACAGCCATAGCCAGCGAACCGGACTGTCGTCCCTACTGGGCCATGGTCGGGCGTGTAGGTGAACACCGGACCAACTTCGCTGACCGCCGGCGCCGCGGTAGAAACGGCCACGGCGAACACCACCACACCAAACCATCGCCGCATGCGCCGCCTCCCCGCCTTTCTCGCCGAAGCCTGTTGGAACAGTACCGCGATGTCTAGTCGCACAGCGCGCCGGAATGCAACCAGAATGGCCGCTGCGGCATTGCCGCCTGCTTGCAGACCTTCACAGTCGACCGGCGCAACGAGTTGCCACCCATGAGCAACGACGACCGAGGGTGCCGGTCGGGGACGACATACGAGACTCCCGGCGACGGCGTACCGGGACTGGCCCGGTCCGCTGGCGTAGCCTTCCCGATGTGGTCGACTGGGAGGAGTGCGTCTACTGCGGAAAGCCGGTCGCCGCGGGCGAGGGGTCCTCAACCGTCACTCAAGAAGGATCGCTGGTCGCGATTCATGACAAGTGCCGATCCGAGCTCGACCGGGAGCAGCAGTCCGCTCAGGAGAAGTAACCGAGGGTAGCGAGCGACAATGTGGAGGCGCTCCGGCGTGCGCCACCGCACCGCAAATGGATCCGGCTGCGGTCCCGTTCGCCGATCGGCGAACGGGACTCGCGGTTGCGGTTGCCGTTCGACCACTGACCTTCCGGCTATGGAAACCGGTCGGGATCGGGAAACCCCCCACCGTCCTCCGCCTCCCGTCGGTGGCCCGTAGCATCCGACGGGTGACCGAGCCGACCGGCGTGAACTGGCTGACCATGTCGAACGAGGACTTCGCACAGAAGCTTGGCGACGTTTACTCCGACCGCGGCGACCTTCCCAGGCTGGAGGCGATGGCGCAGGTCCGGGCCGCCCTGCATGCCGAGCGCAACGCCACGGCGCAACGCGCCACGGCACGATGGACCAAGGGTCTGGCCTTCGTCACGGCGCTCCTTGTGGCGGCGACGATGTGGTTCAGCTTCCGTGCGATGTCAACTCAGGCCGACGCGCTGCACGAGCTCCGGCGTCAAAACTGCCTCGCCGAACTGAACGCCCTGGGGTTGCTGAGTGGTGGCGTACGCCTTCCTCCCGAGGCGGTCGACCCCCTCCAGCAAGCCATAGCTCGATGCAGGTGACGTGGCGCCCGAAAGTAGAGGCGGGTGACGATCCCGTTCCGGAGAACCACGTACCCCGCTAGGACTCAAGCTGCGCTCCTGATCCAGCATGCGACGGTGCTCTGCGTTACCGATGAGTCGAGGTGCGCGCTTAACTTGTCGAGTCAGAGCCGGGACTCCTCCTGGAGGCGGGAGGGCGGTCATGCTGCGAATCGTCTGTGCATCGGCGGCAATAGCGGCAGCGCTGGTTGCGATCGCGACGCTGAGCGTCGTGGTCTCTGCTGCGGACACCGTGGCGGAGACGTTCACCTTCACCGGCGGCCCGCAGAACTTCGTCGTGCCTGAAGGGGTAACGCGCCTGAACGTGGACGTGGCTGGCGCCGAGGGCGGACGTGGTGGTCCGAACGGAGGTGCCCCCGGTTCTGGGGGCAGCGTGGCTTCGACAATCACCGTCACTCCTGGCCAGACCTTCGAGATCAGAGTTGGCGGCCGGGGCGGCGACACGATGGGCTTGAACGGCGGAGCCGGTGGGTTCAACGGAGGTGCGCCGGGCGGCGGAGGGGCCCCGAACGGCTTAGGCGGAGGAGGTGGCGGTGGCGCGTCTGAAGTCCGCCTGGGAGAGAGTCCCATCGTCGTGGCCGCCGGCGGTGGCGGCGCAGGTGGCGACAGCAGCGACGGTCCCGGTGGCGCTGGCGGCACGGGCAGCGGGAATGGGGGTATTGGTAGCGACGGCGGGCCCCGCATCGCCCGTGGTGAGGGTGGAACCGGTGGAAAGACGAACTCGAACTTCACAGGCTGCACCTCGGGCTCGTTGGGCCAGGGCGGGCCTGGCGGAGGTCCCTTTAGTCCCATTCATGCCTCTGGCGGAGGCGGAGGCGGAGGCGGTGGAGGCTTCTGTGGCGGAGGCGGTGGCGATGGTGGAGGCCTCAACGGTGGGGTGCGAGGCGGGGGTGGAGGCGGTGGTGGCGGCGCTGGGATGGGCCCGGACGATGCGCGCTATCGGGCAGGAGGTCAAGCAGGTGACGGGCTGGTCACCATCAGGTACGAGACGACGACATCGAGCACCACCACGTCGAGCACGTCAACGACCGCTCCGGCTACGACGACATCGAGCACCACCACGTCGAGCACGTCAACGACCGCTCC
>CAYZMG010000126.1:0-4141 GCA_964479465.1 uncultured Acidimicrobiales bacterium
GAAGTTCGTCTCACCGGGTATGGCGATCAGCGGGGTCAGGATGCCCGACACGAACGTCTCCACGACGGTCCCGAACGCGGCACCGATCACCACCGCAATTGCCAGATCCACCACGTTGCCTCGGAGAATGAAGGCTTTGAAGTCCTTTAGCAAGTGACACCTCCGTAGCATCTGCCCATGCGAGTCCGCGTGGGGTCACTGGAAGCCTTGCAGACGGAGGGTCGGCTGGTCGGGAAGGCGGGTACGCACGGCGTGTGCGTGTTCTGGCACGACGGCAAGGCCTACGCCCTCGACGACCGGTGCCCGCACATGGGCTTCCCGCTGCACCGGGGCTCGGTGGAGGCGGGCCTGGTCACCTGCCACTGGCACCACGCCCGCTTCGACCTGGCCTCCGGTGGCACGCTCGATCCCTTCGCGGATGACGCCCGGGCCTTCCCGGTGGAGGTGGTGGGCGACGACGTCTTCCTGGTCGTCAACCCCCCGGACCACCAGGTGGAGCACCTGCGCCGGCGGCTGGCCGAGGGCCTCGAGGGCGGGCTCACCCTGGTCACGGCGAAGGCGGTCCTCGGGCTGCTGGAGGCCGACGTGGCGCCGGCCGACATCGTGCGGGTGGGCGTGGAGTTCGGCACCGCCAACCGGGCCCAGGGATGGGGGTCGGGCCTCACCGTGCTCGTGGCCATGGCCAACCTGCTGCCGTGGCTGGACGAGGCCGACCACGCGCTGGCGCTGGTGCACGGGCTGGCATTCGTCGCCCGGGACACGGCCAACCGGCCGCCCCGGTTCCCGCTGGCGCCGCTGGGCGACGGCACTGCCACCGCCGTAGATACAGCACGGCTGACCGACTGGTACCGGCGCTTCATCGAGACCCGCTCCGGCGACGCCGCCGAGCGCACGCTGGTCACCGCCCTGTCGGCCGGCGCCGGCCCGCCGGCGGTGTCGCACATGATGACCGCCGCGGTCACCGACCACGTGTTCATCGACGTCGGCCACACCCTCGACTTCACCAACAAGGCGTTCGAGGCGGTCGAGCACCTGGGGTGGTCGGCGGCCGAGTCGGTCCTTCCCACGCTGACCGGCCAGACCGCCGGCGCCTCCCGGGCCGAGGAGGGCAGCCGGTGGCGCCATCCCCACGACCTGGCCGCCCTGGTGTCGGAGACCGAGGCCAAGCTGCCGGCGCTGCTGGCCGATGGCCGGGGTATGGCCGAGCCGTACGACGACGTCAGCGGACTGGGCTGGCGGATGCTGGAGGACGACCCGTTTGCGGTCGTGGGGTCGATCTGCGACGCCATCGCCGCCGGCGCCACCCCGGAGCAGCTGGGACGCGCCCTGGCCCTGGCCGCCGCCCTGCGCATCACCCGGTTCCACACCCAGAACGACTTCGGCGACTGGGACGCCGTCCACCACGCCTTCACCTACGCCAATGCCTTGCACCAGTGCCTGGAGCGCCACCCGTCCGACGAACTCGTCCGGGGCGTCCTGCACGGCGCGTTGCGGGTCTACCTCGACCGGTTCCTCAATGTTCCCGCCGCCCGGCTGCCGGCGGCGGAGGGCGCCGATCTGGCCGACCTCCAGGCGTGCTGGGACGGACAGGGCGGTGTCGACCGGGCCGGCGCCATCGCCTACGGGTGGCTCAAGGCCGGCGGTGACCCCCGCCGGCTGGTGGCCGCCCTGGGCCACGCCCTCCTCTCCGAGGACGCCGGCTTCCACTGGTTCCAGATCGTCGAGGCCGCCGTCCGCCAGCACGCAGCCTGGCCCGAGGGATCCGAGGAAGGCGCCCTCATCCTGGTCGGCGCCGCACGCTTCCTGGCCGCCCACACGCCGACCCGGCGGGAGCTGCCTCACGTCGTGCGCATCGCCGCCCGCCTGCGCCGGGGCGACGACCTCTTCGAGGAGTCCTAGGCCGGACGTTTGGTAGATCCGCGGCGCCATAGCGCCGCGGATCTACCAAACTCAGGCCGATTCGTCGTCGTCGTCCCGCCGGCGCCAGGCCTCCTCGGCCCGGGAGACGACCTCCCGGAGGGGGAGGCCGGTACGGCGGGCGGCGCGGGCGGCGTCGTCGTGCTCGACCTTGACCCGGCCGGCGCCGACCTTGACCCGCACGGGGACGCCCTCGACCTCGACCTGATACTGGACCCGGGCCGCCGGCCACCGCGCCAGCGTCTCGCCCCGAACGCCGAGGGAGCCGGTCTCGCCGACCAAGACGCCGGCCACCTGATCGGCGAGGGCGGGGTCGGTCAGCACACTGACGGTGTGGGCCGGGCGGCCCTTCTTCATGAGGATGGGAGTGAGCCAGGCGTCGAGGGCGCCGGCATTCATGAGTGCGGCGATCGTATGGGCCAGCGTCTCGCCGGTGGCGTCGTCGACGTTGACCTCGAAAAGGGTCACCGGCTGGCCGGGCTCGGGGCGCGCCGGCTCACCTGCGATCGTCTGCCCCAGCACCACCTGGAGGAGGTTGGGCAGGCCTTCCAGGTCGCGGGTGCCGGCGCCGAAACCGGCCGCGCCGACCTGCATCGCCGGCATGGGGCCCCAACCGGTGGCGGTGGCGGCGAGGAGAGCGGCGCCCGTGGGGGTGGTCAGCTCGTAGGGGATGTCGCGCCCGTAGCTGGGGGCGCCCCGCAGCAGCTCGACCACCGCCGGCGCCGGCACCGGCAGCATGCCGTGGGCCGAGCGGACCATGCCCATGCCGTTGGCCACCGGGCTCGACCACACCGTGTCCACGCCGAGCACCTCGAGAGCGGCGCAGGTGCCGACGACGTCGATCACCGCGTCGACGCCGCCCACCTCGTGGAAGTGCACCTGGGCCACGGGCCGGCGGTGGAGGTGGCCTTCGGCGTCGGCCAGGGCGGCGAAGGTGGCCTGGGCCCGGTTGGCCACCCGCTCGGGGAGGCGGGCCTCGTCGATGAGACCCGTGATGTGGGCGTAGGTGCGGACGACGGCGGTCTCGGCGACCACCACGTCGACCTTGGTGGCGCCGATCCCGCCCCGCATCACCGGCTCCACCTCCATCGACCATCCGGCCATGGGCAGGCGGTCGAGCATGGTGCGGACCTCGGCCACGTCGGCGCCGGCGTCGATGAGGGCGCCGAGGGCCATGTCGCCGGCGATGCCGGCGAAGCAGTGGAACCATGCGGCGGTCGTCATCAGGCCGCCCCTCCGGGGCGCCCCGATGGATGCCTGTCGGACCGGCCTCCCGGGCCGCTCACGCCGTCACGCCGGCAGCATCCTGAGAACCGCGCACGCGGCGCCGAAGCCGTTGTCGATTCCCACGACGGTCAGGCCGGCGGCGCACGACGAGAGCATGGACAACAGAGCAGTTACCCCTTCGAAGGCGGCGCCGTAACCCGTGCTGGTGGGCACGGCGACCACCGGCGCCGGCGTGATGCCCCCCACGATGCTGGCCAGGGCCCCCTCCATGCCGGCGACGACCACCACGACGTCGGCGCCGGCCAGTTCGTCGACCGTCGCCAGGAGGCGGTGGACGCCGGCCACGCCCACATCCGCGTTGACCGACGGCTGGAGCCCGTGGGCGACGAGCGTGGCGACGCACTCCTCGGTGACGGGCAGGTCGGAAGTGCCGGCGGTGAAGACGACCACCCGTCCCGGTCGGGGCAGGCGGCTGCGCCAGGCCACCGTGGTGCCGGTGCGGACGCCGCCGGGGCTGCGTTCGAGGGCGGCGTCGGCCTGCCTCTCCGTTGCCCGCGTCAGCAGGATCGGCCCGCCTTCCTCCTCGACCAGCAGCTCGGCCACGATGGCCGCGCACTGGTCCGGGGTCTTCCCCGGTCCGTAGACCGCCTCGGGCAGGCCCTGGCGCAGCGTGCGGTGGTGGTCGACCTTGGCGAAGCCCAGATCGGCGTAGGGCAGCCTCTGCAGGCGGGCGACGGCGTCGTCGGCCGACAGGGCGCCGGAGCGCACGTCGTCGAGCAGTCGCCGGACTGCGGGCTCATCCACGACCCTAAGTATCCTCCGGCGATGACCCGTGTCGCCTATCTGGGCCCTCCCGGCACCTTCACCGAGGAGGCGCTGCTCGGCCAGCCCGACCTGGCGGACGCCGAGCTCGTCGCCATGCGCTCCATGCCCGAGGTGCTCTCGGCGACCGCGGCCGGCGAGGTTGACCTGGGGTTCGTCGCCCTGGAGAACTCCA
>CAYZMG010000126.1:4151-7945 GCA_964479465.1 uncultured Acidimicrobiales bacterium
CTCGTCCTGGACCCCCTGGTCTTCGACTACGAGCTGCTCATCCAGCGCGAGGTGGTCCTTACCGTCCGCCAGAACCTGCTCGGCCCGCCGGGCATGGCGGTCGAGGACGTCAAGCGGGTCGTCTCCTTCCCCGACGCCATGGCCCAGTGCCGGCGGTTCTTCGCGTCGCGGCTACCGGGGGCGGAGATCGTGGCCGCCAACTCCACCGCCGGCGCCGTGCAGGAGGTGGCGGAGCACCGCCCGCCGGGCACCGCCGCCCTCGGCGCCGCCCTGGCGGCCAAGCTCTACGGCCTCGAGATCCTGGCCGCCGACGTGGCGGACAACCCGGACAGCAACCAAACCCGCTTCGTGGTGGTGTCGCCGGCGAGCATCCCGGCACCCACCGGCCACGACAAGACGAGCATTGTCTGCTTTCAGCGCGACGACCACCCTGGCAGCCTGCACTCGATCCTCGGCCAGTTCACGGCCCGGAACATCAACCTGACCAAGCTCGAGTCGCGCCCGACCAAGCACAGCCTGGGCGACTACTGCTTCGTCATCGACTTGGAGGGCCACGTCGACGACGAGGTGGTCGCCGACTGCCTGCGGGACCTGCGGGTGCAGCTGGCGACGGTGAAGTTCCTCGGCTCGTACCCGGCGGCGGGCGAGCACGGGCCGGCGCTCCGCCGGGACGCGGAGGCGGCGTGGAAGGCGGCGGACGAGTGGATTTCCAACCTGCGGAAGCAGGTCGGCCAGTAGCCTCGGATATTGCCGGGAGGGATGGCAGAGCGGCCGAATGCGAGGCTCTTGAAAAGCCTTGGACGAGAGTCCCGTGGGTTCAAATCCCACTCCCTCCGCTGATCCAAATCGACCATTGCCGTTCTCCGGACCGAGGCGTAGGCTCGGCGCCGGAGGAGGGGTATCGGCGAGGCAATACCTGGACCGTGCTTGAGACCGTCAGGCCGTCCCAACCCTGATACCGCGCACGTCATGGTGACTGCGGAGCGGACCCCACCGCCGGCGGACGGCGGGCAGAGCATCACTGTCGCCCGATCGGCGGGAACGGTCGTGGTGACCGTTCGGGGTGAGCTCGACGCCGAGCGGTCGCAGCACCTGGGCGGCATCCTGGCCGACCTCATCGACGGGCAGGGCAACCGGTCCATCCTCGTCGACCTGCACGAGGCCAGCACCACCGACCCGGACTGCCTTTGGATGCTCACGGAGGCCGCCGAGCGGGCACACCGCCGTGGCGCGACCATGCGGCTCGACGTCGGAGCGGAGGTCACCTCGGCGCTCCAGCTCCGGGGACTGGACGTGTTCATCGGGCGCTCCGCCGAGCCTGCCTGAAGGAGGTCAGGCCACCCCGAACAGCTGCACGCCGGCGGCCAGGGGCGAAGCCACGGCGTCCGTCCTAGTCTGGCCACAGGAATCCAACGGGGGTGCTGGTATGACGATCGCATTCATCTTCGAGGTCGACGCGATGACGGCGGAGCAGTACGACGGGATCATGGGCGCCATGGGGCTCGGTGAGCCGGGTTCGCTCGCCGGCGTCAGCGGCGCCGTGGCCCACCTCGCCGGACCGAAGGACGGCGGCGGCTGGCGGGTGGTCGACGTCTGGGACTCCGAGGAGGCCGCCAACGCCTTCTACACCTCCGACCAGTTCGCCCCGGTCCGGGAAGCGACCCAGGGCGGCGGCATGTCGAGCACGCCGTGGCCGGTGCACCGCATCGACGTCTGAGCCTCAGGTCCTGGCCGGCGCCGCTTGGGCGCCTGCCGGCGCCGGCTGCCGGCGGAACAGGAGCCAGGCCACCACCACGCCCAGGCCCAGGCCGAACAGGCCGGTGAGGATCAGCGTCCAGCCCGGGATGCCGCTGTCCGAGTCGCCGGCGGCCTCCGGTACCAGCGGGACCGACGAGGTGTAGACGTCCTCCGAGCCGGTCTCGCCCAGGGCGTTGCGGGTGTCCTGCCAGGCGAAGAAGGCCTCCTTGTCGGTGGCGGCCACCCCCACGTTGAACTTGCTGTCGACGTTGTTCGACCACACCCCCTTGGAACGGTCGATGCCGCGGTCGTTGACCCTGATCGGTGGCGCCCAGGTCGTGCCGTGATCGGACGACGACGTGTAGTAGACGTCGGAGATCCCGGTGTCGCCGCTGTGGCCGGTGCTCACCAGCATGTTGGTCGGGCTGTGGCGGAAGTCGTACCAGGCCACGTGCACGGTGCCGTTGGGGGCGATGGCGATCCCGGGCTCGTACTGGTTGGCCTTCGTCGTCTCGTCGCTCAGGACCACGCGGTCGCTCCAGGTCCGGCCGGCGTCGTGGGACACCCGCAGGAACAGGTCGAGGTCGCCGTTGTAGCCGGGCACCGTGTTCTGGACCTCGACGTTGGCGTTCCAGACCATGTAGATGTCCGAGGTTCTTGGGTCGGCGGCCAGCAGCGGCGGGTGGCCGGCGCCGACGTTGCCGGGGTCGATGTCGACCGGGTCGGACCATGTCCTGCCCTGGTCGGTGGACTGGCGGTAGACGATGGGGCGGGGCGGGACCGGGTTGGCGGGCAGGCCGGTGCGGACCCAGAAGACGGCGTGGACGGTGCCCGCCTTGTCGACGGCGAGACCGGGGAAGTCGGCGCCCCGGTCGTCGCTGAGGTCGACGGGGCTGCCGAAGGTCCGCCCGCCGTCGGCCGAGGCGGCGACGACGCTCTTGAGCTTCTCCTTGGCGTCGGCGGCGAACACGCCCTGGCGCCAGCCCACGTACACCCGCTGGGGGTTCGTCGGGTCGACGGCCACCAGCGCGCCCTTGTTCAGCCCGCGGTCCTGGTTCCCGTCCGGCGAGTCGAAGACCTTGCTGGTCGTGAAGGTCCGGCCGCTGTCGGAGGAGCGGGCAAGGAACACGTGCCGGGGCGTGGCGTTGCGCACCCGGTTGAGGAAGTCGCTGGCCACGAACGTCATGTAGAGCGTGCCGTCGCCGGCGAAGGCCAGGTGGGCCAGGGGGCCGTACTCGGCGTAGAAGCCGCAGTCGTTGAACGGCTTGGTCATGGGGTCGCCGCCGGCGAACCAGCTCCGGCCCCGGTCGGTGGAGATGTGGACGGCGCAGGCCCGGTTGCCCCGGACGTCGCTCTCGACCACCACCAACTCGCCGGTCTTGGGGTTGACCGCGATCTGCGGCGACGAGTGCGACCGCAGCGGCGCCGGGTCGTTGGTGACCTGGACGGCGCCGGTGGCGGAGATGCCGGCGGCCGACCCGGCCCCTGAGATCAATGCCGCGCCGACCAGGACAGCTGCGAACAGACGCCTGCGCATACCCGTCACCCCCACGGTTCGAGTTGCCCGGAAGGTAGCGGATGGATTCGGTTCGCGCACGGGTCAGTGCGCGTGCCAGACTCGTCAGGCTCTGGAGAGGTGACCGAGTGGCCGAAGGTGATCGCCTGCTAAGCGATTAAGGGGTGTAAAGCCTCTTCGAGGGTTCAAATCCCTCCCTCTCCGCTCCAGCGGCGTGCGTCGTCAGGTGGCAGCGACCTCCTCGGGGTCGTCGTCGTCGGGCTGGGGGTCGGCGATCCACTGGCCCGAGGTGCCCGGGCGCATGGCGTCGCTCATCGACGACGACTCGTGGCGGGTTTCGAGGTCGTCCTTCATGCAGGTGCAGTTGTCCGTGGGCCGGTCGCAGCCCTCGCAGACCACCCGGCCCTCCTTGTCGTCGAGCTTCACGGCCGCGCCGCACAGGGCACACACGCCGGTCTCCATGTAGCGGTAGTTGCGGGGCATGGGAGGAGTCTACGGCCGGTGGATGTTTGGGGGACCGGAGAATGCTCAACACCTAGAG
>CAYZMG010000127.1:0-7601 GCA_964479465.1 uncultured Acidimicrobiales bacterium
TGGACACCGGGAAGGGCATCATCAGCCGGGAGATCAACTCCTGCGGCTGCACCCTGGAGTAGAGCAAACCAACAGACCTGTGAACGTACCCCCCTTCGGGGGGTACGTTCGCGAGAGGACCCAGATGATCGACCCGCCGTACCGCCTCGCCGAACGCCCCCCCACTCGCGTGCTGGTGGGTGGGATCGGGCTGCCCTGGTTGCGGGACCTCGACTTCGGCACCCAGTTCCTCAAGCGCATTGACGATGTCGAGTGGCCCGACGGCGTGGTGCTGGAGGATCTCTCCTATTCCGCCCACCGCGTGCTGCACACCCTCCAGGACTTCCAGCCCGAGAAGGTGGTGCTGGTCGGCGCCATGCCCCGCGACGTCGACGCACCAGGCACCATCCGCCGCTACAAGCTCGACCTCACCCCGCCCGACGACGAAGAGGTCGCCGACCGGTTGGGCGAGGCCGTCGGCGGCATCATCGATCTCGACCACACCCTGGCCGTTGTCAGATACTGGAAGGGTTTCCCGGAAGACACTGTTGTCATAGAGGTAGAGCCAGGTGACCGCGCCTTCGGTCTCGGATTTTCCGACGAAGTGGAATCCGTCGTGGACACGGTCCTCGAAATGATCCAGGAAGAGGTGGCCGCCGTCATGGACCGCAGCCAGGCGGTCGAGAGCGGCACGAGGGAGGTAGGGAATGGCTAACGCGTATCAGAGGGTCGACGTCGAGACGCTTGCGTATGAGGACGTCATGCCTCGGGTGGGCGAGCTCTTCGACGAGCTCATGACCCACCCCGACGCCGGCGTGCGCGACCGGGTCGAGGAGATGATGGACCTCTTCGATGCATTCCACCGCGAGGGCCTCGGCCGGCTGGTGGAGATGATCCGGGCCTGGAGGGGTGAGATCTTCCTCGAGTCGGTGGGTCGCGACGAGGTGACCGGCTACTTCCTCAGCGCCTACGACTTCGGCGAGGCCCCCGACGAGCGGGAGCAGGCCGCGGCCTTCGAGGCCGTCGACGCCGCCATGGAGGAGCTCCGGCCCATGATCGAGTCACACGGCGGCATGATCACCGTGGAGGAGATCAAGGACGGTGTCGTCAAGCTGCAGATGATGGGTTCCTGCGACGGCTGTCCGAGCTCGGCGGCCACCCTCACCGGCGGCATCGAGGAGGCCCTGCGCCGGCACTGGCCCAACTTCCGCCGGCTCGAGGTCATCGAGCCCGGCGCCGAAGAGGCGCCCGCCGCCCTGCCCGAGCCGGAGCCCGTGCTCCTCAAGATCGGCAGGAAGCCCACCGCTCTATGAGTAACGCCGCGGAGCCGGCTGGGCAGACCGACAGTGCTGGCCAAACCGATCACGGCATCACCGGCAGCCTCACCGCCGAGGACATGGCCTACCGGGCACGCGCCCTGGCTCAGGCCCACCCCCTCACCCACCTGGCCCGCCAGCTCGTCGACCGCTCGGTGGCCCAGCAGCGCACGTCGCAGCCGGTGCCCGAGATCGGCATCTGGGCCGGCGCCGCCGCCATCGGCGGGTATTGCCTGCGGCGGGTGGAGGAGTCCGAGGTCGGGCTCGACCTCCAGGCGGCCGAGGAAGCCCTGCTCCCTGACCTTGACGCCCTGGATGAGACCACGGCCCGCATTGCCGCCGAACTCCGGGCCGAAGGCGCCGGCGGTCACATGCTGGCCGACGAGGACCGCAACATCGATGCCCTCGACCGGATCATTGCCTCCGAGGTCAGCCGCCGGCTCGACCATTGGAAGGACGACGTCGACGAGGCCGCCTGGGCCGAGCTCGAGGAGTACCTCACCTGGTGGGTCGTCAAGGGGTACGCGCTCCGGACGGCGGAGCGGGCCACCGGCGCCCTCCGTTGAGCGAGGGGATCGCGGCCTGGGAGGCCCTCGGGCTTACGACGGGGCCGGCGGCCGGCCCGGAAGCCCGAGCGCCGATGCGGATACTGGTGGCCGGCGTGGGTAACAAGCTGCGGGCCGACGATGCCTTCGGCGTTGAGGTGGCCACCCGCCTGATGGCGATGGACCTCCCCGTCGGGGTGAAGGTGGTGGAGACCGGCATCGGCGGCATCGCCCTGGTCCAGGAGCTGCAATCCGGCTACGACGCCCTGGTGGTGATCGACGCCGTCGATCGCGGCCGCCCGCCCGGCCACGTCATGCTCATCCTCCTCGACGTGCCCCACGCCGATGAGATGGAGTGGGGGGAGCGCTACGACTTCCTGGCCGACGTTCACCTGGCCACACCGACGCGCGCCCTGATCATGTCCAAGTCCCTGGGGGTGCTGCCCGACAAGCTGCTGATGGTGGGTTGCCAGCCGGTCGACGCCGAGACGCCCGGCATCCCCATGTCCCCCGAGGTGACCGCGGCGTGCGACGTGGCGGTCAAGGAAGTCCTCCGCCACATCGACGAGCTCCTGGCTGGAGCGGCAAAGGAATCATGAGCGACCAGTCCACTGTCGATCACAAGGCGGCCATCGAGGATCTCGAGCGCCAGCTGTCCACGACCCCGCGGGCCAACCGGCCCCACGAGCATGCCGTGCTGGCCTACCGGTTGGGCCTGGCCTACGCCGAGTCACCGATGGGCAATCCCGCCGAGAACCTGCGCCGGGCGCTCGCCTACTACGACGTCGCCGCCGCCATCTTCGATCCCCGGTTCGAGCCGGTGCAGCACGCCCGGGTTCTCAACGCCGCTGGCGCCGCCCACCGCGGCCTGGGCGACCGGCGCAAGGCGGCCGATCTCTTCGAGAAGGCGGTCGCCCTGTTCGCCGAGGGCGGCACAGAGAACGAGCGGGCGGCGGCGTACAACAACCTCGGGCTGTGCCGGTCCGAGATGGGACTGGCCGAGGCCGGCGTCGAGGCGTTCAATTCGGCGATCGAGCTCTTCGACAGCTACACCGACGAGGGCAAGCGGGGCATCATGTCCGCCCTCCACAACCGGGGGCAGGCCAATACCGCCCTGAACACCGAAGCCGGACTCGAGGCGGCGCTGGCCGACTTCGAGGAGGCCCGGGGCATGATCGACCCCGAGGAGAACCCGCTCCACTACGGGATGGTCGAGCACAGCGTCGGGGTGACATGCAGCGCCTTGGCCAAGGTGAACACCGACGGGCGCTCGTCGTTCCTGAAGGAGGCCATCCGGGCGTTCAACAACTCCCTCCAGGTCTTCACCCGTACCGCCTTCCCCTACTACTACGCCCTCGTGAAGCACAACTTGGGCCTCGCCCATGAGTCCCTGGGCGGCACCGCCAACCTGCGCCGGGCCCTGGCCAGCTTCGAGGACGCCCTGGCCGTCTTCGACACCCGGCTGCACGCCGATGCGTGGAAGCAGGCCTACGCCAGCCTCGAGCGGGTCGAGAAGCAGCTCAACGCCACCGAGTCGAAGAGTCGCATCGACCACTGGGCCGCCCTCCTCGCCGTCGCCCCCCTCGAAGAGCGGACGGTGCTCGTGCGGGAGCGCCTGTTCCGGCTCCTCGCCCAGCCCGAGCCCCGGCGCACCACGGCGGTGGCTGAGGTGGCGCGAGCCGCCGGACTCCTTGGCTTCGACGAGGGCCGCAAGGTCTACGAGAGCATCATGAAACTGGTGATCGAGCTCCCCCAGGACACCCAGAGCGTGTCCCTCCGGGCCATCATCGCCGGCCACGCCAGCATCGAGGATCCCGAGCAGCGCGAGGACGCCGACCGGGGCCTCGATCAGGCCATCGGCGACGCCCTCGGTGGTCCCCAGCGGGTGGCGGTGCGCGACTTCCTTGAAGGAGAAGGGTGGGAACGGCCATGAGCGGCCCGGGAGGCCGCGCCATGGACGCGGCGAGGGAGTTCGTCGACGCGGTGGTGTGGGGCGAGCACCGCAAGGTGTGGGAGCTGATGGGCATCGAGGCGCGCACCACCGTGCTCAAGGTGGCGTCGGACCGCGGCATGGACGAGGGCCTGGTGGCCCGGCTGCGGGACGGCACCGCCGGCGACGCAGAGCGCGACGAGTTCCTGATGGACCTGATCGCCGGCCTGCGGGCGGACCTGGCCGGCAACGACCTCGACGCGCTGGAGTACGAGGAAGACGCCGAGCCGCTGGAAGCGGGTCGGGCCCGGGTCGTGATCTCGGTGCCGGTGGCCATCGGCTTCGGCGGTAATCTCCCCGTCGGGTCGGTGGAGCTGGCCGAGGAATCGTCGACGAATGGGGAGACCGAGTGGAGGGTCCAACGGCTGGTACCCCAGGTGAGCAAGTGAGCGAGCCGCCGGCCGACCCCGCCGCTGAGCCTGCCGTGACCCCGGACGAAGCTCCGGCTGCCGCGGCGCCGGCGCCGGCGCCGGCCCCCCCGGGTCAGCCCCGGACAAGCGCCACCGGGTTCCCCGGCCTTGAGACTGCGACGGTCGAGCAGTTCGGGCGGCCGGTGCGGCGGTTCCCCGTGGCCGTCTCCGCCGAGGCCATGGCCCTGGCGTGGGCCAATCAGGAGGACGCCCCACAGGGGGCGACGGTCGTCGTCGACCATGAGATCCGGGCCAGTGGCCTGCACGGACGGCTGTGGGAGGTGCCGGCCACCGAGTCGCTGGCGTGCTCGATCGTCTTGCGGCCGACGGTGCCCGTGGAGGACGCGGACAGCGCATGGCTCGTGGCCGCCCTGGCCTCCGCCGAGGGCGCCCAAGCGGTCAGCGGCCGGGAGATGTCGACGTGGTGGCCGGACGCGGTGGTCGACTCCAGCCGCGACCAGGTCGCCGCGGTGCGAGCCGAGGTGCAGCTCGGACCAGGTCGGGTCAAGAGCATCATCATCACCCTGCGCTTCAACCTGCCCAAGCTGGGCGTCGACCCGAGCCAGAAGGACGACCTGCTCGAGGCGGTGGTCCGCTCCGTCGACGTCGCCACCGACGAGCTCTCCAGTGGCGGGGCCGGGGCCGCCGCGGCCTACGAGAAGCGGTGCGCCCTGCTCGGCAACCGGGTGCTGATCCGCCTGCTGCCCAAGGGGGAGACCCGGGGCACCGCCCGGCGGGTGGACCGTGGCGCCCGCCTGGAGCTGGAGTCGGCGTCGGGCCTGATCGAGAAGATCACCGTCGACCAGGTCCGCGACATGAAGGTGGTCTAGACGCGAAGAAGCCGCCGGCACCTGGGTGCCGGCGGCTTCTTCATTTCAGCTCAGTCGTACTCGACGTACTGGCAGGTGCCGCCGATGCCCACCTTGCGCTCGTCGGAGCGCAGCGGGTAGCGCATGTCGCCGTCCCGCTTCAGGCGACGGGTCACGATGTCGAACTCGGTGCCCTGCAGCTTGCTGCGGTCCTGTCGGGAGATGCGCTCAAGAGCGCTCTCGAGCTCGGGCGGGTAGGGCGGCACGGTGTTGGTGGGCTCGTGCAGGTCACCCGGCTCCATGTGGATCTCGTTCGGGTGGGTGTAGTCCCGCACCCCGGTTCTTCCGTTCGGCATTGCCGACTCCTCCTGTTTCGCCAGCTAGCGGTCTCCTCGGAATCATAGCTGTGGGAAGATGTCTGCAACAGATATCGCGGGAGGAACGCACCATGAAACTCGGCATCGTGGGCAAGGGCGGCGTCGGCAAGACCACGCTCTCGGCCCTCATCGCCCAGGAGTACGCAGCACGGGGGCTCCGGGTCCTGGCCATCGACACCGACTCCAACCCCAACCTGGCATTCAGCCTCGGCCTCGACGCCGAGCAGGCCGACGACATTCCCCTCCTGCCCCGCTCGGTCGTCGTCGGCAGCGGCGGCGACGGGTCGATGACCACCGCCGAGCTCATCAACACCTACGGGGCGGTGACCCCCTCGCAGGTGACACTGCTCCATGCCATGCGCATCACCCAAGCGGGGGCTGGCTGAACGTGCGGTAGCCACGCTGCCGTGCGCAGCATTCTGGGTGCCGCCATCGATGAGCAGGCCGACGTGACCCTGGTCGACATGGAAGCCGGCCTCGAGCACCTGAGCCGCTCGGGCGGCACGCTGGCCTATGCCGATGTCCTCCTCGTGATCATGGAGCCGAGTCGCAAGTCCATCCTGACCGCCGGGCGCACCATCGTCCTGGCCGAGGAGTTGGGCATTCCCCGGGTCTACGGCGTGGGCAACAAGGCCCAGGAGGGTGACAAGGAGTTCTTCGAAGAGGTCTGCGCCGAGTACAACGTCCCGCTCGCCGGCATCGTCCCGGCCAACGTGGATGTGGTCGAGGCCGACCGGAGGGGCGAGCTGCTCGCCCCGGGCGAGGGCCAGGCCGTGCGGGACGAAGTCACCCGTATCGTCGACTTCGTCGACCACGCTCTCATCGGCGTCGGAGGCGGAGCCTCCTCGCCGAGGTAGTTGCGCTTCGGGCGACCGGCGGAGCCGGCCGCCCTTCGCCGTTCGTTCTTGGCCGCCCGCCGAGGGTGGCCGCCTGCGGCGGCGCCGGCGGCCGGCGGCATTCTGGCGAGCTCCAAGCGGGCGGTGCACCTAGAGACTCGCGCTAGAGGGTCTTTCCATCTATAGGTCTACGACATACAATGCCCTTGATCGCCCGCTGTCGCGTTCTCGCGGCAGTGTCGGCGGGCCCGACAGTTTCGGTCTCAGGAGGTATTCGTGGTCCTGTGGTGGCTCGGCAACATCGTCCTCATCGCGGTCGTCGCCCCGGTGTGCCTGCTCTTCCTGAACCGGGTGTTGCGCCCGGCGAAGGAGATCTACACATACGCGGATGACATCCTCGACCACGGCGTCAAGCTCACCGGCACGCTCGACTCGGTGCCGAAGCTGTACCAGACGCGTGATCTGACCGCTGCTGCACGCCAGTCGGCCAGCCGTTACGGCGCCGCTCTGCAGCGCATCCTTTAGTCCAACCAGCCAAGTCCGGCCCGAATCAAGAACAAGTGAGGGAACTATGGGCGCTGCAACTGTCGTAACGCTGATCGGCGTGGCCATCATCGTCGCCGCCATCGCGCTGTATCTGATCAACATCTGCCTGATCCTCAACCACGTGAGCTTCACCGTGGGCACCGTCATCATCGGCGTCAAGGCCATCGCCCAGGCGTGTGAGCCTCTCGCCCCGGTGATCCGAGACATCGCCAACAACGTGGCTGCCATCGACGAGGATCTCGAGGCCCTCGTCTCCGGAGGCGAGCCCCGGCAGAAGAAGCCGTCGCACAGCCTGGCCGGCGTCGGCTACAGGCTGCTGCCCGGCACCCGCGGCTGGTAGTCGCCTTTCCGCCACCCGGCTTCACGACAAAGCCCCCGCGCTCCACGCGTGGGGGCTTTGTCGCGCGCGTCGGCGGTCACCAACGGTGGTGGAAAAAATGACGCAGAGCGCGGAACTGCCTATTGCAACGGAGCGCGGTGGGCAATACAGTGCCGACCACATCCAGTGGTATCCGCTCGGACCCACACCGCAACGCCGCAGTTCCAGACGTCACAGCCGGTGCGCGTGGGGGTCCAGCCCAACCTATGCAGGGGGGAAGTATGACGAAGCGGTGGAGGCCGGCTGACAGCCGCCCATCCACGGAGCCGGCTGATAGCCGTCTTCACAAGTGGTCGGCATTCGGCGAACGGGGCCAGGCCACGTTCTCGTTGCTGATTGTGGTGGCGGTCGTGGCCGTGGCCGTGATCCTGCTCCAGCGCACGGCCTGGCACGCCGAGCACATCAACGACAAGG
>CAYZMG010000128.1:0-7276 GCA_964479465.1 uncultured Acidimicrobiales bacterium
CCGCCACCATCGGCATGAACTGCCTCCTGAAGGCCTTCGAGTACTGGCGCCAGGGTGAGACCAAGGTCCACACGCCGTTCAAGATTCCCCGCGACGAGCGCATGGCGGTGGGGTTCTGGGAGGCCGGTCGTGGGTACCTCGTCCATCACATCACCATGGACAAGGGCAAGATCGTGAACTACCAGATCAACACTCCGTCCACGATCAATGCTTCGCCCACCGATCCCTTCGGAGGCCTCGGCCCCTATGAGCAGGCGGTGGTCGACACCCCGATCCTGGAGTCGGTCCCCGACGATCAGGTCAAGGGCATCGACATCCTCCGGTCGATCCGCAGCTTCGACCCGTGTATGCCGTGCACCACCCACATCGACACCGGCAAGGGGATCATCACCCGGGAGATCAACTCCTGCGGGTGCACGCTGGAATGAGGGGTGGCCGGGTGTTCGTGGGCAGCTTCGGCAAGCCCGGCATGCGCGACCTCGACTTCGGCCGCCAGGTCATCGACTGCCTCCAGCAGCTCGAATGGCCCGCCGGCGTCGTGATCGAGGAGCTGCCGTGCTCGCCGGCGCTGGTCCTCAGCCGCCTCCAGGAGTTGCAGCCGGTCAAGGTTGTGCTCCTGGGGGCGGTCACCAGGGGCGAGCCGCCGGGCGCCGTGCGCCGCTACGCGTTCCATCACGCCACGGTGCCCGACGTCGACCACAGCCTGACCGTCGCCCGCCAGTGGGGCGGCCTCCCGGCCGACACCGTCGTCATCGAGGTCGAGCCGGCCGACACCGGTTACGGCCCCGGTTTCAGCGAGTCCCTCGCCGGGTGCTTCGACCCCATCCTCGACATGGTTCGCGAGGAACTGGCCGGCGTCGAGTTCGATCTGCCCGAGGCGCCGGAGCCGCCCGCGCCGGCCGACGACGTGTGGGCCGAGGACGGCGGTCCCATGGCCGACCTCGTCGGCTACGCCCGTGACCATGCCCGCGCCCGCTGCTCCCGGTCCTCCGCGGCGTCGGTCGACGGCGTGGACCTGGCTGGGCGGGTCGAGCCGTGGGGTGTGTTCACCGACAGCGGGGGGGACTGGTACGACGCCCTCCCGCTCGACGGCGACCGGACGGCCATCGTCATCGGTGACGTGCCCGGTCGCGGCGTGGAGGCCGCGGTGGCCATGAGCGAGATGCGGGCCGCGGTGCGCGCCTATGCCGCCATCGAGGGCGACTCGCCGGCCCGAGTCGTCAGCCACCTCGACCGGTTGGCCGAAACGACCGGCCTTGGCCGCGGCGCCCGGGTGCTGTATCTCGTGCTCGACGGCAGCGCCGTCCGCTTCGTCAACGCCGGCGGGTGCCCGCCCCTGCTCCTCGACGGGGTGGCCGGCGCCGCCTTCGTCGATGCGGCCATGTCCGGGCCGGTGGGCGAGGGCGGCCGCCGCGAGGCGACAGTGGAGCTGCGGCTGCGCTCGACGCTGCTGCTCTACACCGGTGGCCTGGTCGAGAGCCGGAGGGTGCCGAGGGCGATCGGGATGGAGCGGCTCCGGCAGGTAGCCGGCGAAGCCCCGTTCGCCCTCGACGCTCTCTGCGATCGCGTCCTGTCCGCCTGCACCGAAGACCTGCGTCGCGACGACGACATCTGCCTGCTGGCGGTACGGCCGTAGCGCCGTAGCGCCGGCGCCAGGCCGGCACAGTGCGCCGTCGTACCCTGGGGGGATGGAGCGGTCGGTCCTCCAGGGTCTCGCCGCCTTCCGGTGGGGCGCCTGGCTGTGGATGGCGACGGTGCTCCTCGTGTCCCGCCACGATCTGGAACGGCCGTGGCTGGCGCTGGCGCTCGTCACTGTGGCCCTGGCCGTCACGATCGCCGGCACCGTCCGCCTCCGGGACAACCCCTCCGCCCTGTGCCGGCCTGGGCCCGTGCTCACCGAGCTGGCTGTCGGCATCCTGCTCATCCTGGGCGACGGCGTGGCCTACGGCGAGGGCCACGCCTTCTCGACGTCGCAGTCGCTGGGCTCGGTGTGGCCTCTCGCCGGCATCCTTTCCATGGGTGTCGCCCTCGGGCCGATGGCCGCGGCCGGCGCTGGCGTGCTCGTCGGCATCGCCCGCCTCGGGGCGGTGCTGGCCAACGGGGCGTCCATCGACACCGGTGGCCGGGCGCTCTCGGTCATCAACACCGTCGTCTTCTACGCCCTCGGTGGCGCCGCCGCCGGCTACCTTGCCCGCCTGCTGCGGCGGGCCGAGGACGAGATATCCGCCGCTCGAGCCCGCGAGGAGGTGGCCCGGACGCTCCACGACGGCGTGCTTCAGACCCTCGCGGTGGTCGAGCGGCGGGCAACCGACCCTGCCCTGTCCCGCCTGGCCCGCGAGCAGGAGCGGGAGCTGCGCGACTGGCTGTTCGGCTCCTCCGCCCATGCCGAGGTCGTGGCCGACGTCGGCGCCGCCCTGCGGGCGGCCGCGGCCCGCTTCGAGGACGCCTTCGGTGGCCGGGCGTCGGTGCTGGTCGCCGACGACCTACCCCCGCTGGACGGGCCGGTCGTCGCCGCCCTGACCGGCGCCGCCGGCGAGGCCATGGTCAACGCCGGCAAGCACGGGCGGGCGTCGAAGGTGCAGGTCTACGTCGAGCCCGACGACGCCGGCGGCGTCCTCTGCTCGGTGAAGGACGACGGGACGGGGTTCGACCCGGCGACCACGGTCGAGGGGATCGGGCTTTCCCGCTCGATCCGGGGCAGAGTGTCGGAGGTGGGCGGCCGGGTGGAGGTCACCAGCGCCCCCGGCGACGGAACGGAGGTCCTGCTGTGGCTCCCCTCATAAAGGTCGTGCTGGCTGACGACCACCCCATCTGGCGCGACGGTGTGCGGTCCGACCTGGGCGACGGCTTCTGGGTCGTGGCCGAGGCCGGCAACGCCGAGGAGGCGATCGCCGCCATCCGGGCCCACAAGCCCGACGTCGCCGTCTGCGACCTCCAGATGCCCGGTGGTGGCGGGATCAAGGTGGCCCGCACCTGCGGCGAGGAAACCCGCATCGTGATCCTGACCGTCTCCGAGCAGGAGCGGGACCTGCTCGACGCGGTCGCCGCCGGCGCCGTGGGCTACCTCATCAAGTCGACGCCAGGGCCCGAGCTGCGGGCCGCCCTGTGGAAGGCGGCCCGCGGCGAGCCGGTGTTCTCGCCGGCGCTGGCCGCACTGGTACTCGGCGAGTTCCGGGCGCTGGCCAAGAAGTCCTCGGGTGTCTCGCCGCTGTCGGAGCGGGAACGCGAGGTCCTCCAGCTCGTGGCTCGGGGCCACTCCTACAAGGAGATCGGCGGCCGGCTGTTCATCGCCGAGAAGACGGTCGAGAACCACGTCCGCAACATCCTGAGCAAGCTGCACCTGAGCCGGCGCCAAGAACTCATCCGCTATGCGCTGGAGCACGGGATCGACTAGCCGGGAGGATGTTCAGAGGGCATGCCGGGGTTCCCTATGCTTGCGCCCGGATGTACGGAAGAATGCTTCTTCTGGTCGCGGGCCTCCTCCTGGCAGCGGGCTGCGAGCAGTCCTCGTCAGCCTCCTTCACCGCCCACACGCAGACGACCGTCCCGCAGTGGACCCCGCCGACAGTCTCTGTCCCCCCGCCGGCCCCGATCGCCTTCACCGGCGACGCGTTCGACCTCCACACTGCCGGGCCCCCGACGGACGCCTCGTACGACGCCACATGGTTCGGGGTGCTCGAAACGCTCAACCGCTACTTGGATGTCGCCATCGTGACGCCCTTGCGCACGGGTGGCCCAGCCGGTGACCTCGCGCCGCTGTTCAATCGCCCCGCCCTGGAACGGGTCGCCCCCGGCGGGGACGACCGGTTCGCGTTCATCGACGAGAACCTGCCGCCGATCAGCGACCTCCGCAGTGAGCGGGCGGTCGCCGGCCTGACCGCGCTCGCCGGACCCGACGGCAAGGTCAGCGTCGTCACCGCCGGCTTGGATCTCCGTCTCATCGGCCATATCGCCGGGACGCCGGTCACCGTTGTGCGCACCGGCGAGCTGGTGCTGATGCCCGAAGGCACGACGTGGCGCATCGACGCGTACGACATCCAAGTCGTCCGCACCGTGGCTCAGGACACGACGGTGACGACTGCGGAGCGCGAATGAGGCGGCTGCTGATGGCCGGCTTCGTGCTGGCGTTCGGCATTGGGTGTGTCTCGCCGACGGGGGTGAGGGGCGAGGCGGCAATGGACATCGTGAAGGTGGAGTCCGGGCGGTTCTTCCCCGCGCCGGGCAAGCCGGTTTTCGTGCTCGTCATGGGCCAGGACGCCCGTCCCGGTGAGTCGCGTTCCCGGGGCGACGCCCTCCACGTCATCGGCATCAACGCCGAAGCTCGCGCCGCCACCATCCTCAACATCCCCCGCGATACCTGGACCAACATCCCGGGCCGGGGAATGGACAAGATAAACGCCGCCAACTACCACGGCGGGCCCCTGCTGCAGGCACGAGCGGTGTCCGCCCTTGTCGGCGTCGACATCTCGGTCGTCCTGACCACCGACTTCGGCGGGCTGTCGGACATGGTCGACGAGCTCGGGGGCATCAACGTCGACGTCCCCGTCCCGATGAACGACCCGATGTCCGGGGCCATCTTCCCCGCCGGCACCGTCCGCATGGACGGCGGGGCGGCGCTGGCCTTCGCCCGGAACCGCAACCTGGCCGGCGGTGACTTCACCCGCACCCACGACCAGGGCATCCTGATCCTGGCCGGGCTGTCGAAGCTGCGCGACTCAGCCCCCACCGCGGCGAACACTCTCAGATGGATGGCGGTACTGGCCCGCCACACCCGTTTCGACGGGATTGGATTCGGCGACCTCTACCGCCTGGGCCGGCTGGCGCTGAGCTTCGATCCCGACGAGGTGCGCAACGTCACCATGCCGGGCACGACGGGCTCGGCTGCCAACCAGTCCGTGGTCTTCGTCGGAGGATCGGCGCCGGCGCTGTTCGCCGACTTCCGGGATGATGCCATCCTTCAGCGGAACTGAGCTCTTCTTCAGCGGAACTGAGCGAGCCGCTACTCGTTCCGGTCGGGCGCTTCCTCGTCCTCGTCGGGGTTCTCGTCGCCGTTCTCGTCTTCGAACACCCGGCTGGCCAAAATGTCCTCGGCTTCCAGCCGCATGAGGTCGTTCCTGCTCAGCTTGTGGCTGTTCTGCTGCACGATGCGGGTGGCCTGGCGCAGGCGGGCCCGCTCCAGGGCGTTGCGCACGCTACGGCCGTTGGCGAACCGGGGCTGCTGCATGCGTCGTTCGAGGTAGTCGCGGAAGGCCGCTTCGGCCTCCTCGGAGAAGGAGTACTTCTGCTCCTCCAGGATCAGGCAGCCGATGCCCATGAGCTCGTCGAGGCTGTAGTCGGGGAAATGGACGTGGTGGGCGATGCGGGAGCCCATGCCCGGGTTGGACGAGAAGAACTGGTCCATCTTGTCCTTGTAGCCGGCGAGGATGACCACGAGGTCGTCGCGGTTGTTCTCCATGATCTGGAGGAGGATCTCGATGGTCTCCTGGCCGTAGTCCCGCTCGTTCTCCTGGCGGTACAGGTAGTAGGCCTCGTCGATGAAGAGCACGCCGCCCATGGCCCGCTTCAGGACTTCCTTGGTCTTGGGCGCGGTGTGGCCGATGTACTGGCCGACCAGGTCGTCACGGGTGACGTTCACCAGGTGGCCCTTGGCCAGGTAGCCCATGCGGTTCAGCAGCTCGGCCATGCGCCAGGCGACGGTGGTCTTCCCGGTGCCGGGGCTGCCGGTGAAGGACATGTGGAGGGTGGGGCGGGTGGACTCGATCCCGAACTTGTTGCGCAGGCGGTCGACCACCAGGAGGTCCGAGATCTCGCGGATCCGCTGCTTGACCGGCTTCAGGCCGATCAGCTCCTTGTCGAGCTTGTCCAGGATCTCGTCGCTGTTGGATTCCTTCTTCTCCGCCTCGACGTCGACCGTGGCGTCATCGGGTAGCCGGTTCTTCTCCTTCTCCTCCTGCTCCTCGCGCTCACGCTCCTCGCGCTCGCGCTCCTGGAGTTCCTTCTGGGTGGGCATCTGACCGCGGGGATTGCTCATTTGGTACCAATCTACCGCCGGCGCCGGCCCCCTAATCCTGGGTGAGCAGTCGCCGCAGGGGCTTCCCGCCGGCGGTGCGGGGGATCTCGGCGGCGATCACCACCTGGCGGGGCAGCTTGGCCCCCGACAGCGTCTCGCCGGCGAAGGCCCGCAGCTCCTCCAGCGCCGGCGGCTTGGCGGGATCCGCCGGCACGACGTGGGCCACCACCCGCTCGCCCCACTCCGCATCGGCGGCGCCGGCCACACACACGTCGGCCACGCCCGGGTGGCCGGCCAGCACAGCCTCCACCTCGCTGGGGCTCACGTTCACCCCGCCGGTGATGATCAGGTCCCGCAGGCGGTCGACCACCCGCAGCCGCCCGCCCCCATTGATGGCGCCGGCATCGCCGGTACGCAGCCAGCCGCCGGCGGCGAAGTCGCCGGCCGTCTCCGCCGGCGCCATGCGGTAGCCCCGCATCACCATCGGCGCCCGCACCAGGATCTCGTCGTCGTCGCCCAGGCGCAGCTCCACGCCGGCGAGGGGGTGGCCGTCGTGGACCACGCCGCCCCACGTCTCGGTCAGCCCGTAGGTGGCGACGATGTTCGGCCCCCGCTCCCGCACCGGCCCGCCTCCCAGCAGGATGCGCCGGAACCGTCCGGTGCCGGCGCCGGCCTCTCGGAGCCGGCGCAGCATGGTCGGCACCAGCGACACCAGCGTGGCGTCGGCCTTCGCTACGGCGGCCACGTCGAAGCCGGCGAGCACCGTCACCGGTGTGCCCGTCGCCCATGCCCGGCCCAGCACCGCCAGCCCGGCGACATAGTGCAGCGGCAGGCAGGCCAGCCACCGGTCCCCGTTCCCCACCTCCAACGCCTCCGAGATCGCCGCCGCCGACGCCGCCAGCCCGTCCCACGTCAGCTCCACCCCCTTGGGAGCGCCCGACGTGCCCGACGTGACCACCACGGCCGCCACCTCCGGCGCCGCGCCGGCCACCGGCTGCATTCGCCCGACGATCCGCTCCACCTCCGACTCGGGGGCGCGCGGATCCAGGACGAGCACGGCATGGCCGGCGTCCCAGGCTGCCCGGATCTCGCCGGCCGCCGCCGGCGCCGGCCGGCGGACCGTCACCAGCCGGCCCGTGCCATGACTCGACATGTCGCCACGGTACGGCCATCACGGCGGGCCCCGGTGGCGCTGCTGATTGTGGAACCGGCACGCCACCCGCCCGTTGGCCTCCGTGGTCGGCCCGCCGGCGGCCCAGGGCTGCA
>CAYZMG010000129.1:0-6864 GCA_964479465.1 uncultured Acidimicrobiales bacterium
GGCGATGACGAACTGGCGGTGCTCACGACCGAAGGCCGGGAACGGGCCCGAGCGCGTGTCGGCGGCCGTATCATGCAAGCCCTGTGGCTGCCCGACGGCACGCTCCGGGTGCTTATCTTTGGCGGGTCCACGTACTCCGTCCACGTCTGCACCGCCGACGCGAAATGCACCTTGGCCTTCGACGTAGGACCGCAGTCCGGATTTGTCTGGATGGTCGTTCCGGCAACGTAGGGCGAACTGCGGTGCGGGCAACGCGGCCTCAGCCGCAGAAGGGGTGGCCGGCGGGGTCCGCCCATACGGTGTGCATGGACATGTACTGTCTGGCGCTCGCTGGAGCGAGCCAGCGAAGGGGTCGTGAACCGTAGGAGACCGCGACCTAGGTGTCGGGGTCGCGGACGAGGGCGAATGCTTCGCTCCTTGTTAGCGCCTCAACCTCGCGCTCGTACAGAACCCCGGACGGATCCCACAGCCGGCCATCCCATGAGAGCCGTCCACTACCGTTCGCCTGCTCTTGCGCTTGGCCATGGTGCAGCCAGACTCTCAGATCCGACAGTCGGCGCTCGCTCGTTCGTGGCGATACCGGTCGGTACCGGTGACGCGGCACCCGAGAAGGTCCGGCACCTACCGCGCCGCGCCGAGGAGAATCACCCCGTCAGAGCGAGCAGTCGGCCCGTGCTCGGCTCGGCCGGGGGAGCAGGCGCCTGCACGACCTGAAGCTTGAAGTAGTAGGTCGCCCGCGCGTTGGCGCCCTCGAAGGTCGCGTTGACCGTGATCACGTGCGTGCCCGGGGGCAGATCGACCGTGAACCGGGACGGATTGGCGACCGGCGCCGACAGGGACGCGTTCGGTCCTGACGCGACCCTGAGCGCGGCCAGCGCCGGGGCTGCCTCGAAGCTCAGAGTCGCCACCTCTCCCTGGGTGACGGTCAGAGCCTGGGCTGGGTTCGGCCCTAGACCGGGGACGAAGTCGACGACGCGGCAGCTCGTCAGGCCGCCGGCCTGCGGCCAGCAGAAGTCGCCGAGGTCTCCCGCGACCTGACCGGATGAGGCGCTGAGGATTGCCCTCGGAGGCTCCACCGTCGGTGTGCGCGTGACCGTCGGAACGGTGGTCGTCGTCGACGGGATCGTGGTCGTGGTCGTGGTCGGGGCCGTGGTGGTGGTGCTCGTAGTCGCCGTTTCCCTGCTGGGGAGGCTCTCGCAGGCGACGCCCGGTATCCCGGAGGAGGTCGGTCCGGGGGGACCATCCAGGCCCTCGGGGTCACCCGGGTGCTGCTCGAAGTACGCCTGGGCGTCCTCCTGGTAGGCGAAGTTCGAGCAGGTAACGCCGGTCGGCACCGAATGATTTGCCCATGCCGGCACCGTCAAGAACGACAGCGCAACCGCCACGAGCACGATTCCAGCTCGTCTCATCCCGCCTCCTTTATCGCCGTCAGCGACCGTACCGCCGCCGAGTGTGAAGGAACAAGGCACTTAGCGATGAAGCCGCAGCGCCCAGCCGTTGATGGGACGATGATGAGACGACGAAAGTTCCCATCGCGCCAGAGTTTCGGACGGGCCGAGGCCACCCGGTCAGTAACGCTTGATCCTGTCCACTGCCGTGCAAGCGCGAACCGAGCGATAACGCGCGAGGGCGCCCCTAACGTGCGTCCCAAAACCAGCTAGTCGTGGACCGAGGGCCCTAGCCCGAAGGTGCCGTACTGGGCGACGGGCGGGATACGTGCAGTGCGGCACACCCTCGAATACGAGTTCGGCCCAGCAGTCGCCCATAACCGCCGGCCAGAATCGCTGCCGATCCTTGCACAGGATGTTGCCCTACGGAAGCCCGGCGACGAGAACCGAGCGGGACTACGTCAACGGAGTTGGGCGCACGCCAGCCTGAGTTACGGCGTACATCCAGGGGCCAACTGGCTCCGCTTCCACGATGACCGCCATCTCCGCCCAGCGGTGCTCCGCAAGGGCGAGGCTGTCGAAAGTTGACTGGCTCGTCGTGCCGGTGAGCAGAAGCCGCGAACCCGGTGGTCGATCTACGTCCGCTTCTTGACCGGTTTGTACCGGATGCGCTTGTCGCGGGTGATCACGACCAGGCGTTGGGCACCGACGACGGCCAACCACTCGTCGTCGAAGCAGCGCCTCGGGACCTCCGGCAGGTTGGGATGGCCGGGGAAGACGACGTTCCCGTGCAGATGAGCGAGTTTCTTACCAAGCGCCAGGTCGTTCTCGTCGACGAAGAACCTGGCCGCCACGTTCGGCTAGGCCGCCAGCGAACGCAACTGCTCCTCGTAGGCGATTGCGGCCCGTATGTCTTCGGTCGGCATCTCGTAGCCATCGGCGATCTGATCGACCGACTCGCCGGCGTCGAACAGCTCCCACAGCCGCTCGGTCGCCACCCCTTGCACCGAGGGACGGCCGAAGCGAACGAGGGGATCGATGACAACAGGCGATGCCATCCCCGCCGGGCGCACCAGCCGGACATCGCCCTCACCCGGCGGGTCGAACTCGACCTTCTTGATGAATCGCTGGGCGTCGTCCGCCAGAAGGATCTGCTGGCCGGACCGGATCACGATGGCGATCGCCGGCGGGATGCCGTTCCTCTCCTGCACGTCGAGGATCAGCTCCTTGCCGAGGACGTACGGCCTCGCCGTGGCGAGCGGGTACGGAGTGTCGAACTCACGCCGCAGCTCGTCGATGACCGGGCGCAGGCGTTGGAGGGGCACACCTTTGCGCCGGTACTCGCGTAGGTAGCCGAGCTCGACGAACTCGCCCCAGGTGACGACGTCCTCACCGGTCGGCTCGACCCGGATCACCGGCGCGTACTGAGCGCCTCGTCGCTCGTAGCCGTCGAGCCACGCGCGTGCCCGATCGGCGCGCAGGCCGAGCAGGCCGGCAGCCTCCAGCACCCCGTACACCGGGCGATCGAGGATCGACGTGAACGTCACTCACGCATCATGCCCGACCTCACCGGCTGCGAGCTTCCACACCGCTCGGCGAGAGTAGCGACGACCTACTCATTCGACGCACAGCGCTTGCGAAAATGCTGCAAAAGTGCAGGTCAGCACACCGTTGACTCCGAAAGTGCTCGTAATGAGCAGGTCGTCGGTTCGAATCCGACCTCGGGCTCCAGCAAAAGCGCTGGTCAAGCGCTATTTCAGGGCGGAGACGCCACCCCTCGCACTGAGGGACGGCCGAAGCGGACGAGGGCATCGATGACCACAGGCGACGCCATCCCGCCGGACGCAGCAGCCGGAGGGGCACGCCCTCGCGCCGTTGCGTCGCCGGTCACCGCGCGTGAGCGGCCTGGCGTTGGGCACAGCATCCTCCTCGCTGTCGGTCACCGGTACTTACTAAGACTCACGACCGATGAGGCAAGGTTCGGTAGAGCGTGGCGCTCGAATCGCCGCGCTTCGGGTCCACGAAGAGCATCACCAGCCCGACAAGAGGGAGGACGATGCGGGCCACGATCCCGCCGATGATGGGGATGAGGCCGATGACGAAGTACAACCCCATGGCACGCCACCAGCCGGGCTTGCTGAGGTCAAGCGGGAGTTGGGCGTTGACCGACCGCTGGAACTTGGCGGTTCAGACGAGCGGATGGCCGTCTGGGCACTCCGTTTGCCAGCGGAAACCCTGGAAGCCGCAGACCTCGCACGTCTTGCCGGGAACGCCGCTGAACCCGGTCGACATCATCGTGCGGCGGATGCGCTTGCCAGCGGAGTGCTCCGCCGCTGGCGGCGTTTCGCCGGGGTCGTCGCCAGGCGTCGTGACGGATTGCTCGGCCATGAAGGCGATGCTACGCCTGGCCTGTCACTGTTGGATCAAATCGGCGGCCACTCCCAGCAGGCGGGCGGCGGACACGTGCTCCCGGGGAAGGCAACGGCGCAGGCTCTCGATCCCGAGGAGCACCGCGTTCGGTGGCACACCACGGGCGGAAAGCAGGGGGACCAGCCAATCCATGAACTCGACGACGACCGTATCGTCGGCGGTAAGGAGCGCGGCCTCGACGAACCGGACGATGTAGTCGAGATCCTCCTCTGCCTTCTTCAGCTGCCATGGTGAATAGGCCCCCATCCCCGGGACGTGGACAGCGAGATCGGCCATGGCCTCCTCAACGACGAGTTGGCGGTCGGCGGCCAGGCCCAGCTGCTCCCGGTCGTCCCTCGCACTGGCCAGCGCCGGCACACGGCCGGACCACGAGCTCACAGATCGGTGCGCCTCCTGGATGGACGTCGCCCAGGCGTCCGCTCCGACGGAGGTCGCCCGCGCCGGCGTGGTCCCGAAGCCCGCTCCCCCGGCCACGACCGGGACGCCGACCTCATGGGCGGCGGCGATGGAGCGCCGGGCTCCCGGCAGGTGGACCGGGACCGAACAGCTGACCCCGACGGCGACGACGGGCCGTCGCTCCAGATAGCGGGTCAGGTGGGCGGCGGGAACGGATGCCCCGAGAAAAACCACGTCCCACCCGTAGGCCCGCAACTGTTCGGCGAACATCCGTGCCGGGAGGATGTGCCATTCCTCCTCGGCACACGTCACCGCTACGGTGCCGAGGGTCGGCTCCCCCATCGGGAAGTCGAGGGCGGCGGCTGCGAGCGCCAGGTCGGCCAGGGCGGTGGCGGCGTGCTCGTCGGCGACGGTCCAGTCCAGATCCTGCCAGCGCCGGCCGACCTCGCGCTGTACGCCGGCGAGGAGGGCGATGACCGCATCCAGTCCTTCGTCGCGCGCCATGTCGAGGGTTGCCTCGACCACCGCTTCTCGGTCGCGCGCCACGATGAGCTCGAGAAGCCCGTGGACGGTAGTGGCGGCCATCGCCGCTACGCCGGGGAGGGGCGAGCGTCGGTCGCCGGCACCCCACGAGTGTCGCGCGCCCCTACGCCTCCTGTGGCACCCGGCGCGCTCCCAACCGCTGGCGGTTGACGAGGTCTCGCCCATCCTCCACCAGGCCGGGCAGGATCGCTTCGAGGCGCATCCGGGCGATGCTGGCCGCCGGCGCTCGCGGCAACACCGGCGGGCCCTCGCCCATGGACAGGTCGACGGGCACAACCTCCTCGTCCTGCTCCGCCGCCGGCCCCACCGTCCCACCGAGGCGCTCCACGAGCGCCACCAGCAGGTCCCGGACGTCACGGGGATGAGCCGCCCGCATCATGGCCCGGGCAGTCTGATAGGCCACCAGCACGGCCTCGGAGTCGACGTCGGCCAGCTGCCCCAGGAGGGCGACGCGCCGGCCGTCTCCCGGCCCAACCTCCGGCGAGGTGCCGGCATGGAGGCGAGCGACCGCTCCGGCGATTGACCACCCTTCGGCCACCAGTCGTTGCACGACACGCACACGCTCGACATCCGCCTCGCTGTAGAGGCGCTGACCGCCGGCCGTGCGGGCGGGAGTCAGGATCTGGTAGCGCCGCTCCCAGGCCCGGAGCGCAGCGATCGTCATTTGGGTCCGGTTGGCCACCTCTCCGATCCGCAGGCCGGGAACCTCGTTGTACGCACCCATCGCATTCCCCCTAATCCCTATACAAAAGCTTGACATGATCTAGACGCACCGTCAAGGTATCCGGTGTGGCAACCCTTGTGAGCACAGACCACTCCGGCGGAACCCAGACCGACGTCGAACTGGCGTCCCGCCTCGTCCGGGGTGACGATCGGGCGCTGGCGGAGGTGTATCAAAGGCACGCCCCGCGAGTGCTGGCGGTGGCGAACGCAGTGCTGATGAACCAGTCAGCGGCCGAGGACGTGTGCCACGACGTCTTCGTCGACCTCTCCCGCCACCCACTGGGGTTCGACAGCGGGCGTGGTTCCCTGGGCACCTACCTGGTCGCCGGCGCCCATGATCGCGCCCTCGACCGTCTCCGGTTCGAGCAGGCTGTCGCCTCGTCGTTGGCGACCCAGATCTGGGCCGCGGTCAGCGCCCTCCCGGCTGACGAGGCGGAAGCACTGCGCCTGGCCTACTTCGGGGGTACGACGTACCCGGAGCTCGCCCGCATCCTCGAGGTGCCCGAAGGCACGGTCCGGGGCCGCATCCGGAGCGGGTTGCGGCGACTCCGCGTCGCGTTCGTCGAGCAGGGCATCATCGCCGCCACCTAGGGGCGCGTCTGGGCAACCTGCGGAAGCGCCGGACGGAGATGCTCCAACCGACCACGAGGCCCGGAACGAAGGTGAGGCAGAACGCCCACATGCCGTGAGCGCCGAGGTTCCCGACGACGGTGACGGCGAGCGATCCGAGGACGAACAGGCAGACGCTCAACAGCACATACACCCGCCGTAACCGGACGACCTCGGGGTCCTTGAGCTGGGAGATGATCGCCTCGAAGATCTCCCGTTCGTTCGCTCGTATCAGCCGGTCGTCGCTCATGTCCCTCCCCTTTCGGGGGCTCTTCACCAGTATGCGCACTCTATGCCCGGAGTGATCATTGAGCTGACCGATCAGTGGCATCGCCAGTACCAATGAGTCGAGCCCCCAGCCGCGGTCGCCGCGCCACCGGCGGCTCGCCTCCGCCATGATGGCCTGATGCACTGGCTGCTGACCTACGACTACGTCGACGACATCGCCACTCGCCGGGCACCCTTCCGGGAGGCCCACCTCGGACTCGTTCGTGACCTCCACGACCGGGGTGTGCTGCTGATGGCCGGCGCCGTGGGGGACCCGATCGAGGGCGCCCTACTCGTGTTCACCGCCGATGACCGGGCGGTCGTCGAGGAGTTCCTCGGCCAGCTCGAGGCCGCCGACTTTCAGGCCGACTGCCTCGACGTCGCGGTCCTGGCTCAGCTCGAGTCCACCAAACCGGCGGGGGACGGGACGTGCCTCTATCCGCTGCCGACCGAATCGCGGAGCGTGTGCCTGGCGGCATGGTGGTATGGCGGACGGCTGAGACACCTC
>CAYZMG010000130.1:0-6810 GCA_964479465.1 uncultured Acidimicrobiales bacterium
TTCGGCGTCCGCCACCTCCTGGATGCGGTTATCGACATGGCCCCGCCGCCTTCTCCCCGGCTCGACGCCGGCGGTGTCGCCCGGCGCCTCGACGCCCCTTTCTCGGGCTTCGTCTTCAAGGTCCAGGCCAACATGGACCCCGCCCACCGCGACCGCGTGGCGTTCGTCCGGGTGTGCTCCGGCCGCTTCGATCGGGGCATGATCGTCACCCACGCGGCGACAGGGCGGCCCTTCTCCACCAAGTACGCAGCTTCGGTGTTCGGCTCCGAGCGCGACACCATCGACCAGGCCTATCCGGGCGACGTCATCGGTTTGGTCAACGCCAGTGAGCTGCGGATCGGCGACACGCTGTACGAAGGCGGCGCAGTCGCCTATCCCACGATCCCCACGCTGATCCCGGAGCTGTTCGCCCGCGCCCGGGCTCGGGACACCAGCCGTTACAAGCAGTTCCGCAGCGGCTTGGATCAGATGGAGCAGGAGGGCGTTGTCCAGGTGCTGCGCGACCCTGGCGGGGACCCCACACCCGTGCTGGCCGCCGTCGGCCAGATGCAGTTCGAGGTCTTCGCCCACCGTCTCGAGCACGAGTTCGGAGCCGCCGTCGAGCTCTCGCCGTTGCCCTTCAAGGTGGCCCGTCGTACCGACGAGGCCACCGCCGAGCACCTGCGGCGCATGAGCGGCGTCCTCATCCTCGTCCGCCGAGACGGCGTTCCCCTCGCCCTGTTCGAGAGCGAGTACTGGCTGCAGCGGATCGAATCCGACCACCCCGACTGGTGCCTGGAGCGCATCCTGACCGGCCCGAGGTAACAGTCAGCGCCGTGGGGGACGTCCGGGCGACGGTTCTGGGGTCAGCCTGAAGGGACCATCCCAATCTGGCGTAGGAGCGTCATATAGTCGGTCTCGATCCACGCGTCCTGGATGCGGCCGTCGGCGATGCGGAAAATGTCCATCCCGGTGACCTCGACCTGATTTCCGGTCGCCGGCATACCCCAGAAGTCGCCACCGTGCGTGCCCCGCATTGTCCACCGCATGCCGACGCGGTCGCCCTGGGCGATGTTGTCCTCGTCGTCGATCTCGATATCGGGGAAGGCGGTGCGGAGGTAGGTCGCGTAGCCCTTGAACGCCTCGACGCCCCTTGTCATGTTCGGCGGGATGTACCGGGAGTGGATAACCGCGTCGGCGGCGTAGAGGTCGTACACGGCGTCGGGGTTGCCGCCTACCAGCCATTCAGAGTGCGAGCGGTGACCCAGCAGGCGGTCTTCGGGCGAGAGTGTGACCGGCGCGATGGCCGGCGCCGGGGGCTCGGCGGGAATCGGCCCGTCCGAGCCGCCGGGGGCGAGGCCGAGTTGCTGGGCCAGGCCGAGCTCGTCGACGACCCCCCACCGCTCGGCGATGAGGCCGTCGGCGATACGGAACTCGTGGATGCCCGATATCTGGATTGGCCGGCCGGTTGCCGCCACTCCGAAGAGCGGCTCACCTGTGTGCGTGCCAACGGCGGCCCAGCGATCGACCACCAGGTCCCCCTCACCGAACAGGTCGTCGATCGTGACGTTGAGGTCGGGCATTGCCTGGCGGAACGTGGTGACTATCTGGATTGGTCCTGCGATCCCGCCCGGGAGGCCCGGGATCGGCGGCTGATGGACGACGATGTCCGAAGCCACAAAGTCGCCCTCGGCGTCGAGGTTGAACTTGTTCCAGATCTCTTCGAAGTAGTTACGGACGAGTGCGGTGTTCGCTTCTACGGTCACGGGCCCCTCCCACCAAGCGTATGCCGACAGCGGGTCGCGGCCACAGCTGGATGAGCGACCTCGGCGGACACCCTATGCCCGAACCCGCAGCCCGTCGAGCCACCGCGGGACGAAGGCGGCGCCATCGTGCCTAGGCTGAGGCGGTGCCCGACGCGGGGGTTCAACGTGGACCTTCGCGACTGTTGGCAGCGGTCAAGGAGGCAATGCCATCGGCAACCTCGAGCTGTCCATTCCGGTCCTGAGGATGGTGAACCGTCGCCAGTTCCTGGCCGCGGCGGGCGGTGCCGTCGGTGCGGTCGCCTCCGGGTCGCTGCTGGCCGGCCATGTGTGGCCGCTACTCAACAAGGAGGACCTCATCCCCGGCCAAGCCCCCGAGGCGCAACTCACGCCGGCGGCATGGACGGCCTCACCGGACCGGCTGCGCTTCGCCGCGATCGGCGACAACGGCAGTGGCGGTCGCCAGGCCATGGCGGTCGCCGAGGGCATGGCCGAGACCTACCGGCGGCAACCCTTCGGGCTCGTCGCGCTGTTGGGCGACATCTGTTACTACGGCAACTTCGAGGATCGCTACGACGACGTGTTCCGCCGGCCGATGGGCCCGCTCCTCGATGCCGGCGTCGGCTTCGAGCTGGCGATCGGCAACCACGACGCCGCGCTTCGGCACAGCGACGAAGGGATCCAAGAGATCGAAGCCGAGTTGCGGCTGCTCGGCACGCCGAGCCGCTACTACACGACGACGCACGGGCCAGCCGACTTTTTCTACCTGGACTCCAGCGTCCCCGGGGTGTTCGGCCCAGGGTCCTCGACCCAGTGGGAGTGGCTCGACGACACCCTGGCGAGCTCGACGAACCAGTGGAAGATCGTGGCCCTGCACCACCCGCTGTACTCCTCGGGTCGGCACGGCTCCACCCTGGCGGCCCGCGAGCGGCTGGAGCCGATCCTCGCCCGCCACCACGTCGACCTGGCGCTCGCTGGCCACGACCACCACTACGAACGCAGCCATCCCCAGCAGGGGATCACCTATGTCGTGAGCGGCGGCGGCTGCAAGACCACCGCGGTCGGTCAAAGCCGCTTCACTGCGGCGGCAGCATCGATCCTGCAATTCCTCCTCGTCGGCATCGACGGAGACCGCCTCACCGGCACGTGCGTCGCTGTGGACGGCGCGACCGTCGACACATTCGAGCTGCGCGCCCGCGAAGGCCGATGAGACGCCAGCTTTCCGACAGAATCGCGCCACCGGTCTATGCCGCCACAGACTTTCTGGTGATCCTCGCGCCGGCGGTCGCTGTGAAGCTCGCCGCGGACCGAGGTGGCATGGGTGACACCAAGGGGCTCGACCTCCTCATCGCCAGTGCCATCCTCGGCGCCGCCCACGCCGTCATCGCCGGTTCTCGCCTGTGGTCCGAGGAGCGCACGGCCGTACGGCGCGCCGACATGTGGATCGCCGCCGCCGACGCCCTCGTCCTCCTCACGCTGGCGGCAACGATCCTGCCCGTCGTCGTGCTCTGGGGTTTCGCCGACGAGCACGCATCCCTCGCGAACCACGGCTATCCCGTCGTCGCTCTATGGGCAGGGGTGCAGTTCGTCGCCGTCGTGCTCGCCGAGACCACCGGTCGGCTCGTGTTCTGGTGGCTCGAGCCCCATCCCCGAAGCCGGTTCCGCATACGCGGGCATCTCGTCGGTCTGCGTTCGCCCTGGAGGCACATCGACAACTCGGCCAGTCAGATTAGCCTCACTGGGTGCTCCACAAGGCTCAAGCAACGCTGAAAATCGCCCTCCAACTCGTACGAGGGTTCTGCATGGGGGCGGCGGACGTCGTCCCTGGCGTCTCGGGCGGGACCGTGGCACTCGTCCTCGGCATCTACACGCAGCTCATCGACTCGGTGCGAGAGGGTGCGGTGGCCTTGGGCCGATTGCTGCGAGCCGACGTAACCGGCGCCCTCCGGGCCATTCGCCAGATCGACTGGCTGTTCATCATTCCCCTCCTCGCTGGAATCGGCCTTGCCATCGTCACGCTCGCCCACACCATCGAGGTGCTCCTCGAGGAGCACCCCGTCCATATGTCTGGGGTGTTCTTCGGGCTCGTCGCCGGCTCACTGGTGGTCACCGCCCCTCTCGTGCGCCGGAGCCGGGGACCCCTGGTCGTACTCGCCGTCGTAGCTGTAGCAACCTTCCTCCTGCTCGGGCTGCGCTCAGGGCCAAGCGACGACCCGCCGCTGTGGTTCGTCGTCATTGCCGGGGCCATCGCCATCTGCGCCATGATCCTTCCCGGTATTTCCGGATCCTTTCTGCTGCTCATGATGGGCATGTACGACTTCATCCTCGGTGCCGTCACCGACCGGGATCTCGCCGTGATCGCCCTGTTCGGGGTAGGGGCGGTGGCAGGGCTCGCCAGCTTCTCCTCCGTTCTCCACTGGGCTCTGAACCGCCACACCGACATCGTTCTCGCTGGCCTCCTCGGGCTCATGGCCGGCTCGCTGCGGGTGCTGTGGCCCTGGCCGGACGGCACCGCCGGCACCACGCTGGCGATGCCTGGCGAACCGGTCCTCGCTCCCGTCCTGCTCGCCATCGGGGCTTGCGCCGTCGTCGTTGTCATCGGCCACCTCACCACCGGGAGGGAACAGCGGGCCGACATCGTCGACGCACCCGAGGCCCGAATCAGATGACGGGGTCGTCGAGGCCCCGCATCATCCCCGGACGGAGCCCTGACGCTGACCCTCGCTCGACATCGGGACCAGGTTGCTGCGTTACTTGAAGGATGGCACGGAGCCAGCGACGCACGGCCCTCTTCTACGACGCGCCACTCTCTACGCCCGAGGACGTTTCCCTCCTGAAGGGCATGCTGCTGTTCTTCGACGACATCGCCGTCTTCTCGACGCCTGGACACGGTTCTCGTCCGCCCGCGACCGATCCGCATCTCTGCGCACCGCTGGTCGAGCGCGGACTCCTCCAGTTCGTGGACCCACGAAACGTGACGGCGCCTCACACCGAAGCCATCGTCCGTGCCGCTCTGCACCGGGCCGCAATGGAGAAGGAGGAGCACTGGCTGACGGCAGCTGCCGCTGGTGATTGGTACATCGACGTTCCACGGCTCCAGGGGCGCTTTCCGGCCCCCGTGCCCGAGGCCAGCGAGCTCGCCTCCTCACGCGACCGAGGCTCGCTCGAGCTGTTCAAGCTCCTCGCACAAGAGGGCCTGCTCTTCCCCGAGGAGTCGACGGACGACGAGTGGTTCGTCATTCCCGGCAATGCGTCGGTTGCGAATTCGATCCTCGCCCAGGCGATCCGCGCCACGGCAGTTCAACAGGGCGGGTTCATCGAGCCCCTCGCCACCCGACGGGATGAGGCCAGGGTCTTCTCAGCAATCGTCGACGGCGCCGTCGAGAACGTCAGTGCCTCGGACGTCGTCATGTCCGATCTCCCGGCCGTGACCCTCAACTTCTGCCAGGTGGGGCTGGACGACCTCTTGGACTTCCGCGCCAGGCATCGGAGCGAGTTCCGCGCCTACGTTCTGGCCCTGCAAGCCCTTCTGGCATCGGCTCCGAGCTCTCGGGGCTTGGCCGATCGCAGGGCCGCCCTGGTAGATGAGGCCCATCGGCTTCTCGAACTCCAACTGCGGCGCTGGACCAAGCTCGGAGGGACAGTCAGCCTCGGGATTGTCGGCGCGGCCTGGACCCTCGCCAACGGGGATCTCCTCGGTGCCTTGATCGGGGGCGCCAGCTCCCCGCTACTGCCGGACGGCCGGACACCAGTGTCTGCGTACGCCTACATTCTGCGTCCGGACACCGAGGTCGCGGGCTGAGGGCCGTCGTCAAGACGCCGGAATCGCAAACCGGCACCGGGTTCCGGTCGATCTGGTCAGGCGACGGTCGAGGGTCCCAAGTGGCGCGTCGAGAGACTCCGCGACCGCCACGTACCACGCGTCCTAGGCGCTGACGCCACCCCCCGTCCTGGGACCCGTGCTGTATACTCTTGCTGTATGGCAGCCACCCGTACCCAGGTGTACCTCACTGCGGATCAGCGCCGCATGATCGACGAGGTTGCGAAGGCCGAGGGCGTCACGCTCGCTGAGGTTGTCCGCCGGGCGCTGGACGCATACCTCGATGCCGAGCGTGATGCGGCGCTTACCCTCGCCTCGACCTTCGGATCGGATCCGGACGCGCGAACACCAAGCCGCGACGAGTGGGACCGTGCCTGACGTTCTGGTTGACACCGACATCTTCATCGACCACCTCCGCGGCGCCGTCGAGCTCAAGGCGGGCCGCCACCGGCTTCACTACTCGGTCATTACCCGTGCCGAGCTCTTTGCGGGGGCAACGGGAACCGACGTGGCCGCCCGCGTGCTCGCCCCGCTCCGGGAGGTGCCCGTCGACCGCGCCATCGCGGAGCGCGCCGGACGCATCCGGCGCGAGAGCGGTCTTCGGATGCCCGATGCTCTCATCGCAGCGACGGCCCTGGAGCGCAATTTCGGTCTCGCCACCCGCCACAAGAAGGACTTTGCTCCCGTCCGGGGCCTTCGCATCCGTGCCTTGAGCTGAGGCGGGGGCCGAGGCCAGCGTCCGATCCGCTCGAGTGGATCGGCCCACCTCCGGTGCCCCGTCACGACGAGCATCGGGAGTCCGACGGATGGCCTCGTAACCCGGCCGTGGGTCACGGCGGCCGATCCCCGGCAGCCTTTCTGCGCGACCAGGACACTGAGCACGGGGCCGCCCATAACGTCGCCCGCAGGCGCCGGCGACAACCCACGCGTGACTGCCAGATGCAGCACGGGAGGACTTCGACACGAACGGTCGCTGACCTCTTGGAAGAGAGATCAACCCCGCGACGGGACCGCAGACCCGACGGCTCCGTTGCATTTGGCGAACACGCCCACGAGTCCCAGACGTGCTCCCCGGGAAATCCCCGACGCGCCAGGAACAGCACCGTTTCGCGTTAGGGGGTAAAGGGCGTAGGGGCGGGTGGCGCGACATTGGCCGCTCCCCACCGATGAGGGGGGTATCGCGAGGCTAAAAGTGCATGTATTGATTGAGGCGCCTCCCCGTGCGGGGTGGTTGGTCACGTAGCGTGA
>CAYZMG010000131.1:0-6647 GCA_964479465.1 uncultured Acidimicrobiales bacterium
AGCGCCGACACGGCACGGCACCAGGTACACGATCCGGCCAACCAGATCGGCGTCGAGGCGGATCTTCTCGGGGGGCAGCGTCCATGGCTCCTCAAGGACAACGTTCAAGCTGCCCGGGAAGAGGGCAGCTCCAGCGGCGCCCGCATACGCGTCGGCGTACAGCGTCATCGGCTCAGGTCGCCGCTGCCGCTTGTGACCCGCCCCACCAAGACCATTCCTCAGCATGCCGCGGGCGAGGGGTCGATACTGGAACTGGCCCACCCGCACGAATTTGACCTCGTCCCATCTCATGGAGCCGGCCGTAGGTACTTCGCCCGATCGACTCGCCTGGTGTTCTCGGACGGCCCTGTCTGCGTCGCCGGCTGCAACCAGTCGCCGAATCGGGCGTGTGAGTCGGTCTGGGGTTGATGGACCCCGATTCGCGGTCCTCGACGTGGCGCCATACCGCGCCGTAGCTTCAGTTGCTCACCGCCCTCACAGAGCTCGATCCACTTTCAGGAGCGCTGCGACGCTCCACCTGACGAGGCGCGTCGCTGCTTGGCGCTCTTCACCGCACTCTTCCCACGGTAAGCCCTGCGGCACACGTAAGCCCCCGGTGTCATGGGAGTAGCTGCCGCTCTGCGGCGGGGGACGCTTAGCGGGCTACGAATTTCTGAGAGAGGCGCCGAGGTCTTGCTGCTTGTATATCTCTGATGGATCAGGAGCGAGTCTTGGACGAGGTCTCTCGTTGGGCCGAAGCCGAGGAGAACGTTCGAGCGGTCGTCGTCACCGGCTCGGTCGCCCGTGGCGAGCATGACCCCATCTCCGACATCGACGTGGAGTTGTACCTCCGAGATACCAACCGCCTGCTGACCCGGGACGCCTGGTATCACCGATTCGGCGACGTCCTGGTTGTCGAAGCGCTCGAGAACCCCGGCTGGGTGCCGACGCGCCTCGTCTACTACGTCGACGCCAAGATCGACTTCGCGATCATCGACGCCGCGTCGCTTCCGGGAACGACGTACCGCGGTCCGTACCGGGTCGTGGTGGACAAGGACGGATTGGCGCGAGACCTCGCCGTCGACGATGACGCGACCAAGCCGCCCGCAGCGGAGTTCTTCGAGACGCTGAACCAATTCTGGGCCGAGGCTCTCATGTGCGCTCGCGCGCTCGCGAAGTCCGATGTTGTGCCCGCCATGTTGCGTTCGTCGAACGCGAACTACCACCTCAGGCGCATGGTCGAATGGGACCACAAGGCGCGCTACGGGTGGTCGTACCGGACCTACTACCTCGGTAAGCGGTTGCGGACCTGGGCTGACGACGACATTGGGGACGCGCTGCTTCGCTGCTACCCGCGAGCGGATCTCGATGAGATCTCGGTGGCGCTCCAGGCGGCCGCTGACTTGTTCGCGGCCCTCGCGACGCGCGTCGGAGCCGCACTCGGCGTACCTCCGTTTGACCACGGTCGCGTTCGAAGTGAGCTGCAGCGGTTCATCGCCGTGCGCCGCACGAGCGGGCAGTAGGGGCGACCAGATCGACGGCTCTGCGTGCGCCTCCGGACGAACCCCGGTATCCCCGAACGGGCGTCCCATAGTGCGCGTCAGAGCCGGGGTCCCCGCGTGGCATAGGTGCCGTACTGGGCGTACCTCAGATTACTGCTTTCTGTGCTCCGAGACGCCGCTCAGAGCCTGCAGGGTCGGCCCTGTCGCCACAATCTCTACCGCCCTACGGGAGGTCGAGCGAGTTCATCCCCCGGAATCGACTGTCGCTTCCGACGACGAGCGCTTCGGCGGTTTCGGGCCGTGCAACGCCCGCAGCCCCCGGTCCCGATACCACGGCCGCAAGGTGAGCCGCATCGGGGGAAGGTCCCGGTAGACGAGGACCCCCTGGCCGGGCCTTTGGCGGCGAAGGGCGTCCTCGCTGACCAGGCGCCGGCTGTTGGTCTGGGCGCTGACGGAGTGGCGCCCCCCGGCGACGTCGAGGGAGGAGCCCATGCGCTCGTGGTCCTCCTCGCCCAGCATGGCGGTGACCTCGGCGGTGGCGGAGTCTGCGATCCCGGAGAGGATGACCTTGGCCGCCGAGTTGTTCCAGATGGTCTCGGCCCCCTCCCGGCCGTAGCGCAGCCGCTGCTGGGAGCGGTCCTGCCACACGGTGAGCAGGGTGATGCCGTGGCTGGGGCAGGTGGAGCACCACGCCGGCAGCTCGCGCACCGGGCAGATGTTGGCCGCCTCGTCGAGGAGCACCAGCAGCTTTCGGGGCAGCTCGCCGCCGTTGCGGGTGGCGATGTCGAAGGCCTCGTGCACCAGGTCGGCCACCATGCAGGCGAAGACCGGCCGCAGCCGGGCCTGGTCCCGGGCCGGGGCCACGATGTAGAGGGTGTTGTCTCCCTCCAGCAGCCACTCCGGGGTGATCTCACACTCGCCGTCGGCGGCGCGGGCCACCACGGGGTCCGACCACGCCTCGATGACGGTGCGGGCCGTGGTGTAGATGGCCGAGCGGGTCCGCTCGTCGGTGGCCCAGATCCCGGCCAGGGCATCCGACGCCAGGGCCAGCTCATCGGCATCGTCGTCGGTCCCGGCGTCCTCGTAGAGGTCGCCCAGCCACCCCTGGACCTCACCCTCGGTGTTGCGGCCGTCGGCCGTTCGCTTCGGTCGGTCCTCGGTCGCCACCCAGCGCACCACGTCGCGCATCGAAAGGCCGGCCCGGGCGGCCACGAACAGCAGCGGCCACAGCAGCTCCTTGGCGCTCTGCATCCAGAAGTCGGCGTGGTCCATGCCACCCCTCCCGGCGACGTCGATCAGCGCCCGCGCCGCGGCCTGCGCCCCAGTGACTTCTCCCGCGGCCCGTAGGGGCGACCAGGTGGCGGAGCGCTCGACCACCACGCAGGTGGGGTCGAAGACCTTCACCTCGCCGAGGTCGCCCCGCCGGCGCTGGGTATGCGACCACACGTCGCCCTTCACGCTGGCGGCGATCACCGCCCCGTCGCCCTTTCCCCGCTCCAGCAGTGCGGGGATGCACAGCCCAGAGGTCTTGTGCGACTGGGAGGGACCGACCACGCACACGCTGGTGCGCTCCTCGGTGGCCACCAGCCGCCCGGCCACGCGGCCCAGGATGACCCGCCCTCTGGTGGGGCCCTTGACCCGCAGGCGGGCGATGTCGCGCCGGCCTCCGAAGCGGGCCGAGCGCTCCACGCCCAGGCCGTCGCGCTCGGGCCGGGAACCGAAGAGCCGCCAGGCGCCATAGGCCAGGGCCACGGCGACGGCCAGCACCAGTCCCTGGCTGGCCCAGTAGAGGACGGGACCGGGCAAAGTATCGCCCTGGGCCGGCCCCCAGGCATCCGCAGGCCGGGAGAGGTTGGCGGGCAGGGCCACCACGGCGTGGGCCGCCGCGCTCAGGTCGGCGTCGAAGGCCCGGCCGGCGAGGCGGGCTGCCAGGGCGGCGCCGGCCCACACCACGCCGACCACCGCGGCGAAGGCGAGCACTGCGCCGATGAAGAGGGTGTCGCCCATCCCCGCGCCCAGGCCGCCGGCGGGGGGCTGGGGAGCGGGCGGACGGCGCGATCCGAGCATGGATATCTGACCTCCTGACGAGCTGGCTTCAACGACTGACGGGGTGACGGGTGCGCCGTCGCAGACGGTTCTGATAGACCGCCGAGAGCGGGCCGATGCGCGGCGGCGAGCTGGGGTGGGTGACGGGGCGCCGGCTTGCTAGACGACCAAAGCGCCGTCCGTATAACAGAACACCTGTTCGCTCGGACCGATCACGTGCTGGACCACCGCAGCTCGGCCCGCCACCTTCCAAAGGGCTCGACCCTTGACCAGGCGGCTGAGGAGATGGGCCTCGGCCGAGTTCAGCCCCAGCAGCTCCGCGGTCTCGGCCACCTGGTCGGAGGCCTGACGGAAGATGACCCGGGTCTGGGTGTCGGCGAGGAGGCCCATGGCCACCTTGGCCGTGGCCGTTCCGTCATCGGCGCCCGAATGCAGGTCCGAGAGCCGATGGGCCACGGCGATGTTGGCCACCCCGTAGGACCGGCACAGCTTCCAGCAGCTCTGCAGGTAGCGGGCAGTGCGCTCGTCCGACAGCAGCGCCCACGCCTCGTCCAGCACCTGGATGCGCCGGGGGGTGTTGTCGCCCTCGGGGGTGGCCAGTAGGGCCTGGAGCCAGGCGGTGGCTGCGATCATGACCAGCCTCAGCGCGTCGCGGTCGTGGAACACCGCGGAGAGATCCAGCACCACCCCGCGCCCGGTCCAGTCCACCTCCACCGTGGAGGGACCGTCGAACATCCCCCGCAGCTGGCGGTCGAGCAGCTTGCCCAACCCGAAGCGCAGGTCCGAGACGGACTTGGCCAGGGCGGCGGGGCTCTGCCCGGCACGTCGGGCCATGGCCGCGGTGGGCGCGGCCAGCAGGTGGGCCAGGTCCACGAGTGTGGGCTGGGCCCGGCGGCGGCTGAACAGCTGTTCCACGGCCCAGCCCACCGTCGCGTCCTCCAGGGGCGTGAGGTCCCGGCGCAGCACCGCGCCCAGCAGCGCGGTGGCCATGGCCATCCGTCGCACCCCGACCTCCACCGGCCCCAGGCGCTCGGCCGCGGGGCCGGCGTCGAAGGGGTTGATGCGGGTGGCTCCCCCGGGATGGAGGCGAAGGACGTCGAGGCCGAGGGCGGCGGCCAGGGGGCCGTACTCGCCCTTGGGATCCGCGATGCCGGCCCAGCGCGGTCCGCCGCCCGGGGAGGCGAGCACGCCGATGGTCCGGTGCAGGAGGCACTTGACCGAGGCCGACTTGCCCCACCCCGGCTCGCCCAGGACGACCATGTTGGTGTTGGTCAGCAGGCCCTGGGTGTAGAACTCGAAAGGGTCATAGGTGAAGGCTCCGCCGCCGGTCAGGCAGTTGGTGCCCAGGTAGACGCCCCGCGATCCCAGGCCCGCCTCGGCCTGGAAGGGATAGGCCGAGCACAGCTGTGCGGTGGTGGCCCGGTGGCGGGGCAGGCGCAGCCCACTGGCCCGCAGCGCCGGGCTCACAGTGCCCGCCCGGGAGGAGCCAGGGCCCGGGCCAGGGGCAGGCAGGCGGCCACCGCCTGGTCGTGGCGGAAGTCGAGCGGGCTGAGCCACACCCCGGCGCCGGCGGCGATCTGGCACAGGTCGTCGCAGGCCCGCTCCAGGGACTCGACGTCGCCGGCGGCCACGGTCACGATGCCGGCGTAGGTGAACTCGCCGAAGCCGGCCACCAGCTGGGATTCCCGCTCCTCGACATCGGCCTGGGCCCGGCGGTGGGAGGCAGAAACCCGGAAGCCCTTGGCCCGTCGGTGCTCCTCGTCGGAGGCGAGCTTGGTGGCGTCGCGCTCGATGGCCCGGTGCGAGCGGCGGGGGGCCACCGGCTCGGCCACCAGGGCCAGGGTGCGCACCGCCCCTGCGGCCAGCATCAGGGGCTGCATCCAGTCCGCACCCACCTCCAGCCTCGGCCACTCCGCCACCCAGAAGCAGCGGTGAAGGCTGGAGCCCACGGCCCAGTGGCCACGCCGGGCATCCGCGGTCCTCGGCCACACGGCTCCGGGGGGACCGGGGGCGGTGAGCCCGGCCCGCTGGGCCAGGGAGCGCCGGCCCCCGCCGGCCACCGGCGCCGCCTCCGGATCCAGCCGGGCGGCCACGGTGGCGGCCAGCTCGGCCGGCGACAGGGGCGGCCCCACGACCAGGCCGGCCCGCTCCAGCCGGCCGGCGAAGAGGCGCAGCTCCCCGAGCAGGGCCTCGACGCAGGCGGCGCGGGCGTCGCCCCGGTGGCGCTGGCGGGCGGTGACCCGGCGGGCGTCCACGGTGACGGTGAGCAGGCAGTGGTGGCGGGTGGCCAGGGGCCCGGCCCGGCCCAGCAGCAGCCGGTAGGAGGAATAGGCGGGGTCGGCGGTGTCGCCGTGGCCGTGCTCGGCGAGATAGGCGAGCTGGTCCTCCAGGCCGGCGGGGGCGGCCCACTCCAGCCAGCGCACCGCGCTCACCGGGCCGGCCTCGGTGCAGAAGCCGGCCAGGGCGTCGCCCCAGGCGGCCAGCAGGCGGTCCTGCTCGGCGGGCTCGGTCAGGGTGAACGACGACGACGCCACCGCCAGCGCCGCGCTGTAGGTGCCGGCCCGGGGGTCACAGACCACAGCGATAGAGGCACCGTCGAGGGCGGGGTCATAGGTCGCTGCGTCCACCGACAGCAGCACCTGGCCGTCCAGCGGCGGCGGCAGGGGCAGGTCGCCCTCCGTGCCGTCGTCGCCGGCACCGGCCGGCACCGCCGGTGCCGGCTCGGGCGCCGCCCAGGTGGTGCGGTGGCGGAGCCGGCGCGCGGCCCAGGCCAGCGCCGGCGGGGCCACCTCCAGTACCGGGCGGCCGCGGAGGCGGCCGAAGGCGACGGCGCCCGCCAGCACCACCGGGATGGCGGCGATCAATAGCCCGGTGCGCGACGACAGTGGGACGGCGACCAGCACGGCCGCGCCCAGGAGCACGACCTGGGGCCCCGACAGCCCCAGCACCCAACCGGTGCGGTCCCGGGGAGCGAGGCGGTAGGTGGTGCGTGGGCTCACGATCGCCTCCCTCCCGCCGCCGGCGGGGCGGCCGGGGTGGCGGTGCTGGCCACGGCACGGGCCGCCGCCGCGGCGCCGACGGGCACGGCGACGACGGCGGCCGGCCCGGCGGCGGAAGCCG
>CAYZMG010000132.1:0-6530 GCA_964479465.1 uncultured Acidimicrobiales bacterium
TGACGTCGTCGGCCACGAACGGCCGGCCGTCGTGCCACTTGACGTTCTGGCGGAGATTGAACCGGTAGGAAGTACCGCCGCCCTCGACCGTCCAGCTCTCGGCCAGCTCGGGGACCAGCTTGCCGTCGGCACCCCAGCCGACCAGGCCGTTGAACATCATTTCCGAGGCGGTGTGGACACCACCGTTGGAGGTGACGGCAGGGTTCAGGCTGCCCGGGTCCGAGCCGATGGCCACGACGAGCGTCCCGCCCCTCGTCGGGGCCTCCGCCGTCGTCGTAGGCGTTGTCCCCTGAGCGTCGGGTGCGTCGTCGCCGTCGTCACTCGCGCACGCGCTGGCGACGAACATCATCGCAAGCGCGACTGCGGTCAGCTGCTTCTTCATCTAGTCCCCCCAGAAAGAATGTGGTGCCGCGTAGCAGGCTACTACCGCGATATCAGACTTTGGGACCGGTACCGCAGCCGGCGGTCGCGCTAGGGTTCGGCCCGATGGACAGCCTTCGGGTCGCACACCGGCGCTGATGGCCCGGCTGACTGCTGAAAACATCCAGCGGGCACGGCAACTTATCGCCCTGTACCCGCAATCGCGCTCTGCACTTATCCCTATCCTGCACATCGCTCAGGAGCAGGACGGGTGGTTGACGCCCGACGGCATGGCCCACGTCGCCGAGCTGCTGGAGGTCGACCCTGCCGAGGTCTACGGCACGGCCAGCTTCTACGACATGCTGTTCACGCATCCTGTCGGCCGCCATCTGGTTTCGGTGTGCACCAACCTGGCCTGCCTGTTGAACGGCGCCGGCGAGCTGCTCGAGCATGCCGAGGCCCGTCTGGGCATCGCTCCCGGAGGCACCACCGCCGACGGGCAGTTCACCCTCGAAGAGGTCGAGTGCATCGCCTTCTGCGGGGCCGCCCCGTGCCTGGCCGTCAACTGGCGTTTCTTCGCCAATGTGAGCAACGACGACTTCGACCGCCTGGTCGAGGATCTGGTCGCCGGCCGCCTGGCCGACGACGTCCCTCCACACGGCACCCTCAACCGGGTCCGGCGTACCGTCGGCCTCATGGCCGGCGCGCCGATCTCTCCCGGCGAGGACGACGAGGCCCGACCCCCGCAGGCCGGCGCGTCGTGATCACTGACGCTGCTCCCATCGTTACGGCCCGGATCGGGAAGCCGCAGTCGTGGACGCTGCGCTCCTATCTCGACTACGGGGGCTACGAGGGCCTGCGCAAGGCCCTCACCATGGACCCCTCCGAGGTGCAGCAGGAGGTACTGACCGCCAACCTGCTCGGCCGCGGCGGCGCCGGCTTCGAGGCGGGCAGGAAGTGGGGCATGCTCCGCCAGGCCGAACCGAAGTACCTCGTCATCAACGGCGACGAGAGCGAGCCCTGCACCTTCAAAGACCACATGCTCATGGAGGAGGACCCGCACCAGATCATCGAAGGCACGCTGATCTGCGCCTACGCCATCGGTGCCACGCAGGCCTTCATCTTCGTGCGGGGCGAGTTCGCCCTCGGTCTCGAGCGGATGTCGGCCGCCCTCAACGAGGCGTACTCCTTCGGCGCGGTGGGCCGGAACATCCTCGGGTCCGGCTTCTCCATCGACATCGTGATCCACCCCGGCGCCGGCGCCTACATCTGCGGCGAGGAGACGGCCCTGCTGGAGAGCCTCGAGGGCAAGCGGGGCTACCCGCGCGACAAGCCTCCGTGGTTCCCCGCCGTGATGGGGCTCTACAAGGCGCCCACCATCGTCAACAACGTCGAGACGATGTCCAACCTGCCGTGGATCGTCCTCAACGGCGGGGCGGCCTTCGCCGCTCTCGGCATCGGCCGCTCAACCGGCACGCGGCTGTTCTCGGTCTCCGGCCACGTGAACCCGCCGGCGAACTACGAGATCGAAATGGCGAAGTCCACCTTCCGCGACCTCATCTACGACCCCAAGCTCGGCGGCGGGATCCGCGACAACCGTGAGCTCAAGGCCTTCGTCCCCGGAGGCGTGTCCGCCCCGTGGTTCGGCCCTGATCAGGTCGACATGGCCCTCGATCAGGACGCAGTCGGCAAGGCCGGCTCCATGCTGGGCTCCGGCTCGGTCGTCGTCATGGACGACACGACCTGCATGGTCCGGGCCGCCTGGCGCATCACCCGCTTCTTCCACCGCGAGTCCTGCGGCCAGTGCACTCCCTGCCGGGAGGGCGGCGGCTGGCTCGACAAGATCATGCGCCGGATCGAGCTCGGCCACGGTCGGGAGTCCGACCTCGAGCTCCTGCTCGATGTCTGTGACAACATCGCCCCCGGCCTCGGCTGGCCGCCACAGAAGACCACCATCTGCGTGCTCGGCCCCTCCATCCCCTCTTCGATCACCTCGGCCATCAAGATGTTCCGCGACGAGTTCCTCGTCCACATCAAAGAAGGTGCGTGTCCGTTTGGCCCGGGGTTCGGCGGAGCCAATGGCTGAGCCGATCAAGATCACCGTTGACGGGAAGGTCATCGAGGCCAAACAGGGCGAGATGATCATCGCGGCCGCCGAGCGGGGGGGTACCTACATTCCCCGGTTCTGCTGGCACCCCCGGATGCGCCCGGTCGGCATGTGCCGTATGTGCCTGGTCGAGGTGAAGGGCCCCCGTGGCTTCGCCCTGATGCCGGCGTGCTACGTGCCGGTGGCGGATGGCCAGGAGGTCGTCACCGACTCGCCCAAGGTCAAGAAGGCCCAGGACGGCGTCCTCGAGTTCCTTCTGATCAACCACCCCCTCGACTGCCCGGTCTGCGACCGGGGCGGGGAGTGCCCGCTCCAGGACCAGACGTTCGCCTTCGGTCCGGGTGAGAGTCGCTTCGTCGAGGAGAAGCGGCACTGGGCCAAGCCCATCCCGATCAACCCGCTGGTGGCGCTGGACCGTGAGCGCTGCATCCAGTGTTCGCGCTGCACCCGCTTCGCCGACGAGGTGGCCGGCGACGCCATGATCGACTTCATCGGCCGGGCCGACGCCACCGAGGTCAACACCTTCCCGGACCGGCCGTTCAACTCGAACTTCAGCGGCAACGTCGTCCAGATCTGCCCGGTCGGCGCCCTGACCGCCACCCCCTACCGGTTCAAGGCCCGCCCGTGGGATCTCGACGTGGTCGAGTCGACGTGCACGGCGTGCGCCGTGGGTTGCCGCATGGCCCTTCAGTCCTCGTCGAACCGCCTGATCCGCCACCTCGGTGTCGACAGCGACCCGGTCAACCACGGGTGGCTGTGCGACAAGGGCCGCTTCTCCTACGAGCAGACAGACAGCCCCGACCGGCTGCGCACGCCGCTGGTGCGCAAGGGCGGCCAGCTCGTCGAGGCCAGCTGGAACGAGGCCATGATCGCCGCCGCCGAGGGGCTGCACCGGGCCGGCAACTCCATCGCCGTGCTGGGCGGCGCCCGGCTCGCCAACGAGGACGCCTACGCCTGGGCCAAGCTGGCCAAGGGGGTGCTCCGCACCGACAACGTCGACTGCCAGATGGGAGACGGCCTGCCGGCCGAGCTGGTGCTCGGCCTGCCCCGGGCGACCATCGACGAGGCGTGCGCCGCCTCCGCCGTCGTACTACTGGCGCCGGACCTGAAGGAGGATCTCCCGGTCTTCTACCTGCGCCTGCGGGAGGCGGCGGTCGACGGGAAGCTCAAGCTCATCGAGGTGACGCCCCACGGCACCGGCCTTAGCAAGCACGCCGAGGTCCGTCTCCAGTACCGGCCCGGGGAGGCCGCCGCCGTCGCCCGCGCCCTGGCCGCGGAGCGGGTGCCCGAGGACGGTGCCGGCGGCGTGACCGCGGCTGACATCGGGGCCGCAGCCGAGGTGCTCGGCGTAGCCGAGTCGGTTGTCGTGGTCGTCGGCCGGGCGTCGCTGTCGGAGTCCGGGGAGAGCATCGCCGATGCCGCCGGCGTGCTGTCCGCAGCCATGCCCGACGCCCGGTTCCTCTCCGCGCTGCGACGGGGGAACGTCCACGGAGCCCTCGACATGGGGCTGGCGCCGGGCATCCTGCCCGGTCGCGTGTCGCTCGACGAAGGGCGTGAGTGGTTCGCCAAGGCCTGGGGCCAGGTGCCGGCGGCCCGTGGCCTCGACGCCGCCGGCATCCTCGCTGCCGCGGCCCAGAACAAGGTGCAGGCCCTGGTTCTCCTCGGCGCCGACCCGGTGTCGGACTTCCCCGACCGCGCCCTCGCGGTCAAGGCGCTGGAGACGGTGGACTTCACCGTGGTGGTCGACCTGTTCGGTCAGGGGGCGTCCCTCGCCGACGCCGACGTCGTCCTGCCCGCAGCGTCCTTCGGGGAGCGGCCGGGCACCACCACAAACATGGAAGGGCGCGTGTCGCGCCTCGGCCAGAAGGTCACCGCCCCCGGTACCGCCCGCCCGGACTGGATGATCGCCGCCGACCTGGCCAGCCGGCTGGGCGCCGACCTCGGTTTCCAGAGCCTCGACGACATCGCCGCCGAGATCGAGCAGCTCGCGCCGTCCCACGCCGGCGTCACTCCCCAGATGCTGGCTCGCCCGGGCTACCGCGACGGCGTGGTCGTGCCGCTGGCCGACGGCATGCCCACCGAGGTTGACCGGCCCACGGAGAGCATCGAGGTCTCGGCGAACAAGGCCCACATGGGTGCCGTGGTGCTCGAGAACGAACCCGCCGCCGACGCTTCCCTGGAGCCGACCCCGGCGCCGGCGACGGACCGGCCGCCGGTGATCCGCTACCGGCCGGCGTCGCCGGCCCGCCAGGCCCCACCGGTTGACGCTTACTCCCTCCGGCTGGTCGCCGTCCGCACGCTCTACGACGCCGGCTCCCTCGTGTCCCACTCACCGTCGCTCTCGGCCCTCGCAAAGGGCCCGTGCCTGCGGGCCAACCCGGCTGACCTCGGGCGCATGGGCGTGAAGACGGGTGACCGTGTGCGCGTCTCGTCGTCGCGGAAGTCGCTCCTCCTCGACGTGGCCGCCGACCCGCGGGTGCTGCGGGGCTCGGCCGTGCTGGCGTTCAACGCCCCCGGCGACGGCGCCGCCGACCTGATCGACTCCACCCAGCCGGTGACCGACCTGCGCGTCGAGACGGTCGGCCCGACCGGCCGAGACGGGAAGTAGGCGTGGGCGACCCGCTTTTCGACGAGGGCATCAACACCGCCGTCCTTCTCATCGTGGCGGCGAAGGTGCTGGTCGTCTTCGCCTTCCTCATGGTGTCGGTGCTGTTCATGGTCTGGTTCGAGCGCAAGGTCATCTCCGACATGCAGAGCCGGATCGGGCCCGACCGGGCCGGGCCCTGGGGCATCGGCCAGACCCTCGCCGACGGCATCAAGCTGTTCTTCAAAGAGGCGCTGCTTCCCGACCGCGCCGACCGACGGGTGTTCCGCCTGGCGCCGTTCCTGGCCATCGTCCCGGCGTTCCTGACCTTCGCCATCGTCCCCTTCGGTGGCACGATCTCCATCGCCGGCCACCGAACCCACCTCCAGTTGGCCGACCCGCCCGTGGGAGTGCTCTTCCTCCTCGCCATGTCGGGCATCTCCGTCTACGGGATCCTGCTCGCCGGCTGGGCCTCGGGCTCGAAGTACCCGCTGCTCGGGTCGGTCCGGGCGTCGGCCCAAATGGTGTCCTACGAGGCGGCGATGAGCCTGTCCGTCGCCGCCGTGGTGCTTGCCGCCGGGTCGCTGTCGACGCGCGACATCGTCCTCGGCCAGGAGGGCTACCGCTGGAACCTCTGGGTCCTGGGCGTGGTGCCCTTCGTCGTCTTCCTCATCGCCGCCACCGCCGAGCTCAACCGCCCCCCGTTCGACCTCGTCGAGGCGGAGCAGGAGCTCGTCGGCGGCTTCCACACCGAGTACTCCTCGATCAGCTTCGCCCTGTTCTTCCTGGCCGAGTTCATGAACGTCGTGACCCTCTCGGCGATCGCCGTCACGCTCTTCCTCGGCGGCCCGAGCGGCCCCGCGATCGGCTTCCTGCCCGACCTCTGGCCGGTGGTCTGGTTCCTCGGCAAGCTGATGATCTTCCTGTTCGTCTACGTCTGGCTGCGGGCAACGCTCCCCCGTTTCCGCTATGACCAGCTGATGGATCTGGGTTGGAAGAAGCTGATCCCGCTGTCGCTGTACTGGCTGCTCCTCATCGCCGCCCTTCGGGTCGGGCGCGACCAGGGCTGGAACTCCTTTGTCGTCCTTGGCGCCGGCATCGCCGTCGGCGCCTTCGGGTGGGCTTCGTTGGGGGCAGCGCTCCGCCGCGGCGCCACCGTGAAGGCGACGACCTGATGGGCTATTTCGAAGGCTTCCTCGTCACCTTCAAGCACCTCTGGGGAGAGCGGGTCACCAACGTCTATCCCGACGAGAAGCGGCCGAAGCCCGACCGCTTCCATGGGCGCCACGTCCTCAACCGCTACGAGGACGGCATGGAGAAGTGCATCGGCTGTGAGCTGTGCGCCGGCGTGTGCCCGGCCCGCTGCATCTACGTCCGGGGCGCCGACAACCCTCCCGACGAGCCGGTGTCGCCCGGTGAGCGCTACGGCTTCGTCTACGAGATCAACTACCTGCGCTGCATCCACTGCGACCTGTGCGT
>CAYZMG010000133.1:0-6445 GCA_964479465.1 uncultured Acidimicrobiales bacterium
GGCTCCGGCTCCTGCCGCTCCGGCCGCCCCACTCCCCGCCCGGCCACCGGCCCCGGCCGCACCGGGCGCGCCTCCCGGCCCGGCAGGACCGGGGCCGGCCTGGGGACTGGGTCCACCGGCGCCGCCGGCCGGTCCCCGTTGGTGGCCGCCGGCCATGCGCTCGATGCCCTGCAGGTAATAGGCGCCCTGCATCCCGGCCTGGGCGGCCCGGGCCGGTGAGCGGCTGATGCCCTGGGCCACGACGGCCACCTCCAGGATGGGCAGCAGGCGCAGGAGGACGAAGGGGGTGAAGGCGGCCAGCCCCATGAGCACGGCCCCGCCCAGCAGCCCGGCCAGGTCCGTGCCCACCTGGTTGCCCAGGTCGCCCTCCCGCGGTCCTCCGCCGGCCAGGGCGGCGGCGCCCAGGCCCAGGGCCAGGGAGATGGCGAACTTGGAGAGGATCAGCGCCAAGCCGATCTCACACAGCTTGCGGAAGGCACCCCTCGCCGCCGGCCACACCCGGGCCGCGGCCAGCAGCGGGGCGGCGGCCACCAGCCAGTAGATGAGCGACGAGCGCACCAGCAGCTCGATCCACACCAGCAGCGCCCCGGCCAGGAACAGCACCAGGATGACGATGCCGGCCAGGCCGTGGGTGGCCAGGCTGGCGGTGTTGGCGAAGCCCTCGAAGAACCGGCTCAGGTCCTCCGGCACCCGCTCCAGCACCAGGTTCGAGCTCTCATCGGTCACCCCCAGCAGCAGCTGGGTGACCGAGACCAGGACCACGGTGCCCAGCATCGACAGGGGCACCTCGATGAGGGCCGAGCGCAGCATGGCCCCGGGGTCGCCGGCGAGGAGGCCCTGGACGATGGCCAGCAGCAGGAAGCCGACCATGAGCAGCGCCGCCAGCGCAGCCACGTTGCGCACCAGGTGCTGGCCCCGCACCGAGGCCCACCAACCCGAGTCGAAGCTCACCCCCGCGGATGCGGAGAGGAAGTGCATCAGCTCTTCGGCCACCTTGGCGCAGGCCTTGGACAGGGCCGAGAGAATGGCCTGGCCCACGGTGTCGAGGAACCCTGCGCCAACGGCCCGGGCCCCGGCGCCCACCGCGCCTCCCACGGCGTCGCCGATGGGGCCCAGGGGGTTGGGGACGTCGATGGCCAGGACGGGGATCACGGGGCGACGGCACTGGTGAAGCCGGCCAGAGTGGACTCCAGGGCAGAGGCGGTGGCGGGCTCGGGGCCGACCGGTGCCGCGGGCCGGGGACCAGGGCCGGTCGACTCCGCCGCCACCCGCCACCCGCCTCGCTCCCAGGCCAGGTCATAGCGCGACAGGCGCCACTGCTCATAGGGGGCGATGTTGGGAGCGCTGAGCACCCCGACGTACCAGACCTCGACCGTCGCCCGCGCCGGGCCGGCGAGGGTGGCGCGCACGGCCAGGGCGCCGACCCGGTAGCGCAGGCGGCCGCCGGGATAGGCGGCGGCCAGGGCGGCGAGGCGCTGGCGGAGCTCGGAGACCAGCCCCGGCGCCGCGGCCGATGTGGCGGCCTGGCGCTGGGCCTCCACCGCTGCCTCGACGTCCATGGCCACCACCCGCTCGGACAGCGCGAGGTACGCCAGTGCCGCGGCGCGTGCGCTGTCGATACTGGGCGCTGGCGGGGGGACTGCGGCGTCGGTCGGGGCTGGCGCCGCGGCGTCGGAGGCGACGGCGACCGGCGACGGATGCCGGGCGGATGCGCGCCGGGAGGCCAGGGTGGCCGAGACGGCGATGATCACGGCGGCGACGAGGGCGGCCACCATCACGGGGCGGCGGAGGGGCTGCATCGCTCAGGCGCCGGTCGCGGCGCCGAAGAGCAGGTTGACGATGGTGGCGGCCAGGCCGGTGAGGATGGCCCCCACCACCCCACCGAGTGCCAGGGTGCGGCCCTTGGAGGCGGCGCCGTAGTTGCCGGCCTCCCGGCTGAGGCCGTAGATGGCGGCGCCGACCAGTATCGAGCCCAGGCTGCCCCACAGGGCGATCTGTCCGCCCCAGTTCAACAGCCTCTGGGCCAGCGCCCCCCCGGGCATGCCGTCGGATGCGGGCGTCATCGTCACCTGGGCCAGTAGCAGCCAGAATTCGGGCAGCATCGAGTCCTCCTCGGGATCGGGTTCCTGCCGCTACTACTGGTGCGATCGCCGTCCCGACGCGACAACCGCCCCGAGATGTCGCGTCCGGCGTCCGATCGCGCCAGTAGTACGGCGTGGGGACCGCGGAGGGCACCGAGGGGGCCGCTCCGGCGGACGGCTCCCGCCGACAGGGGCGGCGATGAAAACGGCCCTGGCCGCGGTGGTCGCCGCGGTGGTGGTGCCCGTCGTCGCCCTCGGTGCCGGAGCCGTGCTGCTCATGGGCGGCACCGCCGCCGGGGCGCCGACATCCGCCGTCGGTGCCTCGGTGCTGGTGGAGCGCCTCGGGTGGAGCCCGGTGCTGGCCGACGCCGTGGCCCGGGCGGTGGCCGGCGCCGAGGCCCGGTCCCCGGGCTGCCGGGCGCGCATGGCCCTGGTGGCCGCCGTGGTCGAGATCGAGGCCGGCGGGGGCCGGGGCCGCACGATCACCCCCGCCGGCGACACCGACCCCCGGGTCATCGGCCCCGCCCTCGACGGCAGCTTGCCCGGCCACGCCACCATCGCCGATACCGACGGCGGGCGCTGGGACGGCGACGCCACCTGGGACCGCGCCGTCGGCATCGCCCAGTTCCTGCCCTCGACCTGGGCCGCCTCGGGCCTCGACGGCAACGGCGACGGCATCGCCGATCCCCACAACGTCTATGACGCGGTGGCCTCCCAGGTGGCCAAGCTGTGCCGGGACGGCCATCCCCTGGCCGCCGAGGCCGACGAGCGCCGGGCCCTGTTCGCCTACAACCCCGCCGGCTGGTACGTCGACCAGGTCCTGGCCAAGGCGGCCGAGATCCAGGCCATGATCGACGAGGCCGGCCCCGGCGTCGCGGATGCCCCCACCGTCGAGCGCCCCGGCGGCGGGACGCTGGAGCTGGCCACCGTGGGCGGCATCACCGTGGCCCGCCACCTGGCCGGCCCCCTGGAGGCGCTGCTGGCCGCCGCGGCCGCCGACGGGGTGGCCCTGGGCGGCTCGGGGTGGCGCTCGACCCAGCGCCAGATCGAGCTGCGTCGCCAGAACGGCTGCCCGGACGTCTATACCTCGCCGGCGGAGTCCTGCGCCGTGCCCACCGCCATCCCCGGGACCTCGATGCACGAGATCGGCGAGGCCGTCGACTTCACCGAGGACGGCCGGAGCCTGAGTCGGGGCAGCCGGGGCTTCGCGTGGCTGGCGGCCAATGCCGGGCGCTTCGGGTTCTTCAACCTCCCCAGTGAGCCCTGGCACTGGTCAACCAATGGCCGGTAGCAGGTCGGGCGCCCACGAACGCGCTTGTCGATTGCCGTTCGGGCTCGGCCGAGGAGTGCCGCCCCATGTGGGAGGACCCCCCAACCGGAAATGGGGGCTGGGGAGTCCTTGTCCGCCCGAACGACCGAAAGAGGATCACTGACATGACCACGACGGAGGTGCCGACGCCCATGAGCACCACCGCCCGGCCCAGCCCCTACGCCCCCTTCGTCGGCGCCCGGGTCGTGGCCGGGCTCATCGACCTGGCCCTCGTCGTGGCCGCCGTCGCCCCGCTGGCCCTCCTCGACCTCGGCATCGCCGCCGTGGTCGGGTTCGTCCTCGCCGCGGTGTACTCCACCATCCTCGAAGGTGGGCCTTCAGGCCAGACCTTCGGCAAGCGGTGGGCCGGGGTGCGCGTCGTGGATGTCAGGACCGGCGGCTCCATCGGTCATCTTCGTGCCCTGGCCCGTCACTTCGGTCGCCTCCCCTTCATCGGGCCGGGCTTCCTGATGGTGCTGCTGCTCATCCCCGTCGGCCAGACCTGGTACGACTGGGCCCTGCGGAGCGATGTCGTGCCGGCGAGAGGGACCCACTGACCGACGGAGGCCTCGCCGTGAGGCGCGGGCCGAACAACTCGGTCTGCGCCCTCGGGGCATGGGCCCGCTCGTCAATCGTCGCGGGTGACGCGGTGGAGCGGCCAGCCTCGGCGATCGCCGCTCGGAGCGCGGCCTCGCCCACGGCGCCCCTGCGTATGCTCGCCGCATGAGAGAGGTCGACGAGAAGCTGCGGATGCTCCTGGACCGCAGGCGAGCGCTCCCGGGTTCGATCGCCGTCATGGAGACCAAGGAGCGGGCGTCGAGCATCAACTCCGACCTGTGCGCGCTGGAGAGCAACGTCCTTCGCCTGGCCGCCTGCTGGGACGGTGAGCTCGACCCAATCGGCGCGTTCTCACAGCTCGCCTACCTCCATGAGAAGGCCGAGAGGGCCGAGGAGGCCGCCCGCAGCATCCGCGAATCCGTCGAGCTCATCGCCGGCTGGCAGGAGCCCTAACGCGGTTCTCAGTGCCGGAAACAAGCACCGGCGTCAGGCAGTCCACCGGACAGGTCGTCGCCCCGGAAGCGCACTCCCGCCGGTCAGCGCCCTACCGACCAGCCGCGGCGCGCATCCTCGGTGGGCGGGCGCCGGTGGACGCCGGGTAGAGGGCGCGCAGGTCGCCAGGCTTCACCCTGGCCCGGTCGAGGAAATCCTCGATCGCCCCCGGCCGCACGCGTATGAGCCGTCGCCCGGTCGGGCCGGTGTGCCGGTCGACCTCCGCCTCCAGTTCGCCGGCATCGATGAAGCCGAGCACGCTGCGGTGGCTGAGCCCGAGCAGCCTGGCCGCGGCCACCGTGCTCATCGAATCTTCTCCGCCGGCTCCTGGCACGCTCCGCAACGTAGCTGGGCGCGAAGAAGTGGCGCCGGAAGGCCGGCGCCACTCATCGCTGGATCAACAGCCGAGCGGCGTGTCAGCCGCCGGCGTCTACCAGCCCGAGGCTGCGAGCACGCCCACGTCGCCGCCCTGGCCGACGCTGACCAGCAGGGTGTCCCCGGGGCCCCGGGCGACGCCCCTCACCCCGCCGTCTGGGTCGCGGAACTCGGTGTAGCCATCCTTGGCCAGCATCAGGCTGCCGTCATAGAGGGGCATGGCGAACCATCCGTTCGGCCCCGGCCCGGCCGGCCCGCCGGTCACCGCCGCCGCGTCGCTCTGCGCGCTCCACTCCTCGGTCCCGTCGCGGGCATCGAGCATGGCCATGCCCCCCAGGCGGTGAGCCACGAGAACCTTGGCCCCGGGCAGGGCCAGCGGCGGGACCTCGGGCGACCCTGACCAGGGCCCCGGAAAGTGGTCCACCTGTTGTGGGAGTCCAAAGCCCAGCATGATGGGCAGGAGGACAGACCACCGTGAAGAGACACCGACACACCCCCGAGCAGATCGTGCGGAAGCTCCGTGAAGGCGACCGCCTGCTGAACGAGGGCAAGGACATCACCGAGGTGGTTCGCCACCTCGAGATCGCCGAGAGCACCTGGAACCGGTGGCGGGCCCAGTACGGGGGCATGAAGGCGGACGAGGCCAAGCGCCTCCGGCAGCTCGAGAGCGAGAACGCCCGGCTGAAGAAGCTGCTGGCCGAAGCGGAGCTGGACAAGGCCATGCTCAAGGAGCTGGCCGAGGGAAACTTCTAACCCCGGAGCGCCGCCGTCGGGCCGTGGTGGCCCTGGTGAACCGCTTCGGGGTCTCCGAACGACGAGCGTGTGTCGTCACGGGTCAGTGGCGCTCGACCCAGCGCCTGGCCTGCCGGCCAATCCCGGACGAGGAGGACAAGCTCCGCCGGCGCCTGCGCGACATCGCCCGAGAGCATCCTCGGTGGGGCTGGAAGACAGCGCACGCCATCCTGCGCCGGGAGGGCTGGACCATCAACCGCAAGCGCACGCAGCGCCTGTGGCGCGCTGAGGGCCTGCGCCGGCCCGCTCCCTGCAAGCGCAAGCGCCGCCGGCCCGAGGGCGGCGGAGAGCTCTTTCGCGCCGAACGCCCCAACCACGTCTGGGCTCTCGACTTCCAGTTCGATGAGACCGCCGATCACCGGAGGCTGAAGCTGCTGAACATCGTGGATGAGCACACCCGTGAAGCCCTGGCCATGCGGGTTGGTCGCAGCTGCGACGCCGATCAGGTCGTCGCCGTCATCGAGGGCCTCGTCGCGAAGCGAGGAGCCCCCGGGCATCTGAGGATGGACAACGGCCCCGAGCTCATCGCCTGGGCGCTGCGGGACTGGTGCCGCCTCGCCGGCACGATCACCGCCTACATCGAGCCGGGATCGCCTTGGGAGAACCCCTTCGTCGAGAGCTTCAATGGCCGCGTCCGCGACGAGCTGCTCAACATCGAGGAGTTCGGCTCCCTCCTCGAAGCCCAGGTCGTTGTCGAATCGTGGAGGACCGAGTACAACACCTACAGGCCCCACTCATCCCTCGGCGGTCTCACCCCCATCGAGTACGCCAGAAAGTGGACCATCAACCAACCAGCGCTCCCCTAGCGGCTGGACCATTTACCGGGGTCCCCTCAACC
>CAYZMG010000134.1:0-6113 GCA_964479465.1 uncultured Acidimicrobiales bacterium
CAGCCCCACGATCGGCGTGAGCGGTCTCCCGATCAGCTTCGGCAGAGCTGCGTTCCTGCGCTCCCGCACCACGATCCGCCTGCGCGGTGTCGCGATCCGCTTCTGCATGGGTTCGTTCGCTGGCGCCGGCGCCCCGATCGGCAAGGGCGGTGTTCCGATCGGCTTCGGCTTGGCTGCGCTCCCTGACGCCCGCCCGACGGTCCTCCGACGCCTGCCTTCGGTCAGAGGCTGCGTATCGGCGGGCGAGGTTCGAACGGTTCAGGGCGTCTTGGCCGACTGGTGTATTCGCCTGAGACTCGGCACGCGCCGCCGCCTTGTCACGATCTGCAGCAGCCTCATCTCGCTCGACGGCAGCTTTGTCCCGCTGGTCAGCGGCGCGGTCACGCTGCGCTGCGGCCTCGTCTCGCTGATCGGCCACCTGATCTCGGTGATCGGCGATCTGGTCGCGGTGCTCGCCCGCCTGGTCCCGCTGCTCGCCCGCGAGATCACGCCGCTCGCCGACCTCATCACGCTCTTCGCCGGCCTGGTCGCGGTCTTCACCGGCCGCATCTCGTTCCTCGCCGGCCTGATCGCGCTCCTCGCCGGCTTGGTCACGCTGCTTGCCCGCATGATCGCGCTCTTCACCGGCTTGGTCGCGCTCGCCTTGGTCTGAGCTGCTTTCCATTGCATCCCCCCAGAGTCGGTTATTACGACCCCTCGCAGGCGGCAGCTGATCACCGAACGTCGGATAGCACCTGATATTCAGTATCGACACGCTCGACCGCCACCTTAAGTGTCGGACCACACCGGAGGGGCTTCAAGCCGGCGTTTGACCCGGTACTACGCCGCCGCAGGGCGAGTTTCGACGGGTCCGATGACAACTGCTGGTCACGTTCTCACCGGCGGCCCGCCACCGCACCGGTGGTGCTCCTGTCCGAGCGGCCGAATGCCCAGGACCTCCAGGCCCGAGCGTTCCATGGGCCTTCACCACCCTCAAGTCCCTCCGTTGACAAACCAGGTCCTCACCTGGTCGTCGTTGGCCTTGAGATGCCCCGCCCGGGCGCTCCCGAAGGGGGGTGATCCCATCACTGGCGTGGGACGGTCCATGCTGCCGGCGAGATCGTGCTGGCCGCCACGCTACTGGCGCGCGAAATAAGGACCGTCCCGGCCGGAGAGAGTGACGAGGGCGGGGCGACTGACCGTCGATCGGCAGCCGGGATGACCCTCGCCACCTCGGAATCAGAATACCGCACCCGCCTCGCTGCTTTCGCCACTCGATGATCCCAAGGCCGTCGTCAGTCAGCAAAGCGCTACCGACGACGCCCCCGCCTCCCCGCCCGGCATGGGCTGACCCGATACGATGCCGTCGCTCGACGTTGACAACAGCGAAGGAGGCGATGGACAGCGACCCGTCCTCGGCGACGCGTGGGCCATATGCCGGCCGGCGCCGGGCGGGGACCGAAGGACGCCCCTCCGTCGCCTTGGCGGCGAACGTCCGGGCATACCGCGTTCTCCAGCACATGACGCAGTATGACCTCGCGCTTCGCATGACTGACCTAGGCCACGACTGGGGGCGGTCCACCGTCAGCGCCGTGGAGCGTAAGAGCCGCAATGTCATCACCGATGAGCTGTTCGGCCTTGCGCTGTGCTTCGGCGCCACCATCGGGGGACTTCTTGATCCGACCGGGCCCGACCACAGCCGGAATCTCAGCTTCGACGTCGGTCTTGTGTCCGGGCTCATCGAGCCCGGTGTCGCTCGGCTCTGGGGAGCGAGTCGTGTCGTCGTGCGGCTCGGGCACGAGGACAGGCGTGAGTACGCACTCGATGTAGCGGAAGACCCCTCCCTGCCTGCGAGCCTTGACGCGCTCAAGGCCAGGTTGTTCGATCGGTCGAAGCAATAGGTCGAGTGGCTGGGCGCGACACGGAACGTGCTGTCTGGTCAAGCCCCGACCAGCCCTTCTCGGGCTCCGATAGCCCTTCTCACTCGCCGCTGCGGATCCACGTCGAGATGCGCAGCGGCCGCCAGCCTCGGTGTCGTCGTCGGGCGAAAGGTTGTCTGCCACGTTGAAGGCGATGTCGGCCAAGAGCCGCTCGTCTCCGGTGGCGACAGGTCATCGTCCTCCTCGAACCAGGTGCTGGACTCTCCCCACAGGGTCGGTCCGTTCTGGACGCTGCATATCCACAACCTGTCGTCCTTTTTGGCGAACTGGATGACTACGTGGGATAGCGGAGGCGCAGATCAGCCTGCAACCGATCGGCGAGCGGCCTGAGGACGTCTCCCGGCCTGGTCATGAGCATGGTCCCTGGCGTCCGCTGTCGCGGAGAGCCCTGTTCGTGCGAGCCGTGATCCATGGGTCGCGCCGCACCGATCGTCGGGCTGTGGGAGGGTCCTTCCGCGAGCTCACGTCACCCTGGCGTCGCAGCTTCACGGCGCATCGCCTCGTCGCGGTCCCGGCGATCGGGGATGGTCTGCCGCCGATCGGGCCGTCGGGGTTATGGGATAGCCGTCGCACATCGGAGCGCCACGGCGGGCCGGAGCGAAGCTATCTATTGCTCGCCCCTGGGATATCCTGGCCGGGTGACAAAGAGACTGATCGAGGTCGACGACGACAAGTTGGAGGCGGTGCGCGCCCTGCTAGGGACGCGGACGTTGAAGGCGACGGTTGACGATGCCTTCAATGAGGTCCTTGCCCTAGCGGAGCGCCGGCGGGCGTTGCTGGCCGAGCACGGAGTCGACACCGACGCCCTCGCCGATCCGGCGGCCCGGCGCGACGCGTGGGGCTAAGGCCCTACTACCTCGGCGACACGTCGGCGCTAGCCCGTGTTGGCCACCCTCTGGTCGCCGTTCGGCTCCTGCCGCTCCTGGAGAGCGCACTGGTTGCGCGTTGCACCCCGACAGACCTTGAAGCCGGCTTCTCCTCGACGAGCCCGGCGTCGCACCGGGCCATGCGCGCGCAGCGCGCGGCGTGGCCTTTCGTGGAGATGACCCAGAAAACCTTGAGCCGGGCCGTCGCCGTCCAGGATGCGCTCGCCGAAGGAAGCCAACAGCGCGGGGCGAAGATCGCCGACCTGTTGATCGCCGCAGCAGCGGAGGCGGCCGGGCTGGTTGTCCTCCACTACGACCACGACTTCGACCTCATCGCCGGGATCACCGGCCAACCGACCGAGTGGATCCTGCCCGCGGGCACTGTTTCGTAGTCACAATGCCTGGCCCCCGGCCGGCGTTCAGGGCGACGCTGGCGGACTCGCGGGGTCGGTCGTTAGGGGGCAGCTCAGGTCCCGATCGACCACGCACATAGCAATCGTCCCTAAGTCGTCTGGCACCGCGGCGCCAAGGGTCAGGGGCGGTCCTGGGCAGAAGTTGCACCTGGAGAGCCCTTGCCCCAGCCCTAGGCCCGTGTATCGCCTCATGTTCGGCGTGGCGGTGCGGACCTTCCAAACCCGGCAGGGTGTGAAAGGCTGGCCGGACGGCGGAGGGCTTGACGTGCAGGTCGGCCGTAAGGCGGTACAGCATCGTGCGGGTCTTCGGCCGGTTCCGGCTCTCGGGAATGCTGCTTTTGTCGACGGCGTGTTGCGCGCTCGCGAGTCCTGTCTTGGCGGCGGAGGCGCCCGTGGGGCTGGGCACGGCCGAGAGCTTCACGGTCCTTGCCGGGACGACGGTCACAAACACTGGGCCAACCAGCATCACCGGCAACCTCGGGGTGAGTCCCGGCAGCGCGGTGACGAACTTCCCACCGGGCATCGTCCTCGGTGGCACGATCCACGCCACCGACGCCGTCGCCGCCCAGGCTCAGGCTGACGTCACAACCGCGTACAACGATGCCGCCGGCCGACCGCCCTCCGCCTTGGTCGGAGCCGAGCTGGGAGGACAGACACTTGCGGCCGGCGTCTACCGCGGGGCCACCCTGGGAATCACCGGGACGCTCACCCTCGACGCCCAGGGTGATGCCAATGCCGTCTTCATCTTCCAAGCTGCGTCCACCCTGATAACCGCCTCTGCCAGTCGAGTGAACCTCATCAACGGCTCCTCTCCGTGCAACGTGTTCTGGCAGGTCGGCAGCTCGGCGACGCTCGGGACCGCTTCGACGTTTCTCGGCACCATCCTCGCACTGACCTCGGTGAGCGCCAATGCGGGAACCGCGGTCTCAGGTCGGCTGCTCGCACGAAATGGGGCCGTGACACTGAATTCAGACACCGTCAACAGGTCGACGGGCTGCGGCGGTGGTGCCGTGTCATCGACCATCACCGCGGATGCGCCGGTGCAAGGCCTGTTCACACTGCGGGCCGCGCTGACGCAAACGGCCGGCGGGGCGCCGATCGTAGGCCGGACGGTGGTCATGAGCACCTCGACCGGAGTTGCCTGCCAGGCGGTCACCGACGCCGGCGGGGTGGCCACTTGCAGCGGTCTCGGCGCCGCGGCTCAAATACTGCTCGACGGCGGCTACACGGCCTCTTTCGCCGGTGACTCGCAGTACTTGGGATCATCCGCCAGCCCCACTCTCCTCGCCGGTTCGTCGGGTGTATCCAGGCCGAGCGACAGCCCGACGCAGTCAGGGTCGCCAGCGTCCCCGACGACCCCGAGCACTCGGCCCCGGTCATCATCGGTAACGCTGGCAAGCACCGGCGGGTCCGTGCGCACGCAGCAACTAGGACTCGCCATGGTCGTAGTGGGCGGCGCCGGGATGTGGACACGATCGGCCATGCGCCGCCGCGATCTAGTAATGAAGAGCGCGTGAGACCGCACGATGGAATCGGGCGCTATCCGCGAGCTCCCGATCGTCGGAACAAGATCGAGATGACATCGATCGTCACCGGTCTCAGCCGAGTAGCCCGACGAAGTGCACGGGCGGGCGTCCGCTTGGTCCCCGCTCGCAGGGTCCCGAGGCCGGCGTTAGTTGATGGTGCTGGCGTTCCGGACCACCGTTCCTCTAGAGGGGGACAGGCCGTCGGCCAACACCGGGGGGACGTGTCCAGGTGTGCAGCAGTTGCAGGCGGGAGTGCGGAGCGAACGGCGGGCAGGCCGGCCGCCCGCTCCCCTGTACGGGGGGGAACGAGCCCTGCGCCCCAAGGCCGGCGGTCTGGGTCACCTCCTACCGGCTCGGGGGGCGCTGATAGGGGACAATGTGACCATGGAGGTGCCTTGGCCGGATGCTCCGGCCCCCGGCTCGGTTGTGCGTCTGGCCGTTCGGGTCCTGCTCGTAGACCAAGAGGAGCGAGTTCTGCTCTTTCGCTACAGCGCCGACGACGGCGAGCGCTTCTGGTGCACACCGGGAGGCGGCATCGACTTGGAAGAAAGCCCTTGCGACGCCGCCCGGCGAGAGGTCTTCGAGGAGACGGGCTGGACGGGTGCGCTTTCCCTGACGGAGGTATGGCACCGCCGACACGTTGGGACCTTTCTGGGCCGGCTGATAGATCATCGTGAGAGGTGGTACCTCGCAAGGGTGCCCTCCTTCCGAGTCGAGTCGTCGGGGTTCACCGAGCTCGAGCGACAGACAATCTCGGAATGGATGTGGTGGGAACTGGATGCGCTTGCGAAGGCGGCAGAGCGTCTCGTGCCCGAGGATCTTGCACATCGCCTTCGCCAGCTGCTCATCGATGGGCTTCCCGAGGAACCCGTGCAGATCGGAGCGTAACGCCGGGACTTCACCGATGGGTTGCGTGTGCCCACGGCCGGCGTTGTGGGATGGGCATCACACCCTTGCTCGCCCGGGATTATGGGATGGGTGAAATCAATCGACGGACGCGACCACGCCGTTCCCGATGTCGCCGCCGTACCAGACGGTGAACGATTCCCCGGCTTTCACGATGCCCCGGGCGGCTTCCGCGGCCCAGAACTCAATCCGTGCGTCGTGGTCGGTTCCGGGGGCGAAGTCGTCCCCCGTCACAGCGGTCGCCCTTCCGCCCAGTAACTCACCATCGTCGCCGCCGAACCGGAAGAGCATCGACGGCGTTCCGGATGCCGGTAGACGGAAGGCCCGATCCGACGACCAGAGCGAGATGCGGGCTCGGACCAGCACCCACTCATATTGCCGTGAAGCGCTCGTCAAGTTCCGGAGCATCCATCCGGTATCCCCCCATGCCGGCGTTATATGGGTGATCCGTGTCAAGGAGAAACCTCACCAGCCCGGTTGATG
>CAYZMG010000135.1:0-6092 GCA_964479465.1 uncultured Acidimicrobiales bacterium
TCCGCCAGGGCTCGGGGCACATCGTCAACACGGCGTCCATGGCCGGCCTGATCTCCGTGCCCTACCTCGGCGCCTACAACGTGTCCAAGCACGGCGTGGTGACGCTCAGCGAGACCCTGCACCGGGACCTACACCTCGCCGGCGCTGACATCGGGGTGTCGGTCCTGTGCCCGGGCCTGGTGATGACCAACATCTTCGAGTCCCAGCGCAACCGGCCCGAGCAGCTGGCCGACGGCGCTGGGTCCAGCGGGCTCTCGGCGCTGCTGGACGGGGCCGGCGACAGCTCCGCCACCGAAGACGCCATCGGCGCCTTCGGCCAGATCCTGTCCCCCGACGAGGTCGCCGCGGCCGTCGTCGAGGCTGTGCGCGAGGACCGCTTCTACATCCTCACCCACCCCGAGAGCACCGAGGCGCTGGTGCGCACCCGCTGCGACGACATCGTCGAGGCCCGCCACCCGTCGCCCCTGCGTCACTGACCGTCCACCACACCACCGAGGGATCCACCCGATGAGAACACCGCTGCTGGCACCGGCGCTGCCGTCGAACGTCGACACCACCAGTGAACAGTTCCGCCAGAACCGCGAGGACGTGCTCGAGCAGCTCGCCGAGATCGACGACCTGCTCGCCGAGGCCGAGGCCGGCGGGGGAGAGGCGTCGATCGCCCGCATGCGGTCGCGAGGCAAGATGCCCATCCGGGAGCGCATCGCCAACGTGCTCGACCCGGACAGCCCCTTCCTGGAGATCAGCGCGCTGGCCGGCTACGGCTCGGACTACACCATCGGCGGCGGCATGGTGATCGGGGTTGGGGTCATCGCCGGCACCGAGTGCGTGATCATGGGCAACGACCCGTCCGTGCTCGGCGGGGCCCTCACCCCCTACGCCGGCAAGAAGTGGTCGCGGGCCATCGAGATCGCACGCGACAACCGGATGCCCTACATCAGCTTCGTGGAGTCGGCCGGCGCCGATCTGCGCATGGGCGGCGCCGGCAGCGACGGCCCCAAGACCCAGACCACCCACTTCGCCGAGTCCGGCCGCCCGTTCTACGAGATGATCGAGCTGTCCAAGCTCGGCATCCCCTCGGTGTGCGTCGTGTTCGGGTCGTCCACGGCCGGCGGTGCGTACCAGCCCGGGCTCTCCGACTACGTCATCGTCATCAAGGAGAAGTCCAAGATCTTCCTCGCCGGCCCGCCGCTGGTGAAGATGGCCACCGGCGAGGAGTCCGACGACGAGACCCTGGGCGGCGCCGCGCTGCACGCCGAGGTCTCCGGCCTCGGCGACTACTTCGCCGAGGACGAGATGGACGCGCTCCGGCTGTGCCGGGAGGTCGTCTCCCACCTCCAGATCCCCAAGCCCGGCCCGGAGCCGTCTGGTCCCGGGGACCCGCCGATCCACGACCCCGAGGAGCTGCTCGGGCTGGTCAGCCGCGACCTGCGCCAGCCCGTGGACGTGCGCGACGTCATCGCCCGCACCGTCGACGGCTCCCGCTTCGAGGAGTTCAAGCCGCGGTGGGGGCCGAGCATGATCTGCGGCTGGGCCCAGATCCACGGCTACCCGGTCGGGATCCTCGGCAACAACGGCGTGATCTATCCGGACTCCGCCCAGAAGGCCGCCCACTTCATCCAGCTGTGCAACCAGACCGACACGCCGCTGGTGTTCCTTCAGAACATCACCGGCTTCATGGTCGGCAAGGACTTCGAGGCCGAGGGCATCGTCAAGAAGGGCTCGCAGATGATCAACGCGGTCACCAACTCCACGGTGCCGCACCTGACGGTGATCATCGGCTCCAGCTACGGCGCCGGCACCTACGGCATGTCGGGCCGGGCCTTCGGGAACCGGTTCACCTTCATCTGGCCCACGGCCAAGATCGCGGTGATGGGGCCCAAGCAGATCGCCGGCGTCATGTCCATCGTCCGGAGGGGCCAGGCGGCCCGCAAGGGCGAGCCCTTCGACGAAGAGCAGGACGCCGCCATCGTGGCCATGGTCGAGGACGCCCAGGAGAAGGGCTCGCTCGCCCTGGTGGCCACCGGGGCGATCAGCGACGACGGCATCATCGATCCCCGCGACACCCGCACGGTGCTCGGGCTCACCCTCTCCGCCGTCCGCAACCGCCCGATCGAGGGCGCATCGAGCTACGGGGTGTTCCGCCTGTGAGCCGTCCCATCACCTCCGTCCTCGTCGCCAACCGCGGTGAGATCGCCCGGCGCGTGTTCCGGACCGCGCGCTCCATGGGCATGCGCTGCATCGCCGTCTACGTCGACGCCGACGCCGCCGCCCCCTTCGTCACCGAGGCCGACCAGGCGATCCGCCTCCCCGACGGCGGGTACCTCGACGCCGCCGCGGTCGTGGCTGCGGCCGGCGCCGCCGGCGCGGATGCCGTCCACCCCGGCTACGGCTTCCTCTCCGAGAACGCGGGCTTCGCCCGGGCGGTGATCGACGCCGGCATCGCCTGGGTCGGCCCGAGCCCCGAGGTCATCGAGTCGATGGGCGACAAGCTCGCGGCCAAGCGCATCGCCGTCGAGGCCGGCGTGCCCACCCTGCCGTCCTCGGACGAACCGGGCTCGGCCGGCGAGGTGGGCTTCCCGCTGCTCGTGAAGGCGGCCGCCGGCGGTGGTGGCAAGGGCATGCGCATCGTCGAGCGTCCCGAGGACCTCGACGAGGCCGTGGCCGCCGCCCAGCGCGAGGCCAAGGGCGCGTTCGGTGACGACCGCGTGTTCCTCGAGCGCTACGTCCCTCGGGCCCGGCACATCGAGATCCAGATCCTGGGTGACGAGCACGGCAACCTCATCCACCTGGGGGAGCGGGAGTGCTCCATCCAGCGCCGGCACCAGAAGGTGATCGAGGAGTCGCCGTCACCCGTCATCGACGACGCCCAGCGCAGCGCCATGGGCGAGGCCGCGCTGGTGCTGGCCCGCACGCTCGGCTACCGGTCGGCCGGCACGGTCGAGTTCCTCTACGACGAGGACCGGGCCGAGTTCTCGTTCCTCGAGGTCAACACCCGGCTCCAGGTCGAGCACCCGGTCACCGAAGAGGTCACCGGCATCGACCTGGTCCGCGAGCAGCTGCGCATCGCCGCCGGCGAGCCCCTCGACCACGATCAGGGTTCGGTCACCTTCACCGGCCACGCCGTCGAGGCCCGCCTCTACGCCGAGGACCCGGCGAGCGGGTTCCTGCCCGCCACCGGGCGCCTGGTGGCCTACGAGGAGCCGGCGGACCCGGCCATCCGCTGGGACAGCGGCGTCGCCGCCGGCTCCGTGGTCGGGGTCGACTTCGACCCGATGCTGGCCAAGGTGGTGGCCCACGGCCCCACCCGGGCCGAGGCCGCCGGGCGGTTGGCGCTGGCACTGGAGCGGCTCCACCTCGGCGGGGTCGTCACCAACCGGGCGTTCCTGGCCGAGACGCTGCGCAGCTCGGCCTTCCTGACCGGCGACACCACCACCGACTTCATCGACCGGATCGACCCGCCCCGGTCCCTGGTGCTCGACGACGAGGCGCTCCGCCGGGCCGCCGTGTCCGCCGCGCTGTGGCTGCAGGGCGACAACCGGGCCCACGCCCGCGTGCTCGCCGAAGTGCCCTCGGGCTGGCGCAACTCCCTGATGCCGCCCGAGCGGGTGGTGCTCCGCCACGGTGGCGAGGACGTCGAGGTCACCTACCAGTCCCGGCGGGACGGCACCTTCGCGGTGGGGGAGGGCCACGCCCGCGTCCACGCCTGGTCGAGTGGCGAGATCGACGTCGAGCTCGACGGCCGCCGCACGAGGTCGCGGGTCACCGACGCCGGCACCAGCATCCACGTGCAGGTCCCGACCGGCACCGTGTCGTTCGACATCGTGCCCCGGTTCGTGCCGCCGGGCAGCGATCTGGCCGGCGGCGGCCTCCACGCCCCCATGCCGGGGGCGGTGCTCGAGGTCCGCTGTGCGGTGGGCGACGAGGTCGAGGCCGGGCAGGTCCTGGTGGTGCTCGAGGCCATGAAGATGGAGCACCACGTCCGGGCGCCGGTGGCCGGCGTGGTCACCGAGATCCAGGTCGCCGCCGGCGACCAGGTCGACAACGGTGCCACGCTGCTCGTCATCGACGACGGCTCCGACGAGGAAGAGGGCACATGACCGAGCCGATCCGCATCGCCAACTGCTCCGGGTTCTACGGCGACCGCATCGCCGCCGCGCGCGAGATGGTCGAGGGCGGGCCCATCGACGTGCTCACCGGCGACTGGCTGGCCGAGCTGACCATGCTCATCCTCCAGCGCAGCCGGGCCAAGCGGCCCAACGGCGGCTACGCCCGCACCTTCGTCACCCAGATGGAGCAGGTCATGGGCACCTGCCTGGACAAGGGCATCAAGGTCGTCTCCAACGCCGGCGGCCTCGACCCCGACGGCTGCGCCGACGCGATCGCCGAGGTCGCCGACAAGCTCGGGCTGTCGCCCACCATCGCGTACGTCAACGGCGACGACATCCTCGGCCGCCTCGACGAGCTGGTGGCCGCCGGCATCGATCTGGCCCACTTCGACACCGGCGAGCCCATCGGCGACACGTCGCGCTTCATCACGGCCAACGCCTACCTGGGCTGCTGGGGCATCGTCGAGGCCCTGAACGCCGGCGCCGACATCGTCGTCACCGGCCGCACCACCGACGCGGCGGTCGTGTGCGGCCCGGCGGCCTGGCACCACGGCTGGGCTCGCGACGACTGGGACGCCCTGGCCGGCGCCGTGGTCGCCGGCCACGTCATCGAGTGCGGCACGCAGGCCACCGGCGGCAACCTGACCGACTGGCGCGACGTGCCCACCTACGACCGCATCGGCTACCCGATCGTCGAGGTGTCGCCGGACGGGTCCTTCGTCGTGACCAAGCACCGCCGCACCGGCGGTCTCGTCAGCGAGAAGACCGTGAAGGAGCAGCTCGTCTACGAGATGGGCGACCCGCGTTCCTACATTTCGCCCGACGTCGTCGCCCGCTTCGACACGATCCGGTTGGAGGACCTGGGCCGCGACCGGGTGCGCGTCTCGGGCGTGCGCGGGGTGCCGCGGCCCGAGAACTTCAAGGTCTCGATGGCCTACCAGGACGGCTGGAAGGCCGTCGGCACCATCCTGGTCAGCGGTCCCGAGGCCACGCTGAAGGCGGAGACGCTCGCCCGCGCCTTCTGGCGTCGCGTGGGGCACAAATTCGCCGCCACCCACACCTCGGTCGTCGGCACCGGCTCGATCTGGCCGGAGACCCTCGGCCGCTGCGAGACCGACGAGGTGCTGCTGCGCCTGGGCGTGCGCGACCACGACCGCGCCAAGGTCCACGACTTCGGCATGGTGCTGCCGACGATGATCCTCTCGGGTCCCTCGGGCCTGGCGGTGACCGGCGGGCGGCCGAAGCCGTCGGAGGTCGTGGCCTACTGGCCCGCCCTGATCCGTCGCAGCAGCGTCACGGCCCGGGTCACGGCCCTGGACACCCACGGCCCCGAGCGCAACGACGTCGTCTCCTTCACGGATCCGGCCCCGCCGCGGGTTTCCGCGGCCGTGCCCGCCGTCAAGGCGCCGCCCGCGCCCGCCGCCGGCGGCCGCACGCGCCGCGTGAAGCTGCGCGCGCTGGCCTACGCGCGCTCGGGCGACAAGGGCGACACCTGCAACATCGGCGTGCTGTGCCGCAGCCCCGACCTGTACGCCTGGCTGCGCCGCGAACTGACGCCGGCCGTCGTGCGGCGCTTCTTCAAGGGCATCGTGCTGGGACGGGTCACGCGCCACGAGGCGCCCAACCTGCTGGCCCTGAACTTCCTGCTGGAACGGACCCTCGGCGGCGGCGGCACCGTGTCGCTCATGCTGGATCCGCAGGGCAAGACGCTGTCGCAGGCCCTGCTGGAGATGGAAATGGACGTGCCGTCCCGGCTCGTGCCGAGGGAGTGACGCCGTGCAGGATCTCCGCATCGCCGGTCTGTTCGCCTACCCGCTGAAGGCCGCGCGCGCGGTGCCGCTGGCCGAGGCGACGGCGCTGGCCCGCGGCCTGCGCCGCGACCGGCGCTGGCTGCTGGTCGCCCAGTCCGGCGAACCGGTCATGCTCAAGACCCACCCCCCGCTCGCCACCGTGGCGATCGGCCTCGACGGTGACGCGCTCATC
>CAYZMG010000136.1:0-5690 GCA_964479465.1 uncultured Acidimicrobiales bacterium
ATGCGAACGCCGCTTCCGGTCGGAGGGCTCCGGCACGTCGATCGTTCCAGCGAGCTACACCTCTGCCAACCTACGTTGACGGTCCGATCCTGTCAACCCAGGTTGACGGCACCCGCAACCGGCACCCCGGCAATCTCGGCCTCCTTTCGTCAATCCACACTCGCATGGACTCTCGGACTTCCTTGGTGGTTGCGGCCTCGGGCCCGACCGGGGGCGAGCACGCGGACGAGGATCAGGAACAGGACCGCGGCAACGGCCACGTTGACGGCCAGGATGAGCATCGAGTTCCGGGCATCGGTGCCGGCGGTGACGGTGTGCAGGGTGGCGAGCAGGAACGTGGCGAAGCTCGACATGTGGACCGCCCTCCACCAGCGCCGGGGCATCCGGCGCATCAGCAACGACGTCACCTCGACGGCGGCGAGCAGGTACAGCGCGACCACGCCCAAGGCGACCGCCGCCGGCCGCCACGAGGAGGCGAACGGGATGAGGAGCTCGGCCGGCCCGAAGTAGGTGTAGCTGTCGGCCACCAGGGCGGCGAGATGCAGGGCGACGAAGACGATGGACATCGCGCCCAGGAACCGGTGGAGATCGAGGAGCCAGCGCGGCGTCGGGCGGCCGTTGAGGATCTTCGTCCGCAGCATCAGGCCCCATGTCATCGACAGCGTGAGCAGGGACCAGGCCACGATCCCGGTGGAGCGGGCCACGTACCACCAAATCTCGCCGGTCACCGGAGCACCGCCTGAAGTTCCGGTGTGGTGATCGTGGTCCCGTCGGCCCGCACGATGAGTATTGATGCGTCGCGGCGGGAGCGGAGCGCGGCCGGCGCGGGGCTGACGCACAGCGCAGTGGCCAGCGCCTCCGCCCACCACGCATCGGCGGCGACGACGGTCACCGTGGTCACGTCGCTCTGCGCCGCCGATCCGGTGGTGGGGTCGATGAGGTGATGGACATCTCTGTCGCCGGCATGCCAGCGCCGGCGCAGCCGGCTGCTGGTCGCTACCGCGCCGGACGTGAGACCGAACCGGGCCAGCTCCCGAGCGCCATCGGCCGGGTCCTCGACGGCCACGGTCCATTCGTCGCCGGCCGGCGGCGTGCCGCGTACCCGGAGGTCACCTCCGACGTTCACCAGCACGCCGGCCGCTCCGGCCTCGACCAGCTCCCGGCTGACGAGATCGGCGGCCAGCCCCTTCCCGATGCCGCCGGGGTCGACGCCCACGCCGGCGGGGAGCCAGACAGCGGAGACAGCCGGGTCGAGACGGATGCCGCCGCAGCCAGGGGACGGCAGCGGGGAGCCGAGCGGCAATGCTGCCAGTGCAACCTCGGCGAAATCCCGGTCGTAGCCGGCGGCCAGCATCGCGGGCAGGACGGTGGGGTCGAACCGCCCGCCGGTGGCATGCCAGGCGTCGACCGACCTGGCTACCAGGCCGAACGTGTCCGGCGAGACGACGACCGGCCGGTCGGGGCGACGGTTGAGCCGGCTGATCTCGCTGCCGGGTAGGAACCGGCTCCACCGGCGTTCCAGGTCGTCGAGCCGCCGGCGGGCGGCGTCGATCAGGCGGGCCTCGTCCCCGCCCACCACGACGACGTGGGCGCTGGTGCCCATCACGGGATAGCGGATCTCAGCTGGCACTGGTCTTGGTGGTGGGTTTGGCCGTCGCCGGCGTGACCGCCGGCTTGGGCGCCAGCATCGTCGGCGGGGCGGGCACGGTCACGGTGGGCGGCGGGACCAGGGCCGGCGTGCGGGCCGTGGGCGCGATCGTCGCCGGCGCTCGCTTGGCCGGCGCCGGCGCGATCGTCGCCGGCGGCGCGTCCTCGATGATGACGATGACCACCTGGGGAGGTGCAGTGGTCGTCGGTGCCATCTCGGGCGCGGCGGCCTGGGGATGGGTGACGGTCAGCAGGACGTCGTCGGGGCGGGGGCTGGCCATGACCGCCACGAGGCCGACGGCGACGCTGGCACTGACGCCGGCCGCCAGGATCCGCCCGCCGGCGGCGGCATGGGCCGATCTCTTCGCGCCCACCGCCGGCTCCGCCGCCGGTGGGCGGGGCCGATCAGTCGTCATCCTCGCCACCCGACGGGCGCGTCGACGTGGTCGGGCGATCGTCCTCGTCCTCGTCCTCGTCCTCGTCCTCGTCCTCGTCCTCGTCGTCCTCCTCCCGCACCGTGGTCGACGTGCGCGAGGTGCCGGCGGTGGTGCTCGTGGTCGCCTTCGACGCAGGTGCGATGGCAACTGTCGGGGACGGGACGGCGGCCGGCGCCTGCCGCAGGGGTGCGATGGTGACCGCCGGGGCGCTGGTGGCAGCCGGCGCCGCCCCGCTGACCGCGGAGCGGGGCACCGTCACAATGATCGTCTGCGGGGGCGCCGGCGGCATCGTGGTCGGCGCCGGCCCGAGAGCATCGGCGGTCACCGCGTTGAGCTGGCCGACGCCCTTGGTCGGCGGGCTGAGCAGGAGCCCGGTGTTGACCGCCATGGCAGTGGCGGCACTGAAAAGTGCGAGCGAGATGCTCGCTGCGGTGGTGATGGCCTTGCGTCGCTGCATGGGCCAAACCTACGGAGGCGGAGGTGAAGCCAGGCCCAGGCCAAAGGAAGGAGAAGGGAAAGATTCAGGCCGCTCGGTGGTGTGCCGGCCGGGGGAGCACGACGACTGCGTCCAGCCCCCGCCCGCCGGCGCCCGGCTGGAGCCGGACTTCCCCGCCCGACGCGGTGACGAGTCGGTGGACGATCGCCAACCCCAGGCCGAACCCGCGACCCGAAGCGTCGGGGGCACGCCAGAACCGCTCGAAGGCCCGGTCCCGCTGCGCGGCGGTCATGCCGGGACCCTGGTCGGCAACGTGGAGCTCGACGGCCGCGCCGTCGGCGATGACGGTGAGCCGGACGGCGCTCCCCGCCGGCGACACGGCGATGGCATTCGAGAGGAGGTTGTCGAGGACCTGCTCGATGGCACCCGACATCGTCCGCACCGGCGCGCCGGGAGGCACCTCGACCTTCAGCTCGACGTCGCGCTGGCGGGCGACGGGACCCCACACGGCGGCCCGCTCGCGCACGGCGCCACCCAGGTCGACGGTCACCTCGGCGGCCGGTCCCGCATCGGCCCGGGCCAGTACGAGTAGCGACTCCACCAGTTGCCCGAGTCGCTCGGTCTCGGCCAGCGCCGCCGCCACCTTCATTCTCCGCTGCGCCGGCGGCGCTCCGTCGAGGGTCTCCAGCTGCAGCTGGAGCGCGGTGAGCGGCGTACGCAGCTGGTGGGAGGCGTCGGCGACGAAGCGGCGGTGGGCGCCGATCAGCTGGTCGACGCGGTTCGCCATCACGTTGAACGAGCGGGCGAGGGCCCGGAGCTCGGGTGGGCCGTCGTCCTCCGAGACCCGAACGTCGAAGTCGCCGGCGGCCAGCTCGTGGGACGCGTTCTCGAGGCGGCTGACGGGCCCCGTCACGCCTCGGGCCAGGACCAGGCCGGCGGCGGCCACGGACGCGAGGACGGCCACCGTCAGCCCGCCGAGCCGGAGCCAGTTGGAGCGGACCCTCGCGTCGACCGTCGAGGTGGGGTAGGAGATGCGCACCGCACCGTGGATGACGCCGCCCGATGCCACGGGGAGAGCGACGTAGAGCAGGTCGTGGCCGAGCGTGGTGGAAGCCCGCACGCCCCCGGACCGCTCGCCGGCGAGGGCGGCCTGGATCTCGGGACGGGTGGAGAAGTCGCGGGCCGGCTGGCCTGGCGCGTCGCTGTCCTCCATCGAGATACCGCGGGGGTCGACGATGACGATCCGCCCACCGCCGGCGGCGTACTGCTCGAGCACCGGGCGCACCGGGTCGAGGGGCTGGCCGTGCTCTAGCGCCTCCTCCGCCAGCGAAGCCACCGCGCTGGCGTCGCGCTCGATCGCCACCTCCAGGCGGTCGCGCTCGCGGGCGGCGAAGGTGATCCCGAGCGGGGCGACGAGCACGACAAGCACGAAGGCGGTGATCGTCAGGTAGGACAGGAGGAGCCGGCGGGTCACTGGCCGGTCACGGCGGCTGCTCGAGCCGGTAGCCGACGCCCCGGACCGTCGAGATCCACTTCGGGTCGCCGAGTTTGCGACGCAGCGCGCCGACGTGCACGTCGAGGGTCTTGGTCGGCCCCCACCAGTGCGGGTCCCACACCTCGGAAAGGATCTCCTCCCGGGTACAGACGGCGCCGGGCTGACGGGCCAGAAGGTCGAGAAGGTCGAACTCCTTGGGGGCGAGTGTCAGCTCCCGCTCGCCGAGCCACGCCCGCCGCCGCCGCCGGTCGACGATGAGCTCGCCGACGCGCACCGGTCGTTCGCCGGCGGCGTTCGCCGGGAGTTCGGCCCGCCGCAACACGGCTCGGATTCTGGCCACCAGCTCCCGGAACCGGAACGGCTTGACCACGTAGTCGTCGGCGCCCATCTCCAGGAGCATCACCTGGTCGACCTCGTCGTCACGGGCGGTGACGACGATGATCGGCGTGCGCGACTCGGTCCGCAGGCGCCGGCACACCTCCCGCCCGTCGAGGTCGGGGAGGCCGAGGTCGAGGAGGACGAGGTCGGCGGCCGGCGCGCTGAGGGCAGCGGAGCCCGTGCCCACCCGGTCGACGTCGAACCCCTCCCGCCCGAGCCCCTCGACCAGCGGGTCGGCGATGGCGTCGTCGTCCTCGACCAGGAGTAGGCGGGTCATCGGCGCGTCGCTGCCCTCATGCCCGGAGTGTGGTCCGTTACCGGGCCGGCGGGGTAGGGCCGAAGGACCTCGGTCAGCGGCTCACGAGGGCGACGGATCGCCAGCTCGATTTGTTTGTCCACGATGGAGTAGGGCCTTGCGCTTGCTCGCCCGGCTTGCTAGTCTACGAACACCAGTTCGCTTCGAGGGATCGGCTCCCTCCTCGGTCAGGCCCTCCGACGCTGGAGACGGCTGCGATGTGTGAACAGATCGGGCAGTTGCGGGAGGCGGTGGGCCGCTACGCGGCCGGCTTCGACGCGGCACGGCTGTCGTGTGACGACGCTGGGGCGGTGGTGCTTGTGGCCGCGGCCATCGAGAACCTGGCGGCGACGGTCAAGGGGCTGGCTGCGGCTCGTTCCGCCGCCGGCGAGGCGTGGAAGGCCGCCGGCGCCCGCTCGGCCGCCGCCCACCTCGCCCGTGGTTCCGGGACGTCGGTTCGCCGGGCCGGGGAGGTACTGGAGACGGCCCGGCGGCTGGAGAAGTTGCCGGCGTTGGCCGCCGCCGCCCGCTCCGGGGAGCTGTCCGCTTCCCAGGTAGCGGCGGTGGCGGATGCCGCAGTGGTCGCTCCCGCGGCCGAGGCCGCGCTGGTGGAGAAGGCGCTGGCATCGTCGCTGGCCGAGCTGCGGGAGCACTGCGGGCGGACCAAGGCATCCGCCCGCCCCGACGCCGAGGCCCGGCGCAAGGCCATCCACGCCCAGCGGTTCCTGCGGGCCTGGACCGATGCCGAAGGGGCATGGAACCTTCGGATGCGCCACAACCCCGAGGTCGGTGCGGTGGTCATGGCCGCAATCGAGGCGGTCCGGGACCGGCTGTTCCGCCAGGCCCGGGCCGGGGGTCGCCACGAGCCCACCGAGGCCTACGCCGCCGATGCCCTGGTGGAGCTGGTCGCCGGCGCCGGCGCCGGCGCCAAGGCCGGATCGAGGGCCAAGATCATCGTGCGGGTGGACCTGCCGGCGCTGCTGCGGGGCCAGGTCGGCCCCG
>CAYZMG010000137.1:0-5223 GCA_964479465.1 uncultured Acidimicrobiales bacterium
CCACAAGTAGTACCGCTGACGTCTGCCGGGCCCTCGGGCCCGGCAGAGTCGCGTCTGGCCAGCCCGCGCTAGTGCAGCCGTACCCATCGGCCCCGACGGCTTAAGGGCTGGGATCTTTGCGCCGACAGAGATGAGCAAGGACCAGATCAGTTTCTTTGCCGCATCAAGGGGAACGGAGAGCCCGAGTGAACGAACCCCGGCTAGCCGACACTCCGCCGCCTCGGGCCGCAGGGGTCGAGCCGCCCTTCTTCGCATCCGGCGACTGGTCCCGCCCACGCGTCGACCGCCCTCGCGGCCCCGTCGCCGCCGTCTCGTTCGTCTTCGCCGTGGGCCTGGCCTCCTACCTGTTCCTACCGACGCTTTGGCAGGACCTCGCGTATCAGGTGCTGGGTATGGTGGCCGTGGCGTCGGTGCTTGTCGGCGTCCGGCTCTGGCGCCCGCCCCGACCGACCGGCTGGTACCTCCTCGCCGCCGGCCTGGCTCTGTTCTCCGCCGCCGACGCCATGTGGTTCCTCTACGACGCCGTGCTGCACAGGGAGGTTCCCGGCCCCTCCGTCGTCGACCTCGTGTACCTCTCGGCCTACCCGCTCTTGGCGTGGGGCCTGGTCAGCCTGGCCCGAGCCGGGCACCCCGGCCGGTCCTGGGGACTCCTCGTGGAGGGCGGGATCTTCGGGATGGCCACCTTCGCCATCGGCTGGGCGTTCCTCGTCGAGCCCGCGCTCGGGGATGCCGATGGGCTCGCCGGGTGGGTGTACGTGGCGTACCCGGTGGCCGACGTGGTGTTGCTGGGGGTCCTGGCCGGCACTGCGTTTGGCGCCATCACCAGGGGGCGCACGTGGAGTTACGCCCTCCTCGTGGCCGGTGTCGTGTTCCAGCTCTTCGGCGACATCGTCTACGCCATCATCGAGGGGGCCGACGGCTACGAAACCGGTCACTGGGTCGACCTGACGTGGCTCCTGTCCTACGGACTCCTGGCCCTCGCCGCCCTCGACCCGTCGATGCAGCGCCTCACCGGCGCCGGCGACCACGCCCTGCGGCGCTTCGGCCCGGCCCGCCTCGTGGCCGTGGGGCTGGCCGCCATCGCCGGCCCCTCGGCACTCATGCTGCGCCAGGCTCCAGGCATCCGCGAGTTCGTATTCGTCGCCACGATCACCGGGATGGCTGCGCTCGTGCTCGGCCGGTTCCTCGCCCTCACCCGTGAGCGGGAGGCGGCGGAAGTGTCGTTGGGCTGGAGTGAGGCGCGCCTCCAGCAGCTTGTGCGCAGCTCGAGCGACGTCATCGCCATCCTCGACGCCGGCGGGCACCTCGTCTACGCCAACCCTGCCGCCGGCCGGTACCTCGACCCGGCGTCCGACGCCGACCTCCTCAGCCTGATTCATCCCGACGAGCGGCCCCGCATCTGCGAGCAGCTGGCCGCCGCCGGCTCCTGGACCGCGGGCGAGCAGCGCGACCAGTTCCGCCTCCAGGACCTCAATGGGTCATGGCGCGACGTCGAGTCCATCTGGCGCAACCTGCTCGACGACCCTGCGGTGAACGGAATCGTCGTCAATCTCCGTGATGTCTCCGAGCGCAAGCGGCTGGAGGAAGAAGCGCTGGACCAGGCGCGAGAGAAGTCCCGGATGAAGTCGGCGTTCCTCGCCAACATGAGCCACGAGATCCGCACCCCGATGAACGGGGTGCTCGGCATGGCCGGTCTCCTCCTCGACACCGACCTCGACGCCACCCAGCGCGACTACGCCCACATGCTGGCGGACTCCGCCGAATCCATGGTCGACATCATCAACGACATCCTCGACTTCTCCAAGATCGAAGCCGGCAAGCTCGAGATCGAGCAGCGGGAGTTCGACCTGCGCCCGGTCCTCGAAGGGGTCCTCGGCACCTTCGCCCTGCGGGCTGGGGAGAAAGGCCTGGAGCTGGTGGGCGACTTTGCCGCCGACCTCCCGGCCGTGGTCCGGGGTGACCGCCTGCGGGTGCGCCAGGTCCTCTCGAACCTCGTCGCCAACGCCCTGAAGTTCACGACCGGCGGAGATGTGATCGTCCGGGCCAGGGTCGACGGGCGGAGCCTGCGCTTCGAGGTCGAGGACACCGGCATCGGCATCCACCCCGCCGACCGCGCCCGCCTGTTCGAACCGTTCGAGCAGGCCGACGCGTCGACCACTCGGATCTACGGCGGGTCGGGGCTCGGCCTGGCCATCTGCACGCAGCTCGTCGACCTCATGGGCGGCGAGATCGGCGTGACGAGCCAGCTGGGTCGGGGCAGCACCTTCTGGTTCGCCCTGCCGTACGAGGCGGACGTCAGCCGGCCGGCGGGCGATGGTGAGCCGAACCCGCCTGTCAGCGGCCTCCGCGTCCTCGTCGTCAGCGGGCATTACGCCCAGCGAGGGGCCATCCTCGGCCTCCTGCGCACCTCCGGGGTGGACGCGGTCGGGGTGGCAGACGGCGAGATGGCGCTCGGGATGCTCCGAAGCCAGGGCCCGAGCGGCCCAGGAAGCGGGGTGGAGGGCCCCTTCGATGTGATTGTCATCGACGTGGACGCCGGCTCCCTCAGCCAGGCCGAGCTCCTCTCGGCCATCCGGCGGGACGCGTCGCTCCGCACCGTGCGAGCGTTGGCGCTCACGCCGCCGGGGCGGGCGGCCGACACCGGGGCCTACGGGTTCGACGGGTGGGTCACCAAGCCGCCCCGGCGGGCCACACTGCTCGAGGCGCTCACCGCCGGCGCCGGCGATCACAATCCCGCCGACCTCTTGCCCCCGCCAGCGTTTCCGGCGCCGGCCGGCGCCGGGCGGCGGGTTCTCATCGTCGAGGACAACGAGGTGAACCAGCGGGTGGCCGGCGCCCTCGTCGAGCGGCTGGGCTATGTGGCGAATGTCGTGGGCGACGGTGTCGCCGCCCTGGCGGCCCTGGATCGGCAGTCCTACGACATCGTGCTGATGGACTGCCAGATGCCCGGGATGGACGGGTACGAGGCGACCACGGAGATCCGCCGCCGGGAGGGCGACCACCGAACGCCGATTATCGCCATGACCGCGTCGGCCATGGCCTCCGAGCGCGACCGCTGCCTGGCCGTTGGCATGGACGACCACCTGCCGAAGCCCATCCGCCGGGACGCCCTGGAGGCGGTGCTCAGCCGCTGGCTTGAGCCCGCCGACGGTTGTGAGGAGCCGGCGGGCGGCCCGGTCGACGAAGCCAAGCTCACCGAGCTCCTGGGCATGGCGCCGGCGGCAGCGCCGGCCGACCCACCCCGGGTCCTCCAGCTGTTCCTCGACGAGACGGCGAACCGCCTCAGTCGCATCCGCGCCGCCCTCGATTCCGGCGATGTGGTCGACGCCGGCCGGGCCGCCCACAGCCTCCAGGGAGCCTCCGGGCTGTTCGGGGCCCGACGGCTGGGTTCGTTGGGGGCCGACCTGGAGACGGCGTGCGCCCGGGAGGACATCCTGACAGCCGAAACCCTCCTGCCCGCGCTCCACTCGGAGTTCGAGGCCTTCCGCACCATCCTGGTGTCCCGCTTGGTGGCGGACCGCACCGGCGGGTAGCCCGCCGCTCAGCGGTACTTGTCTTTGAGCTCCTCGGTGAGGCCTTCGATGGTCTCGCTGCCGGCGAACTCGTCGGTGCCCTCGGTGCGGCCCGGACGGGCGGCCTCGGCCTCCGTGTAGTCGTCCGAGGGTGACTCGACTGCTCCTTCGCGCAGGGACACCGGCTCGCCGCAGTGGGGGCAGTTGACCAAGCCGCTGACCACGTTGGTCGCATGCTGGCCCATTTCGCTCGGCAGGTCCTTCCCGCAGCTCGGACAGATGTACTCGGCCATGGGCAACACCTCCACGTAGGCGGTACCCGTCCTCAAACCCGGGAAAACGGCCGTACGCTGGCTACGTGGGCCGGCCCGACTCTCCGACGGAGCTCGGCGTGGCGCTGGCGGAGCAGTCGTATCTGGCCGACCGGGGGCTGGCGACGGCCATGTTCCTGGCCCTGTCGCTCCAGCGCCCGCTGCTGCTGGAGGGCGAGGCCGGTGTCGGCAAGACCGAGGCGGCCAAGGCTCTCGCCGCCGTGTTCGGCGTCGAGCTGATCCGCCTCCAGTGTTACGAGGGGATCGACGCCGGCCAGGCCCTCTACGAGTGGGACTACGCCCGCCAGCTCCTCCACATCCGGGCTCTGTCGGAGCGGGCCGCGGCCGACGACCGCGCCGTCGAGGAGCTGTTCGGGCCCCGGTTCCTCGTCGAGCGCCCGCTGCTGAAGGCCCTGCGGGCCGGCGACCATGCCGTGCTGCTCATCGACGAGATCGACCGGGCCGATGACGAGTTCGAGGCCTTCCTCCTGGAGGTCCTGTCGGACTTCCAGGTCACCGTGCCCGAGATCGGGACGATCAAGGCCGACGTGCCGCCGGCGGTCGTGGTCACGTCGAACCGCACCCGGGAGCTGCACGACGCCCTCAAGCGCCGCTGCCTCTACCACTGGATCGACTATCCCTCGCCGGATCGGGAGATCGAGATCGTGCGCCTGCGGGCGCCGGGCGTGGCCGAGGATCTCGCGGCCAAGGTCACCGGCGCCGTGGCCCGGCTGCGCACCCTCGACATGGCCAAGCCGCCGGGCGTGGCCGAGACGATCGACTGGGCCCACGCCCTTGCCCTTTTGGGCGCCACGTCCCTTGACCGAGAGAGCGTGGTCGACACGCTGGGGGCGGTCGTCAAGGACCACGACGACCTGGTGCTCGTCCACCAGCACCTGGCGGAGGTGGTCGGCGACGGCTGAGGTCGACCTTCTGCCGGCACTCGTCGGCCTCGGCCGCGAGCTGCGCGCCGAAGGGGTGGCGGTGGGGACGGGCCAGCTCGTCGCCTTCTCCCGAGCGGTCGCCGCCCTCGATCCCTCCGACGGCGACGGCGTGTACTGGGCGCAGTCCTTCGCCAACGCCGGCTGGGTGGTCACCGACGAGGGCGTCGTGCTCATCGACACCGGCGGGGGCGTCGGCTCGGCGCTGATGCTGGCCGAGCTGCGCAAGGTCACCGACAAGCCGGTGCGCTACATCATCTACACCCACGGCCACGAGGACCACATCGTCGGCGCTCACCTCTTCGCTCAGGAGGGCACTCAGGTGATCGGCCACGAGATGGTGCCCGAGCGGCTGCGCAAGTACGAGATGCTGCGCCAGCACACCAATCGCATCAACAGCCTTCAGTTCCACTTCGACCTGTCGGCGGCCAGGCCTACCTACCGCTACCCTGACGTTAC
>CAYZMG010000138.1:0-5093 GCA_964479465.1 uncultured Acidimicrobiales bacterium
AGGTCGTTGCCGCCGCCCTGACCGAGGACATCGGCCCCCTCGGCGACCTCACCGGCTCCCTCCTGCCGGCGAAGGCCACCGGCGACGCGGTGATCGTCCCCCGCAATGACGGCGTCCTCGCCGGCTGCGACGCCGCCCACGAGGCCTTCGCCCAGGTCGACACCCGCATCGCCGTGGCCTGGACGTCGTCCGACGGTGACCGGGTACGGGCCGGCGACGCCGTCGCCCGGGTCGTCGGCCCTCTCGCCTCGATCCTCACCGCCGAGCGCACCGCCCTCAACTTCCTGTCCCACCTGTCGGGCATCGCCACCCTGACCCGCCGCTACGTCGACGCCGCCGGCGGCCGGGTCGCCATCCGCGACACCCGCAAGACCACGCCCGGCCTGCGCGCCCTGGAGAAGGCGGCGGTCCGGGCCGGCGGTGGCGTCAACCACCGGGGCAACCTGTCCGACGGCATCCTGGTCAAGGACAACCACCTGGCTGGTATGTCGGTCGGCGACGCCGTGGCTGCCGCCCGCCGCAAGTGGCCCGGACGCACCGTGCAGGTCGAGTGCGACGACGTCGAGCAGCTGAAGCAGGCCCTCAATGCCGGCGCCGACCTGGTGCTGCTCGACAACATGACGCCGGCCGAAGTCCAGGAGTGTGTCGAGCTCGTCGGGAAGCGGTGCCTCGTGGAGGTCAGCGGGGGAGTGTCACTGGCCACCGTCGACGCGTATGCCGCCACCGGCGCCGACCTCATCGCCATCGGCGCCCTCACCCACTCCGCGCCGATCCTGGACATTGGTCTGGATCTCGTTGCTTCCCCGGGTGGGGCCCCATCCCCGCCCTCCTCGCCGAAGCGGGGCCCCAACCCCGCCGGCGCCGTGTGATGCTGATCGCGGTCGACGCCGGCAACACCCACACCGTCCTCGGGCTGTTCGCCGGCGAGGACCTCGTCGACCACTGGCGCATCGCCACCAACGCCAGCCGCACGTCCGACGAGCATGCTCTCCTCGTCTCCCAGTTCTTGGCCCAGCACGGGGCAACCTTCGCCCAGGTCAGCGGCCTCGTGGTCTCCTCCACCGTCCCCCGCCTCACCGCCGTCCTGCGCACGCTGGCCGAGCGCTACCTCCGGGTGGCGCCCGTCGTCCTGGAGCCGGGCATCCGCACGGGCATGCCCATCCTCTACGAGAACCCCCGCCAGGTCGGCCCCGACCGCATAGCCAACGCCCTCGCCGCTTTCGAGCGCCACGGCGGGCCCACGATCATGGTCGACTTCGGCACCGCCACCACCGTCGACGCCATCTCGGACAAGGGCGAGTACCTGGGCGGCGCCATCCTCCCCGGCATCGAGATCAGCCTTGACGCCCTCTTCGCCCGTGCGGACGCCCTCTCCTGGGTCGAGCTGGTCAAGCCCCGCCGGGTCATCGGCAAGACCACCGCCGAGTCGGTCCAGTCGGGCGTGCTCTACGGGTACACCGCCGCGGTCGACGGCCTGGTCGGCCGCTTCCAGGCCGAGCTGGGCCCGTGCACGGTGGTGTCCACCGGCGGCCTGGCCGAGCTGATCACGCCCGTTTCCTCGACCATCCAGCACCACGAGCCGTGGTTGACGCTTCGCGGGCTGCGCCTCATCCACGCTATGAACTCCTCGTGATCCCGTACCGGTACGACCGCACCGCCACCGCCGGCGAGCTCCACGAGCGCCACACCGAACTGGCCGACGGTACCGAGACCGACGACAAGGTCTCCGTCGCCGGCCGCATGCTGCTGCGGCGGGTCCAGGGCAAGGTCGCCTTCGCCACCCTCGCCGATCCCACGGGCCGGATCCAGCTCTTCGCCGGCGTGCAGACCACGCCCCGGTTCGACGACTTCTGCTCGTTGTCGCTGGGCGACTGGATCGGTGTGACCGGCACGGTCATGCGCACCCGGCGGGGCGAGCTGTCGGTGCGGGTCGACGACTGGTGCCTCCTGGCCGAGGCCCGCCGGCAGTTCCCCGACAAGTGGCACGGCCTGGTCGACCTGGACACCCGCTACCGCCAGCGCTACGTCGACCTGTGGGTCAACGAGGAGGCCAAGCGGACGTTTCTCCTGCGCAGCAAGGTCATGGTCCTGACCCGCCGGTTCCTGGAGGACCGGGGCTTCCTGGAGGTCGAGACACCTCTGCTGCACGCCGTCCAGGGCGGGGCCACGGCCAAGCCGTTCGTGACCCACCACAACGCCCTCGACCAGGATGTGTTCCTACGCGTCGCCCCCGAGCTGTACCTGAAGCGCCTCGTCGTCGGCGGCCTCGAGCGGGTCTTCGAGATCGGCCGGGTGTTCCGCAACGAGGGCATCTCGTCACGACACAAACACGAGTTCACCATGCTGGAGCTGTACTGGGCCTACGCCGACTACACCGACGCCATGGACCTCACCGAGGAACTCGTGTCGGGCCTGGCCTCCGAGCTGCTCGGGACGACCACGCTCGTCTACGGCGGTCGGAAGCTCGACCTGACGCCCCCGTGGCGGCGGGCGACCATGGTGGAGCTGATTCAGGAGCGCGTGGCCACCGAGGTTGACGTGAACATGCCGATCGAGGAGCTCCGCCGCATCGCCGGCCGCTTCAACTTCCCGATCAAGCAGTCATGGGGCCCGGGCAAGCTCGTCCTGGAGATCTACGAGAAGACCACCGAGGCCGAGATCTGGGGCCCGGTGTTCGTGTGCGACCACCCCCAGGAGGTATCGCCCCTGGCCCGGCCGCACCGGTCCAAGCCCGGCTACGCCGAGCGCTTCGAGCCGATCGTCGCCGGCCGGGAGCTGGGCAACGCCTTCAGCGAGCTCACCGACCCCGACGTCCAGCGGGCCAACTTCGAGGCCCAGGCGGCCGAGAAGGACGCCGGCGACGAGGAGGCCATGGCCGTCGACGAGGACTACCTCCGAGCCCTCGAGTACGGCCTTCCCCCCACCGCCGGCCTCGGCATCGGCATCGACCGCCTGGTCATGCTCCTGGCCGACGCCCCCAACATCCGCGACGTGATCCTCTTCCCGACCCTCCGTCCGGAGTCATGAGTGTGCATTTTTGTACCTCTGAGGTACAAAAATGCACACTCAGGTGCGGCTTGGGATGTTCTCGATCAGGTGGTCGCCCAGGGACGCCAGGGCGGCCATGACCAGCTCGCCACCCTCGCCGCCGGAGCGCACCCCCTCCAGCGCCTCCGCCGACTCGCCGGCGTAGCGGCGGGCCACGTCGATGGCGGCGCCCACGGCGCCGTTCGAGCGCACGATCTCCCGGACGATGTCGACCTCGTCACGCTCCAGGGGCGAGCCGAGGAGCCGGCGCAGCTCGTCGGAGGACTGGGCCGACGCCAGCGCCCGGATGACCGGCAGGGTGTACACGCCCTCCACCAGGTCGTTGCCCGCCGGCTTGCCCAGCTCCTCGTCGGTGGCCACCACGTCGAGGATGTCGTCCACGATCTGGAACACCATCCCGACCTGCTCGCCGTAGGCGGTCAGCGCCTCGACGCCGGGCCGGTCGATGCCGGCGGTGATGGCGCCCACCCGGCAGGCGGTGGCCATCAGCGCCGCCGTCTTCCCGGCGATGGACACCAGGTAGGACTCCTCGGATCGGGTGACGTCGAAGGTCTGGGCCAGCTCCCGCACCTGTCCCTCGCACAGCCGGCCGATGGTGGCGGCCAGCAGCCCGGCCACCTCCGTGCCCAGCGAGGCGGCGATCTCCGAGGCCCGGGCCAGCAGGAAGTCGCCGGCCAGGATGGCGACGAGGTTGCCCCAGCGGGCGTTCACCGAGTCGACGTTGCGCCGGGTCCGCGCCTCGTCCATGACGTCGTCGTGGTAGAGCGAGCCCAGGTGGACCAACTCCACGGCCACTGCGCCCATGATGACGTCGTCGTCGGCCGGCCCCCCGCTCAACTCGCCCACGGCGACGGCCAGCGCCGGCCGCAGGCGCTTGCCGCCGGCGGTGATCAGGTGCGACGCCACCTCGGCGAGAAACGGGTCGCCAGTGCGGACATTGGCCAGCAGGGCCTTCTCCACCCGGGCCAGATCATCCTCCAGGCAAGGGAGAGAGAGCAGCGGCGCGAGACTGACCACCACTTGAGGCTAGGTCAATCTGTGCCGACAGAGGAATCTGGGCGACGTCGTGAGTGTTCGTTCTGATGCGGGCACCACTACACTTGCCCGTACAGCGTTGAACTGACTGCCGAAGAGCCCGCCCGTCCCCGTTAGGGGGTTCACCTTGTTCGAACGATTTACAGACCGAGCCCGCCGGGTCGTTGTCCTGGCCCAGGAGGAAGCTCGCCTCCTGAACCACAACTACATCGGCACCGAGCACATCCTGCTCGGGCTCATCCACGAGGGCGAGGGGGTCGCCGCCAAGGCCCTCGAGCAGCTCGGAATCTCCCTGGAGGCCGTGCGCACCCAGGTCGAGGAGATCATCGGGCAGGGTGGTTCGTCCCCATCGGGGCACATCCCCTTTACTCCGCGCGCCAAGAAGGTCCTCGAGCTGTCCCTCCGCGAGGCCCTCCAGCTCGGCCACAATTACATCGGCACCGAGCACATCCTCCTCGGCCTCATCCGTGAGGGCGAGGGTGTGGCCGCCCAGGTGCTGGTCAAGTTGGGCGCCGACCTGAGCCGGGTCCGCCAGCAGGTCATCCAGCTCCTCTCCGGGTACGCCGGCAAGGAGGGCGCGCCCTCGGGCGGCCCCGCCGGCGAGGCCACCCCCGCCGGCTCCCTGGTCCTCGACCAGTTCGGCCGCAACCTCACCCAGCTGGCTCGTGAAAAGAAGCTCGACCCGGTCATCGGCCGCGAGCGCGAGATCGAGCGGGTCATGCAGGTCCTGTCTCGCCGCACCAAGAACAACCCCGTCCTCATCGGCGAGCCGGGCGTGGGCAAGACGGCCATCGTCGAGGGCCTGTCCCAGCAGATCGTGGCCAACACCGTGCCCGACACGCTCAAGGGCAAGCAGCTCTACACCCTGGACCTCGGCGCCTTGGTCGCCGGGTCCCGCTACCGAGGTGACTTCGAGGAGCGCCTGAAGAAGGTGCTCAAGGAGATCCGCACCCGGGGCGACATCATCCTGTTCATCGACGAGCTCCACACCCTGGTGGGTGCCGGCGCCG
>CAYZMG010000139.1:0-5060 GCA_964479465.1 uncultured Acidimicrobiales bacterium
ACATTCATGCTGCCCCACCGCGGCACGGCGCTGCGCCGCCCTCAGTTCCGCCTTGCTCGGCGGCCGCCGGCGCTGGGGCGGCCGCGGCCTCGGCGTGGGTCCGTCGGGGGGCTGTTCATCAACGCTGGAGGGCAAATTCGGGCCTGCGATCACTCGTGCGCACCGGTTCGGGCGCGTCTCTGCGGAAGCTCGGAGCCGGGGCTGGCGCCGGCGGAAAATTCGGTGGAAGCGGCCGACGGATCCGTTGACCGCGTAACTGTGGAAAGTCTATTGTGACTCCGCATTCAACGGAAGGGGTGTGCATGTTGCATTTCGCTGCGGTTGATCTGACCGGCTGGTACGTCGGTTACATCATCGCGGGTGTCCTAATCACCGTGGTCGTCATCTTGGTAGCAATCATCCTTGGTCTCGCCCGCCGCATCGGGGTGCAGGCCGACGTGGTCGTCGGCGCACTCGACCAGGCCCGCATCAACACGCTCCCCCTGTGGGACGTGGACAAGGTCAACGGCGGCGTCCGGTCCATCATCAAGAGTGCCCAGGAGGCACGTTCGGTCCTGGGAGGTGGGCAGTAGTGCTGATCGCCGATGTAGCAAGGGAGCACATCACGTTCTGGTGGGTGACCCTCGGCCTCGGTGCCGTCGTCATCTCCGCCGTCATCCTGCTCCTGTCGCTGCTCGTCACCTTCGTCGACGACATCGACAAGAACGTGCGTGAGGCCTGGGACACGGCCACCCGTGTCGCCCAGAACACCGCCACCACGTGGATGCTCAACCAGGCCGGCTCGCTGACTGCCGACCTGCGTACCGAGGTCCGCAAGCACGCCGAGCTGTTCGAGGCCGCCGCGGCCGCCGAGAGGAGAAGGTAGTGACGCTTCGTATCTTCCTCACCGTCTTCGAGATCGCCCTCCTTGTCGGCGTTCTGGCCACGTTCCTGAACATCGTGGCCAAGCAGCTCAACCGCATCTCCGCCAACCTGGCCCGCATCGCATGGGGTGTCCGGGCCGTGGAGACCATGTGCGGCGTGATCGGCCCCGCCGTTGACCGCATCAACGGCAACCTGGTCGACGTCAACAACGACCTGACCCGGGCGGCGGCTGCCGCCGAGACCCTGGCTTAGAAGCTATACAGAGGTAGTGACCGACTGGCCGCTGCCTCCCCTGTACGAGCCGAGAGGCCCGCGCGATTCCGACGAGGAGGTCGTGCGGGCCTTTCTGCGTCACGCCGGCCCCACGCCCCATTCCGCGCGCCTGCACGTGGAGGACCGGGTACTGCGGGTCGACGGCGACATGCCGCTGGCCCTGTGGATCGGGCCCCGTTCGGTCCTCGTCCTCCACGACCTGCCCGACCAGCTGGCCGACATCGCGGCCACGGTGACCGACGCGCTGATGGGGGAGGGGCTGACCATGCTCGACGAGCAGCAGCCCCTCGGCATCCCGGTCGGCATGCAGTACGTCGGCGCCCGGACCGTGACGTGGGACCTCTGGGGCGCCGACATCGACGAGGCGTTCACCGACCTGCGCACGGCGGCGGTGGGCGGCGACGGCGACATGCTCCTCGGCGGCGGCGGCCCCCCCGTCTTCTAGTGCGGGCCGTCATCTTCGACGTCGACGGCACCCTCGTCGACAGTGAGCGCCATGGCCACCGGGTGGCGTTCAACCGGGCCTTCGAGGCCTTCGACCTGCCCTACCGCTGGGACGAAGACCTCTACGGCGAGCTGCTCCACACCACCGGCGGCCAGCGCCGCATCGACGGCTACCTGGCAGGGCAGGGCGTGGCCGAAGACGAGCGGGCCGAGCTGGCGCCGGCGCTGCACAAGCGCAAGACCGAGCTCCTCGAGGAGATGGTCGACGGCGGGGTGATCGAGCTTCGTCCCGGCGCCGCCCGACTGGTCCGGGAGCTGGGGGGCGCCGGCGTGGCTCGCGCGGTGGGGACCACCGGGAGCCGGCGCTGGGTAGAGCGCCTGCTGCGCCACACCCTGGGCGACGTCGACTGGGACGTCATCGTGGCCGGCGACGACGTCACCAACCGCAAGCCGGATCCGGAGGTCTTCACCACTGCGCTGAAGGAGCTGGGCGCTGTCGCCGGCGAGGTCGTTGTGATCGAGGACTCCGCCGAGGGACTGAAAGCGGCGCGTGGCGCCGGCCTGTGCTGCGTCGTCGTCGTGAACGGCTACACCGCCAACCACGATTTGGCCGGCGCCGACCTCACCCTCGACGGCTTCGGCGAGCCGGGTGCCCCGGCTGCGGTACTCGCCGACCCCCGAGGCACGGGCTGCGACGGCATCCTCACCACCGGTCTGCTCCGAACCCTTCTCCGGTAGGCTGGACACATCCCGTTCAGGGGAGGAATGCACGTTGGTAGAGGCCCCCGGGGCCGGCGAGCCCGCCGAGAAGCTGTTCGCCTTCACGACTCGATCGCGTCTCAAGGGCCCGTGGTTCTTCCCGCACATGCTCTACGCCACCCTGCGGGTGCGCCGGCAGCTCAAGGCGACGGGCGACGTGGTCCGGTGGGCGAGCATCATCGCCAGCCCCACCGAGTTCTGGACGATCAGCATCTGGAAGAGCCGCCACGACATGCAGGAGTTCATGCGGTCGGGCGCCCACGACGACATCATGTGGTTCTTCTCCAAATGGCTGCGCTCGTTCTGGCTCATGCGCTGGCGCCCGGGGCCCGAGGAGGTGGGTCGGCTGAAGGGGCTCACCATGGGCCGGCCCGAGCCCGCCTACCAGGTCACCGACGGGCCCAAGACCGAGGCCCTCGAGAAGGCACTCGAGCATCTGCCCAAGCTGCGGTCGGCCATGTCCGTCGATGGTGAGGTGACCTATGACACCACCGTCTACGCCCGGCGCCGGCGGGCCGAGGTGCGGGGCGCCGGTGGTGGCGTTGTGCACATCGCCACGTCGTCCCGGCGCTCGGTGGAGGCCTACCTCGCGCTGCGAGACCTGGAGCAGGAGGCGCGCGGCGATCCCGACTACCTCAAGGGCGTGGTGGGGGTCAGCCGTCCCGGCCAGGTCTACCTCCTGACGGTTTGGAGCGACCGGGCCGGTACCCGGCGCATGCTCCAGTCATCCCAGGTGCGCAAGCTCGGCGAACGCTTCCCGGGAATCTGGGCCAACGAGTGGCTGCCCGAGAACGAGTTCGGGCACTGGGACGGGTTGCGGCTGCGCCGGGCACGGGCCCGCTACTCGATCCAGATGCCCAAGGCGGCGATGGAGCTGGACAAGGGCGCAGTCGTCGAGCAACTCCCGACGCTCTCCATGCCGGAGAAGCAGCCCCAGCCTTCTCAGGGTTGATCTCGGGGTTTCCCCCGGCGCCCCGGGGTTGGTGCCGGGACTAAAGTGGCGGCATGCGCGACCGGCGAGGGGGCTGACCCGTGGCTACCCAAGCACTCAAATGTGAGCGGCACGGCGAGGCCACTCGCCTCTCCTGCGTCGAATGCGGCAAGCCCATCTGCCCCAAGTGCGCGGTGCGCACCGACGTGGGCCTCAAGTGTGAGGCCGATGCCAAGGGGGTCGAGCTCTCCAAGGAGACGCTCGCCATGCTGCGGCCGTCCCGGACGCCGATCTACCTCGGCATCGCCGGTATCGGCGTCCTTCTCGCCCTCGTCATCTTCGGCCTGACCCGGGGCGGTGACGACGGTGAGACCAACGTCGCCCAGCTGCCGGCGGTCGGCACCTGGACTTCCAGCCCCGATCTGGTCAGCATCCGGGGCACCACCACCGCTATCGTCCTGAAGGACGGCCGGGCGGTAGCCATCGGCGGTGGAGTCGGCCAGCAGGGCGTGGCGGCTGTCGAGGTCTTCGACCCGGCGTCCGGCGTATGGCAGGCGACGACACCCATGGCCCAGGCCCGCCGCGGCCACCAAGCCGTGCTTCTGGGCGACGGGCGGGTCATGGTGGCCGGCGGGATCAACGAGGGCGAGCTCCTCTCCTCGGTGGAGATCTTCGACCCCGAGGCCGCCAGGTGGACCACGGTTGCGCCCCTGAGCGTGCCCCGGCTGGGTAACACGCTCACCCTGCTGACCAACGGCAACGTGCTGGTCACCGGGGGCACGTCGGCCGAGACCGCCTCCGGCGCCGGCGGGGGCCAGACCATCCGCCCCGATGCCACCGCCGAGATCTACAACGTCGCCGCCAACACGTGGACGACCACGTCGGGGGCCATGAGCACGCCCCGCTTCGAGCACACCGCCACCGCCCTCGACGACGGCCGGGTCCTCATCGTCGGCGGCCAGGGCCCGCCGATCTCCGGCGTGGCCGGCGCCCTCGAGAGCACCGAGATCTACGACCCCGCCGTCGACAGCTTCCGCAAGTCCAACGACATGGGCGACGCCCGGTTTAACCACACCGCCGTCAAGCTGCCCGACCGCACCGTGATGGTCATCGGCGGCGCCGGCGGCCAGAACGGGGACACGTCGCTGTCCACCGCCGAGGTCTTCAACCCGGGCGACGGCAGCTGGACCAACGTCGGCGCCCTCACCGGCAGCCGCAGCGGCCACGTCGCCGCCGTCTTCCCCGACGGCCGGGTGCTGGTGGCCGGCGGGGAGTCAGTTACCCGAGGCAACCGCCGGTCCCTCAACACCGCCGAGATCTTCGCCCTCGAGCAGCGGGAGTGGCGCTCGGCCGGTCAGATGAACTGCCCCCGCAGTGAGCCTTCGGCCGCCCTGCTCGGCGACGGCAGCGTGCTCGTCGTCGCCGGCGACTTCGCCGCACCCGGCCAGCAGCCCGACCCCAAGGGCTGCGCCGACCGTTACCGCCCGTAATCCGTAGTCCCCGACACTTCCCTACCGCAGTGCCCGACCCTTAGACGAACACGTCCCAAAACGCATACCGAGGAGTACTTCCATGGCTAAGAAGAACGACGCCACGCCCCCGCCCTCTCCGGCCGACGACGACAAGAAGCGGGCGGGCAACCGCAAGAAGGCGCTCGTCTACGCCATCCTGGCCATGCCGGTCCTCATCGGCTTCTACGCCACCCTGCTGTGGTGGTCGAGCCCCCGCACCGAGGGTCGTGAGCTGCGCCTCGACCAGTACATCACCCTGCTGCGCCAGGGCCGCATCT
>CAYZMG010000140.1:0-4974 GCA_964479465.1 uncultured Acidimicrobiales bacterium
CGACCTCAAGACCATCGACAACTGGGCCCTGGTCGACGGGCGGGGGAAACGGGCCTTCGTCCCGGTGGAGGATCCACGTCACCCCCGGCATCGCCGCGCCGGCTCCGCCGGCGCTCGCACTGCGGGCTGTGACGTGCCTGGGGCTCAGCTTGCGGCGTCCCGGCCGCGATGACCGGCATCGGCGCGGGGCAACGCCTGCCTCAACTCGGTGGCCTCCCGCTACACCGAGCAGATGCCCACAGTCGCATCTTGGCGCACGGACGCCTCTGTCGGCAGCGAGCTGATGTCCTCCACACGACGTACTGTGGTCCACAGTCTGAGGAGGAACAGGTGGCCAAGCGGAACCTAACGATCCAACTCGAAGAGGACGTGATCAAGCAGGCCAAGGTCTTGGCCGCTCGGCGCGGCACCTCGGTGAGCACGCTCGTCGCCTACGAGCTTGAGCGCCTAGTGGCGCACGACGACCGCTATGAGGACGCGTATCGGCGCGCCCAGCGCGCCCTCTCCGGTGCCGGACCGCGGGGAGGGCGACGATGGAGCCGAGATGATCTCTACGACCGCTGAAGGTGGCGACCTTTGTCGACACGAACGTCCTCGTCTACGCCCACGACTTGTCCGATCGGGTCCGCCAGCAGATCGCGGCGGCCTTGGTGGACGACCTGTGGCGCACACGCTCGGGCGTCCTCAGCACGCAGGTCCTGACCGAGTTCTACGCGGTCGTCACCCGGAAGTTCGACCCTCCGCTGTCCCGGCGGGAAGCGAGGGCGCTCGTCGATGCCTACTCCGCCTGGCCGGTTGTGCAGGTAGACCCGCCTCTGATCGTCGCAGCGTCGGCGCTCGAGCAACAGCACTCGCTCTCGTTCTGGGATGCGCTCATCATCGAGGCCGCCCGCCGCTCCGGGGCCGACCGGCTCCTGTCGGAGGACCTGCAGCACGGCAGACGCATCGCCGGACTTGTCATCGAAAATCCCTTTGCTCCCAGCGCTCCTAGCGACTGAACGGCGGTGGAGCTCCCCCGCCGTCACGCGCCGCCGGCGATCGGGACCGTGTGAGGACGCGACTCAGGTTTGCGAGTCCCGACCGCGCTGACCGACGCCGGCGTGGGGCACGCCGGCGAGGGCGGCAAGGTTGCCGATGAGGCTTTCGGTGTGGGCGAGCACGTCGATCGAACGGGCGGCGATGGGCTCCAGCTGCGGCACCGGGACCTGGGAGATCAGGTGGTGGCCGGGCCGCACGTCGACCTCGTCCGCGGCCAGGAGGACCTCGTGGAGCTTCTCCCCCGGGCGCAGGCCGGTGAACTCGATGCCGATGCGCCGGCTGGAGCGGGCGGCCATGAGGCGGGCCACCTCGGCGATCACGACCGGCTTGCCCATGTCGAGCACCAGGGCCTCGCCGTCGTTGCCGATGGCGCCGGCCTGGATGACGAGCTGCACCGCTTCCTCGATGGTCATGAAGAAGCGGGTGACGTGGGGGTCGGTGACCGTCAGCGGGCCGCCCCGGTCGATCTGGCTCTGGAACACCGTGAGCATGGAGCCCCGGCTGCCGAGCACGTTGCCGAAGCGCACGCTGAGGTAGGTGCCCGGGGTGATCGAGGCGAAGTGGCTGGTGAGGCGCTCGGTGATGCGCTTGGTGTAGCCCAGCACGCTGGTGGGGTCGGCGGCCTTGTCGGTGGAGATGTTGACGAACCGCTTGACGCCGGCGGTGGCGGTGATCTCGAGGAGGTCGAGCGTGGCCCACACGTTGGTCTTGACCGCTTCGGCGGGGTGCTGCTCGAGGAGGGTGAGGTGCTTGAGGGCGGCGGCGTGGAAGACCACGTCGGGGCGGGTGCGGGTGAAGACCTCCTGCACGGCCCGGCGGTCGCGCAGGTCGCACAGGATGAGGTCGGGAGAGGTCAGCAGGGCCCGGCCTTCGATGGCGAGCTGCACGGCGTGCAGGGCCGATTCGTCGCGGTCGAGCATGAACAGCCGCTCGGGGGCGAAGCGGAAGATCTGCTTGCACAGCTCCGAGCCGATGGACCCGCCGGCGCCGGTGACCAGCACCCGCTTGCCGGTGAGGTAGCTGGCGATGGAGTCCAGGTCGGTGTCGATCTCGTGGCGGCCGAGCAGGTCGGCGGTGGTGACGTCGCGGATGTCGCTGGCGCCGACCTCGCCGCCGAAGAGCTCGCTCACCGGAGGCAGCACCTTGGCCGCCAGCCCGGCGACGCGAGCGAGCTCGCTCAGCTCGGTGACCAGGTTGGGGCCGGCGCTGGGCATGGCGATGAGCAGGCTGTCGGCCCGGGAGTGCTTGGCCGCCTCGACCAGCTTCGTGCGGTCGCCCAGGACCGGGATGCCCATAATGCGCAGCTTGCGCTTGGACGGATCGTCGTCGATCAGGCCGACGGGCACGTACTTGCTGTCGCGGTCGCGCATGAGGGCGCTGATGACCTGGACGGCCCCCTCGCCGGCGCCGAAGACCAGCAGGCGGTGGCAGCCGTCGCCGTTGGGCCGGCGCCGGTGCTCCAGCACCAGCCGCCAGCAGTACCGGATGCCAGCGAGCAGCGACAGTGCCATCACGCCGCCGATCACCGGGACGCTCTCGGGGACCAGCTGAGGCTCGGCCACGACGTTGAGGGCGTACAGCACGACGGCCGTGGTCACGACCGATCGCAGCATGGCCACGACCTCGTCGAAGCTGCCGAAGCGGGCCCGGCCCGTGTACAGCCCGCAGAGCAGGCCGGCGAGGGCTTGGACGACGATGGCGGCGGGGATGAGCACGAACAGCCCGCCGTAGTCGAGGCGGGCGGTCTGGAAGTCGTACCGGAGGAGGGTGGCGGCGTAGAGGGCGACGGTCCACGCCACGCCGTCCATCGCCATTTGCAGCGAGCTGCGGTAGCGCCGGCGGCCTGTCAGCCGGCGGAGCAACCCTTCCGATTGTCCTTGATCTCGGGCCGCATGTCGGCCGTCGTCTGCCACCTTGGTTCCCGCCTTTGTTCGCCGGATCGGGGATTGGTCAATTTCGCCGGCGTGGCCTCCAATCGGTTTTCAGCCACGACTACGGACGCCCCAACCCCCGAAGTGGCATCCGCAATCGGTCGGCGCATGGTACTACCCCGGTGGGCGCCTGTGCGAGGTTCAGCCGGAACGGCCCCACCGTCGCCGAGCGCCGGCGCGCGCTCGCAGGCCGCTGACCTCCTCCCGCAGTGCCCGTATCGCCTCATTCACATTGCTCAGGTCGCTCTGAACTGACGCCATTCTTTCGTTGATCTTCTCCAACGATTCCGTTGCTGCCGCGGTCCGCGTTTCACCGCCCTCGAGCCGCTGGGCCAGGGCGGCGCCGGCCCGCTCGGCCCGCTCGGCCCGCTCGGCGAGCTCCTCGGACCGCCGGGCGGCGTCCGCGTTGTGGGCCTCCACCAGGTCTCCGACCCGTCCGACATCGTGGCGGACCTCCCGCTCGAAGGTGGCCAGGGCGTCGATCGGCTCGCAGAACCGGTCGCTGACCTCTCGGAGCTCGTCGCGGACCGACCGGGCCAGTTCTGCGGTCGCTCCCTGCTGGACGTCGATGGACAGCGCCAGGCGGTCGCCCTGGGCCTTGACGGTTTCCTCCACCCGGCCCGCCATGTCCTGGAGGCGCTGGGCCATGTGGTCCTCCACCGAGGCGAACCGGTCGTTGGACGCCGACAGGAGCTCGTAGAGGGCGACGGCCAGCTTCTGGGTGAAGGCATCCTCCATCTCGGCCCGCACCGCGCTGAGCTGGGAGTGCCGGACGACATCGACCTGGTGGCCGGCGAGGGCGTCGGCCAACCGGGCCACGGTGTCGCGGGGATCGTCCGTCACCACCTCGGCATGGGCGCCGTTGGTGGGCGCCGGCGTTGGGTCGCGCCCGCTCGTGACGGTGCCGTTAGGGCGCGGCGGCTCCAGCGCGCCCTCCTCTGGAACACCCCACAGCCCAGAGATGTCTTCCGGGAAAGACTCGTTGTCCGCCATCACCAACCCCCAGCCTATCCACAGCCCGGCGGGTTTGCCGGGGCGGGGTGGGATCTACCCGCTACTTCTTGGCCTGACCCTTCCGGGCGCCGTAGCGGCGCTCGAATCGCTCCACCCGGCCACCGGTGTCGACCAGCTTCTGCTTGCCGGTGAAGAACGGGTGGCACTCGTTGCACAGCTCGACCCGCAGCTCGGAGCGCACCGAGCGGGTGGTGAACGTGTTGCCGCAGGAACAACGGACGCTGGCGGTCACGTAGTCGGGGTGAGTTGCAGTCTTCATAGGTCTCTCCTCGTCAGGTCGACAACGATACCGGGTCGCTGCCCCCTACCTGCTCGATTCACCGATCCCGCGCGCCTCAGGAGAGCGCGCGCTCGATGTCGGTGAGGCGTCGCCAGAGCCGTCCATCGTCGAGGTCGTGGAACCCGAAATGGCGGTAGAAGTCGGCGGCGTCGGGCGTGATGGCGTCGACCACGACGGCGCGGGCGCCGAATTCCCGCCCGCCACGAACGCACCGGCGCAGCGCGTCGACGAGCAGGTGTCCTCCGAGGCGGCGACCCTGTTCCGAGCGGTCGACGGCGAGGCGGGCGAGAAGCACGACCGGCACCGGGTCGGGCATCCCGCGCCGCAGGCGCGAGGGCGCCCGGCTGTGGCCGACGGCGCTCATAGCCAGCGCGTAGAAGCCGACGACCCGCCGGCCCCGGCACACCACGTAGGTCGCCGCCGTCCCCGCGGCGGCCGCGACCCGTGCGGAGCGCCGCAGCCACCCGTCGAGCTCGGCGACCCCCGAGTCGAAGGCCTCGACATCGTGCGGATAGGACAGCGCCTCGACGGGGCCGAAGGCCTCGGCGTTCACCGACGAGGGATGGGGCTGCGGCTCCTGGCGTAGCGGCGGAGGGTCGGCATCTCCTCGGCGGGCCCGTCGAGAGCGGTCACGAACCGCTCGAACGCCTCGGCGCTGCCGTCGATGCGCTCCGCCCGCTCGATCACCTCCTCGGCCCGCTCGGTGGCCGC
>CAYZMG010000141.1:0-4922 GCA_964479465.1 uncultured Acidimicrobiales bacterium
GCCGGTGCGCCAGGAGATGCTGGGCGAAGCCGTCGCCGTCATGCGCCAACTGTGGGAAGGCGGGTACCAGAGCTTCGACGGCGCCTATTACACCGTCGAGAACGCCCGGATCTACACCCTGCCCGACGAGCCGCCCCCGATCATCATGGCCGCCGGCGGGCCGGCGGCCGCCACCCTGGCCGGCGCGACCGCCGACGGCCTGTGGACGGTGGCCCCCAAGAGCGACCTGATCGAGAAGTTCGCCGAGGCCGGCGGCTCAGGCCCGAGGTACGGCCAGGTGACGGTGTGCTGGGCGGCCGACGAGGACTCGGCCAAGAAGACCGCCTATGAGTGGTGGCCCAACGCGGGCCTCGGCGGCGAGCTGTCCCAGGAGCTGCCCCTCCCCCGCCACTTCGAGCAGGCCGCCCGGTTGGTCACACCCGAGGACCTGGCCGAGAAGCTACCGCTGGGGCCCGACCCTGATCGCTACGTCGAGGCCGTCAAGGCCTTCGTCGATGCCGGCTACGACCACGTCTACATCCACCAGATCGGCCCCGACCAGGACGGGTTCTTCGACTTCTTCACGCGGGAGCTGGCTGGCCGCCTCTGATCAGTCGGCGCTGCTCTGCGCCCCCACCGGCCGGCGCACCCGCGTGGCCGGCGCGGCGACGTCGGCGGTCGCCGGCGCCTTGGGCAGGCGGACGTGGTGGATCTGGATGGGCTCGTGATCCGGCATCGGCGGCCGGGCAGCCATGGCCAGGTCGATCTCGGCCAGCCGGGCCTCCAGCGGGGCCCAGTCTTCGGCCGGGGGCCGCCCGAGGCTCACCCGAGCGTCGATGGCCTCCTGGGCCTGCTGCTCGATCTCCTCGCGGCAATAGCGCGGCTCACGGCCAAAGTATTTCCCCATGTAACGGCGACCTTTCGTAGGAAGAGGTTGCGGCGTCGGTCCGCCCGGTGGCTCCGGATGAATGCTCGCGCGGCAATGGGGGCGACCGCAGTGAGTGTTCTCGCCCTACAGTCGGCGCGTCCTGGCGGGGCCCCTGTGCCAGGATCCGGGCGTGCCACCGTCGGAGCTGCGTGACACCTCCGTCGCCGACTTCGCGGCCGGCTCCACCGACGCCGGCGCCTACGTCGCCCGATCTCTCGCCGGCGAGGTCATCCTCACCCCCAAGGTCGTCGGGGAGTTCACCGGCGGTGCCCTGCCCGAGGGGTGGACGGTCCAGCCGTGGGTGGAGGGCGGCACCGGCTCGCTGGAGGGCGGCATGCTCGCCCTCGACGGCGCCATGGTGAGCTGCGAGCCGCTGCTGCTGAGCCCGCGGTCGGTAGAGATCTCGGCGACCTTCGCAGCCCGGCCCGACCAGCTCGCCGGCCTTGGGGTGGACTTCGTGAAGGAGCCCTGGGTCATGTTCAGCACCAAATGGGGCCGCCGCATGTACGGCCGCACCCACCTGCTCCAGATCGAGGACAGGAAGCTCTCCCCCAACTGGTTCGGCGCTCCTCACGTCTTCCGCATCGACTGGAACATCCTCGACGTCATCTTCTCCGTCGACGGCGCCCCCCAGGCCCAGCTCATGATCCCGGTGCCCGGCTACATGCGGCCGCTGGCCGCCAACCAGCGCCTCGGCACCGAGCCGCTCCGCATCGAGTGGATGCGCCTGTCCCCCTACGCGCCGGCGGGACGGTTCACTTCCCGGGTCCTCGACGCCGGCGCCCCGAGCACATGGGCCGCCGTCACCTGGGAGGCCGGGGCCCCGGCGGGGACGACCGTGGCCATCGAGGTACGAACGGGCGATGTGGCCCGGCCGGGCGCGACCTGGTCGTCATGGAGGCGGGTGGCCCGCTCGGGCGACCCAGTGGCCGGCATCTCGCGCTACCTGCAGTACAGAGCCCACCTGGCGACCTCGAACCCGTCGTGGACGCCGGCGCTGCGCCAGGTACGGGTCAGCTATTCAGCGGCCGGAGAATCGGCGGCCGGCTCCTCCTCGAGCAGCTTGGGCGCGACGAACGTCCTGGGCTGCCAGTGACCGGCGACCAGATCCGGCCCCACCCGGTCGACGTCGTCGCCCGGATGGCTGACGTGCACGCCGTACCAGACCACCAGGTCGGCGCTGTGCACCGGCTCGCCTGAGACGAGCCGGTCGAGGCCGGCGCGCGCCAGCGCTGGGTCGGCTGTGTAGCCCTGCCCGTCGTCCATCTCGTCGGGGCTGTAGCGCAGCACCCACATGTCGCCGGCGCCGAACTCGTTCGCCGTCCCGTCGTGAGGGCCGGGCATGATCCGGTATTCGCGGCCGTCGCGGTCGTGGCGCACCAGCCAGTGGCGGTTATGCGCCGCGTTCCGTTGCCGCTTCACCTCGAAACGCATGAAGTGCCAGCGCGTCTCCCCCCGGATGGGTGGCTCGTTGAACTCGCGCAGCACGTTCGAGCCGGGGGCCAGGATGTCGAAGTCGAGCCGCCAGTACGCGTGGTGGACGTGGGGCTTGCAGGTTACGCCGTTGGTGCCCGCGGAGCACCCCAGCCGGGGTCGGATGGTTCCGTCGGCACCGAGCCGCCACTCGTTGACGTAGCGGTAGTGGCCGGCCTCCAGCTGGCTCACGACGACAATCTCTTCCCCGTCGGCCCACAGAGCCACGCCCCGGTAGCCACCGCCGTCGGTGCCGGTCTCAAGGATCGTCTGCGGCGCGGTGGAACAGATGCGGAAACCGGCGACCGGGTCGTCGCCCTCGGCGACGAACGCCGCCTCCTCGTGGGCCCAATGGCGCTCGGCCGGAGCGCACCCGGCAGCGACGCCTTCGTCGGAGAACTCGACGTTGATGATGGGCAGGTGGGCCCGCTGGAGCACGCGGGCGCCGAGGAAGTCGACGGCGCGCAGCTCGACCCCCGAGCCGTTCATGCCCGAGGACGCCGACGGTCGGACCACGACGAGGTCCCAGAGCAGCGTCTCTCCCTGCCAGACCTTGACCCGGGCCTGGCGGGCGCCGGCCGCCGGCGCCGCCGACGGCTCGGCCGGTGCGCCGCAGTCGTCAGAGGAGGGCGCCGGCACCCCCGGCGGGTCAGGGATGATCTCGCCGTCGAGCGTCCGCACCCCGACAATCCGGTGCTCCCCGGCAGGTGAGCGCAGCCCCACCGACACCGCCCGGTCGACGTTGCCGTCGGCGTCGTAGAAGCTGGCCAGCGGGGGCATGGGCCGGTAGGGCTGGAGCTCTCCCGACTCCAGCGCCGGCCCGAACGCAGGGTCCTCCCGCAGGAGGTCGACGGCCCAGCCGAACTCGTCATCGTGCGGAGGCCGCTGCCAGGCGGTGTGGTTGAGCGTGGAATAGTCGATCTCGTCCAGCCGCCCGTCGGCCTGCAGCAGCCGGCCGGTGTCCATGTCCTGGATCGTGGCCGTGAACCGTTGCCCGGCTTCCTCCCCCTTGTCGACCACATCATGGGCCACCGACCACAGGTCACGTCCGGCGAACTCCACCTGGATGATGTCGTGGGCCAGGAGCGAGGTCGAGGCTCGGGCCATCGCTTCCTCGTGGAGCGCCTCGGGCAGGACTTCGATTCGCAGCGGTTCCGGCACCCCGCGAAACTACTGCCAGTTCGTGGGGCTCGGTTTCCAGGAGATGACGGCGGCGGGGACGGTCTTGAGCGGCGCGGCCAGGGCGTCACCCCGGCGGATCAGCCAGTGCTGGAGCACGCCCCGCAGTTCTTTGCGGATCTCCGGCGTGTCAGGCAGGCAGAGCTGGTCCCGATAGTCCCTGGCCGCTTCGGCGACGCTCTTGAACCGGCCTCGCGCCGCCACCTCCACCACCTCGACCTCGGGCTTCAACCCCAGCTCGCGCAGGACGTCGACCGCATCGAGGTAGGTGGGGCCGGGCTTGCGAGAGGTCCCGTGAAAGTGGCGCCACAGCGGGTCCATGATCGCGTCGGCGGTGTAGGCGCCCAGGTAGAGGAACGCCCGCTGGGTGGCGGCCCCGTCGAGCTTGGCCAGGAAGCGGGCCGCGTCGGGCACGAGGGTGACGACGTAGGACGAAAAGGCCACGTCCGCGGGCTCGACGTCGGCGTCCTCCCACTTCGAGTGGACGAGGGCGACGTTCGTCAGCCCGAGCTTGGCCGCCTGGCGTCGGCAGACGTCGAGCATCTTCTCGGCGGGGTCGACGGCGGTGACGGCGGCGACGCGAGGGGCGAGCGCCACCGTGAACCGGCCGGTGCCGGCGCCGGCGTCGAGCACGGTGGCGCGCCGGCCCGTGGCCTGTCGCAGCCGGCGGTAGAGGGGGTCGCCGGCCACCGAGCTCACCGGCAGCCGCTTGGCGAAGCGCTTGGCCCGGGTGTCCCAGAAGCCGGCGTTCAACGCCCCACGGCCGGGCTGGAGGCGCTCCATCTCGCCGAGGCGGGCAGTGACGAGCTTGCGCCAGCGGGTGGCGGCGGGTCCGGGCATGGGCGCCACCCTACGAAACGAGCACTGGCCGCAGGTGCCGAGGCACCTGCGGCCAGTTGCGTCGCAGCCGCGGTGTGGCAGTTAGGGCCCGGTGGCCTCGACTGCCGGGCCGCAGCGGGTTGCAAAGAGGCTCGACAGGTTCAGCGCCGGGCTGTTGCAGATGACCACCGCGTGGCGGTCCACGGACACCAGCGTGCCCAGGATGTTGGCCCGACTGAGGTCGGTCTGGATGCCACCGACGACAGGCAACGCGGCTTGGGCCCGCATGTTGATGGCGGCGACACCACCGGACTGGGCCGACATCGTGTTGTCCCCGTTGATGTTGCGCACCACGGGCAGTAGCGCCTTGGTGGTGGCGTCGATGCCTCGGACCGTCTGGTTGATCTCACCGGCGTTGGTGTTGATACGGTCGACGGTGCCGTCGATGCTGCGGGCCGTCTCGGCGATGGTGCCGGCCCGGGCCGACAAGTTCTGAGCGGCGACGAGGATCTCCTCGGCCATACGCCCCGTCTCGTTGAGCTTC
>CAYZMG010000142.1:0-4891 GCA_964479465.1 uncultured Acidimicrobiales bacterium
GGACCGTCCCCGGCCAATCCTGCCGATCAGTGCGCAATCAGCTCAGCCGGCAACAGCACGGTGAAGTGCGACTTCGTCGAGAAGTCCCCGAATTGGACTCCCAGCATCAACCCATGCCGTTGCGGTCCAGAGCGGTCCAGCTGCGACGAGCGGCGCCGCTAGCCCGCTGCCAACCAGCGCCCGAAGGCCCGACTCCTCGCGCCCCCACGCCGCATGCTCATCGGGCGCGAACGCCTTGACGACGATGTCGCCCACCCGCACAACGCGGCGGCGCCCGGGGTGATCGGCGAGCACTTCCTCCTCGGTATCGAGGCCGAGTACATCGAATGCCTCGCGCAGGGTTACGAGCTCCGGTCTCACGGTCACGAGCCGCCCGGAGTCGATCCATCGAAGCCGGCCCGCCGTGGCGTGCCTGGGTCGCCGCCGCGGGTAGACCGAGGCAGGATGCGGCACGCCGTCATGACCGGAAGTGGAGCACACGGCGGACCTCGGTGTCGGAGTTGGACAGGCGGGCTTTGCATCCCCTATCTACGGCGACCACCGGCTGAGCGCCTATCCCGGATCGCTGGGTCGGTGGGCTGCCGGACGACCTGCTCACACGCCGGTGGTCCCGTCCAGAAGCTCCCGAGTGGCATCAGCATGTCCAGCGTGGCGGGCGGTCTCCTCGATCAGATGCAGTAACACCCACCGCAGGTTGATGTCTGGATGCTTCGGGTGGCGGCAGGTGTCGGCCAGATCCGCGCCACGCACGATTTCGTCGGTGCGGGCCCACCGGCTCCGATAAGCCGCCGCCACGTCGGCGAACGGTCGGTCCCCGGGCACGTCAAACTCCTCCTCGCTCCTGGAGACCGGCTCGCCTCGCAGCGTCCCGTCGATCCAGCGCCACTCCACGTGGGCGAGGTGGTTGACGATGCCAGCGATGGAGATCAATCTCGCGCCCGGTCGCCATCTCACTTGGTCCTCGTCGAGGCCTTCCGCCTTGCGCAGGACCGCCTCGCGCAGGAATTGGAGCCACGCAAGCAGGAGCTCGCGTTCATCGAACAGGGGTCCAGGTAGGGCCATCGCCGGGAGACCGTAGCGCCGCGGATGCTCTGCGCTCTCACCTTTCTCCGTCGAACGCGCGCCTCCGGATGTCCCGGAGACGCGAGCATCGGGACAGAGGTCACAGGTGATCAACCTCACGGCGGCCTACGCCCATAACAACGACGCCGCGTTCCCCGCCGGCTGTCACAGAACGCCGGGCCAGTGCGCGCCGTGGTGAGGACCTGTCCGCTGGGTCCGCCGTGTTGAGACGAGGAGCCTCTCGGAAATCACGGACCTCTTGGCGGTGACCAGCGAAGCAGGATGGGATCGGCCAGCTCGGTGTTGTCCACGACGACATTCGCCAGTCGTTCCGGATGAACCTCGGCTCGGTAGAGAGCCTGAGCGGGGATGTAGCGCGCGGCGTAGCGACGCTTCGCTTCGGCCTCGGAGCCAAACAAATCGGCGTCCCTGGCGGCCCCGCGTCGAAGACTCTCCTCGGGCGACACGCTGAGATAGACACTGAGCGTCCAGTAATGACGGAGCTCTTCCCGCAGCAGGAAGACGCCGTCGAACACGAGCACGGACCGAGTCGGCACGGCGACGTCAACTTGGATGGGTGCCTCCTTGCCGTAGTCGTAACGGGAGGTGGCGACTCGTGTCCGTCCGGCCCTGAAGGGCTCCAGCAGCTCGTCGACGATTGCCATGTAGTCGAAGGCATCCTGGTAGTAGCCGTCGGGCGAGAGCTCACCGCGTCGTCGACGGACGGCCACCGAGTTGTGAAAGGCATCTGTCGACGCCCGGACTACACCACCGCCGAGTTCGACAGACAGTCGCTCCGCGAAGGTCGTCTTCCCTGCGGCGTCCGGACCATCGATCCCAACAAGAACTCGCGGGCTCACTTGCAAGAGCTGGTCGACGGCGGCGGCGACGCGACCGACCAGTGCCGACACGCCGCCAGTATTCCGCACAGGCCCGAGCTCAAGCGGGTCTAGCGTCAGCGACACGCCGGTGTCGCTGATTCGCGATCGAAATCGACCTGCCGGACCTTCCGCTGTCGCGGGCACTGAGCGATACCCCTTCGGCCTCGAGGGGGGCGTGCCCGACTCCCAACCCCGCCGGCTCAAGAAGCGGTTAGGAACTTCTTGGACATCATGAAACCTACGTGACAACCGGCTACCGCCGCCTGCACGGTCCGACGCAGATCAAGGCGGGGCTCATCGAGTTCCACAAAGAGCTGTGGAACGTCGTTGAACGACGAGCGCCAGAACCGAAGCCCGGACAGTGGTCCGCTCAGCACTGCTTCCAACTCGGCTTCGTAGAGATCGGGGTCGTACGCCCACTGGAGGATTAGGTGCGGCGTGTAGCCGAGGTGATACCAAAAGCCGATCGCCTCGTCGGTGCCCAATGCCACGGTGTGAGCGGCGAGGAGCCGGGCCCCCGTCTCCACTCGCTCGACGAGGAGCCGGCCGATGCCACGGTGGCGGAACGACTCGACGACCCCGACGATACGAAGGGCCACCGCTCCGTTGTCCTCCCGGAACGCCAGCGCTCCGCCAACGACGTTGCCATCGGCCGCGGCCAGGACCATGATCGGTTGGTCGGCCGGGAAGCGGTGGGCAAGGTCGTCGAACCGCCAGTCGTTGGAATCGATGGGCTGGGGAAGCTGCGCCCCAAGCAGATCGAAGGCAGTAGCCAGCTCTTCAGCATCCCGTACCGGACGAAGCTCGATCACTGTCGCTCCTCTCGTTCGCATCGGCCCCGGACCGAGGCGGCACCGAACCTGCGCCAACGCCTCACGACGGCTCAGCGTCTCCGCGGTCAGCGATCGCTCCCAGTCGTCGAGGGCGTCGAGCGTCGGTGCACCGAGGAATCGAGCGATCTCGGCTAGGCCGACTCCTGCTCGTCGGAGCAACCGCACGGTGTCCGCCTCTTCAAGCTGGGCGGCGCCGTAGTACCGGTAGCCGGTTGCCGGGTCCACTGCTGCCGGGTCAAGCACGCCGGCCTCGGCATAGCTGCGCAGCACCTTCGGTGACAGCCCGCAGCGGCTCGAGAATTCGCCGATCGACATCATGTCGTCCACGACACCGATCATGAGGTCTGACCGCTGGTCAAGGTCAAGCCTTCGGAGAAATCCGCTCTTTCGCGACCGGACCTGCTGCCCCATAAGACCGGCCGAGCTCTCACGGCCTGCCTGTCATCTAACGCCGGGTCCGGGTGGCAGGGGGAGGCCGCCGTAGGCCTCCCCGCCGTTTGCTCCCCACCCCGACCTGGATACTCGCTGCCCGGACATTGCGGTGCTCTTCTGGGCCGACGGTGCGTCCCCTAATGACGGCGAACCAACTCGCGCGGCCACGGAGAGGACGCTTATCGTCCTTGGGATCTCGGGCGACGGAGGGCCCGCCCGGTCATGACCGAGGACCCGAGTGCTCAGGGTCACCGCGATGCCTCAGCTGGGAGCATGCGACGCTGGAGGAACCGATGGACGTCGAAGACAACGGCACCAGGTATTGGCTGTACGAGCTCCTCACGATCGAGGAACGACCGGACTCCCAGTTCGCCGCGCGGAGCACGGCCAACTGGGCCCGGTCCCTCGCCCTCGAGATCGTGGAGCAGCACGGCGCTTCGCCAGCGGAGCAGTTCCGGTCCTGCAAGGACCTCTTCGAGGGGCAGCCGAAGAAGAGCGCCACCCCGCCCAGCGCTGCAATATTCGAGCCGTTGTTCTTGTCGCTCACGTGCTCGCTCACCGTGACGTCCGCTGCGCTGCCGGAGAAGGCCCGCTCACTCGACTGGTCCCTGCCGGCACTCATCGTGTGGTGGTATTACACGCACTACACGGCGGTGCGAGCCATGGCCGTCGCCGCCGGCACGGTGCCCAGGGATACTCACAGCAACACGATCGACGCCTTCGGCGGGAACCTGCTCGACCGGATGCCGCACCCGCTGAACATGGAGGCCCGATGGGTGAAGAACGAGGAGTTCGACTGCCGCCTCCCGGGCTACCCGGAAGCCACAAGGGGGGACCAGAAGCTCACCGGGACGTTCTCGGCCACCCGCTCCGAGGCCCGGGGGAACCTCCTCGCCTACCTGAACGGCGAAGCCGGCCGGCAGGTGGAAGACGTCAAGGAACGCCTCCTGAACGTGCTCCGGAAAGAGCACCCGGGGCTAAAGGACTTCCGGACCAAGGCAGCCCGTGAGGCGCGTGACCAGAAGCTGCAGAAGACCGTCGTGAATTTCATGGACTGCGCCTTCCGGTACCGAGGCAAAGCGAACTACCGGGACGCCATCTATCTCACCTACGGCTCCCAACCCCTCGCCGAGCGAGACGAACTTGCTGCCGCACTGGTGACTTCAGCGCAGTTCGCCGTTCTGTGCGCCCTCGCCTTCGTCCGCCGTCGCGTCGGCGCCAAGGACGCGAGGAACTTCGTCGAGGACGTCGCCCGGAACCTGCGTGGCGTCGGGTCGGCGACGAGCGAGGAGTTGTTCTGGAAGGACCTCCCGTTGTGAGCCGGCCGTTGACAACAACGACGCGGCGCCCCCCGAAGAGCCCCACTTACCGTGTGGAGGCGACCACCCTCAGGGGCCGCTTCGGGACCGACCCGGGCCCCGGTGGGTTTGTCGGAGGTGGCCCCTAATCGCGGACGCGGCTGGCCAAAGGCGATGTCCCTGAACGCCTAATACACGGGTGATCCATCTGGCATCCGCGTACATCTCACCCGGCGTTGGAAGCCTGCTGCGATGACCTTCACCCCATGCCTTGTCCGCTCCTCGACCCCGGCCGGTGAGTTCCGGTTCGCCCTCGGCCATCCATTGCTGGACCGCTACTTGGAGTTCGTCGCCGGGCGGAGCCGGCCGAACACCCTGCGGGCGG
>CAYZMG010000143.1:0-4835 GCA_964479465.1 uncultured Acidimicrobiales bacterium
GACAAATCTGTCTCTCGCGACACGCAAATCTTCGGAGGAAAGGATCTACCGCCGGGACGGGGCCGATATCTCGCTCGCGCCGTCTACGACGATGAGCATTGTCGGCAGAGGCCCAACCGCTGCATCGGCGTAGGTTCCGGCGGCCTCTTGGGGCGGTGGTCATCGAGGGGGGAGACCAGCACTGTTCCGCGTCCTGCGCTGCGTCCCGGCCCGTGATGAGGTCCGCAAAGGTCATGCCACGCATGTTCAGGGCCGGTCGCTGGCACCCGTCGGGAATAGCGTTGTGCGGGTGAGCACCGGAAGCACAGCTCCCCTCTCTGGCCTCTCGGCCGATCTGGCACGCCTGATGGCGACCAGCGTCTCGACCTGATCGCAGGCAACCGCCAGGGCCCGACCGGGTTCGAGCACGCTCCTCCCCGCCGGCTCGGTGATGGCCTCGACGCTCGGCTCGAGCACTGGGTGGGCGAGAGCGCTCGGCGATGGCCCGACCAGTGTTCTACGTGACCTATGCGAGGCCCTGGTTCCGCGACGTGCGGAGCTTTCCCGAGCGCACGCTGGCACCGGCAACTTGCCGAACGCTGCGGCTAAACAGCACATCGCACCAGAATACTGTCGCATTAACGATGACAGTGTCCTAGAATGCGACAGTATGGAAGGGTGGCGCATCGACGAGCTTGCCGAGCGGGCCGCCGCCATCCTCGACGGGACGGCGGCGGCGGCGGTGTCCGGGCGGGTGACTCCCGTCCCCGACCGGCGCATGCTCCGCTACTACACGACCCTCGGCCTCCTGGACCGCCCGGAGATGCGCGGGCGGGTCGCCTACTACGGCCGTCGCCACCTCCTGCAGGTGGTGGCCATCAAGCGCCTGCAAGCCGGTGGTGCCACCCTGGCCCAGGTGCAGGAGGCGCTGGCAGGCGCGACCACGTCGACCCTCGAGCGCATCGCCGACCTGCCCGCCGAGCCCGCGGCACCGCCGCCGGCCCGGCAGTTCTGGCGCAGTGCGCCGGCGCCGGCGCCTGCCGGCGACCACAACCGGCCTGACGCCGGCGTCGTCGGCGCCCTCCGGCTCGCCCCCGGGGTGACCCTCGTGCTCGACGCCGCCGGCTCCCTCGACCCTAAAGACGCCGATGAGATCAAGGCCGCCGCCGCCGGCCTCCTCGCCCACCTCCGCTCCGCCGGCCTCCTCGAAGCGCCGGCGCCCCCGACGACAAGGAGAGACCGCCCATGACCGTCTTGCCCCGCATCCCCGACCACGAACTGGACGATCTCGGCCCCGACGGCCGCGACTACGGCGGGCTCCGCTCCGAGCGGGGCCACCTGCCGCTCGTCGCCATGGCTGTGACCTGCGACATCACCGGCCTGTTCGCCACCACCAAAGTGCGCCAGACGTTCGTCAACGTGCTCGACGAGCCGATCGAGGCCACCTACGTGTTTCCCCTCCCCGACCGGGCCGCCGTCTCGGCTTTCAGCGCCGTGCTGGGCGACCGCCGAATCGTCGGGCTGCTCAATGAGCGCCAGGCGGCACGGGACGACTACGACGCCGCCATCGCCGCCGGCCAACGGGCGGCCATCGTGGAGGAGGACCGGCCCGGCGTCTTCAGTGCCAGGGTGGGCAACCTGCGGCCGGGCGAGCGGGGTGAGGTCGAGCTGACCCTCGTCGGGCCCCTCCCCTACGACGACGGCGTGGCCACGCTGCGCTTTCCGCTGGTCGTGGCCCCCCGCTACATACCGGGCGTCGCCCTGGAGGAGCCCAGCGCCGGCGACGGCGTCGCCCCCGACACCGACCTCGTGCCCGACGCCTCGCGCATCTCGCCGCCGGCGCTCCTTCCCGGCCACCTCAACCCCGTCCGCCTCGACCTGGCGGCGACGATCGACCCCGCCGGCTTCGTCCTGTCCGACCTGCGGTCCAGCCTCCACACCGTGCGCACCGAGCACACCGGCGTCTCGTCGGTGCGCGTCGAGCTGCAGCCAGGCGAACGCCTCGACCGCGACTTCGTCCTGCGCTTCGGGCTGGCCGGCGCCGGCGCCACGACCACCGCGCTGGCCGTCCCCGATCACCCCGGGGCTGGCGAGGGGACCGTAGCCGTGACGGTCGTCCCGCCCCGGCCCGGCGGCGCGCGCCTCCGGGACGTGGCCGTCGTGATCGACCGCTCCGGTTCCATGGGCGGGTGGAAGATGGTGGCCGCCCGCCGGGCCGCGGCCAGGATTATCGACGGCCTCGGAGCCGGCGACCGCGTGGCGGTGTTCGCGTTCGACGACCGCACCGACCGTCCCGACCGCCTGGGGAGGGGGTTGGTCCCGGCCAGCGACCGTCACCGCTTCGCCGCCGTCGAGTTCCTGGCCGGGCTGGAAGCTCGCGGCGGTACCGAGATGCACGGGCCGCTGGCCGAGGGCGCCGCCCTGCTCGCCGCCGACCGGGCCGACAGAGACCGGGTCCTGGTCCTGGTGACCGATGGCCAGGTCGGCCAGGAGGACGTGGTCCTCGCTGCCCTGGCGCCCCACCTGGGGGCGGTACGGGTCTTCGCCCTCGGCGTCGACCAGGCGGTGAACGCCGGCTTCCTCCAGCGCCTGGCCGCTATGAGCGGCGGCCGGTGCGAGCTGGTGGAGTCCGAGGACCGCCTCGACGAGGCCATGACGGCGATCCACCGCCAGATCGCAGTACCGGTCGTCGCCGGCCTCACGATGGAGCTCGACGGCGCCGAGCTCATCGCCGGCACGCCGGCGCCGGCCCGCGCGCCGGACTGCACGGAGGGCTCCCCCTGCGTGCTGGCCGCACGGTACCGGGCCGCCGGCGCCGGGAAGATCGTCGTGCGCGTCACCGGGACCGCCGCCGACGGGAATCGGTGGTCCGAGACCGTCGAAGCGGTGGTCGTGGCCAACCCGGCGGTGACGGCGACGTGGGCCCGGGCCCACATCCGTGACCTCGAGGACCGTCACGCGGTTGTCCCGGCAGACACCCTGGCCTCCGCCATCGTCGCGGTCTCGCTGGCCCACGGGGTGCTCAGCCGGTTCACCGCCTTCGTCGCCGTCGACCCGACCCGACCCGATGAGCCCGTCGTCACACCCCACCGAATCATCCAGCCCGTCGAGGTGCCCGCCGGCTGGGCCGCACCGGCCATGGCCGCGCCCACAGGCGGGATGCTCCGGCGGATGACGAGCATGTCGGCCCCGGCAGAGGTGGCTATGCCGACCGGTCCGGCGCCGGCGCCGGCCACCTGGCCCGCTGTGTGGTTGCGGGTGGAGGAGATCCTCCGCCGTGTCGAGCAGGGCGCTCGGGTGCACGCGCACGAGATCGACCGGATCGTCGACGAGCTGCGCACGGCGAGCGCGCCGGACAAGGTCACCGTCGCGGTTGCCGCCCTGGCCGCCGGCGTGCGTGACGGGGTGGGCGCCGGCGAGCTCAGCCGGCTGATGCGTGCCGTCCGCGCCCTGCGCCCGGGGCGCCGGCGGTTCTGGAGGGGCGCCTGATCCGGCGCCGTTGACCGCGGCGCGACGATCGGGCGCATGAGGGGGGTAGGGCCGAGGTTGGCAGTGGTGTCGGCATTGGTGCTGGCGACGATCGTCTCCGTGGCACCGGCCGGCGCCAGCTTGCCGGTGCTCACCCATCTCCGACCGGGGCAGGCGGCCGACATCCACCCGCGGGTGCCGGTCAACGTGGTCTTCGTCGGGCTGGAGCCCGGGGCGGGACCGCCGGGCATCGACGTGGCCCGGCTGCTGTCGTCGCAACGGGCGTAGAACCGGGTGGTCGACCGGACGACCCGGTTCTACGAGCGCGGCGGTTGCTCCAACCGATCCCTGGGTCGTTCCTCATCGACGCCACGAGGGCCGAGCGGTGGCTGGCCGAGAACGCCGGCCCCCTCCTGGACGTCGACACCACCCGCCCGACGGTGTTTTTCGTTGAACTGGTTCGGTCGCCCCGACTTCCGGTTCCACACCTACGCCTTCCTGGGTCAGCGCCCGGACATGCCGTTCCCCTTCGGACCACCCACGCCGGCCACCATCTCGGGCTCTCGCACGTGCACGACACGTACGACCCCGTGCTCGACGAGGAGGTCTCGGCCGCCCGCGGCGGGCCTTGGTGGTTCCTCTGGGCCGGGACCGAGGCGCATACGGCGACGAGCTACAGGCCCAACACCGACGAGTTCGGCCAGTTCGACCGTGACCACATGGCGCGGTGGCAGGTCGCGGGCCGGCTCGACAACGCCAACCGCATCCTCGGCGAGGTCGCCCGCTCACCCCGCGCGGGCAAGGCAGCCGCCCGCGCCGGCGGCGCCGACGCCAAGGCCGGCGAGGCGATCGCCGCCCTCGACACCTGGGACTTGCGACGGGCGTCTGCCGCGGCAGCGGAGGCCTACCGCCTGGTGCTCGCCGCCGCCGGCGCAGCCGGCGTGATGGTGGAGACCTCCAGCGGCCTGTCCCTTTGGGGATCGCTCCGGAAGGAGCATTCGTCAGGTTCGGAGGCTGACCTCTGGTCAGCCGCGCCCGCGGTTGCTCCCGCTGCGGTCGCCGTCGCCCTCGAGGGCCTCGAGCTCGCGGATCAACGCCGCCTTCTCCTCGGCCGAGAGCCGGGCGTCGGGGTGGAGGAACGTGTAGTTCCGGGGCGGCATCTCGCCGTCGGCGACCGGGTCGGCGAGGTCGTCGTCGTCGCCGTCCCAGATCGAGAAGTTGAGCTCGGCCCGGCCCCGCTCGACGTCGCGCTGGACCAGCCACGACATGGGGGCGACGTGGCTGTACAGCGGCCAGCGGGTCTAGTTGCTGTGGCAGTCGTAGCAGGCGGCGACTGCCAACCGCCGCCCTTCGGTGGTCGCCCATGGCGCATCCCGGACGACGGGTGG
>CAYZMG010000144.1:0-4529 GCA_964479465.1 uncultured Acidimicrobiales bacterium
TCGAATGACCCTGGCCCGGAGAACTTTCGGCTCCTTATGTTCAGGTCATGCGAGTCGCTCGCTGGATCGTGTTTGGCTTCGCCGCCGCTCTCGTCGCGATTCAGTTCGTCCCCCACGGCCGCGACCACACCAATCCGCCGGTAATCCAGGACGCTCCCTGGCCCAGCGCTGAAGCCCGCCAGCTCGCCGTCCGCGCCTGCTACGACTGCCACAGCAACGAAACCCGTTGGCCGTGGTACAGCAATGTGGCGCCCATGTCGTGGTTCGTGCAGGACCACATCGACGACGGGCGGAAAGACCTCAACTTCTCCGAGTGGGACCGCCCCCAGGACACCGACGAGCTCGCCGAGTCGGTCAGGGAGGGTGAGATGCCGCTGCGCTCGTACCTGGTGCTGCACTCCTCGGCCCGGCTGTCGGGCGCCGAGAAGGAGAAGCTGCTGGCCGCCCTCGGAGTCCTCGCCCCCCAGAGCGCCGAAGGCGACGGACACGATGACTGAGGTCGCAGGCAGGGGGCATTCCCCGACACGCGGCCTCGGGTTCGTGACCTTCGCCCCTGGGCGAGCGTCGCCTGGAGGCATCCAATCGAGGAACAGGAGCCGACGGTGCAAGGAGGTGGTGCTTTCATGCGGGCACTCGGTCCGCAGCCGGTGGCCGCGTCGGACCTGACAGCCGCGTCCGAAGGATCGGCGGCGGTGAACCAAAGGCCGCGGCGGCGACGAGGCGAACTCGGGATGCTCGCGATTGCATCCGGTGGCCTCCTTCTCGGGGGGGCCGCGGTGGTAGCCGGGGCCAGCGGCGTGGGCCACGCCCTGTGGGCCGCCACGACCGCCGCCGCATTCCTCCCCGCCGTCGGGTGGGTCGTGGCCAGCGTGCGGCAGCGCCGGCCCGGCGTCGATCTCATCGCCGTGCTCGCGCTGGCGGGGACGTTGGCCGTCGGGGAATACTTCGCCGGTGCGGTGATCGCGGTGATGCTCACCGGCGGACGAGCCCTCGAAGCACGGGCAAGCGCCCGCGCCGAGAAGGAGCTCCACGCCCTCATCGCGCGAGCGCCCCGCGTCGTCCACCGCCACGAGGACGGCCGGCTCACCTCGCCGCCGCTGGAGTCGGTGCTCCCGGGGCAGCTTCTGCTGGTGAAGCCGGGCGAGGTCGTCCCCGTCGACGGCCTGGTCGAGCACGCCACCGCCGTCCTCGACGAGTCCGCGCTCACCGGCGAGCCCATCCCCGTCGAACGGCGGGCGGGGGATTACGTGCGCAGCGGCGTCGTCAACATGGGCAGCGCCTTTGATCTCCGTGCCACGGCGACGGCCGACGACAGCACCTATGCCGGGATCGTGCGGCTCGTCGAGCAGGCCCGGGCCGACAGCGCCCCGTTCGTCCGGCTGGCTGATCGCTACGCCCTGGCCTTCCTGCCCGTCACGCTCGCCCTGGCCGCCGCGGCATGGGCGGTGTCAGGGGAGCTCGTACGCGCCGTGGCCGTGCTCGTCGTCGCCACCCCCTGTCCCCTGATCCTCGCCGCCCCGGTGGCCGTCGTGGCCGGGCTGTCGCAGGCGGCGCGGCGGGGCGTGGTCGTCAAGGGCGGTGGCGCCCTCGAGCAGCTCGCCCGCGTCGAGGTTCTCTTGCTCGACAAGACCGGCACGTTGACACTGGGCCACCCAACCCTCGTCGAAGTCATCACCGATCCCGCCGAGGGAGCGCTCACGCCGGATGAGGTCGTCCGGCTGGCGGCGTCGATCGAGCAGGCGTCCCCGCACGTGGTGGCCGGCGCCCTTGTCCGCGCCGCAGGTGACCGGAACCTTGAACTCGACCTCCCTCATCATGTGGAGGAAGTCCGCGGCCAGGGGGTGGTCGGCACGGTGGCCGGAGTGGAGGTTGCGGTCGGGAGGCTCAGCTGGATCGCCGGAAGCGCACCGCCCGCGTGGGCACGGGCCGCCCTCCGTCGAGCAGAGCTGGACGGCCTGCTCAGCACGTTCGTCCGCATCGGGGGCACGGTCTCGGGCACGCTGCTGTTCGACGACCCGATCCGCACCGACGCCAGGCGGACGCTGTGGGGCATGCGTCGGGCAGGGATCCGCCGGATCGTCATGGTGACCGGCGACCGCGCCGACACCGCGGAGATCGTTGGGACGGCGCTCGGCATCGACTCCGTGCTCGCCGAATGCGCGCCGGCCGACAAGGTCCACGCCGTCGGGGTCGAAGGGCGCCGAGGCCCGACGGTCATGGTGGGCGACGGGATCAACGACGCGCCGGCGCTGGCCGCGGCCGACCTCGGGGTGGCGATGGGCGCTCGAGGCTCGACCGCCTCGTCGGAGGCCGCTGACGTCGTGTTGACCGTTGACCGGCTCGACCGGCTGGGCGAGGCGATGCGTATCGCACGGCGGACGCAGAAGATCGCCCGCCAGAGCGTGCTCGTCGGCATGGGCCTGTCTCTTGGGGCCATGGCCTTCGCTGCGACGGGTGGGCTGCCCCCGGCGGCTGGTGCTCTCGTTCAGGAGGGCATCGACCTGGCGGCGATCCTCAATGCGCTCCGGGCAGTGGGTCGGGGCAAGGCCCGAGACGAGCTGGTGGGCAAGCCCGCGGTGCTGGGGCGGCGCTTCGCCGACGAGCACATCAACCTCCGCCCCCGCCTCGGACAGCTTCGCGAGGTCGCCGACCAGCTCGGCGCCGGCGCGGCCGTGGAAACCATGGCGCGCCTGCGGTCCGTCCAGAGGTTCCTCGTGGAGGAGCTGCTGCCACATGAGGAGGCCGAGGACACCGAGCTGTACCCGGCGCTCGCCGAGGTGCTCGGTGGCGCCGATCCCACCGGCGCCATGAGCCGGACGCACGTGGAAATCGCCACCCAGGTCCGCCGGCTCGGCCGCATCCTCGACGGCATCGGCGTGGAGGGGCCCCTCGACGAGGACGTCAACGAGCTGCGCCAGCTCCTCTACGGCCTGCATGCGATCCTCAGGCTCCACTTCAGCCAGGAAGAGGAGGGATACTTCTCGCTTCTCCCCGACCAGGCCGCGGCGTGATCTTCCTCAGACGCCGGCGCCGGCCAGGTCGTCCACCGGCACTACCGCCGGCTCCAGCGGCAGGGAGACGGTCACCGTGGTCCCCTGACCCACGGCGGACTGAACCGAGATGGTGCCGCCGTGGCCCTCGACGATGTGCTTGACGATCACCAGACCGAGCCCCGTGCCCGGGATGGCGTGCTCCGTGGCGACCGAGGAACGGAAGAAGCGGGTGAACAGGTGCTGCTGCTCGTGCTCGGGGATGCCGATCCCGGTGTCGGCCACCACGAACTGCATCTGGTCGCCGGTCCGCTCGGCCCGCACCGAGACCCGACCTTCGGCCGGCGTGAACTTGATTGCGTTGGTGACCAGGTTGAGCAGCGCCCGCTCCACCTGGTGGCTGTCGATGACGACGGTGCCCAGCTCGCCGGCCGCCTCGAACCGGAGGGCGATCCGCTTGTTGGCGGCCACGGACACCACCTGGCTCTCCACCCGCTCGAACAGGTCACCGAGGTCGGTGGCGGTGCGCTGCAGGCCGAGCCCGCCCGACTCGATGTGGTTCAGGTCGAGGAGATCCTTGATCAGGTCCAGCAACCTGTGGCTGTTGCGGTCGAGCACGTCGACGGTGCGGCGCTGATGGGCGTTCAGCTCGCCGTAGTCGCCCTCGGCCAGCATCTCGATGGTGCCGATGATGTTGGTCAGCGGCGTCCGCAGCTCGTGGGAGACGGTGGCCACGAAGTCGCTCTTGATGCGGTCGAGCTCGCGCAGGCTCTCGGTCAGCTCTCGCTCGCGCTTGAGGGCGCCGAGCACGATCGACTCCGCCCGCTTGCGCTCGGTGATGTCGCGGATGGCGGCCGACACCAGCCGGCCCTCGTCGGTCTCGAGGGGGCTCAGGCTGATCTCGACGGGGAACTCTGTGCCATCCCTCCGCACCCCGAACAGCTCCAGGCCGGCGCCCATGGGCCGCACCTTCGGGTCCTCGATGAATCCGGTCCGGTGGGCAGCGTGCCGGGGACGGAACTTCTCGGGGGTCAGGATCTCGACCGGCTGGCCCAGCAGCTCGCCGCGGTCGTAGCCGAACATCTGCTCCGTCTGGCGGTTCACCAGAACGATCCGGCCCTGGGCGCCGACGATGACCATGGCGTCCGGCGCCGACTCCATGAGCCCCCGGAACCGCTCCTCGGAGGACCGCACCTTCTCCTCGGTGGACTTGCGGCCGCTGATGTCCTGGATCTGGGTGATGAAGTAGAGGGGCAGGCCCCGGTCGTCCCGGGCCAGGGACACGTTGAGCTGGATCCACACCACGTGGCCGTCGGCGTGGATATAGCGCTTCTCGATCTGGTTGGTCTCGATCTCGCCCGACAGGAGCCGGCGGATGTGCTCGATGTCGGCACCGACGTCGTCGGGGTGGGTGACGTCCTGGAAGCCGAGCTGGAGCATCTCCTCGGCCGGGTAGCCCACGATCTGGCTGAGGGCCCGGTTCACCCGTAGCCACCGGCCGTCGAGGGCGACGAGGCGCGAGGGCTCCCGGGGCGTGAC
>CAYZMG010000144.1:4539-4797 GCA_964479465.1 uncultured Acidimicrobiales bacterium
GAGGGCGACGAGCGCCACACCGATCGGCGCCTCGTCGAAGGCCAGGCGGAACCGCTCCTCCGCCTCCCGTAGCTGCGCCTCGCGTGAACGCAGGGCGGTTACGTCCTGGCGGGTGCCCCGGATGACCACGGGTCGGCCGGCGGCATCGCGGTCGACCTGGGCCCGCCCGTGGAAGATCCGGACCTGCCCGTCAGGCATCGTCAGGGTGAGGTCGTTCTCCCAGCCCTCGCCCGTCTCCTCAGCGTGGGCGACGTGCCG
>CAYZMG010000145.1:0-4719 GCA_964479465.1 uncultured Acidimicrobiales bacterium
CGGTTGCGGCGGAACCGGAAGTCCCCGGGGATGCGACTACCGGTAGGGGTCGTCCTCGAGGGGAGCGTCCCACCAGTCGAGGGGCGTCTCCACCTCGTCCTCGATGGGGTGGATGCAGTCGACCGGGCACGGGTCGATGCACTTCAGGCAGCCGGAGCACAGCTCGGGGATGATCACCACGTCCATGCCGTGGTTGAAGATCGCGCCGAAGTGGGGCGGGCAGTGCCGGATGCAGGTGTCGCAGTTGATGCAGATCGACATGTCGATGTACAGCGCCGGGTTCTGCCACTTGGGGTTCCGGACGCGGTTCGCCATCCGCTCGGCCCGGTTGCTGGCGCTGCTGACGGTCCCCTCCATCACCCGGCGACCGTAGCAGTGGGCCTGGCCGTGTGCTTGACCTGGCGGTCAAGGTGACGGAACACTCTGCAGGTGACCCCGTCGCCTCCCGCTGCGCGCCCGGGCACCGCGGTGCCCGTCGACCAGGACCGTCAGCTGACGACCCAGGGACGCGAGCGCAAGCAGCAGCTCGTCGAGTGCGCCGCCCACCTCTTCGCCGAGCGCGGCTTCGCCGAGACCCGGATCAAGGACATCGTCGAAGCCGCTGGCGTGGCCAAGGGCCTCTTCTACTGGTACTTCGAGAACAAAGAAGCCCTGTTCGCCGAGGTCGCCGCCGACATCCGCCTGCGCCTGCGCAAGCACCAGGCCTCCGCCATCGATCCCGACGCCGGGCCGCTGCGCCAGATCCGCCAGGGCTCGCAGGCCAGCGTCCACTTCATGGCCGAGAACGCCCACTTCTTCTCGCTGCTCGAGGTGGAGACGGGCGCGGTCACGGAGGCCTCGCGCCGGCAGGGCACGGCCCAGCACATCCGTGACGTCCGCAGCCTCATCGTGCTCGGCCAGGAGCAGGGTGGCATCGTCGAGGAGGAGCCCGACCTGTTGGCCCTCGGCGTGGTCGGCACCGTGGGCTACTACAGCCACTACCACCGCACGGGCCGCACGAAGATCGGCATCGACGAGCTGTCCCGCTTCGTCGCCCGCTCGGTCGTGCGCCTGCTCGCCGCGAGCCCCGAGGCCGCTGCCGCCGCACTCTCCGACTGACGGATAGGTTCGGCTCCATGTCGAAGCACGAGTTCCTGTCCGAGGAGTGGATCGCCTCCGCCCAGGCCATCCGCGAGGAGTACGCCGGCCAGGCCACCACCTCCCCGCCGCCCATGAAGATGAACGTGGTCATCACCGAGGTCCCCTTCGGGGAGGGTTCGATGGACGCCCACATCGACACCACCGATGGCGAGATGAGCCTGGACATGGGCCACCTCGACGGCGAGGACCTCACGGTCACCGTCGACTACGCCACGGCCAAGGCGATCTTCATCGACCAGGACCAGCAGGCCAGCATGCAGGCCTTCATGGCCGGCAAGATCAAGGTCCAGGGCGACATGACCAAGATGATGGCCATGCAGACCGTGCAGCCCGACCCGGCCCAGGTCGAGATGGCCGCCAAGATCGCGGAGATAACCGCTTAGGCCGGTTGGAGCTGGCGCTCGGGCGCCGGCTCCTCCGCTCGCTCCCGGGTGACCGAGCTGCGGACCCAGAAGGCGAAGACCAGGCCGACGAGCGCGGCGCCGGCGCCGACCAGGTAGGCCTCGCCGTACGCGGCCTCGGCGCCGACCGCGCCGGCGCGGGCCGCCTGGGTCGACTGCATGATCTGGATCCCGACGACCACGCCGAACTGGGTCATCATCTGCTGGGTGGCGCCGACCACGCCCAGGTCGTCGTCGTCGACGGCGTTGGCGATGGCGGCCACGAGGGCCGGCGCCGACATGCCGAGGCCGACGCCGGACAGGGCGAGGAAGCCGGCGACCAGCACGTCGCTCGACCCACCGCCGAGCGAGGCCATGCCGATCATCGACGCGAACACGGCCCCGGCACCGCCGATGGCGGCGAAGCGCTCCCCGGTCCTGGCCGCCAGGTAGCCCATGACCGGCCCGGCGATGGCGAAGGCCAACGGGCGGGCGATGAGGAGGGATCCGGTCTTGGCCTCGCCGTAGCCGAACACGTCCTGGAGGAACAGCGGCGTGATGATGAAGCCGCCCATGTACGCGAAGTTGGTGAAGACCTGGGTGAGGATCGGGATCGAGAAGTTGCGCCGGCGCAGGTACTCGAGCGGCAGCAGCGGGGCCACGGCCCGGGACTCGACCCGGACGAACAGCCACAGCACCAGGGGGGTGAGGGCGAAGGCGCCCAGCACCAGCGGCGAGGTCCAGCCCTCCACCGGGCCGCGGTTGACGGCGAGGAGGAAGGCGGTGGCGGCGGCAGCCAGGGTGCCGGCACCGGCGAGGTCGAAGCGGGCCGAGGCGACCTTGTCGGTCTCGGGCAGCACGGCGATGGCGAGGACCACCGCTGCGATGGTGAGCGGGACCTGCCCGGCGAAGATCCAGCGCCACCCGAACGCCTCCACGATGGGCCCGCCCGCCACCACCCCGACGACGGGGCCGCCGGCCGCGACCATGGTCCAGTACCCCATGGCCTGGGCCCGGCGCTCCTTGGGGAACAGCCGGTTGATCAGGGCCAGCGAGCTCGGTCCGATGGCTGCGCCGGTGGCGGCGCCGAGGATGCGGAAGGCCAGCAGCGACGGGGCGTCCCAGGCCAGCGCGGTGAGGCCGGCGAACACGATGACGGCGACCATCGACCAGACGTAGACCCGGCGGTGGCCGCGCAGGTCGCCGAGCTTGCCGGCGCTCGGGCCGAAGATGGCGAAGGCGAGGATGGGTCCCGTGACCAGCCACGTGAGCGTCGACTCGTTCGAGCCGAGGTCGTCGGCGATGCGCGGGATCGAGACCGACAGGATCGTGATGGTGAACCCGACGCTGAACAGGCCCAGCAGCACCGTGGTCAGCACGAGCCACGGGTACTTCGACGACTGCTTGGCCCGGTCGAGGACCCGCTGGCGGAACAGGAGCGACCAGGGGATGACGCTGACCTCGTCCGCGCCGGGCGCGTCGATGCTCAGCTCGTCGAGATGCGCGCCGGGTCCCCCGGTGCCGGGCCTGCCGCCGTCCACGCCCTCGACGCTACCGACTTGACCGGCGGGTCAAGGAGGCGACGCCTGAGACGTCGGTCACGTGGCGCAGCACGGACCGGCCCTGGAGGGACGGCCCGCCTCGTCGCAGTGGCTGGGGATCACTGCGTCCGGCTGGCCGTCCCACCGGGACCGGTCCGTGGCGGCGATGGTAGCCATCTGGCACGACCCCGGCACTGGCGGGCACCGCGTCGGGAGACCGGTTCAGGCGAGCCGGTCGAGCGTGTCGTGGAGGTCCTCGATGGACCACCGGGTCTCCTGCTCGAACGTGGCGCCGTACTGCCAGCCGTCCATCAAGCGGATCGTGCCGCCCTGGACGAACATCGTGCGGCCGTTGAGCCGGCAGTCGGCGGCGGCGAGGTAGCCCACCACCGGTGACACGTGGGCGGGGTCCCACAGGTCGAACTGGGTGCCGTCGCCGGGGGCGGCGACGATGTCGGAGAGGCCCGGCGCGGCCTCGGTGAGCCGGGTCCGAGCGGCGGGCACGATGCAGTTCGAGCGGACGCCGTAGCGGCTCAGCTCCTGGGCGCAGATCTGGGAGAAGGCGGCCACGCCGGCCTTGGCGGTGCCGTAGTTGGTCTGGCCCGGGTTGCCGAGCAGGCCCGACGTCGACGAGGTGTGGATCACCGATGCGTCCCGTAGGGCGCCGGCCTTGGCCTGGTCGCGCCAGTAGGCCGCGGCGAACCGGGTCGGGACGAAGTGCCCCTTCAGGTGGACCCCGGTGACCGTGTCCCACTCCTCCTCGGTCATGTGCACGAGGGCGCGGTCGCGCAGGATGCCGGCGTTGTTCACCAGGACGTCGAGGCCGCCGAAGGCATCGATGGCCGCCTGGATCACGGCCTCGCCGCCGGCCCAGGTGGCGACGTCGTCGTGGTTGGCCACGGCCTCGCCGCCGGCGCTGCGGATCTCCTCGACGACGTCCTCGGCCGCGCTCGGGTCGTCGCCGCCGCCGTCGGGATCGCTGCCGAGGTCGTTGACCACGACCCGGGCGCCCTCGGCAGCGAACAGGAGGGCATGGGCCCGCCCGAGGCCCCGGCCTGCGCCGGTGATGACCGTGATCCTGCCGTCGAGCGATCCCACTCCGTGTCCCTTCTGCCGCACGCCGTGCCGCCGTGCGACCAGACCCTGCTGTCCCCGGACGAGGGCGGTCAAGTCGGCGCGGTGGCGCTCAGACGCCGGCGGCGGCGCGCACCACGTCGGGCAGGCGCCCGATGTCGCGCTTGTTGACGAAACCGACGATGCCGGCCCGCTCGCCCTCGGCCCGCAGCTCGTCGTCGAGGAACGCCGAGCACAGCACGATGCGCCGCCCGGCGTCGAGGGCTCGCAGGGCGACGGCGGTCTCGATGCCGCTCATGCCGGGCATCCGCTGGTCGACGACGACGACGTCGGGCGCCACGTCGGAGACCATGCCGACGGCGTCGTGCCCGTCCACGGCCTCCCCGCAGACCCACAGGCCCTCGTTGGCGGTGTCGAGGGTGAGCCGCATGAGCATGCGGATGTCCGGCTCGTCATCGACGAGCAGCGTGGCGATGGTCTGCATCGGCGCTCAGGATACGGCCGGCCCGATGCCGGTCCCGTGTCGGGGACGAGGTGCGATCGGAACCTCGTAGGTTAAGGTCGTGCCGACCCCCTCCTCGCTC
>CAYZMG010000146.1:0-4696 GCA_964479465.1 uncultured Acidimicrobiales bacterium
CACCGCCCCGTCCAAGACCGGCCAGTGCGCCGGCATCTGACGGGGCCGTGAGGTTACCCGCCGGGCTCCCGCTGGGGGAGAGCCCGGCGGGTAACGAGGGAGCCCCTCCGGTAGGGTGGCGGCGGGGTGGACGTCGACGGGGCGAGGACCCCTCTCATCGGTCGGGGGGCCGAACTGGAGCAGATCGCGGCCGTGGTGGCCGCGGCATCGCGGGGTTCGGGCCGCGTACTGCTCGTCGACGGCGAGGCGGGTATCGGCAAGACCAGGCTCGTCGAAGCGGCCCTCGACCTGGCCGCCGGCGCCGGCATGCAGACCTTCGCGGCGCGGTGCGACGAGCTCGAGAGCCGGCGCCCGTTCGGGGCAATTGCCGCCTGCCTGGGCGTCAGCGCCCGTCGCACCGAGCCCCGGCACCGCCACGTCGCCCGCCTCCTGTTCGAGGGGCCGGCGTCGGAGGCCGGCGCGGTCGAGGCGCTCGTCGTCGTGGTGGAGGAAGCGTGCGAGGCAGGGCCGCTGGCCATCGCCCTCGACGACCTGCACTGGGCCGACCCGTCGAGCCTGCTCGTCCTCCACCGGCTGGCCGCCGCAGTGGACCAGCTCCCGCTGCTCGTCTGCGGTGCGTACCGGCCGGCGCCCCGCCCACCGGAGCTGGCCCGCCTCCTGCGGGGGGCCGCCGCCCGGCAGGCCACGACGCTCCCACTGGCACCACTCACCGCCGGCGAGGTGCAGGCTCTTCTCTCGTCGGTGCTGGGCAGGGCGGCCGGGCCCCAGTTGGCACGCCAGGCCGCGCTGGCCGGCGGGAACCCGTTCTACGTCACCGAGCTGGTCGCCGCCCTGCGGGCCAGCGGCACACTCGAGGCGACGCCGGCGGAGGCCGAGATCCCATCGGTGGCGCTGCCGCCGGCGCTGATGTTCACCGTGCTCCTGGAGCTCAGCTTCCTCTCCGAACAGGTCCAGGAAATGCTCAGGGCCGCGGCGGTGCTCGGCTCGGGCTTTTCCGTCCACGACCTGAGCCTGGTCGTCGGCCTCAGCGCGGTGGAGCTCGGCCCGGCGATCCGTGAGGCGCTGGACGCCCGGGTACTCCGCGAGGACGGCTCGCACCTCTCCTTCCGCCACGACCTGCTCCGGGAGGCGGTCTACGGCGACATGGCGGAATCGCTCCGCCGGGCGATGCACCTCCACGCCGCCGGCGTGCTGGCCGACCACGGGGCATCCCCGCTGGAGGTAGCCGAGCACTTCGTGCGCGGTGCGTCACGGGGCGACGCCAACGCGCTGGGCTGGCTGCTCCGGGCAGCAGACGAGGCCACCATCCGGGCGCCGGCGACGGCGGCCGACCTCCTCGAGGGGGCGGCGGCGATCTTCGAACCGGGCGACCCCGGGCGTGACGAGGTCCTCGCCGACCGCGCCGTGAGCCTGGAGACGGCGGCCCGCTACGAGGAGTCGGAACGGGCCTGCGCCGACCTGCTGGCCCGACCCCTCCCTCCGCCGACCGAGGCCAAGCTGCGACTGTGCCTGGCCCGCCACCTGATGCGAAGGGGGGCGGCCGACGACGCCATGGACCAGGCCGCGCGCGCCGAAGCGATCGACGGCCTCACCCCCGGCCAGCAGGCCCGCGTGCTCGGCGTCGCCTCCACCCTCCCGCTCCCTTCCGGCCGCCTCGACGAGGTCGAGCGCATCGCCCGGCGGGGAATGGCGATCGCCGCCGCCCATGGTGAGGCCGTCGCCGGGTCCAGCTGCGCCTTCGCCCTGGCGAGCAGCGCCTTCCACCGAGGCCGGTGCGTCGAGGCGCTCGAGCTGGCGGCGTCGGCCACGATCGAGTCCGACCAGGTACCTGGCAACCGCGTGGGCCAGGGCTGGCGGCACCTGGCCCACCACCTCGGGCTCCTCCGAGGCCAGGCATGGCTCCGCCTGGACCGCCACCAGGATGCCGGCGAGGCGTACCGCCACACCCGCCGCCAAGCCGAGGACGACGGCAACCGCGCCGTGCTCGTCGCCGCCCAGTCGCTGATCGTCGGCTACTGCTTCGCCGTCGGCGACTGGGATGACGCTGCCTCCGAGTTCGACGCCCTCGTCGTGCTGTGCGCCGAGACCGAGATGCTCCCGCCCTTCGTCCACGTGGGCGCCGGCGCCGGGGCGCTGGTCGCCCTCCACCGTGGCGACCCGGAGGCAGCCCGGGCGGCCCTGTCCGTCGCCGGCTCGACAGAGGCGCCCCACAGCAGTCCCCTGACCACCCTGGCTCGTGCCCTGCTGACGGAATCGGCGGACGCGGCGCGGGCCGCGGCATCAGCGCTGCGGATCCTCTCCGACGAGTGGGACAGGTGCATCGAACTCGGCTTGGCCGTGAACCATGCCGTCGTCGGCCCCGACCTGGTACGGCTGTCGGTGGCCGCCGGCGACCTCGACCGGGCCACCGCCGTGTGCGGCGCGGTCGACGGCGTGGCCGCCGCCAACCCCGGGACGGCGTCGCTGGAAGGAGTCCGGCTGCGGTGCCGGGGCCTGCTGGGCGCCGACCCGGGCCTGCTGGTCGAGGCGGCGACGGTGCTGGGCCTGGCGCCCCGCCCCCTCGACCACGGGCTGGCGTGCGAGGACGCGGCCGAGGCGTTGGCCAGGGCCGGCGACCTGGTGGAAGCCCGCCGGTGGCTCGACGAGGCCCTTCGGGTCTACGAGCAGCTCGACGCCCGCTGGGACGCCGCCCGGGCGACGTCGCGGCTGCGCTCGGCCGGCGTCCGCCGCGGCAGCCGGGCCGCCAGGGTGCGACCCAAGGACGGCTGGGAGGCGCTGACCGCCGGGGAGCGAGCCGTCGTCGAGCTGGTGGCCGAAGGCCTGTCGAACCCCGCTGTCGCCGACCGGCTGTTCCTGTCCAGGAACACTGTCAAGACCCATCTGGCCAACGCCATGCGCAAAGTCGGTCTCAGCTCGCGGCACGAGCTCGCCCACGCCCTGGTCCGGTCCTCAAACCCCTAGACAGCAAAACATGACCCATGTGGGTGATGTTTCAGCCGCCGGCACGACGCAGGATCCGTCCCATGACGACTCGTAGCAACACCATGCGTCCTCGTCGGCGAGCCCCCCTGACGAGCGTGCTCGGGCTGGCAGCCGCCGGCTTGGCCGCGCTCGTGGCCCTGGCCCTCGGCGCCTCCTCGGCCGGGGCAGACGTGCTCTACGTCCCCAACCAGGGTTCTGACAGCCTGTTGGTCCTCGACCCGTCGACCGGCGCGACGGTCGGATCGGTGCCGGTCGCCAGTCCGTTCTCTGTCGTGGTCACACCCGACGGTTCACGGGCCTACGTCTCCGGGTCGGTCGACGGGGTTTTCGTCGTCGACACCGTGGCCAACGCGGTCGTGGCCACCATCCCCGTGCCGGCGCTCGCGTTGGCCATGAGCCCGGACGGGACCCGCGTGTACGCGGCCGGGCCCACAGGGTTTTCTTCCGGTGAGGTGTGGGTGATCGACACCTCGACCAATGCCCTGGTCGGAGGGTCGGCCGCCATCCCCGGCTTCCCGCTCTATGCCACTGTCAGTCCGGACGGAACCAGGCTCTTCGTCTCCGACATCGTGGGTTTCCTTAGTTCGGACCCCTCCGGCACCGTTTCGGTGTTCAACGCACAAACCCTGGAGTTGCTGGGATCGATCCCGCTCGACGACGCGCCGTTCGGCCTGGCCGCGACGTCGACCACGCTCTACGTCGCGCTGTACTTCCAGACCTTCGTGTCCGAACCCACGTCGAGCAGCGAGGTGCTGGCATTCGACATCGCCACGTACGCGCCGGCGGGCACGACCGAGGTGGGCGCCGGCCCGGTGGCCATCGCCCTCCACCCCGACGGCAACCGGGCGTACGTCACCAACTTCGGGGACGGCACGGTGTCGGTGGTCGACCTCGGCTCGAACACCGAAACCGGCACCATCCCCGTCGGGGAGGGACCGGCCGGCATCGTCCTCTCCCCCGGCGGCGCCCGCGCCTACGTCACCAACTACCAGAGCGACAGCGTCTCGGTGATCGATATTGAAACCGGCGCGGTCGTCGACACGTTCGACGTCGGCGAGCGACCGGTGTTCCTGGCCTACAGCACCTCGAAGATCGCCACCTCCACGCTGGTCGGCTCGGATGTGAACCCGTCGGCATCGGCCCAGCCCGTGACCTTCAGTGCGACAGTGACCGCCAGCTCGGCGACTCCCACCGGCACGGTGCAGTTCTCCGTCGGCGGCTCGGCGCTCGGCGACCCGGTCACCCTGGTGGACGGGACCGCCACCTCCCCCTCGATCTCGAGGCTGGCGCCCGGGAACCATACGGTCACCGCCGACTACAGCGGCAGCACCGCGTTCTCCCCCAGCTCCGGCACCTTCACCCAGACGGTGGCGCCGAAGCTGTCCCAGACCATCACCTTCACGTCCATGCCACCTGCCGGCGCGACCTTCGGCGGGACCTACACGGTGACGGCCACCGGCGGAGCCTCGGGCAACCCGGTGGTGTTCTCCTCGGCCACGCCGGCGACCTGCACGGTGAGCGGCTCCACGGTGAGCTTCGTGGGGACCGGCACCTGCACCATCAACGCCAACCAGGCCGGGAACGCCAACTACGAGGCGGCCCCCCAGGTGCAGCAGACCTTCACCGTGGCCAAGGCCACGCCGAGCATCTCCACGGTGGCCTCCCCCGGCGGCCTCGTCGGGACGCCGGTGCGCGACGTGGCCACCGTCTCCGG
>CAYZMG010000147.1:0-4586 GCA_964479465.1 uncultured Acidimicrobiales bacterium
CAGCTGACCTGGGCCTTTGCCCGCGTCCGATGCAACTTCCGAGGTTTGGCGTAGACCGTCGTGGTGCGCGGATCAGCGTGTCTTGCGGCGATCTGCACCTCCCGCAGCGGCACCCCGGCCTCGAGGGCGGCACATGATGAACGCGGCCCGCAGCATGTGCGGGTGCACTCGGCCGATGCCGGCGCGCTTGGCAACGGAACGCACCCAGCGGTGCGCTGTGCGCCGGTCGAGGCGGCTGCCGTCGTGGCGGAGCAGGATCGGACCGGTCTTGCGTTCGCCGATGGCCAGGTCGATTGTCCTCGCCGTCCTGGGCACGAGCGGGATCACGGCCGGCTTGTTGCCCTTGCCGACGATGCGAAGGGTTCGGTGGCCCCGCTCGAAACCGAGGCTCTCGATGTCGGCCGAGCATGCCTCGCTGACCCGCAGGCCGTTGAGGCTCAGGAGCACGGCGAGAGCGGCGTGGGCGTGGTCGACCCGCTCAGCTTCGAACCGGCGGACGTACTGGGCCGGGTTGGAGGCGATACGGCCGTCGATGTGGGCGAAGCGGTAGAAGCCGCAGACCGTCGACAGCCGGCGATCGATGGTGGTGGCGGCCAGGCCCCGGGCCTCCATGGCGCGCATGTACAGCTCAATCTGCGGCCGCGTCGGCTTCAGGATGTCGAGGAAGTCATCGGCCGCCCACTGGAAGAACGCCCGCAGGTCGTAGCGGTAGGCCTCCAGTGTACGTCCCTGGTAGCGGGCCAGGAACGCCGCGGCGGCCACTTCGGCCTCGTCGGCGGGGTCGTCTCCTCTGCCGGCGCGCTTGATTCGGACATGGGCATCAGTTCGGTCATTTGGAACCTGCCGGAGTCGGTGAGGTCTCCAGCCAACCGCCTCGCCGAGGCGTGTGCCATGTCCGCCGGCCGGCGGTCTGGGCGTGGGCAGCCGTCTGGATCAGGTGTGCATATGGGGCATGCCCCCCGGCCGGAGAACCTGCCTACCGCTGGTCGTCGATCTCGAGCCGGTCGAAGAACGAAGGGGCGACGCGGACCTGTCGCCGAGCGCTCACCCGGTGGCGGGACGAAGCTGCTCAGCCAACCGGGAGGCCGTGGCCTCGACGCGCTGCCGGAACCCGTCCGGAAGCTCGTTCAGGTCAGTCACGATGTGCTCGCGCACCACCTGGGCGCGCTCGTCCGGCGACATCGAGTCGAGTTCTTCGGCAGTGATCACCTTCGGTGCGTCGGCGACGTCACCACGATATCTGTGGCGAAGCCGGCACAGGTGCCGACTGTTTACGATCGGGAGTGCTTTCGAAGTGGCCACGGCACCGCGATCGCCCCTCGATCTGGTCACGAAGCCGGCGATACGGGACACCCCCGCTGACACGGCCGCACGTGTCATTAGGGGTCGCATCGGAGGGGGTTGGAGAACCGGTCAGTCGGGGCGCAGCCAGGATCCGCCGGCAACCTGGTCCCATCCAGTCGGATCGGCGAGGATCCGCGCTACATCGGCGCCTCGAGGCAGATTCGACGCCGACCATCCACCGTCACCGATCACGGTGATTACGCTGCGACCCGACGACAGCCGACGGAACCCACCGGAGACGATGGCGAGCAGGTGGGCATCGAGGTCGTCGAGGACGTCGCCAGAACCACTGTCGCAGGCGTCACACCCGCAATGCGGGAACCACGCCACGCAGACGGCCGGATCGCCGGCGCCTAGCGTGATACCCGCATCTGGGATGGCGGCAAGCTGGCTGCGGGCGATCACCACGGGAAGCGCGCCGGCCGCTCGGGGCATGACCCGATCGGTGCGGGATATGACGGTTCCCGGGGGCGCCCTCCATTCAACCTCGGTGGGCTGATCCGCGTTGGCGACGCCGGCCTCGACGAGCGCGATGACCCACGCATCGGCGCGAGCTCCGATGATCCGCCACTTCCCCCCGTCAGTGACACGCGAGTACTCCACGTCGAGCGGAGACCGGTCGGGATGAGGATCTGGCCACCGGACTATCCCGATCCCCGTTACCGCAAACACCGCATCCACTGAGGCGCGCAGCTCGTCCTCGGTGACCACCGGCCCATCATGACGGCCACAGGCGCGCGGCGATGAACGATTTTGTTCGAAACGCCAACCCGGTTCTTGGTCACCTTCAAGATGCGGTGCATCTGGGTGCGCGTAGGCGCCGACGCCGTCCCGCATTCAGCCATCGGGCGGCGGCCTGATCCGTGACTCACGCTGCCGGCGTTCGGGGATGATTGGGGCCGCTCGCCGAGCGGAGTGTTCTGGGACACCATTCGGCGCTCGGCATCACCGAGCAGATCGCCGACTCGGGACGCTGAGAAGGCTCTGCGCGTGTGGCACCTCGGCCGTCACGTCATGAGGTTGTGCACCGGCCAGAACTGGGGCTGCGGAGGGTCGCCGGTGACGCCGGCAGCGCGCAGGGCAGGGGCGAAGCGGTCTCGGAGGAAGGCGCTGGCTTCCTCGATCGAGTCCCACACCTCGATGACACGCCATCCGCCGCCGGGTCCGGGTCCGGCGATGTGAGCCTTCCCACCGGCCGGCTGGGTGAGGCCGATCTCGGAGCGCAGCTTCTCGTAGAGCTCCTGGGACCCGTTGGGGTTGTCGATCAACATCGCGACCGTCATGGTTTCCTCCTCAGGTTCGGAACCGGCGATAGCCGGTTGCCTTTGAGGATGCACCGCGCACTGCGTCCGGCGCATCGGCGAAACCACCCATTGTGCGGATCGCCAACGAGTGGCCCTCAGATCAGCTGGTGCTCGTACGCGTGTGCCGTGGCCGCTGCCCGGTTCGAAACGCCGAGCTTCGTGTACAGGTTGCTTACGTGTCGATCGACAGTGCGGATGCTGATGTACAGGGAGTCGGCGATGGACCGGTTGGTCTCGCCGGCGGCCAGGAGTCGCAGCACTTGGAGCTCGCGCAGCGACAGGTCGCCCCGCGTGGCCGGAGGGATGCTTGCGGCCGCGTCCAGCCGGGCGAGATCGGCCGCCGCGCCCAAGCCCACAAGGAGCGTCCGTGCGGTGTCCAGCTCGAGCCGAGCCGAATCCTCGTCGCCGAGGCCGCGGTACGCCGCGCCGAGCTCCATGCGGGTCAAGGCCTCCTCGTGCGGCGCCTGGAAGCCGAGCCAGACACGCAGGCACGACTGCAGCGGGCCGACCGCCGCGGCTGGTTCACCGTGCGCGATCGCGACGCTGCCCTGGCAATGCCCAGCGATCGCCTGGAGGAAAGGCGCAGCGATGTCCGCCGCGAGCGACGTGAGCTCCTCGCTCGCCAGGCGAGCGCGGTCGGCATCGCCAGCGGCGAGCAGGATCCGGACAGCTGCGGCAAGAACCTCGCACCGCACCCCGGGCTCGGACGTCTCGCCGAGCACGCGACGGATCGTTGCTGATGCCGCGTCGATGTCGCCCTGGCCGAGACGGAGCAGGGCCAAGCCGGGTTGCGGGCTGCGCCCCCAGCTGTTCGCTTCGCGATAGGCAGCGTCAGCCTCGTCGTACTCGCCACGGAGGCGATGGAGCTCACCGAGCCGGTACAGCGCCAGCCCGGTCGCCGGATGTCCCGGGGCCGTCGACAGCCGGTCTCGTGCACGGCGTGACTCGTCGATCGCCGCTGGCCAATCGCCGTGCCGTTGCACGACCTCGGCGCGGTACACCATGCACTGGCCCTGGAACGCGGCCAGGTCCGGTTGGGATCCGAGCCAGCGGCTGAGCGCCGTCGTCCACTCGCGAGCGCGGGCCACGTCGAAGGCCCGTTGACACTCTTCGATCACCGCGCAGTACACGATGCCGGTCACCATCGGTGAGAGCCCCTCGGCCTCGACGCCGGCCATGACGCGGTCGAGAACCGCGAGTCCCTCCGCCGTCCGACCCTGTCGCATCAGGGACTGGCCAAAGCCGAGCTCCCCGAGAGCGACGACATCCGGCGCACCCACACGCTCACCGAGCTCGCGGGCGCGCAGAAACGTCGCCGCGCCCTCCGTCGCCTGCCCGCCGAACATCGCGTAGAGCCCTTCCGCGGTCAGCAGCAGCCCGCGCTCCGCGCACTCGTCGTGGTCGGCGAGAACCTCATGCGCCCGCCCCAACCATCCACCCCCGCGAGCCATCTCGCCGCGCAGTACCAGCAGCAGACCGAGCCAGAACGCGCACCGCGCCGCGCCCCGACGGTCACCATCGCGTAGGAACGACTCGTGTGCCTCGATCCACGACTCCTCGCTGGCCTCCTGCCGCCCGACCAGCAGCCGAACGACCGCCAGCTGCTCGAGGACGCCCGCTGCCAGCTCGTCTGCCTTCCGAGCCTCGGACAGGTGCTGGTCCGCCTCGCCCCACGAGCGGCGCTCCAGGGCCCCTATGCCACGCTGCAGGCTGACCTGACCAGGCATCGTCAGCAACGTTAGCGACGTGGCGGTCCTGCTCAAGCGTGCCCGCTGTCCACGGCGTACCGATCGACCGCTCGGGGAGCGTTCTCATGACGGCCAGCTGTCCCAGAACCGCGTCCCCCAAAGCGCCGTTGGGCCTGGTACGCCGCGCCCCCTTGCACCGTTGAGCTCAGTCATCGAGGGCTCTCCCTTCGATCGGACCGGCCGCCCGAGG
>CAYZMG010000148.1:0-4575 GCA_964479465.1 uncultured Acidimicrobiales bacterium
TCCGCTGGTGGCCGCCGAGCCCCGCATCCAGGTCGCGGTGTTCGGGCTCATGGGGCTCGTCGGCCCCACCCGTGACCGCCTGGCCGCCGACGCCCCGTCGATCGCCTGCCCGGTCCTGTTCCTCCAGCAGTGGGACGACGCCCTGATCCCCCGGGCTGAGGTGTTCGAGCTGTTCGAGGCCCTGGGCTCAGTCGACAAGCGCCTCCACGCCCACCCCGGCGATCACGCTGCGGTGCCGGTGGAGGAGATCGCCTTCTCGGCCCGGTTCCTCGCCCGCCACCTGGCTCCTCACGCCGGCGAGACGTGATTCGTACAGGCGGGGCACCGGGCCACGACGTGGGTGGGGAAGACCTGCACGGCCAGGCGCCGGCCGCAGTGGGAGCAGAAGCGAGGCGGGTCCAGGTCGCTCGCGCAGCCGCCGGCGCAGTCGGCTGTGGGCCGCCCACATCCCGCGCAGTGGCCAGTCACAAGACCTTCGACAGCGCCCCCACGGGCATACCGAGGTCGGCCAGCAGGTCGAGGTCGTCCTGGGGGGCGCGGCCCAGCGTGGTCAGGTAGTTGCCGACGATCAGGGCGTTGATGCCCGACGTCAGGCCCATGGCCTGGAGCTGGCGCAGCGTGACCTCCCGGCCACCGGCGTAGCGCAGAATCACCCCCGGCAGGCCGAGGCGGAACAGGGCGATCCAGCGGATGGCCTCCATCGGCTCGACCAGGGCCCGCTGGGCCATGGGGGTACCGGGCCGGGGGTTCAGGAAGTTGACGGGTACTTCGGCGGGGTCGACGTCGCGCAGCTGGCCGATGAGCTCCAAACGCTGGTCGTCGGACTCGCCCATGCCCAGCAGTACCCCGCAGCACAGCTCCATGCCGGCGTCGCGCACCAGGCGGCAGGTGTCGGCCCGCTCCTCCCATGTGTGGGTGGTGACGACCTCGGCGAAGAACGACCGGGCGGTCTCCAGGTTGTGGTTGTAGCGGTGGAGGCCGGCGCCGGCCAGGCGCCGGGCTTGCTCGGCGGTGAGGATGCCGAGGCTGGCGGCGACATTGAGCCCCGTCCGTTCGGTGATGAGCGGGACGGCCTCGATCACCCGGGCCAGCGTCTTCTCGTCGGGGCCGCGGAGGGCGACGACGATGCAGAACTCCGAGGCGCCCAGCGTGGCCGTTTCCTCGGCCGCGGCCAGCAGGTCGTCGAGGGAGAGGAGTGGTGCGGCCCGCACCGGCGACGCGAAGCGGGCCGACTGACTGCAGAACCCGCAGTCCTCCGCGCAGCCGCCGGTCTTGGCCGAAATGATCCCCTCGACCTCGACGGTGGGCCCGCACCAGGCCAGGCGCACCTCGTGGGCGAGGGCGGCCAGCGCCGGTACCGACGCCGGCGGCAGGGCGGCCAGGGCGGCCAGCTCGGCAGCCGTGAGCTGCCGGCGCTCGTCGAGGAGGGCGCCGGCGGCATCGGCGATGGGCGGGCCCGAGCGGCCCGCTGAGCGGGAGGTAGGCGCGGTCACCGGGTCACGGTAGCCACCGCCGGCGCCGAACGACACGTGACGCGAGCACTGCGCGTAGATCAGGGTGTAGTTCGACGGCTTCGCTGTCGGCATGTTCGGGACGTCCGCCGCAGTGAGCAGGATGCGCTGGGCGGCGGCCCGGTCCGCCGCCGGCGTGGGCGCCGGCCTGGTCGTGACGGTGGTCCTGGCGATCGCCGTTGTGGGCGTGGCGACAGGGGCGTGACGACAGTGGTGGGAGTCGCCGTCGTGACGGTTGGGGCCGCGGTGTCATTCTCCGACCCATCGGAACCGCGGCCGGCGGCCAACACCGCCCAGAGCGCAACCACCGTCGTCATCCGCCGTCTACGCACCATCCCGTCAGCATCGGCCGCATCGGCGGGCGACTTGATCCTCCGTTGATCTTGCCACGGGGAGCGCTCAAGATGGCACGGTGAGAGGTCGATACTGCACAGAATGACTCTGACGTCGCCTCACGTCGTGCAACGACTCGCGCCCGTGGGGGGTCCCTTGGCCGGGCGGACCACGGAGATGGACGCCCTGCGCCAAGCGTGGGCAGACGCCGTCGCCGGCCACGGCGGCATGGTGTTGCTGGGGGGCGAGGCCGGCGTGGGCAAGAGCCGGTTGGCCGCCGAGCTCGCCGGCGAGGTCGATGCCGAGGGGGCGACGGTGCTGGTCGGGCGGTGCCCGGCCGGGGGCGCCGAGCCCTATCACCCGCTCGTCGAGGCCCTCGGCCCCCTGCCCCCGGCCCACCTCGTCGGTCGTGAGGGCGTCTTCATGGAGCTGGCCAAGGCGGTCGCCGCCCGGGCCGAGCGGTCGCCGGTGCTCCTTGTGCTCGACGACCTGCACCGCACGGATCGGTCGACGGCGCTGGCCGTCCGCCACGTGGTCGAGATGGCGGCCCACGCCTGCGTCCTGGTCGTGGGCACCTACCGGGATACCGCGGTCGACCGCGCCCACCCGCTGGTCGAGCTGCTCGCCAGCCCGGCCATCGAGCGGATCGAGATCGAGGGCCTCTCGGTCGAGGACGTCACCGAGCTGGTGGGTGACCCCGAGCTGGGCCGGAGGCTCTGGCGGGGATCGGCCGGCAACCCGGTCACGATGGCCGAGCTTCTCCGTCCCGGAGCCCTCGACGGCCACATGCACACCTTCGACGAGCTCGTGGCCCGGCGGGTGTCGGAGTTGAAGCAGCCGGCTCGCGCCTTCCTCCAGGCGGCCGCCGTGGCCGGTTCGGAGTTCCACGTCGACGTGGTCGCCCGGGCGGCCGGCATCCGCATGGAGCGCGCCAACGCGGCGTTGAAGCAGGTGGCCGGCGCCGGCTTCGTGGTCGAGGAGCCCTCCGGGCCGGGCGACACCCGCCGTTTCGTGCACGACATGGTGAGGGAGTCGGTCGTGCGAGGGCTGGAGCCCGGGCCGCGGGTGGACCTTCACCTTCAGATCGGCCGGGCCCTCGGCGCCCACCCCCGCCGATCAGGCGCGCCGGCGGCGCTGCTGGCCTGGCACTACCGCGCCGCGGCACCGGTCGGGGGCTCGTCGCCCGCTCTCGGTTACTCGGCCCAGGCCGGCGAGCGAGCCATGGAGCTGCTGGCGTGGGAGGAGGCGGCCGTCCACTTCGGCCACGCCCTGGCCGCCTCGGCCGGCGCCAATCCGAAACTGCGGTGCGACCTGCTGCTGGCCCTGGGCGAGGCCCAGCGCCTGGCCGGCGAGAAGCAGCGTGCCCGCCAGGCGTTCCTCGAGGCCGCGACCATCGCCGAGGCCTTCTTCGACGGAGGCCGGTTGACCAGGGCCGCCCTGGCCCTGGGCCACGTGGGTGCAGTGTGGGGCTACGACGCCGAGCTCGAGCGGCTCGCCGGGGAGGCGAGGGCGATGCTGGGCGAAGCCGTCCCCCCGTCGCTGGCCGCCGCCGGCCGGTTCACCGACTTTGCGTCCGACGCCCTCTACGACGTCCTCGACGACGTTCACGCCGACCCTGCTCCCGAGCCGCCGGCGCCGGCGGCCGCAGCCGAGGTGGCCAAGGGACGGGTCGCCGGCGACGCCTTCCATCGGGCCAGGCACGTCGCCCTTGCCGGCCCCGAGCACGCCGGCGAGCGGCTGGTCGCGGCCGAGGAGATCGTGGCCCTGGCCGCCAGGACGAACGACGACGAACTGGCTGTCTCCGGCCACGGCTGGCGGATGATCGACGCCCTGGAGCTCGGCCGGGCCGACCAGTCCGGCGCCGACCAGGCCGCTCACGCCGCCGCCGCCCGCCGCCTCGGGGGTGCGGGGCCGGCGGCCGACGTCGAGACGTGGTCGGCCATGCGGGCGCTGCTCGAAGGCCGGGTCGACGACGCCCGGTCGGCGGCGGCGGCCGCGTTCGCCCGGGCCTACGAGGCCGGCGACCCGGAGGCGGAGGACATCTACCTCACCCAGCGCTGGTGGCTGGCCCTGGAATGGGGGACGACGAACGAGCTGACGGCCGTGGCGAATGAGTGCCGGGACCGGGCGTCGGCCGCCGGCGGCCGGGCGTGGCGGGCCGCCGCCGGCCTCGCCCTGGCCCGCAGCGGCCGCCTCGAGCTCGCGGCCGAGGAGCTGCGCCGGGTGACCGACCACGGCCTGGGCGAGCTCATCCGCGACACCGGCCGGCTGCACCCCCTCGCCGGCCTGGCCGAGGTCGCATGGCTGGTCGGCGACGGCCCCCGCGCCGCGCTGGTGGCACCGCTGCTCGAACCCTTCGCCGACCGCCTGATCGTGGCCGGCCGGGGCCGGATCTGCACCGGGTCCGTGGCCCGGTACTACGGGCTGGTGGCCGCGGCCGCCCACCGGTGGGACGACGCCGGCCACCATCTCCTGAGCGCCCAGGCCGTCCACCGCAGCATCGGCGCCCTGCCGCTTCTGGCCCGCACCCGCTATGAGTGGTCGACCGTCCTGGGGCAGCGGGGTCGCAAGGGCGACCGCCGGCGGGCCGCGGAGTGGCACCGGAAGTCCGAGGAGCTGGCGACCCGTTTCGGGATGTCCCGCCTGTTGGAGGAGATGGCCCGCACGGGTACGTAGCATCGGCGGCGCTGTGACGATCGACACCTCCGGGCGCAGGCCCGGCATTGACACC
>CAYZMG010000149.1:0-4557 GCA_964479465.1 uncultured Acidimicrobiales bacterium
GTAGGCGTCCACTCGATCAAGTGTTCCGCAGCTCGGACACCTCCATGGCGCAGATCGAGGACTGGTGGGCGGTGCCTTTCCAGGTCTGACATAGCAAGTTCACCTGCTTCTGTCCGCCTTGCACACGTAGCGTCCCCTGAAGTGAGATCGACGTGCGCATGCCACTCGGGAGTCGGAGGTCGACCCGATCCATAACAAACTCCTCGTCATGCGATATCCGAGCGCTCGCATTCTGGGCGTCGCCGTCGTCGTTCGAAAGCACGACCCGAGCGAACACCACATACAACCCCGGCTTCGATACGGTCAACTGAAGGGGACTGGAGTCGATAAAGCCGCTCACATTTTTACTACCAGCGCTGCTGTTCACTACGGCAATATCAGGCATGAAACTCCGCTTCCTCTCACAGAGGTGTGGTTGGTTGAACGCATGTATGCCGGACGGCCGCGTGCAAGATGCGGGCGCCGGTAGCGACGAAGATTGTTCTGCGTGTCACTGGCACCGTTCGATCGGGCATGAAACCCGACCCCAGTTGTTGATTCGTGAGCTTTCAGCTGGCAGCCGCCAACACGCAGCGGGCACCTGCAACGCCCGGGAGGATTCCGTCATCAACTGCCGTCCTCCCGTGCGTGAGCCGGTCGCCGTTGGTCGCCCAGCCTGATGTGGGTGGACCCCGCCCTACGGTCGGATGGTGCTGGTCGTCGCCACAGCAGTGGCGTAGCGGTCGACCGGCGGCGGGGTGGGCGCCTTCCATCCGTACTTACCGAACGACGCAGCGTACGCCGACGCCCAATGCCCGTTGGCGTACGCCTTCTCAAGCAGGTCGTTGACGAACGTACGGAACGCCTGGTCCCCGCGCTTCACGCCGATGCCATAGGGCTCCTCAGTCGTCGGGGTGCCGACGAGCCGGAATGCGCCGGCGCCCTTGTCGAGTTGGGCAAGGAGGATTGCGTTGGCCGAGGCGACGGCATCCACCTTGCCGTCGGCCAGAGCTTCGGTGCACTGTGCGCTCGCCGTCATCACGACGAGCTCGGCCTGCGGCGCTTTGGCTTTTACGTTCGGTTCCGTGAACGGGTTGGTGCGAGTGAGGCAGACCTTCTTCCCGTTGAGGTCGGAGATGCCCTTGATGGCGGTGTCCCCGGTCTTAACCATGAGGTCCTGCCCCGCCATGAAGTACGGGCCGGCAAAGTCGACCTGCTGCTTACGGGCGTCGGTGATCGGATAGGTGACGATCACGGTGTCGACCCGGCCCTCGCTGATGGCCGCCTCCCGGTTCGCGAGGTCTGTCTCCTGGAACTCGATCTTGGTGACTGCCTCTGCCAGGGTTCCACCGAAGATGGCAGCGGCGATGAGCTTGGCCATCTCGGCGTCGAAGCCCTCGACCACGCCGGTCGCCGGATTCTTCAGAGCGAAGCCGTTCACGTCGAACCTGGTGCCCACTACCAGCTTCCCCTTGGCCTGGATGGCCGCCATGGTCGTCCCGGCTGCGAGCGTCGGGCGGGCGGGGGCGGTGACAACAGTCGTGGTGGCGATGGGTTGGGCGTCGGACTTCACCGGCGTGTCGTCGCCGCCGCACCCTGTCCCAGCCAGCGCCAGCACCGTGAGCCCTACCAGGAGTCGCGCTCCAGTCGTTCGCATGTCTGTCCGCCTTTTCCTATTGAACTCACCGGCGACGATGCCGTGGTCCTCGGGCCAACCCCGTGATGGGACTCTACGGTGATTTCTGGCACCCGCCATCAGTGGTGACTACTGGTTATCGGTGGACGGACTACTGGTTGGCGGACCTACTATTCCCACGTGCCGGCGTGGCCGCTCATCGGGCGGGAGGCGGAACTGGAGCGGATTGCCGGCTTCGTCGCGGGCCGCGACCTCAATGGAGTGGTCCTCCACGGAGACGCCGGCGTAGGCAAAACCCGGCTCGCTCGCGATGCCATGGCCCGGGCCGCCGGGGGTGGTGCGGTCACCCGCTGGGCGGTAGGGACGGCCACGGCGGCGAACATTCCTCTGGGCGCCGTCGCCCATCTCGTCTCTTTGCCCGAGGCTGGGCCAGTGCCCAGTCCCTTCGTCCTCCTCCGGCAGACCGCCGACAGGTTGACTGCCGAGGCCGACGGGCACCCGCTGGTGGTCGGCGTCGACGACGCTCATCTTCTCGATCCGCTGTCGGCTCTGCTTGTCCAGCAACTGGCACTGGTCGGCACCGCTCGGCTGGTTCTGACCGTCCGCTCCGGCGCGCCTGTTCCTGACGCACTGGTGTCACTGTGGAAAGACGATGTGCTCTGCCGCTTCCTGGTCGAGCCGTTGTCCAGGGAGCAGACGTCACTCCTCGTGCGTGCCGCGCTGGGAGGAGCGGTCGAGAGCGCCACGCTCGGTCGCCTGTGGGAGATCACGCAGGGAAATCCGCTCTTCCTTCGCCATGTCGTCGAGGGCGAGCTGGAGGCGGGACGCCTGCTCGAGACCTCGGGCCTCTGGCAGTGGCGCGGCACCATGGCGGTCGGCTCGGCGCTGACCGAGCTCATCAAGGCGCGAACCTCCGGACTGGATCCGGGCTCCCGTCAGGTCCTGGATCACCTCGCGTTCGCCGAGCCCCTTGGTGTCGCACTCCTGGAGGAACTAGCCGACGCCGGCGTAGGGGAACTGAACGACCTCGAGCGCCGAGGGCTGGTCAGGACCGAGGCCGCCGACCGGCGATTCGAGGCCCGGCTGGCCCACCCGCTCTACGGAGAGGTGTTGCGATCCGAAGCGTCACTCGTGCAGGCGCGGACGATCGCCCTGGCCGTCGCCGAGGCGATGACTCGGCGCGGCCTACGCAGGGAAGGTGACGTGTTGAAGGTGGCCTCGCTACACGTCGCATCCGACTCCACCGGCGATCCGCTGCTCCTGACAAGGGCGGCGGCCCTTGCGTTCGCGCTGTTTGACATCAGCCTTTCCGAGCGCCTGTCTCACGCCGCCATCGCCGCTGGCGCCGGCGTGGAGGCCCAGTTCATGTTGTCGATCGCCATGAGCTTCCTCGGGCGGCCCGAAGAGGCGGATGAGCAACTGCAACGCACGGCGCAGCTGGCCGAGACCCCGTACGACATCGCCCGCATCTCCATCGCACGTATCGCCAACCTGTTCTGGACCTTGCGACGCCCCGCTGAGGCTGAGCGGGTGCTTCAGGAGGCCGAGATCGCGACGCGACGCAATCGGCAGGCGAGTCTCGAGGCGCGCGGCGTGCGAGCCGCTCTGGAGTTTCATCTCGGTCGACCGAGCAACGCCGTCGAGGCCGCGACCGAGGTGCTCGGGTCGCCGGATGCTTCGGACATGGCCCGGGTATGGGCCGCCGCCGCCGCCGCATGCGCCTTCGCCCGGATGGGCGACTGCGACCGTGCAACCGAGATGACGGCGATCGGCGTCGATGCCATGCGCCGGACCCCGGAAGCCAGTGTCCTGGAAGGCGCACTCGCATGGGGAGACCTCATGGGCGAGTTGCTCGGTGGGCGGTTGGCCGAGGCGACAGCCAAGGCGGGCCGTTGCCAGCAGAAATTCGTCCAGGCCCTTCCTAGCAGCGCCAGCGCCATCGGCGCGCTAGAGATGGGTGCCGTCACCCTTGCCCGGGGCTCCCTCATTAATGCCGCTGACTGGTTCCGAGAGGTTCTGGCCGCGCCGGCCGGACACGACGCGGCGGCGTGGAAGTGGCTGGGACACATCTACGCCACCCAGGCTCTCGGCATGACCGGAGATGCCGAAGGAGCACGGCGGGCGATGGCGGAATCGGCGAAGGCCCGTCACCCATCACTGATCGTCTACGAGGCGGACGACCTGCTCGCCCAGGCGTGGGTCGCTGCCGCCGAGGGCGTCGTGAGCCACGCGTGCGACCAAGTCCGCGCCGCAGCCGCGTTGGCCGCACATCAGGGCATCGCCGCGATCGAAGTCCACGCCTGGCACACACTCGTGCGTATGGGCGGCAGGACCGAGGCGGTTGAGGCCCTGCCCCACCTCGTCGCGCTAGCGGAGGTCGTCCAAGGGCCAATGGCTGCTCTCGCATTACGCCAGGCCCGTGCTTTCGCCGAGGGGGACGGCTACGGTCTCGACGGCGTGGCGTCGCAGTTCGAGGCCATGGGCGCGGACCTGTTGGCCGCAGATGCGTTCGCCCAAGCGGCCTGCGCCCATCGCGAGGCGGGCCGCAAGTCCCACGGGACAGCGGCGGCGAGGAGGGCACGGGCATTGGCCGAGCGTTGCGGGAGCGTCCGCACGCCCGCTCTGGGCGAGGCTGAGATGCCGCTGCCGATCAGCGACCGCGAGCGCGAAGTCGTCCTCCTTGCCGCCGCCGGCCTCTCGAACCGCCAGATCGCTGAGCGCCTGGTGGTTTCGGTCCGGACAGTTGAGAGCCACCTCTACCAGGCCTCGGCCAAGTTGGGCGTCGCGGGCCGGGAAGGGCTGCTCGAAGTCCTCGGACCGCTGGCACCGACCAACGGAGGGCCGGTGGTCGCGCACCTTGCGGACCAGGGCACCATCCCATAACCACTGTGGCGCAGCGGTGACGGCGTACCCCACAACGCCGGCCTCGGGCGCATACGCCT
>CAYZMG010000150.1:0-4520 GCA_964479465.1 uncultured Acidimicrobiales bacterium
ACGAGGTGGGCCCTGACGCGTCGGTCGCGGGCGATGGCCTCGACCTTGGCGCGGACCTTGTCGGTGGTGTCGTAGAAGCGGCTGCCCAGACCCCGGCCCACTCGTTCGAGATCCTCGGTTGCTCGGGTCAGCTTGCGGGCTCGGTTCGTCTCGGCTGCCTCGGCGTTGCCGGCGGACCACACGAACACCCGCCGACAGTGCACTTCTGGATCGGACTTGCGGGATCCGGGCAGCACCATGGTGTCCTCGGACACCAGGTAGTCGGGGCCGTCTCGCAGCGGCGCTCGGCCCTGTCGCCGTTCGGGCAGGTAGTACACGGTGGCTGCGGTGGTCTTGTCGCAGCCGGCCAGCACGCTGGCGGGGACGATGTTCTTGGGGGCTGGGGCGACGAAGGTGACGCCGGCTTGGTCCATGGCGGCCAGGTTCTTGTAGGAGACGAGCTTGGAGTCACCGACCACCAGGAACTCGCGGGGTCCGGCCATTCGGCGCAGCGATTCCATGGCATCGACGACTTGGGCGACTTCGGCGGCTCGGCCGTCGTAGGCCCGGTGGAAGATCGGGATGCCGCCGTCGCCGGTCACGGCCAGGCCGGTCTGGACCTGCTTGAGGTCCTTGCGGCCGTCTTTGGGCTTGCCATAGCCGGGCTCGATGAACCCGACCTCGGGGTCGTCGTAGGCGCCACGCAAGCTGATCGAGGTCATGTCCCAGTGCAGCCGGGACACGTCGATCCCGAACCTGGCGATCGCGGCGGCGCCGATGGAGCCGACGATGCCGTCGAGCTGGGGGGCGATCGCATCGAGGGCTCGGCCGATCCGGTCGTCGTTCAACGTCTCCGGGACAGCACCGAAGACCTCCTCGACCGCCCACTCCCGGGCCCAGTCCTCGACCCGCAACAGCGGTGTCGGCGACGTCAACCGGTTCGCGACCAGCGTCTCGATCACCTGCCCATGAGTGAGCTTGGCCACGCTGCGGACCGGGCAAAGCCGGTCGATCGTGCCGGCCACGTCGAGGCGCCGGCAGAACTCGGCCACCACCGGCAAGGACCCCAAGGTCTTCTCCACGCTCGGCGGCCCATAGATCCAACGCTGTCTCGGCACAGGAGCCCTTTCGCGCCCACCCGAGCGCGTTCCTGCACCATCACAACAGAAACTTCAACCAGCGACCCGTCCGCCATGTGCGGAAGACGGGCCTAGCCCGGCCTGTTCAGTAGTCCCGCCGGCCGTGTAGGTGCCGATCCGCGAAGCGGCCCTTCTGGCAAGGGATTCTGTAGGTGCTTGAAGCCAACAGAACCCGAGACAGAAGGGCACTTCGCAGGTGAATCGTAGACGCGGTCGGAAGCGGTTGAGGGTGACCGGCGGCGGGCGTGGTCTGGTGAACCACGCCGGCGCCCGCCTCCTGTCAGACGTGGCCGACGACATCGGCCTCACCGTCGGGTTGTCGACGGCGCTGGCACCGACGAAGCAGCGCCGGCGGGGCCATGACCGCGGTGAGGTGCTCCGGGATCTGGCGGTGATGGTCGCCGATGGCGGGACGCGTATCTCGGACCTGGCCGTGCTGCGCAACCAGCCGGAGCTGTTCGACAATGTGGCCTCGAACCCGACGGCATGGCGGACCCTGGAAGCGATCGACGCCGTCGTGCTGGAACAGATCGCGGTGGCTCGCGCTCATGCTCGCCAGAACGCGTGGGCCCGGGGGATGGATCCCGGGTTCTACGTGATGGACTTCGACGCCACCTTGATCGGCGCGCACTCGGAGAAAGAAGGCGCGGCGCCGACCTACAAGAAGGGCTTCGGGCACCACCCGCTGATGGCCTACCTCGACGCGACCGGCGAACCCCTCGCCGGGCTGTTGCGGCCGGGCAACGCCGGATCCGGCACCGCCGCGGACCACGTCACGGTGTTGGACGATGCTCTGTTCCAGTTGCCCGTCGACCCACACGAGGTCGAGGTGATCGCCCGGGCCGACACCGCGGGCTGTTCGCACGGGTTCCTCGACGCCTGTGTCGAGCGAGGTGTGCGGTTCATCGTCGGGCACCGCCTCACCGCCGACATCGCCCAGATCCTGGTCGAAACACCAGAGACTGCTTGGCAGACGGCGATCTCGGCGGACGGGTCCGAGGAACGGGACTGGGCCCAGGTCGTCGAGATCACCGACCACGTGGACCTGTCGGGCTGGCCGGAGGGCACTCGGATGATCGCCCGGCGCGAGCACGCCCATGTCGGCGCGCAGCTGACCTTCACCGACCTCGACGGCCACCGCTTCCAGGTGTGCGTCACCGACCTGCCCGATGACGACATCTGCTATCTCGAGGCCCTCTACCGGGGTCGGGGCCGGGTGGAGCGTCGGATCTGCGATGCCAAAGACACCGGCCTCGCGAACCTGCCGTCGGCGTCGATGGCGATCAACCAGGCCTGGGTCACGCTCGTGATGCTGGCCCAGGATCTGCTCGCGTGGACCCAGCACCTCTACCTCGACGGCGACCTCGCCATTGCCGAGCCGAAGCGGCTCCGCTACTGCTTGCTCCACGTCGCCGGGATGATCGTGCGAACCGGCCGCCAGACCAAGCTGCGGCTCGCGGATGACTGGCCCTGGACCGACGCGCTCATCGCCGCGTTCGACCGGCTTCACCACCGTCCCGCGCGCTGCTGAACAACAGCGCCGGCACCGTGGCAGCCGAGCAGCAGACGAGCCACGACAACACCAGGACGACCACGCGACCCCAGCTTCGACGCGCACCACCACGCACGAGCCAGTCGTCGTCACCAACCTCGACCGGCGCCGACTCGGTTGTCACCACCCCGGACCGGCTACTGAACGGTCCGGGCTAGTGCGGCCACGATCCCGCCCTGGGGCACCACGGCGAGCATCCACGGGTCCGAGATCGTCCCCCGGAAGCAGCCGGGAGCCGACGCCTCGTCCCAGATGTCCAGGTCACTCCACGGCGTGTCCCCCACGGCGGGCGACGGTACCCAGGACCGGTCGGCCGTCCCGGGCGATTTCGACGACGGCGGTCAGCGCTCGGCGGCGAACCTTCGGATCCGGGCCGCCATCCGGTCGGGGTCGGCGAGCTGGACGAAGTGGCCGAGGCCGTCCCACTCCTCCACCTCGACGTCCGGCATGAGGTCGAGGAGGCGCCGCTCCTCGGCAGAGATCGCGGCGCCGTACACGGCCAGGTACGGCACCGGGTAGGCGGCCAGGACCGGTTCGACCATGGCCACGAGGTCGGCGGCGGGTGTGTCGAACACGGTGCTCCAGACGTCGAGGACCACCTCGCGATCCGGGCGCATCACGATGCTCGAGCGCCGCTCCTCGGGGACGAGGTCGATGCCCAGCGTGGCGACGAACTCCCCGAAGGCGGCGTCGAAGTCGTCGCCACGAAGCCGCGCCTCGAGCGGCGCCATCCGGCGGGCGAACGCCGCCGTGTCCAGCTCCTGGTCCACGTTCACGACGCCGCGCACCGGCGCCATCGTCGCGACCAGGGTGGCGATGAAGGCCCCGTAGGAGTGACCGACCACGACCGGTCGGTCGAGATCCATCCGCGCAAGGAACGAAGCCACGACCCCGGCCTGGGTGAAGACGTCGTAGGGACCGGTGCGGGGAGAGCCACCGTGGCCCGGGAGGTCGACGTTCACGCATCGGAACCCGTCGGCGAGCAGATCGACGACCGGTGACCAGTCGCCGCGGTCGCAGGTGATGCCGTGCAGGAACACCAGCACGGGTCCCTCGCCGATGTCGTCGTGGGCCAGGTCCGTCGCGTCCATCGCGGCAGCGTAGGGCCGGGCTCCGGGTGTGACCGGGCCGCCGTGGAGTAGGAACGCAGGCATGGAGGACCTGCTGCGCATCGCACCCGGCACCGGTGTCGACCTGTCCGCGATCGACCCCCGGGCCACACCGGGCTTCGACGGTGACAAGTCCGACAGCAAGGACCTGTTCAAGGAGCGCCGGGCGCGCCTGGCCGTGCTGCAGGACCTGATGTACGCCGACGGCAGCCAGCGACTGCTCGTCGTGCTGCAGGCCATGGACACCGGTGGCAAGGACGGCACGATCCGCCACGTGTTCAAGGACGTCGATCCCATCGGCGTCCACATGCGCTCGTTCAAGAAGCCCACCGAGCCCGAGCTGGCGCGGGACTACCTGTGGCGGGCCCACGCCCACGTCCCTGCCGACGGTGAGCTCGTCGTCTTCAACCGGAGTCACTACGAGGACGTCCTGGTCGTCCGGGTGCACGGGATGATCGACGACGAGCGGGCCGAGCGGCGCTTCGCCCACATCCGGGACTTCGAGCGGATGCTGGTCGAGGAGGGCACGACCATCGTCAAGGTGTTCCTCCACATCAGCAAGGAGGAGCAAGCCGAGCGGTTGCAGTCCCGGCTCGACCGGCCGGACAAGCACTGGAAGTTCTCCTCGGCCGACATCGCCGAGCGGGCCCACTGGGACCGCTACCAGGAGGTCTTCCGCGACGCGATCGCCGCGACGTCCACCGAAGACGCCCCGTGGTACGTCGTGCCCGCGGACCGCAA
>CAYZMG010000151.1:0-4482 GCA_964479465.1 uncultured Acidimicrobiales bacterium
GGCGACGTCCAGACCGAGCTCCTCTGCGACGACGACAGCGGTCCGCGGCGCGCCTCGCGCATCGAGGGCCAGCTGCCCGCGGGCACCTATTACCTCATCGTCGACGCCTTCGACGCCGACGGCGAGTACACCCTGAACTGGACCATCGGCTGCGAGGCCGGCCTGGTCTACGACCCCGCCTCCGGCGACTGCATCGACGACCCCTGCGAGCCCAACCTGTGCACGGATGAACTGAAGACGACCTGCACCCCGGTGCTGCCGGCCTCCTACGAATGCACCTGCGATCCGGGCGCGATCGCCGACCCCGAGAACGCCGAGGGCTGCATTCCGAATCCGAACCAGACCGGCGAGAGCTGCCTGGATCCGATCCTGCTGGCCGACCCGGCCGGGACGCTCGCGGGCGACAACACCACCTCCACCGGCGAGTTCACCGGCTCCTGCGGCGGCGACGGCGCGGACCGCGTCTACACCTTCACCATCGGCGCGCGCTCCAAGGCCCACTTCTCGGCCGAGGGCTACGACACCGTCCTGTACCTGCGCTCGGCCTGCGATGACACGACCTCCGAACTGATCTGCAACGACGCCGGCGGCGGCTGGGAGGCGGAGACCCTCGACATCATCCTGGAGCCCGGCACCTACTTCCTGTTCGTCGACTCCTTCGACCAGGTCGGGACTTATGATCTCGCCTGGTCGATCTACCCCGACCCCTGCGCAGACGAGAACACCGTGTGCCCGGGCACGCCCCAGTGCCAGGCCGCCCTCGACTGGTCGGGCTATACCTGCGCCTGCCCCGACGGCACCGTCCCGTTCGCCGAGGACTGCGTCGATGATCCCTGCGATCCCAATCCCTGCACGGTCCCCGGCCGCACGCGCTGCCTCGCCGAGCTCCCGGGCAACTTTGCCTGCGGCTGCGAGGTCGGCTACATCGACAACGGCGGCGTGTGCGAGTCCGATCCGGCCGCGGCCGAGTGGGCGGTGGTCGTGTTCCTCAACGCCGACAACAACCTCGAGAGCTTCGGCCTCGAGGACATCGACGAGATGAGCGCCGTCGGCAGCACCGCCGACGTGGACATCGTGGCGCTGGTCGACCTCAGTTCGGACACCGCCCGGGTTCATTACATCAACGCCGGCAGCACCACCATCGTACGCGAGGACGGCGAGATCGACATGAGCGACTGGCGCGTGCTGCGCGACTTCGGCGTGTGGGCGGTCAACAACTACCCCGCGCGCCACTACGCCTTCGTGCTGTGGGATCACGGCGCGGGCTGGCAGAAGTCCCTGGTCTCCGATCCGGCGCCCCTGTTCAAGGGCTTCTCCAACGACGATCACGGCACCGCCGGCGAGATCCGCATCTCCAACGGCGACTACGCCCGGGCCCTGGCCGGGATCACCACCGCCATCGGGCGCAGGATCGACGTCGTCTCCTTCGACGCGTGCCTGATGGGCATGTGGGAGGTCGCCGAGGCCACCCGTCCCTACGCCGACGTGCTGGCCGCCTCCTCGGAGACCATGCCCGGCACCGGCCTGCCCTACACCGCCTGGCTGACCCCGCTGACGGCCAACCCGGCCATGACCGCGACGGTCCTCGGTCAGACCATCGCCGACGCCTATTACAACGGCGCCGCCGAGAACTCCACCTACGGCATCACCGACCTGGCCACCCTGGACGCGCTGGCCTCCGCCGTGGACGCCTTCGCGGCCGCCCTGCTGGCCAACCCCTCGTTCTACGCGCAGGTCGAGACCGTCCGCCAGGCGACCCAGTGGTTCACCAACGACTACTACATCGACCTGACCGACTTCGCCACCCGCATCCTGGCCCTGTCCAGCGCGCCCCAGGCCGTGGCCCAGACCGCCTCGGCGCTGCTCGACCAGCTCGACCTCACCATCACCCACTCCGTGGCTCAGTCCGGCTATCCCGGCTCCCACGGCCTGTCGATCTACCTGCCCGCAAGCGGCGGCGGCTTCGACGCGGCCTACCAGGACACCGGCGCCGTCTGGAGCACCCGCACCGCCTGGGACGACTTCGTCGCCGACTTCGCCAATTAACCTCGAAACTGAAATCCCAATGCCCTGATGGGCAACGCAAAAAAAACCTGATTGCGTCTGACGCGCCTATATGGCAGCATGGCCATGTTGTTCATGGAATCCCGCTTCGGGTGCCTCCGGTGGTGCCTGACGGTTTTGCTGCTAATATAATGGTGGAGGGCCCCCCGAGATGAGCTCAAGTTACCGCATTTCCAGGATCTCGTGGATCCTCGCCGCCTCGCTGGCGCTCCTGGCCGCCGCCTGCACCTTCGACACCTCCGGGCCCACCCCGCCGGACCACAACAACTATAGTCCCTGCCAGGACGACGACGACTGCGAGAGCGTCAACTGCGACAACGACAACGAATATTGCGCGCCCCCCGCCTGCGACGACGGCCGCAAAAACGGCGACGAGAGCGCCACCGACTGCGGCGGCTCCTGCGGGCCCTGCCTCAATGGCCTGACCTGCCGCGCCCCGGAGGACTGCGTCAGTCTCTTCTGCCTGGCGGGCTTCTGCCAGGCCGAGCACTGTGAGAACGGCCAGCTCGACGAAGGCGAGAGCGGCCCCGACTGCGGTCAGGAGTGCGCCCCCTGCGAAGCCGGCGGGCTCTGCCTGGTGCCGGCCGACTGCATCAGCCTCGTGTGTGACCTGGGCATCTGCCTGGAGGCCACCTGCGACGACGGCCTCCGCAACGGCGGCGAGGTCGACGTGGACTGCGGCAACGAGTGCGCCCCCTGTCCTGACGGCAGCCGCTGCGGCGGCGACCAGGATTGCGAAAACGGGCTCTGCAACGACGACTTCTGCCAGCCGCCGGGCTGCACCAACGGCGCGCTCGACGGCGACGAGACCGACCTCGACTGCGGCGGCTCCTGCGCGGGCTGCGTCGAAACCACCGACTGCCGGCGCGACCTGGTCTGCTTCGGCGACGCCTGCCGGGACCCGGCCGTGGTCGGGTTCGACGCCCAGGGCGGCGCGGCGCCGGTCCCGGCCAGCAAGGTGGTGATCCTGGGAGAGGCCTACGGCGAGCTGGCGACCACCACCCGCACCGGCCACACCTTCGGCGGCTGGTGGACCGGCGCCGGCGGCACCGGCTCCCGGGTCAACTCCGCCACCATCGTCGTCAACGCCGACGACCACACCCTCTATGCGAAGTGGACCGCCGACACCAGCACGGTCACCTTCGACGCCCAGGGCGGCACCGCCCTCAGCCCGGGCACCAAGACCGTGATCTTCGGGGAGCCCTACGGCGAGCTGGCCACCACGACCCGGGCCGGCTACACCTTCGACGGCTGGTGGACCGGCGCCGGCGGCACCGGGACCCGCGTGCTCCCCACCACGGTGGTCACCATCGCCGGCGACCACACGCTCTACGCCCGGTGGCTCCCCAACACGTATACCGTGTCCTTCGACGCCCAGGGCGGCACCACCCCCGTCCCGGAGAGCTATGTCGTGGTCTTCGGCGTCGCATACGGCACCCTGGCCACCACCGGCCGCACCGGCCACACCTTCGGCGGCTGGTGGACCGGCGCCGGCGGCACCGGGACCGAGGTCACCGCCGCCACCCTCGTGACCAACGCCAGCAACCACACGCTCTATGCGAAATGGACCGCCAACACCTACACCGTGACCTTCGACGCCCAGGGCGGCACCACCCCCAGTCCCGCGACAAAATCCGTCACCTTCGGCGCCGCCTACGGGACGCTCGCCACCACCACCCGCTCCGGCTACACCTTCGGCGGCTGGTGGACCGGCGCCGGCGGCACCGGGACCCAGATCACCGCGGCCACCGTCGTCACCGCCGTCGCCGACCACACGCTCTATGCGAAGTGGACCGCCAACACCTACACCGTGACCTTCGACGCCCAGAGCGGCGCGGCCCCCTCCCCGGCGACCAAGACCGTCACCTTCGGCGCCGCCTACGGCACCCTGGCCACCACCTCCCGCTCCGGCTACACCTTCGGCGGCTGGTGGACCGGCGCCGGCGGCACCGGGACCCAGGTCACCGCCGCCACCGTCGTGACCAACGCCAACAACCACACGCTCTATGCCAAATGGACCGCCAACACCTACACCGTGACCTTCGATTCCCAGGGCGGCACGGCCCCCATCCCGGCGACCAAGACCGTCACCTTCGCGGCCGCCTACGGCGCCCTGCCCATCGTCAGCCTCAACGGCTACACCTTCGGCGGCTGGTGGACCGGCGCCGGCGGAACCGGGACCCAGGTCACCGCCGCCACCATCGTGACCAACGCCGCCAATCACACGCTCTATGCGAAGTGGACCGCCAACACCTACACCGTGACCTTCAACGCCGAGGGCGGCGCGGCGCCCGCCCCGGCGACAAAATCTGTCACCTTCGCGGCCGCCTACGGCACCCTGGCCACCACCACCCGCACCGGCTACACCTTCGGCGGCTGGTGGACCGGCGCCGGCGGCACCGGGACCGAGGTCACCGC
>CAYZMG010000152.1:0-4231 GCA_964479465.1 uncultured Acidimicrobiales bacterium
CCGGACCCCCCATCCACAACTACTCCTACAGTTCTAATAACCGACTGCCCCATTGCACCGCCGCCAGAGCTTCGACCGCCACGCCGCCTACGTCGTGGTCGCCTTCGTCACCGGCGGCTGATCTACGCTCGAGCCATGTCGGAGGAGAGCTCCAGCGAGACGCCGCTGCTCGATGAGTGGCGAGCCGAGGTGGGCGACGAAGCCGTGGCGGCGGCGGTCGAGACCGCCCGAGCCCAGATCGCGGAAGGAACGCTTCGGGGTTTCTCCGACAAGGACGAGCTCCGGGACTACCTCCAGGGCCCGCACCGCCGTTCGGCGTGACCTGGCGCATCTTCCTGACCGACTCGTCCCAGTCAGACCTCGACAAGCTCACGCCAGCCGATCGCTCAGCGATCACCGACGACCTGTTCGCTTGGGTGCCCAATGGGCCACCTCGCACGAAGCGCCAGGTCGTCGCCGGCGTCCAGCTATTCGAGGATCAGCTGCCATCGGGGATCAGCGTCACCTACTACGTCGACGAGCAGGTTCCCTACGTCGGTGTCGTCAGAGTGCGGCGGCGCTGATTCCCCTCGGCTGAGGTATCCCGTAACCGCACCGTCGCGTCCGCTGTCGGCGGCGCCCACAACGCCGGCCGTGTGACCACGTGAGAGCGTCCAGATCGTCCGCGCAAGCAGTACCGAAGGTGGGACATCGCCGTGGGCGCGCCCGCAGTGTGCTTCAACAATGGGGCATCCTCTCGGACGAGTTCGTCGACGAGGTCCGTAGGGTGATCGGCGGGCGGAGCTCGTCGTCCGACGCCATCATTGGTGCGGTTGAGTGCCCGCGGCTCAGCCAGCGCTGAGACCGTCCCATGATCGCGGCCGCCGGTGGCCAGCACCCCTGCCCCTTGATCGCCGGGATGGACCAGCGAATCCCCGGCACTGCGCCCGAAAGAGCGCGTCAGTACGAGCGCCGACCAGACTGGTTGAGTGCTCGCCTCGCCACCCGACGACCGCGTGGTCACGCTGTGGCGAAGCCTCGCCTGTTCCCCGACGGCGTTCGAGGAGCCCGGGATTCAGGTGGTGTGCACTGATGAAGCTCGACTCACCCGCCCAGGATGGTGCGGCGTCGTGGTCATCGGCGACTCCGCGGTGGTCGTCACCCCGCAGAAGCGGCCACCGCAGTTGGATCGGCTAGTCGAGTCGACGGTCGTGCCCGCGAGACTGACGGAACCCCGATATGTCGAGGACGTCATTGGGCCATTGGAGGATTCTCTCGGCCCAGCAGACCTCCAGTACGGAACGGTCCGGCCGAGGGGCGACAGGAGCCCCCCTGGGGAGTAGCTATCGAGCCCCATGCCGACGTCGGTCTGGCTCCAGACATCGTCAGATCCGGGACGAAGCCGCCGGCAAAGCGGGTATGCTGGCATACCATGAGACGAACCTCAGTGAAGCTCCCCGATGAACTCGATGCCCGGCTGCGGCACGAGGCTGAGCGCCGGGGGACCACGGTCTCGGAGTTGACGCGCCAAGCCATCGAGGCACATCTGGGCGGCGGTGGCACGAGGCGGCGGCTCTTGGCAGCCGGGGCCGGCAGGAGCGGGCGCTCAGACGTCTCCGAACGGATCGAGGAGATCCTCGCCGCGGAGGTCCCCGCATCGCTCTGATTGTCGACGCTGGTCCTCTCTATGCCTACGTCGATCTCGACGACGCCCATCACACGGCATGTCTTGAGCTCCTGGAGACTCATCCCGGTCCTCTCGTCGTCCCCGAGCTCGTCATCACCGAGGTCGCCTACCTGCTCGGGACTCGGGTTGGCGTCGACCCCGAGGTCCGGTTCATCGGCGACCTCGCCGCAGGCAACCTCATTCCCGAGCCGGTCGCGGCGTCGGACTGGCTGCGGATTGCCGATCTCGTGGCCACCTACCGGGACCTACCGCTCGGCACCGTCGACGCGTCGGTGGTGGCCACCGCCGAGCGGATGAAGATCAACGAGGTCGCCACCCTCGATCGCCGCCACTTCAACGTCGTAAGGCCGATAACCGGCGCCTTCCGCCTCCTGCCATGACTGCCCCCAAACCACGATGGCCATCCGGGCGGTCGGCATCCTCTATCGCCTAATACACGGGTGACCACGGTGACGCCACTCGGGATTGCGGCCGGATGTGGCGCTACTGCACGAGTCTCACGACGCAGCGAGGCCCCGGGGCTCGCGCTAGTCGACTGTCGCCGGTCAGGAGCTCGCAGCCCAAGACCTCGGCCAGGGCGACATAGGTCGCGTCGTAGGCGATGACGTTGGCGCGCAGCTCGTAGCTCCGCCTCATCAGGGGCAGCGTCGGGTAGCGGTCCAGCTCGATGGCTTCGAGGTCCTCGATCGCCTCGGCGAACCGGTCCTCGGACATGGCGCCAGAGATCCATCGCTTGCGGAGAACGGCGACCGTCTCGACGTCCACCAGATCAGGTGCGGCAAGCTCCCCGGCCGATCGCACTTCACTCCGGGCCCGGCGACCGTCGGCCCCGTCGTCGCCGATGACGTTGGCCAAGATCGACGCGTCGACCACGATCAACGGCGGGAGCGTTCCTCGGCGATGTCGTCAACGGCTTGCTGGAGCCCGACCTGACCGCCATGGCGTTGCTCGATGCGGGCGAGCACGTGCTGGAGCGTCGGCTTCTCGGCCAGGCGCTTCAGCTCTGTAGCGAGGTACTGCTGAAGCGACTGGCCTCGCTGCTCGGCCCGTCGCTGGAGCTCGGCATGGACGTCCTCAGGAAGGTCTCGCACCAGAACATTCGGCATGCTTACAGTGTGATAGCAACACAGGGACATCGGCAAGGAGCACCCGACGACGGTCGGCGTGCTCCCGCTCAGGCGCCCCTAAACGCGGAGCACTCAGCGTGGACGCCGCGCCACCAATCGCCGGCTTCGTGACCAGGGTCGAGTGCGGTCGGCGTCGCAGTCGGCGAGCGGCCGACCAGGCGGTCCGGCACTCTCCACCGAGACGTAGACGGCGATTCTTCTGGACTTCCGGATGGGATCATCGCTGTGTGGGCCTGTTGCAGTGGTGGATGAACATTGCCCGGGCCTACGGACGTTTGCTGTTCGGGAGGTTCTTCGCATTCGTCCTGCTTGGCAGCATGGCCGTCCTGGCTTTCGGTGTCGCCGTTACCGTCAGCCTTGGTGCTTGCGGGCACGCCGGACCCTCTCGCCGCGACGTCTTGCCCGAGGCCTACCTCGTGTATCCCGGCGCCAAGGAGGTCGACCGCTCTGGACGCCCGAGCCCTAAAGGACTGACGAGAATTGCCACAGTTCTCGACCCAATTCGGGAGGGTGGGCCCTTCGACGTCGTGGACCCGTCCCAATAGCACCCTTCTTGGGGCCGGGACCGGGTGCCCACTAACGCCGGTACGCGACCACGGCGCTGGCGGTTGGAATGTCGGGCTGGCGGCGTCGCAGCGGGTTCGAGTTCGACGAGCCGTGAACGCAGCACCTGGTCGCGGCAATAGCGTCTGAGGAATGCTGTCCACGCCGACTGTCGAAATGCTGTGGGAGCCGGTCGATCCGCATGAGGCTCTGCCGAGGCGCTTCAAGTTTGCTGACGCGAGGCAGTTGGCCGCATGGGTCACGGATGCACTCGCAGATACCTGGGGCGTGGAGGTGATCTCCTGCGACCGGGTCGTGATCAGCGCCGGTAATGCGCTCGTGTGGATCACGAGTTCGACGGGCCGAATGATCTTCAAGTGGTCCGTGCGGTCGTCGCTGTTCGCTCGACTGGCGAACGTGGCCCGGCTGACGTCGTGGCTCGACGGACGTGGGTTGCCGGTCTCTGCGCCGCTGCCCGCGTTGAACGGCGATCTGCAGGTTGAGCGCAACGGATTCTCGATGGGCCTGCAGTCGGTCGTGAACGGCTCGATGCTCGATGCCGACAACCTTGCTCAGGTGCACGCCGCCGGCGCCGAACTGGCGAGATTGCATCTGGCGCTGGCCGAGTACTCCGACGCCGGCCCTCTTGGGCCCGGCGGCCAAGCCGATTCGACGCCGTTGCGGACGAGGGTCGAGGGCTGGCTCAACTCCACCGCCGGTGATCACGTCACGCCGCTCATGGAGTCGCTGCGGCGACGGCTGGGTTCCCTGCCCTCCGACACGACGCTGCCGCCGCCCCAGCTCGTGCATCTCGACATCCGCTCGGCCAATTTGCTTTGTGACGGCGATCGGATCAGCGCGATCCTCGACTTCGAAGAAGCGGGCATCGACCACC
>CAYZMG010000153.1:0-4207 GCA_964479465.1 uncultured Acidimicrobiales bacterium
TCACTGGGCCATCCCTCGAAGAGGGTGGACCAGTGACCGGCCCGGGAGGCCGGTCCAGAGGGCAATCACTGGGCCATCCCTCGAAGAGGGTGGACCAGTGACCGGCCCGGGAGGCCGGTCCAGAGGGCAATCACTGGGCCATCCCTCGAAGAGGGTGGACCAGTGAGCCTGCGCTGTGCGGTGGCCCCCGGCCCGATCGCCCAGGTGGTGGCTGACGCAATAACCGGCGCCGGCGCGACGCTGGTCGAGCCCGACGAGGCCGAGGTGCTGGTGTGGACCGACCCCGCCGACGCCGGCGGGCTGGCGGAGATGCTCGGTGGCCTACCCGGCATTCGGTGGGTGCAGCTGCCCTTCGCCGGCGTCGACCGCTTCGCCGGGCTCTTCGACGACGGCCGGACGTGGACGTCCACCAAGGGCGCCTACTCCGAGCCGGTGGCCGAGCACGCGCTGGCCCTCTCGCTCGCGGGGCTGCGAGGGCTTGCGGTGCGGGCCCGGGCCAGGGAGTGGGGCGACCAGGGAGGCCGCCGCCTGGCCGGCGCCCGCGTCACCGTCCTCGGCGGCGGCGGGATCACCGAGGCGTTCCTCCGGCTGCTGGCGCCGTTCGGCGTCGAGGCCACAGTCGTGCGCCGGCACCCCTCCCCCGTGGCCGGCGCCGCCCACGTCGTCGGCCACGAGCAACTGCACGACTCCCTGGCCGGCGCCCAGCTCGTGGTCCTGGCGCTGGCGCTGACACCCGAGACCACCGGGGTCATCGGTGCCGCGGCACTGGAGCGGATGGACGCCGATGCCTGGCTGGTGAACGTCGCCCGTGGCGCCCACGTGGTCACCGACGATCTGGTCGCGGCGCTACGGGCCGGCGCCATCGGCGGCGCCGCGCTCGATGTGACCGACCCCGAGCCACTGCCCCCCGGCCATCCGCTGTGGGATCTCGACAACTGCCTGATCACCCCCCACACCGCAAACACCTGGCAAATGGCAGAGCCCCTCTTCGCCGAGCGGGTGGGCGCCAACGTCGCCCGCTACCAGCGCGACGAGCCGTTGCTGGGCTTGGTCGACGCGAAGCTGGGTTACTAGGACCGTGCCCTTCGGACAGCACGCCGGCCCGCCGGCGACGGCCCGCCAGGTCCAGGAGCTGCTGGGCCTGCTCCAGGGCGCCGGCTACTCAGATTTCCGGGACGCCCGGGGACCGATGGGGTTCACCCAGCGCCAGGCGGGAGGGAAGTTCACGAGGGACGAGGCGCAGGCGTTCATCGACCAGTTGCAGGACACCGCCCACCAAGGCGGCCCGCCGCCGGCGTCGGCCGTCCACCCGGCCCGCCAATCCGCCGCCGAGCGGGCGCTCCGGGACCTGCCGGCGGAGGCCCTGGCCGCCGAGCTCCAGCGCCGGGGCTGGATCGTGCTCGAACCCTGATCGCTCACGGATCGGGCGCTCGTACCTCGCTGCTGGGACAACCCGTTGTTGCCGCCGGCCGCCCACGCCGCCGCAGGCGGCCATTTCCGGCTGGCGGCCTAACAAGGAACGGCGAGGACCCGCCGGCTCCGCCGGCGGGCCGCAGCGCAGCTGCCTCGCCGAGCAACCTCCGGTTGCGAGGCGAAACGCCTCAGCCGCCCATGGCCTTGCGATAGGCCCGCCGGCTGAGGATCTGGGTCACCACGAGTATCCCGAGGGCGACGGCGAAGGCCTTGACGACCGGCGCCGCCGTCAACGGGCCGGTGGTCATGGCCCGGGCGGCGTCGATCATGTAGGTGAAGGGGTTCCAGGCTGAGATGGCCTGCACCCAGCCCGGCAGCAGCGACTTGGGCACGAACTGCGTCGACAGGAACTGCAGGGGCAGGAAGAGCGGCGCGAGAGCCAGGGGGGCTTGGGCGTTGCGGGTCGTCAGCGCGACCACGAAGTACAGACCGCCGTAGGCCGCCGCCCACAGGACCAGCAAGGCGAACAGCAGGACGACGCCCAGCACGCCTTCGTTCAGGTCGGTGCCCAGCGCGAGGCCGAGGCCGAGCAGCACGGTGCCGGCGGGCAGCACCCGCACGACATCGAAGAGCACGCGGCTCAGCAGCAGGGCCGTGGGCCGGACGTCGAGCAGGCGGAGGCGGTCGAGGAACCCGGACTGGATGTCGATGACCAGGCTGGTGGCCGCGTAGCCCACGCCCGTCATCGCCGTCAGCATGATGATCGCCGGCGTCATCCACTCCGCGTAGTTCGTGGTCGGGAAGCCGGGGAGGTCGGTGACCCGGTAGAGCGTCTTGGCCACCAGGATCAGGACGGCGAAGGGGATGATGATCGGCAGGGCGTAGGCCAGCACCGGGTTGCGGGCGCCCTCCCGCAGACTGCGGAACAGAAGCAGGCGGACCTGGGCGAACGGGGTCACCTGGACCGGCCTCCCGGGCCGGTCACCGGCCCACCATCTCTCGATGGTTGGCCGGTGGATGCTCGCTGGACCGGCCTCCCGGGCCGGTCACCGGCCCGGCCCCGAGGGCACGCCGAGGCCCCGCCGCACGGCGGTGATCTTCCCCACGTCTGTGCCGCCGGCCGACGCTTCGATCTCGGTTCCCGTCAGGCTGACGAAGACGTCCTCCAGGCTCGGGGGCTGGATCCTGAGCCGCTCGAGCAAGATGCCGGCGCCGACCAACTTGCGGATGACCTCCGGCACCGCCGCCTCGCCGCCGGCCACGTCGATGTCGAGCCAGCCATCCGCGCCGGCGGTCACCGCGCTCGGCCGGACGGCGTCGGTCACCGCCTGCCCCTCAGCCGGCGCCACCCGGACCCGGATCGTGGTGACGCCCATCCGGTCCTTCAGCTCCTGCGACGTCCCGATGGCGGCGATCCGCCCCTCGTGCACCACCGCCACCCGCCCCGAGAGGTCGTCGGCCTCGGCCAGGTACTGGGTGGTGAGGAACACCGTGGAGCCCTCGTCCCGCAACGCCCTCACCAGATCCCACACCGCCCGCCGGCCCTGCGGATCGAGGCCCGTGGTGGGCTCGTCGAGGAACAGGACCTGGGGGTGGCGGACCATGGCCATGGCCACGTCGAGCCGCCGGCGCATGCCGCCCGAGTAGCCGGCGGCGATGCGGTCGGCGGCGGCCAGCAGGCCGAAGCTCTCCAGCAGCTCGGCCGCCCGCTCCGATGCCTTGGCCTTGGGGAGGCCGACCAGCCGTCCGGCCATCTTGAGGTGCTCCCGACCGGTCATGAGCTCGTCGAGCGCGGCCTCCTGCAACGCGCAACCGAACACCTTGCGCACCGAGCCGGGGTCCTTGGCGACGTCGTGGCCCAGCACGGTGGCGGTGCCCGATGTCGGCCGCAGCAGTGTGGTCAGGATCCGCACGGTGGTCGACTTTCCCGCCCCGTTGCGGCCCAGGAAGCCGAAGATCTCCCCTTCCTCGACGGCGAAGCTCACCCCGTCGAGCGCCCGCACCCCGCCCGGGAACTCCCTGGTGAGCTCGTGCGCCTCGATGGCAGTGCGCTCACTCACGGCGACACGATCTCACGGGAGCGGGAACAATGCCGGCCCATGACCGATGCATCGACGACGCCGCGCCCCGCCGACCGGTGGAGGGAGCTCCTCCAGCAGTCCGCCGTCCCCCAGGAGATCATCGACTCCTCGCCCGAGCCCGAGGCCACCCTCGAGCCTGAGCGCTTCCGCTGGCTCCCGGAGCAGGACGCCACCCAACCCGTCCGCCCCTCCCGCCGGCGGGCGCTCGAGGCGCTGCCCGAGGGCGGGACCGTGCTCGACGTGGGGGTGGGAGGCGGGGCGTCGAGCCTCGGGCTGGTGCCCAAGCCCGGCCTCATCGTCGGCGTCGACCCCCTCGGGGGAATGCTCGAGTCGTTCCAGGCCAGCGCGGCCGAGGCCGGCGTGGCGTGCACGGCGGTCCTTGGAACCTGGCCCGAGGTCGCCGATCAGGTGGAGCCGGCGGACGTGGCCGTGTGCCACCACGCCATCTACCGGGTCACCGAGCTCGAGGGCTTCCTCACCGCCCTCACCGAACGGGCCCGCAATCGCGTCGTCGTGGAGGTCTCGGCCCGCTCCCCGCTGTCGCAGGTCGACGCCCTCTGGAAGTTGCTACACGGGATCGACCGGCCCGACTGGCAGGTGGCCGACGAGGTGGAGACGGTGCTCAAGGCGATGGGCATGGCCGCCGAGCGCGAGGACATGGTCCTGCCGCCCCGCACCCCGGAGGTGACCCCGGCGCATGTGGCATTTGTCCG
>CAYZMG010000154.1:0-4178 GCA_964479465.1 uncultured Acidimicrobiales bacterium
CCGGACCCCCCATCCACAACTACTCCTACAGTTCTAATAACCGACTGCCCCATTGAAGGTCGATCGCAGCGGGCTACGCGCCCTGGCGCTGCCCTGGCCGGGGAGCGCGTCATGAGCGACCTGGGCCACGCCCTCGAGGACTACCTCGCCATCCGCCGGGCCCTGGGCTTCAAGCTCGACCGCGCCGGGCGACTGCTCGCCCAGTTCGTGCGTCACATGGAGGCGAGCGGCAACGAGACCATCACCATCGACGCCGCAGTCGCGTGGGCTACCCTTCCTCCCAACGGCGCTCCCGAGTGGTGGGGACATCGGCTGTCGGTGGTGCGCACCTTCGCCCGTCACCTCCACGCCATCGACCCGGCCCACCAGGTGCCCCCGTCCGACATCCTCCCGGGCCGCAGCCACCGGGCCACGCCCTACCTGTATTCGCAGGCCGACATCGCAGCCCTGATGGCCGCGGCGCGGGAACTGCGACGCCGCTTCGGGCGGCCACCTTCGAGACCCTGGTGGGCCTGCTGGCGGTGAGCGGCCTGCGCATCGGCGAGGCGCTGCGGCTCGACCGCGACGACGTCGATCTGAACGGCGGCGTCCTAGCGGTCCGAGACTCCAAGTTCGGCAAGTCGCGGGAGGTCCCCGTGCACCCGACCACGGTCGAGGCGCTGGCCGCCTTCTCCGGCCTACGTGACCGGCTCTGCCCTCGTCCGGTCCACCCGGCGTTCTTCGTGTCCCTCGCCGGCACCCGGCTGCTGTACTCCGGCGCCCATCTGGCCTGGCTGGACCTGGTGCGCCGGGCCGGGCTCCAGCCCAGATCGGCGACGTGCCGGCCCCGGCCACATGATCTCCGCCACGGTTTTGCGGTTACCACGCTGCTGGGCTGGTATCGCGACGGCGTTGACGTGGCGGCCCGCATGCCGATGCTGTCGACCTACCTGGGCCACGTCCACCCGGCGAACACCTACTGGTATCTCTCCGCCGCCCCCGAGCTCCTCGCCATCGTGGTCGGCCGGCTCGAGTCGACCTTCGGGGAGCCTGCATGAGCGCGCTGGCCCCCACCATGCAGGCCTTCTTCACCGAGCGGCTGCTCACCCAGCGCCGGGCCAGTGCCAACACCGTGGCCAGTTATCGCGACGCCTTCCGACTCCTGCTGGCTTTTGCCCAGCGCCGCACCGGCAAGGCGCCGTCGAAGCTTCAGCTCGAGGACCTCGACGCCGAACTGATCGGCGCCTTCCTGGAGCACCTCGAAGCCGATCGCCACAACAGCGTGACGACCCGCAACAACCGCCTGGCGGCAGTGCACTCGCTGTTCGCCTACGCCGCCCTGCGCCATCCCGAGCATGCGGAACTGGTCAAACGAGTCCTGGCCATCCCGAACAAGCGCACCGACCGCCAGCTCGTCTGCTTCCTCACCGCGGACGAGGTCGACGCGTTGCTCGCCGCACCCGACCGCGACACGTGGTTCGGACGACGGGACCACGCCCTGCTCCTCATCGCAGTGCAGACCGGTCTGCGGGTCAGCGAGCTCACCTCGCTCGTCGGCGCCGACGTGGAGCTCGGCACCGGTGCCCACCTCCGCTGCCATGGCAAGGGCCGCAAGGATCGGATCACGCCGCTGACCACTCAAGCCTGCGCCGTCCTGCGGGCCTGGATGGCGGAACGCCGAGGAGCACCGGACAACCCGCTCTTCCCGAGCCGCCGAGGCAGAGCTCTCAGCCGCGATGCCGTCGCTCTCGTCGTCACCCGCCACGCCAAGGCAGCGGAGCAACATTGCCCGTCAATCGCGACGAAGGCTGTCGCCCCTCACGTCCTGCGCCACACGTGCGCCATGCGGCTGATCGCCGCCGGGGTGGACACCTCGGTGATCGCTCTCTGGCTTGGCCACGAGAGTGTGGAGACCACCCAGATCTACTTGCACGCCGACCTCGCAATCAAGGAGCGAGCCCTCGCCCGGACCGCTCCGGCGGACACGAAGCCCGGTCGCTATCGACCCCCGGACACACTGCTCGCGTTCCTGGAGGCGCTGTGATTATGCCGACTTCCTCAGCACGAGACCCTTGTTCCGCAAGGCCCTTCGGTCCCGACTCGGCATAATCCGGTGCTCGGCATAATGCACCCAGCAGCGTTGCTCCCGGGTCGAGGGGAAGACGTCTCGTAGTGCCCCCCAGAAGCCCAGCGCCCCGTCGCCCACGGCCAGCACCGGTGCAGCCACGCCCCGGCCTCGCAGCGAGCGCAGCAGCTCGGCCCAGCCGTCGGTCGACTCCCGGTAGCCGTCCTCACCGCCGCCAGCTCTTTCGTGCCGTAGGGGCGGACACCGACGATGACCAGGCAGCACAGCCGATCCTCTTCGAGGCAGATGTTGAAGTGCACGCCGTCGGCCCACCAGTACACGTAGTCGACCTCGGAGAGATCCCTGGTGTTCCACTCCTCGAGCTCGGCTTGCCATACCTCGGTGAGCCGGCAGATCGTGGCGGCCGACAGGCCGGCCTTGGAGCAGAAGCCCTCACGGCGGGCCCGAAGTCGCCGGTGGAGAGTCCTCGTAGGTAGAGTAGCGGCAGCACCTCGGTCACCTTGGGCGAGCGGCGCATGTAGGCCGGCAACACCACCGAGGAGAACTTTTCGTCGTCCCGGCGGTCGTCGACCCGAGGCGCCTTGACCTCGACCATGCCCGCCCCCGTCATCACCGCACGCGGGCGGGCGTAGCCGTTGCCCACCACCATGCGCCGGCCGGCGTCGTCGACGACTTCGGCGTGGGCGTCGAGGTAGGCGCGGCGCTCGGCCAGCAGGGTGACGACCAACAGCTCCTGGGCGGCCACCCGGAACAGCTCGTCCAGGTCGACCGTCATCGTCTCGGGGTCCTCCATCGCGTCTCTGGCGGCGTCATGAACTATCTTCAGCATTGGCGTACTCCTCCCGCCGGTTGTCGCCGGCGGACTCGTGACTTCAGCAGTCCGGAGGGTACGTCGCGCCCTTCAAGCGACCAGGCATCCACAACCTCCGGTTATAACTCCTCGGGGCGGGCTCGTTGGTTACTTCATAGACACCCGGGAACCCGGTGTAGAGAACCACCTTGTTCCACTTCGAGGTGCTCGGCGGGTAGTGGCAGACCGTGATCTCGACGCCGGTCTCCGCCGCCAGGGGTGCGAGCTCCACCTTGAAGGAGCGGTTGCGGTAGCTGTTGGACCCGCCCGCATCCGCGGTGATCATCACCGACGCGCCTTCGGGTACCGCTCGGCGCCCATCACCTGCCACCAGCGGCGCACGGCGTTGACCGGGAAGGCGGCGGTGTCGTGGTCGCCGAGGACAGCGAACGCTCCTCGGCCCAGCTCGCCACGGCGGTGGAGGAGCGCTTCGGCTACCGCGTGCACCCCCGCAACGTCGAGCGGGCGCTGGCCCGGCGCCGTCACCCCAAAAGTGGCCGGTGAGGCGGCGGTGACCGACACGAGGGAGAGGCACTCGGCCATGGAGCGCGCGACTTCGAGGCTTTGCGCCTGCTCGTCCTGTCCAAGCAGGTCGGCGGGCCGCAGCTGGGACGGGCCGTCTTCGAGCGGGCGGGGATGGAGGCTTGGCCATTGACAGGCGTGGTCGGCCACCGCGCCGGCCCCGCCCCTCGAGCCGGTGCTCGCCGCCCGACGCCGGCGTCGGGGCCGCGTCGGGGGCGGAGTCGGTGCGGATACTCGCCGGCATGGCGCTGGCAATGATCGCGACCGGAGGGAGCCGATGAGCACCGACGCCGTCATGAAGGTGACCGCCGACCACCTGCGCCGAGGCGGCGCTTATCTCTATGTGAGGCAGAGCACCCTTCGACAGGTGCTGGAGAACACCACCTTCACCGACCGCTAGTGCGGCCTGCGCCGGCGGGCGGTGGCGTTGGGCTGGGCACCGGAGCAGGTGGTGGTGATCGACTCCGACCTCGGCCAGTCCGGGGCGTCAGCGGCTGACCGCGAGGGCTTCCAGCGCCTGGTGGCCGACGTGGGGATGGCTAAGGCGGGCATCGTAATTGGCTTGGAGGCCCCGCGTCTGGCGCGCAACAACGCCGACTGGCAGAGCTGGTGGAGATCTGCGGCTATGACCTTGACCTCCTAGTGTCCTGTAAGGCTGAAGGGGCGACAAATAGGGGGATCAGTCTCCGGTGGCCTCGTTGACGGCGGCGCAGTAGCCGGCGATGCGTTCGAGGATCTGCT
>CAYZMG010000155.1:0-2494 GCA_964479465.1 uncultured Acidimicrobiales bacterium
TGCGCCCGCCGACGAAGGACCAGTAGGTGGAGCCGGCCGGCACCACGAGGGCGGCCACGGCACCAGCCGCCACGACGGCCCACGCCACCGGCCGGGCGGCGGCGGGCACGGCGATGCGGAAGCGGCGGCGGGCACGGCGCGGCTCGGTGTAGGCGGTGGGCGCCTCGGCCCAGGTCCGCCGGACGAGGAGCACGATCACGACCAAGATCAGCACGGCCAGCTCACGCAGGCCGGGCTGGTCGAAGCGGACCGACGCGATCGCCTCGACGACGCCGACGAGGAGCCCGCCGAGGAAGGTGAGCGGCAGCGACGCCATGCCGCCGACGAGGGTGCCGGCGAGCGACTTGGTCAGCAGCAGCGTGAACGTGCCGACGTTCACGATCTGCAGCGGCGCCACGAGCACGCCCACGATGGCCGAGAGGCAGGCGCCGAGGCCCCAGTTGAAGCGGGCGACCGCACCGAGGGAGATGCCGTGCAGCCGGGCCGCCTCGGGATCCTGGGCCACGGCCCGCACCGCGGTGCCGAACCGGGTCCGCTCGAGGAAGCCGGCGAGCAGGGCGGCGAGCACGGCGGCGGTGACGAGCACCGCCACCTTTTGGTACGACACGGCGACGTCGAGGATCGTGACCGAGCGGGATGGCAGCAGCGGTTCGGCCACCACCGGTGCGAAGCCGTAGTGCCACAGCAGCAGCCCGGAGGAGAAGGTGAGGATGCCGAGCGTGGCGATGAGCCGGGTGGCCGGGTTGGCGCCCACGAGCGGGCGGACCGCCACCCGCTCGACGATGAGGCCGTAGACGGTGGCGGTCGCCACGGCCACCGCGGCGGCCAGCGGCAGCGGCCACCCCCGCTCGCCGAAGTCGACGTACACGAAGGCGGCGACGGCGGCGAACGCGGCGTGGGCGAAGGAGAGCACGCCCGTGGAACGGAACATCAGCGTGATCGCCACGCCGATCAGCGCGTAGCTCCCACCGGTGAACACGCCGCTCACCGCAGCTTCGAGATCCAGCACCCGCAACCCCCCGGAGCGTCGGCACAGGCGTGCCGGCGGGCAACATAGCACCCCTCCCGTCGCGTGTCGCGACGGGAGGGGTTTGGGTCAGCGGGCCGGCGAGGTGTTCTGCGGGAGCTCCTTGAACGGCGTGGCCTTGTCCGGGCCCGGCTCCTTCGGGAGCCCGAGGACGCGCTCACCGATGATGTTGCGCTGCACCTGGTCGCTGCCTCCGTAGATCGACGGCGACGGCGAGAACATGGTCATCTCCTGGATCGACCCACCGGACGGGGAGTCGGGGCCCATGAGGGTGGCGCCGGGTCCGAGGATCCGACACCCGAGGTCGCGGGCCAGGCGGATGACGTCGCTGTTGCGCAGCTTGGCCAGGTTGCCCTCGCCGCCGGTGGCGGCGTTGCCCGACTTCATGCGACCGAGGTGCCAGCCGGTGATCTCCACCATCGAGTGCAGCCGCATCAGGTCGTCGCGGATCGTCCGGTCCTCGAGCTTGCCGAGCTGGCGCGCCAGCTGGGTGAGCGACTTGACCCGCCCGGGCCCGACGCCACCCTCGGACAGCGCCCCGACCTCGTGCTCGAAGGAGCCGGCGGGGCGGTCGAGGTGGCCGGCGATGGTGCCGGGGTTGGCGGCGCTCGGGGCGGCGACGTTGTTGCCGCCGATCCCACTGCGCTCGAACATCAGGGTCGTGTTGGCGACCCGCCAGCCGTCGCCCACGTCGCCGATGACGTTGGCGTGCGGCACGCGGGCCTCGTCGATGAACACCTCGTTGAACAGGGCCCGCCCGGTCATCTCCCGCAAGGGGCGCACGTCGACGCCGTCCTGGAGCATCGGGAAGGCGAAGTAGGTGATGCCCCGGTGCTTGGGCGCATCGGGGTCGGTCCGGGCGATGAGGATGCCGTAGTCGGCCCACTGGCCGAGCGAGGTCCACACCTTCTGGCCGGTGACGACCCACTCGTCGCCGTCGCGCTCGGCGCGGCACTGCAGGCCGGCGAGGTCGGAGCCGGCGCCGGGCTCGGAGAACAGCTGGCACCAGCCGTGCTGCCCGTTGAAGATCTGCGGGAGGAGGCGCTGCTTCAGCTCCTCGGAGCCGTGCGTCATGATCGTCGGCGCGGCCAGCATCATCCCGAGCCCCGACGGGGGGCCGAGGGCCTTGCGCTGCACCATGGCTCGCACGAGCTCGGAGGTCTCCTCGCGGGACCAGTCGCGACCCCAGGGCTCCGGGAGCATGGGGTGGGCGAGGCGGGCGTCGGCCAGGCGGTCCCACCACTCGCCGACGGTGATGTCGGGGTCCCAGTTCTCGTCGAGCCAGGCGTCGACGTCGAGCGCGGTCTGCTCGGTCAGTGTCATGGTGTTCGCTCCTGTTCGGATGTGGAGTCGGGGAGCCGGCGGCTCCCGATCGGGATGGGGATGGTCACCCGTGGACGGGCGAGCGGAGCGAGGCGAGCCGATCGAGCTCTCGCTCGGCCTCCTCGACGAAGCGCAGCACGAGAT
>CAYZMG010000155.1:2504-4177 GCA_964479465.1 uncultured Acidimicrobiales bacterium
CACCGGGTCGATGTCGTCGGTCTCGGGAGGGGCGCCGAGGTGCATGGCGCCGTCGGACATCGAGCGGCCGATCTGGTCGGGGAACCGGGCCAGCTCGTCAGGGTGCTCCTCGAAGAACTGGGTGTAGTCGTTGCGCACGGCGCGCAGCGTCTTGCCGGTGTAGGCCCGGGTGATGACGGTGTCGTCGTCTCGACCCTCGACCAGCGCCTCGCGGTAGCCGGACACGACGTGGGCCTCCGGGGTGGCGATGAAGCGGGTGCCCACCCACACGCCGTCGGCGCCGAGGGCCAGGGCGGCGGCCAGGCCGCGACCGTCGAAGATGCCGCCGGCCGCCACCACCGGGACCCGGTCGCCGACGGCGTCGACGATCTGGGGGACGAGGGGCATGGTGGCCACGGTGCCGGTGTGGCCACCTGCTTCGGTGCCCTGGGCGATCACCACGTCGCACCCGGCCTCCACGGCCGCCTCCGCATGGCGCACCTTGCCGCACATGTTCATGACCAGCACGCCGGCTCGGTGGCACTGGTCGACGACCTCGCGGGGCACGCCCAGGCCGGCGACGAACACCGAGGCGCCGCCGGCGATGATGGCATCGACCTGCTCCTCCATGCCGCCGGGCAGCGCGGTGAGGAGGTCGACGCCGAAGGGGGCGCTGGTGCGCTCCCGGACCTCGGCCATCTCCCGCTGCAACCGGTCGGGTCCCATCGGCGCGGCGCCGAGCGTGCCGAAGCCGCCGGCGTCGCTCACCGCAGCCACGAGGGCTGCGTAGGACACGCCCCCCATCCCGGCGAGCATCACGGGGTGCTCGCACTCGAGCAGGTCGGTCAGTCTGGTGCGCAACATGGCGTGTGCGACGGCGGGGCCGTCATCCCTCCGTGGGGTCGGTGTCGATGGGTTCGGCCCACACCAGGACGAAGTCCTCGGACCGGCGCTCGACGGTGCAGCGCACCGTCGAGCCGATCCGGATCGCGTCCGGGGCGGTGGCGGTGGCGGCCAGGACGCGGGGCCCTTCGTCCAGCTCGACGACGAGCGTGGCGAAGGGCACCTCGGCCTGCCAGCCCGGGTCGAGGCTGCGGTGGCTGACGGCCAAGGAGACGATGGTGCCGGTGCCGGCCACCGGCTCGAACGACGAGGCCGGGCTGGCGCACCGGGCGCAGTACCGTCGCGGCGGTTGGCGCCAGGTGCCGCACGCGTCGCAGCGCTGCACCGTGAGCGCTTCCGCCTGGACGCAGGCGTGGTGCCAGTCGAGCACGAGCCACTCGGGCTTGGGGACGAAGGTGCCGGTCATCGGTCCACCCCGAGGATGGCCACGCTGCCGTCGCCCAGGTCGCCGTAGCCGGTGACCAGCACGAGCTCGGCGCCGGCCACCTGGGCGGCGCCGGCGTCGCCACGCAGCTGGCGGGTCGCCTCGACCACGTGGTTCAGCCCCCAGCAGTGGCCCTGCGAGAGCAGACCGCCGTGGGTGTTCAGCGGGAAGCGGCCCTCCAGGGAGATGTTCCCGTCGGCCACGAAGTCGGCGGCGCCGCCGGGTTCGGCGTAGCCGAGCGCCTCGAGCTGGAGGAGGACCACGTAGGTGAAGCAGTCGTAGATCTCGAGCACGTCGATGTCCTGCGGTCCGACACCCGCCCTTGCGAACGCCCGCGGTGCAGCACGGTGGATGCCCAACTCGAGGA
>CAYZMG010000156.1:0-4101 GCA_964479465.1 uncultured Acidimicrobiales bacterium
TCGCCTCGGTGATCTCCCCGTACCGGGCGGTGCGCGACGAGCTGCGGGAGGTGCACGCCGGCCGGTTCTTCGAGGTGTACGTGGCCACCCCGGTGGAGGTGTGCTCGGCGCGAGACGTGAAGGGTCTCTACGCCAGGCAGCGGGCCGGCGAGCTGACCGGGCTGACGGGCGTCGACGACCCCTACGAGCCGCCGTTGCAGCCGGAGGCGGTCATCCATACTGAGAGCCAGACATTGAACGAGTCCGTGGAGACCCTTTGGCAAGCGCTCCAGTCATGAGTGGCCCGGGAGGCCGGTCCAATGACACGGGCGAGTTGGCTGAGCTCAGCCGGTCCTTCGAGGCCGCGCCGGCGTCCAAGATCATCCGGTGGGCGGTCGAGCGGTTCTCGCCCCGGCTGTCCCTGCTGGCGTCCATGACCGATGCGGTGCTGATCGACCTGGCCGTGAAGGTCGACCCGTCCATCGAGGTCGTCTTCATCGACACCGGCCACCACTTCCCCGAGACCATGGCGACGGTCGAGCTCGTCCGCCGGCGCTATGGGCTGAACCTGCGCATCGTCACCGTCGGGCCGGAGCCGGCGCCGCTGGTCGACGGGTGCTGCTCGGCCACCAAGGTGCTCCAGCTCGATCGGGCCCTGCTCGGCCGGGAGGCGTGGCTGAGCGGGTTGCGCCGGACCGAGGCGTCGACGCGAGCGGATGCGCCCATCGTGGGTCTCGACCGGCGAGGGCTGGTCAAGGTCAACCCCATCGCCATGTGGACCGACGAAGACGTGGCCGGCTACGTCGCCACCCACGACGTGCCCGTGAACCCGCTGGTCTTCCAGGGCTACCCATCGGTGGGCTGCCAGCCCTGCACGTTCCCTGTGGCCGCCGGCGCCGACCCCCGCTCGGGTCGCTGGGCCGGCTCCGAGCGCACGGAGTGCGGCATTCACCCCTGATCCGGGTATGAACCCGGCCTGAACGTCGATCCGACGAGGAGCGTGCGATGGCCGAAAAGGACAAGGACCAGGAGACCGAGGGCGAGGATGGTGTCGGGAAGCCGATCAACGACCCGCTGACCCGTGCCGATGTCGAGGCACCCCGCGCCGAGTTCGAGGGGAGCAAGCCGAGGGAGGGATGAGGCTCAAGCTTGGACGGCAGTAGGTCGATAACCCCATTGCCAGCACGGACCTGCAAAGGGGGAGCCCGCCCGTGATCGACCTCGACCGGATCGACGCCCAGCTTTCTGCGGCCGTGACCGAAGACCTGCGGCGTCCTCCGGCGTCCGTACGGCGTGGGCCGGCGCCGGCTCCCACCCCGGCGCCGGCTCCTCTCCACAGCGCCCGGCCCCGCCGGCCGCGTCCCCAGCCCACGCCGGCGGGCGTCCGGGAACTGCTGGAACTGGGACTGCTCGAGCAAGCCGACGCCCACATCGCTGCGGCGACCGAACGGCTCGACCAGACGACGTGGGCGACCATGCGCTCCTTGATGGACGGCCGGCGGGACGCGGTGAGCATCGGCATCGATGCGCTGGCCCGCCTGGCCCAGGAGGGCGACCATGAGGCCCTGCGCCGGGCGTGGACGCTGCGTTTCTACGCCGCCCTGGAGTGGGGGAGCGAGGACGAGCGCTACGAGATCCTCGACCACTGCCGAGAGCGGGCCTACCGCTTCGACGACCTCGAGTGGTGGGGCAACCTCAGCTTGCTTCTCGCCACTCTGGGCAAGCAGGACGAGGCCGTGCGCGCCTTCGACCAGGCCCTCCCGCTGGCCGCCGGCGCCCCGAAGGACGGTGTCCGGCTCGACGTGGTGACCAACCTGATCGAGGCGGCGGCCCTCCTCGGAGACGCCGGCCGCGCCTCCCTCGCCGGCCGCCAGCTGCGCACCGAGACCGGGCGCCTGGTCGTGGTGGGCGCCGGCGTCGCTTGCAAGGGCTCGATCGACCGCTACCTCGGGCTCGTCCACGCCGCCGTCGGGCAGTGGGGCGATGCGGCGGAGTACTTCCGTCGCGCCGAGACGACCCACCGCTCACTCGGGGCCGAGCCCCTCCTGGCCCGGACGCTCCGCCAGGCGTCGGGCGTGCCCGCCGCTGCCTGACGGCCGTTCTGTCCGGCGACAGCCGGCGCCGGCGTCAGCGGCTCAGCGGCAGGGCGAGACCGTCGCCGTCCGATCGGTGGAGCGGGCCACGGCGCCGGCGGTGTCTGTTGCCTCGACCCACCAGGTCACCGTCCCGGCGCCGGTGAAGGGTCCGAGGCGGCCGCTGTAGGTGTTGTCGGAGCCGACGAGCATGGCCCGGCTGCCGGCGGCACCGCTGGCGTCCCGCCAGTGCAGCGTCACGTCAGCGATGCCCGACCCGTCGATCACCGTTGCCCGCACCGACGCCGCAGTGGGCGCCGTCGAGCAGGGGGGTTGAGCGAGGCGGGGGTTGTCGATGGTGACCGGGTCGATGGCGGGCGGGCGGGTGACGCTCGCGGTCAGGCGGACCGTCTGGGTCCCGCCGTCGGAGTCGACCTCGACGGTGCCCTCCACCCGCCCTTCGGACGCCGCGGCGCGGTTGAGCCGGACCGTGACCCGCACCGAGTCGCCGGGGGCGATGCTCCCACCAGCCGGCGCCACCGAGAACGGGCTGCCGGCGCCGGCCGTCCAGGTCAGGAACGCGCCGCCGTCGTTGAGGATCTCCAGCGCCTGGGCGGTGGACGTGGTCCCGAATGCGAGGGTCGTTGCGGACAGGCTCAACCGGGGACCGCCTGCCGTGGTGACCGGGTCGGGGTCGAGGGTCGCGTTCGTGTTGCTGGGGGGCGCCGCCGGCGGTGGTGCGATCGGGACGGGGTCGGTCGAGGGGGGTCCGGGGTCGGTCGAGGGGGGTACGGGGTCCGTCGAGGAGGGTACGGCGACCACTGCGGCGGTCGTCGTCGGCCCCGGCGAGGCGACGGCGACGGGGATCTCCTCCGCAGGTTCGGGCCGGAGAAGGGCGAGAACGAGGACGGCGGCGACCACGGCGGCCGCGGCGGCGACGGCAAGGGGTCGGCGGGAGCGCGGCGGCGGGTATGCCGGCGGGGGGAAGCCGGCGGCGTCGGCGGGCCAGGAGGCGGCGGCGATCAGGTCGACGTCGCCGAGGACCCGGTCCCGGAGCTGCGCCGGCGCCGCGACCAGCGGGACGGCGCCCAGGAGGGCGGCGGGACTGGCCAGGGTGCGCCGGCGCTCGCCGCACGTCGGGCACTCATCCGCGTGGCGGGCGACCCGCTTGCGGATGAGCGGCGAGAAGCGACCGTCCCAGGTCTCAAGGATCCGGGCCAGTTCGGGACAGTCCCGCCGGCCGTAGCGGGCGACCAACAGCGCGCCCAGTGACCGCTCGACCTGGTCGCGCAGGCGGCTGAGCAGGACGTAGGCGTGGCCCACCTCGACGCCCATGGCGTCGGCCAGGTCCTGGCCCTCCAGGCCCTGGCGCAGGTTGAGGTCGAGGATGGCTCGGTCCCGGGGGGCCAGGCCGGCCGCCGCGGCCCACACGATGCGGACCGAGTCCTCCCGGCGGGCGGGCTCGTCGACCTCGGGCGACCCGTCGGCGGTCATGTCGTCGAGCTCGGCGACCGGGCGACGGGCCGTGGCCCGTCGCAGCGCCTCGTGACGGGCGATGGCGTAGAGCCACGGGCGGAGCTTGGCCGGATCTCGGAGCTGGTCGAGGCGCTGGGCGGCGGCGAGGAATGCGTCGTGGAAGGCGTCGGCCGCCTCGTCGCGGTCACGCAGGATCGACCAGCAGTAGTCGTGAAGCCGGTCCGCGTAGCGGTCGTAGATCGCGGCGAGGGCGTCGCGGTCCCCCGAGCGGGCGGCAAGCACCAGAGCGGCGTCGTCCATCGGCACTCAGACCGCACCATAGGGCTCCGGGCGGCGCCGGGCTGGGGTTTTCGTCATGTCTCTCAGAGCGCGGCGGCGGAGATTCCTTACGAAAAGTCGTAAGGCGCCGGCGGGCGGCCCCCTCTCACCAGTGCAACACGCCACCCACCGAGAAGGAGCTCACATGCCCAACGTCCGCACCCTCATCGCCGGCGGCGCCCTGGGCCCCGCCGCCCTCGCCGCCGGCCTAGTGCTGGCCCAGCCGCCCCGGCCGGCCCCGCCGGCCCCGCCGGCG
>CAYZMG010000157.1:0-3920 GCA_964479465.1 uncultured Acidimicrobiales bacterium
CGTCCGCCAGGCCCGCCGCCGTGACGTCCCGGTCACCGCTTCGGTGCGCAAGTAACTTCAGCTTCACCAAGTAGTTCACACTGACACTGCCGGGCCTTCGGGCCCGGCAGTGTCGCGTTCGGGGCAGGATTGAGAGGTGATGCTGGCTCACGGCGACCCGGACGTCTGGCCGCTCGATTTCCGTCTCCATCCCGATGTTCTCCTCGTGGTGGGGCTGGTGGCCGTCGGCTACTGGCTGGCGCTCACTCGCCTAGGGCCCGAGCGGCCCGCTGAGCGGGATGGAGGTCCCCGGCTGGCGCCGGCGGGCACCCCGCCCTACAGCCGGCGCCACGTGAGGCTGCTGGTGGCCGGCGTGGCCACGCTGCTGGTGTTCTCGGAGTGGCCCATACACGACCTGGCGGAGGGCTACCTCTACAGCGCCCACATGATCCAGCACTCGGCCTACACGCTGCTCATGCCGCCGCTGTTCATCCTGGGCACGCCGGCGTGGCTGTGGCGGTGGCTGATGGGCCCGGTGATGGGGGTGTTCCGGGCCCTGACCCGGCCGTTGCCGGCGGTCGCCATCTTCAGCGCCGTGACGGTCCTCACCCATCTGCCGCCCGTGGTGACCGCTTCCGTGCGGTCGGGGCCGGCGCACTTCGGCCTGCACGTCCTCCTGGTCGGCAGTGCGGTCCTCATGTGGTGGCCGCTGCTCAGCCCGCTACCCGAGGCCCCCCGGCTGAGCGCACCGGTGCACCGGATGTTCTACATCTTCGGCCAGTCGCTCGTGCCGTCGATGGTGGGCTCGGCGCTCATCTGGACGACGGCCGTCCCCTACCGGGTCTACGAGGAGTTCCCCCCGGTCTGGGGCATCGACGACCTGGCCGACCAGCAGTGGGCCGGCGTGATCATGGAGATCATCGAAGGCCTCGTCCTGGTCGGCCTCATGGTGGTCGTATTCCTGCCTCTCGTGCGGCGGGAGCTGCGCTCGCCGTCACCCACCATGGACCGCCTCGGGCGCACGGGGGACGAGGAGCCCGCCCAATCAGCCCGCTGAGCTGCGCCCGCTCAGTCGACGATCTCGATCGGCACCCCGAGCGGCAGGACATCGGCCAGCTTGGTGATCCCCGCATTGCTCATCCGGATACAGCCATTGCTCACGTCGCCGCCGATGCTGGAGGGGTCGCCCGTCCCGTGGATGCCGATCACGCCCGTACCGCCGTCGCCGAATGTGAAGAGCACCTCGGAGTAGGCCGAAAGGGATAAGGCCCAGGGCCCGTATGCAGCCTGCTGGCTGGGCAGGACCGCGTCGCGCTCGATGACGTAAAAGAGCCCTTTTGGCGTCGGCGTGCTCGGCGTCCCGATGGCCACCGGCTCCTGGAGCAGGACCTCGTTGCCCTTCCATGCGGTGATGCGCCGAGCGGCAAGCTCCACCTTGGCGCGGTAGTTGTGGGTCTCGAGGTCGACGGTGGCTCGGCGGACCCACCCGTTGCTGCCGTTGGGGCGCAAGGGCAACAGAACCTTCAGCCAGTCACCACGGTCCTCGACGACCAGCATGCGCAGGGTGTACTCCCCGCCGGGCGCGGCGCCCGAGGGCTGCGGGTTCTCGAGGGTGCGGGCCGGCTCCGGTTGCACGGGCGAGGTGTAGACCTCGACGCTGGCCTGAGTGGCCACCGCAACCTTGGAGACGGTGGCGTCCGGCGCCGTGGGGGTAGGCGCTGCCGTCGTGGGAGCGGCGGTGACGACAGTGGAGGGCGCCGGCCCCGTAGTGTCCGGCGCCGCGCTCGGGCCGGCGCCCCCGCCGCACGCGGTCAGGGTCAGCACGATCCCGAGGCAGAAGGCGATACGAGCCCGTCGATACACCGCCACGAGGTTAGCGGCGCGCCGGAGCACTCCCGGCGCGCCGCCCATCCGTTGACTAACTGACGCCGGCCTCGGTCTTGCCCCGAGCCGTTGCCGAGGTCTGCGACCCGTCGCCACGGCGACCGAGCATGCCGACGCCCAGCAGGATCAGGCCGACGGCCAGCAGGCCGACCACTCCGGCCAGCACGATCTGGGCCGTCCTCGACGTACCGGCGCCGATCTCCTCGAACTGGACGCCGGCGACGTACATGTCCTGGACGCCGGCGCCGATGCCCTGGTCACCGACCGGGCTCTCCAGCCTGATCTGGCCGTCCTCACCGGTGGAGTGCCGGGTGTCGTCCCATCCCAGGAACGCGAACTGGTTGGTGGAAGTCAACGCCGGCGGGGCGTTCTGGTCGAAGTTGTTGCCGTAGACGCCGTAGCGGCGGTCGATGGTCTGGTCGGAGACCCGGATGTTCGCCGACCAGGTCACGCCGTCGTCCTCGGAGTAGGCGTAATACACGTCGTTCGACCGGATGCCCGGGTCGTCGCGGGTGTCCCACCAGGCGGCGTCGAGGCGGCCGTTGGGCGCCGTCGACAGTATGGGCAGGAACTTGCCGTTCATGTTCGTGGCGGGGTCGTCGGCGATGCTGCGGGGCTCGCTCCAGGTCACGCCGCCGTCGGTGGAGCGGATGTAGCCCACGTCGGCAAAGCCGGTCAGCGTGGCCGGGTGGCGCCACTCCCAGACGATGTGCACGGTGCCGTCGGGCCCACCGCCCGGCGTCCAGGCGTTGCGCACGTTCTGGGCCTGCTCGTAGCTGAACGGCACCGCCATCACGCTGGTCCAGGTCCTGCCCCTGTCGGTGGACTTGGAAGCCATGATGGCCCGCGGGGCGCCGCCGAGGTTGGCGATCTCGGACATGTAGGTGACGTACAGGTTGCCCTTGTTGTCCATGGTGAGGCCCTGGCCGTTGCTCGACACGCCGAAGTTCCTGATGTCGGTTGGGTTGGCGGCCTGGGAGCCCGCCGGCGGGACCGTGGTGGTGGCCCCCGGCGCCGGCGGTACCGTCGTCCGGGCGGTGACGCCCATCTCACGGACCCTGGCGTCCTCGTAGACGTTGCCGATCGCGCTCACCGGCTCCTCGAAGGTCCGCCCTCCGTCGCGGGAGATCGAGATGACCGCCTGCTGCGGGGCGGCGTTCGGGGCCGTGCGATTGGTGAAGGCCCGCCGGTACATCACATAGACGGTGTCCTGGCTGCCCGACTTGGAGTCGACCACGAACCCGGTGACCGGCCGGTCGTTCTCCTGGTTCTCGCCCGATGTGGTGCGAGCGTCGCGAGCGAAGACGGTGTTCCAGGTGTCGCCCAGGTCGGTGGACTTGGCCACGATGATGCTCGTCTGGGTGCGGGTGGTCTCATCCCACGCGTGGGTGGCCAGGTAGAGGGCGTCGTCGCGGCCCCAAGCCACTGCAGCCTGGAAGATGTTCGAGTTCGCGGCCTGGCAGTACGGCTGCGAGCTGATCTCCGGTGTGGACTCGAGTATGCGCCAAGTCCTGCCGGCGTCGGTGGAACGGATGAGCCCGCACTTGCGGGCTCGATACTCGATGAAACCGCCGACGATCACGTCGGAGTTGTTGGGATTCACTGCCAGGTGCGGCGCCCCGTACGTGCGTTGGGGGTTGAGGTCGGCCTTCGTGGCATTCACCGGTACCGTGAGCTGGGGCGGGCCGGCGGCGCCGGCGCCTGGCATTGCTGCCATGGCCAACGCTCCTGCCGCGGCACCGAATACGACGAGACGCCTGAACTGCCTATTCATTTCGTTGGTTCCCCCCACGGTCCCCGAGCCTGCAATTGGGTTCGAATCATACGTCACGAAATGCGCCGTTGAAAGGGTGGATCAGCATCTTCCGGCTTGCGACGCGAAAGAGCGGCGGTGACCGGGCCGGGCCCGGTCACCGCCGCTTTTTCATTTCCTGTCTCTATGCTCCGGCGACCTTGCCGGCGCCGGCGCCGGCCGGCGTGCTGTCCGTCGGGCCGGTCTGGGTCACGTTCAGCAGCAGGTCGTCGAGGGCGTCGCCCTCCAGGCTCTCCTGCTCCAT
>CAYZMG010000158.1:0-2088 GCA_964479465.1 uncultured Acidimicrobiales bacterium
GGATGTGCAGGTTCACCGGCCGGCCGACGGGGATCACCAGCTCGGACGCCGTCTCGATGCCGGTCTCGTACTTCTCCGGGTTCTCGATGCCCGGCGTGTTCACGTCGTCGTCGGCGAACACGCCGTCGCCGTCGAGGTCGTAGTCGAAGGACCACCACCACTGCTGGCCGACCACTCGGATCTGGAGGGCGTCCTCGCCCTGGTCCTGGGCCAGGTCGAGGATGGTGCTGACGGTGAACACGGCGAGGAAGGCGAGGATGACCGCCGGCAGCGCGGTCCAGCCGATCTCCAGCTTGGTGTTGCCGTGGAGCTGCTCGGGGAGCTCGTCGGGATCGTTGTCCTCACGGGCCCGGAACTTCCAGATGATGAACAGGACGCCGCCCTGGACGAGGACGAACACGACGGCGGCCATGATCAGCGTGAGGTTGGTCAGCCCGAGGATCTTGTCCGCCGCCGGGCCCCGGGCGTCGAAGGTCGTCTGCGGGCGGTCGTCGATGCCGCCGCAACCGGCGAGGGCCAGCCCGGCCAGCACCAGCAGGCCGAAGAGGCGAACCCTCGCGCTCGGGCGGGCGGATCGGGAACGGTGCATCAGTTGCTCTCCTCGACGGCGCTGTCGTCGTCTGCCTCGTCGCTGCCGTCGGCGTCATCACCGTCGCCGGCCCCGACCTCCTTGGGGGTGAGGTCCTTGAACTCGCGCTCGCCCGCGACGGCGCTGAAGATGCCGGCGCCGACGGTGACCACGGCGGCGACGACCAGCAGGCCGGCCACGAGATCGGTGCGGATGCGGGGGCGGAGGGAGAGTGCAGTACCGACGAAGAAGATGATGGCCGCGATCGCGAGCGCGATCCAGACAGCCCCCAGCTTGCTCACGGCCAGGAAGACCCGGGAGTACCCGACGACGACCACGGCGATGGCCAGGGCGCCGACGAGGGGCACCTCGATGGGCAGCATCATCCGGTTGCGGATCTCGCGGTTGACGGCGGGGTCGCCGGTGGCCCGCTCGGACCAGGCCTGCATCGTCCACTCGATGGCCACGGCGCCGAGGGCGATCAGGCCGGCGACGAAGAACACGTTGTTGAGCACCACGCCGACGAGGGTCAGCACGACGCCGAACGCGCCGACGACGGGCCAGAACGAGGTCCCCGTCTGCGTGGCCTCCGGCAGGGTGTCGGTGCCGAGGAGGGCAGCGGTGGGCTCGGGATCGGCGTCGCGGAAGGCCGTGGTGCAGAACCCGGCGAAGAGGGCGGCGAGGGAGGCGGCGAGCAGGATGCCGTAGCCGAGGTGCTCGCCGACGCCGCCCTTGTAGCCGACGCTGAGCGGCCCGACGCCGCCACCGCCGCTGGCGTAGCCGTAGACGACCGCGGCCACGCCGAGCAGCGCTGCGAGGCCGTAGAAGAACTTGGAGCCGGTGGTGATCATCGGTCGCCTACTTCACGATCAGGATGCCGTACCAGATGACCGTGAAGATCGCGACGGTCACGTACCAGTACAGGGCGGCGGCGGACAGGCCTTCGACGTCGCGGCCGGTGAACTGACCACCGAGGCTGCGCATGAACATCAGGGTGAGGAAGATCAGGGCGGCGGCGACCATGGCGATGTGGAGGCCGAGGATCGTGAACAGCAGCACCGCCTGGGGCGTGGAGACCTCGCCGGCCGGTGCATTGAGCGGGAGCGACCACTCGGTCCACAGGAACCCGATCTGCACCACGTGGGCGATGCCGAGCAGGACGGTGAGGGCGATGGCGAAGTAGGCGTGGCCCCGGTCGCGCTGCTTGCCCGCATGGACCGCCCACTGGGCGGTGACGAGCGACATCACCAGCGTCACCATGGTCATGTTGCCGGGGGACAGCGGGATGGTGGCGCCGTCGGGCAGCCACGGGTCGCCGCCGGCGGTGAAGTCGACGCGGATGGCGAAGTACACCGCGAGCAGGCCCCCGAAGAGGGCGATGGAGGCGGCCGCGGCCAGGGTGGTGCCGACGAGGAGCACGCGGGGCCGGCGGGGCGGTGCCGGCGGCACGTCCTCCAGGCGCAGCGGCAGGCGGTCGGGGGTGGTCGCAGTGGCCGTGGCCATCACTTCGCCTCCGTGGT
>CAYZMG010000158.1:2154-3702 GCA_964479465.1 uncultured Acidimicrobiales bacterium
ACCGGCGATGCTGGCGACGTTGAGGGCCTCGATGGCGCTGACGTCGTCCTCGACCCCGCTGAGCCGCCAGCGCTGCTCGAGGAAGCCGCTGATGACGTCGGGCAGGCAGAGCAGGACCGTGGCGAGCAGGCCGAGGGCGGCGAGGGCCTTGGAGGCGACCTCGAGCACCGGCGTGCCGAGCATCCGGGGCGCCCAGTGGGCCAGGCCGGCGAAGAGACCGAGCAGGGCGGCCACCAGCACGTAGTGGATCTGGGCCGTCTGGGCGGTGGTCCCGATCAGGTCGAAGGGCTCGATGGCCACCAGGATCCCGTTGAGGATGCCGGTGAGCAGCATGAGCAGGGCCGCCACGCCCCACAGCAGCGGGCTGGTGAGACCGAGCGAGCCCCGGCGCAGCGTGTCGCCCAGCAGGCCGGCGAAGGCCAGGACCGGGAAGAGGACCAGGATGGAGAAGGCGTAGAACGGCACCTCGCCGACGTGGTCCAGCGGCGCGGACCCGTCGGCTCCGAAGCCGGGCATGGCCCAGGCCCCGAAGGCGAAGGCACCGAAGGCGGCGATGCAGCCCTGGGCGATGCGGTGCTTGGTGAGCCGGGTGCGGGCCGACACCGGGACGATGTCGCCGACGATGCCGAGGACCGGGATGGCGAACAGGTAGACGCTCGGCTGGGACCAGGCCCAGGCGATGCGGTCGAGGCTGGCGCCGCTGCCCCCGAGGAAGGTCTGGCCGTAGCGGTGGTCGACGTAGACCAACAGCATGAGGCCGGCGAGGATCGGCAGCTGCAGCACGACGAGGGCGCCGGTGACGAGCGAGGACCAGGTGAAGAGCGGGGTGCGGTGGAGCCCGAGCCCGGCGGTCCGCATGGACACCGCGGTGGCGGCCACGCAGATGGTCCCGAGCACCAGGGCCACGAGCACGGCGATGAAGGCCGCCACGAAGAGCTCGAAGGCCTCGCTGTCACGACCGAAGGGGCCGCCGTCGGCCACGAAGGAGGCGATGACCACGGCGCCGGCGCCGAGGTAGGTCCAGTACGCGGCGGCGGCCGCCCGGGGGAAGGCGACGGTGGCCGAGCCGACCTGGGCGGGGACCACGTGGGTGGCGAGGCCGATGAACAGCGGGAGCAGGAACAGGAACGTCCCGGCCACGCCGTGGAGGCTCAACGTCTGGCCGAACACGCTCGCGCCGAGCACGTCGCCGAGGCCGTCGGTGGCGAGCTTCTCGGCGCCGACCAGGGCGCTGGCGACGCCGGCGATCACCAGGTAGGTGAAGGAGGTGAAGATCCACAGGCGAGCGATCGTGCGGTGCTCACCGGTGCCGAGCACGCCGGCCAGACCCGTGGCAGGGCGGGGCGGCTCCAGCCGCGGTGCGCTGGTACCGGCCGCAGGCGGCGCTTCAGTTTCAGTCACGGTCATCGCTGCGGTTTTCTCCTCCGGCCGGGCGACGTCGCGGCGTCGGAACCGGGAACAGTCCGGGTCGGCTGCCGAATCCGGGCGGACAGTACCGAACGTCCGAGTGGCGGCACGAACCAGGTCTCATGGGGCGATCTGGCACCG
>CAYZMG010000159.1:0-3627 GCA_964479465.1 uncultured Acidimicrobiales bacterium
TCATCACGATCAACCGCCCCGAGGCCCGCAACGCGATCGACTACGACACGTCCAAGGCACTCGCCGACGCCTTCGATGCTGCGGAGGCCGACCCGGACGTGTGGGCCGTGGTGCTCACCGGCGCCGGGGACAAGGCCTTCTCCGCCGGGATGGATCTGAAGGCCTTCGCCGGTGGCGGCGGGAACGTGATGGGCGTGAGCGGCGGCTTCGCCGGCATCACCCGTCGTGACTTCCCCAAGCCCCTCATCGCCGCGGTCAACGGCCACGCGCTGGCCGGCGGGTTCGAGATCATGCTCGCCTGTGACCTGGTCGTGGCCGCCGACCACGCGACCTTCGGCATCCCCGAGGTGCAGCGCGGGCTGGCCGCTGGCGCCGGCGGGCTCGTGCGCCTGCCCAAGCGCGTGGGCCTCGCCGTCGCCCTGGAGATGGCCATGACCGGTGATCCCGTCGACGCGGCCACCGCGCAGCAGCTCGGGCTCGTCAACCGCGTGGTGCCCGGCGGTGAGGTCCTCGACGCCGCCGTCGCCCTCGCCGAGCGGATCTGCCGCAACGCCCCGCTGGCGACCCGGCTGTCGAAGCAGGTGGTGAAGCGGTCGCTCGACGTCAGCGAGGACGAAGCCTTCGACCTGCAAGGGGACGTCTTGATCGAGGTGTTCACGTCACCCGACGCCAAGGAGGGCCCGCGCGCCTTCGCCGAGAAGCGCGAGCCGAAGTGGGCCAGCGCATGAGCGGCTCGAACTCGCCGACCTCGACAGCGTCGCAGCGGCCGCCGAGGACGTCGCCGCCCGGGTGGATCGGCTCGACATCCTCCTCAACAACGCCGGCGTGATGGCGATCCCGCTGCGCCGCACGGCGCAGGGTCACGAGGCCCAGTTCGGCACCAACCACCACGGGCACTTCGCGCTCACCGGACGGCTGCTGCCCGTGCTGCTCGCCGCCGGCCAGCCCCGTGTCGTCACCACGTCGTCGTTCATGCACCACATGGGGCGCATGCGCTGGGATGACCTCGACTGGCAGCGGTGCTATCGGAAGTGGGAGGCGTAGGGGCAGTCGAAGCTGGCGAACCTGCGGTTCACCTTCGAGCTGGACCGCCGGGCCCGGGCTGCGGGCGCGTCCCTGGTGGCCGCCGCCGCCCATCCGGGCTACGCCTCGACCGAGCTCCAGCGTCGCGGGCCGGAGATGTCGGGCAACAAGGTCATGGCCGTGGCCATGGGCCTGGCCAACCGGGCCGTGGCCCAGACGCCCGACGGCGGTGCGCTGCCCAGCTGTACGCCGCCGTGGCGCCCGGGGTGGAAGGCGGCGACTACATCGGGCCGGGCGGGCCCTTCGAGCTGCGTGGTTCGCCGAAGAAGGTCCGAGCCGCGAAGCGCGCCTACCGAGACGCCGATGCAAAGCGCCTGTGGCAGGCCTCCGAGGAGCTGACGGGGTTCGAGTACCGCTGGGGGTGAGCCGGCTCCGCATCGGACGGCGGACGGTCAGCCGGCGGGCGCGAACCGGGGGATGGCAGGGCCTTCATCGGTGGGGTCCCATCGCACGGACACCCGTTGGCCCACGCTGACCGTGGCCGGGTCGCACTCCACGATGTTGGTCAGCACGCGCGGACCCTCGTCGAGCTCCACGTAGGCGAGCACGTAGGGGGACACCTGGCGCCACGGCCCGTCGCCCTTGTGGGTGACGGTGTAGCTGTAGACGGTGCCCTCCCCGGTCGCCTGGATCCACTCGACCCCTTCGGTGTGGCAGGCCGGGCAGAACGTACGCGGGTACCAGATGACCGTCTGGCAGGTGGTGCAGCGGGGCAGCACGAGGCGGCCCTCGGCGGTGGCGTCCCAGAACGGCTTGGTCTCCGGGGTCACCGGCGGTGCGAAGGTGGGCAGGTCGCTCATGCGTCCTCCTGTCCGAGGATGAGGGTGGCGCTGCCCATCCGGTTGCCCAGCGAGCCGCCGGTGCCATGCGCCAGCGCGAGCTGGCAGTCGGGCACTTGGACCTCGCCACGGGCCTCGCCGCGCAGCTGGCGGACCGCCTCGATGATCTTGGTCATGCCGCCCCGGTTGGCGGGGTGGTTGTTGCACAGGCCGCCGCCGTCGGTGTTGAACGGCAGCCTGCCGTCGGGTGCCCGCAAGCCCTGGTCGGCGACGAACGTGCCGCCCTTGCCCTTCTCGCAGAAGCCCAGGTCCTCGATGGTCTCGAGCACCGTGATGGTGAAGGAGTCGTAGATCGAGGCGTAGTCGATGTCGGCGGGCGTGACCCCGGCCTCCTCGAACGCTCGGGGACCGGACCACACGGCTCCGGTGTGGGTGAGGTCGATGCGCCCGTTGTCGGTGTGCTTGGGCGCTTCGCCGTGGCCCAGCACCTTCACGCTGCGGCGCTCGAGGTCGCGCGCGACCTCGGGGCTGACCACGACGATCGCGCCGCCGCCGTCGGTGACCACGCAGCAGTCCAGGCGGTGCAGCGGGTCGCTGACCATCGGGGACTCCATCACCTCCTCGATGGTGACCGCCTTGGGCAGGAAGGCATCGGGGTTGAACTGGGCGTGGTGCGATGCCGCGACCTTGATCTCGGCCAGCTGCTCGCTCGTGGTGCCGAACTCGTGCATGTGCCGGCGGGCGGCCAGGGCGTAGCCACCGTGGATGGCCATGCCGTAGGTCATCTCGAAGCCGGCTTCGGGCGCGCTGGCGAACATCGCCCGGGCGCCGCCCATCATCGAAGCCGGGTCCGATCGGGGCAGGCCGGCCAGCGTCACCAGCGCCACGGAGCACTTGCCCGCGGCGATGGCTGCGGTGGCGTGACCGACGTGGCACAGGTACGACGACCCACCAGTCTCGGTTGTGTCGATGTGGCTCAGCTGCAGCCCCAGGTACTCGGCCATGGAGAAGCCGCCGAAGCCGGGGGCGTCGCCGGCGCAGAAGTAGGCGTCGACGTCTCCCATCGACAGGCCGGCGTCAGCCAGGGCGCCGACGGCGACGTCGGCGTGCACCTGGGCGATCGTGCGGTCGGGGATGACCCGGAGTGGATGTTCGTAGGCGCCCGCGATGAACGCCTTGCCGCGGATGGTCAAGGACTCCTCGAATCAGTCGGTGATGATGTTGGTCGTGTCGCTGGCGGGACGGGCCCGCGTCAGCCCTTGGCCCGGTGCACGACCTGGGGCTCGGAGAAGCCGAGCAGTCCCCAGGTGCCGTTCTCGACGCCGATGCCGCTCCACTTGGCGCCGCCGAAGGGCTGGTGGGGAGCGAGGGCCAGGTGGGTGTTGACCCATGCGGTGCCGCACTCGAGCTCCTCGGCGATCTGCGTCGCGCGCTCGACTGCGGCGCCCCAGACCGAGCCGGACAGGCCGTAGTGGGTGGCGTTGGCCCGCTCGACGACCTCGTCGACGTCGCGGTAGGTGATGACGGGCAGCGCCGGGCCGAACTGCTCCTCGTCGACGATCCGGGAGCCGTCGGAGAGGCCGGTGAGGATGGTCGGCTCGAAGAAGTAGCCGTCACCCTCCATGGGCTTGCCGCCGGCGGCGGCCACGCCCCCCGACGACAGGGCGTCGGCGACGAGCTCGCTCACCCGCTCGTACTGGGGCCGGTTGTTGATCGGGCCCAGCTGGACGTCCGCCTCGGTGCCGGCGCCGACCTTCACGGAGCG
>CAYZMG010000160.1:0-3579 GCA_964479465.1 uncultured Acidimicrobiales bacterium
ACGAAGCAATCATCCCACGGGGCGCGCGGACCGGACCTCGGAATACTCGCTTCGCCGTCGCCTTCGAGAGTGGTACCGGTTCGGCGATCTACTCGCGATCGAGACCGCCGGGCCAGTGTCACAGAACGCGCGGCTGACTGATTGGCAGCGCACGTCACCTACCGCCGGCCATGGGCGCGACCAAACCTCGGCTCAGACCTCCTTGATCCAAATGAGCTGGGCCTCATGCGGCAGGTTGGCGTAGGCGAATCGGTCGATGGCAGCCAGCCTGCAGCCCATTCGCCGGTAGAAGCGGCAGGCCGGCACGTTGGTGTTCTGTGTCTCGGCTTTCAGCGTTCGGCAGTTCCGATCACGAGCCCACGCTTCGACAGCGCGAAAGAGCAGTGCCCCGATGCCCGACGAGCGGGATGCCGGATGGACACGGATGTCCCACAGGACAGCCAGATCGCCGCGGCCTTCGAGCATGCTGACACCGGCCGTGTCGAAGGCGACGACGGCACCTCCCACGCGCCGGCCGGCGTCGTGGGCGGAGATGAGTCCCCAGTTGGTGACGTCGAAGCGTGCCGCCCATCTCGTCGGTCCCTCACCCTCGATGGCGTCGTAGTCCTTGACCCACGGCACCTCGACGGCCCGCTCGGACATCACCACACCACCGAGCCCTTCCTCGACGAGGGCCACGTCGAGCACGTGCTCGACCAGGAAGGCGATCGGGATCTCGCCGTGGAGCCCGAGTCCCGTGATCGGCTCCTCCGCGATTCTCACCCGGATTCCATGCTCGGCTATGTCAAGGGTCGCTGCACGACGGCGATGAGATGGCTGCCTGTATCGACGAGCCCTGGTTGCTGGCAGAGTCGACGTTCGACCTCGACGGCTGCCGCCCACGCGTCAGCATCGGCCGCGACCTCCTCGAAGGCCGGATCGCCCTCCACCGCGGCGACGTTGGACCCGGCCAGGGCGACGACGATGCAGGAATCGAACAGCGCCGCCAGCTCGCCACTGGAGTACAGGTGCATGGGCGGATGCATCTCACCGGGAACTCGAGACGGAAAGCCCGACAGCTCGCCCCGGTCGAGGACAGACCACACCTTGCCGGCCGCGGGGTCGCGAAGGACATCGAGCGCTGCCCGCCGAACGACGTTGCACGTCGCGCCGAAGCGGCTCATGACGCTGACGAGCAGGAGGCCCCCCGGTCGCGTCACTCGCACCAGCTCGGCCGCGGCCTGATAACGCTTGTCACAGACGTAGGACAACGGGCCACCGAAGCACACCACCGCGTCGAAGCTCTCATCGCCGAAGGCGCCGAGGTCCACGATGTCGCCCTCCACAAAGGCCTCGACCCGGTGCCGCACACCGGCGGTCTGACACCGTGCGACGGCGGCTTCGAGCTGGACCGGCGAGGTGTCGAGTGCGACCGGACGGGCGCCGAGCCCGACGAGCTCGATCGTGAAGCGGCCCGGACCGCATCCGGCGTCGAGAACCCGCTGCCCCGGCGCGACGTGTTTCCGAAGGAAGTCTCCATGGATGATCGCTTGCAGCCGCCCGTAGGCCCTTGCCTCGAGCCGAAGCCACTCGAACTCGCCATATGCGTCGTAGAACCTGGCGGTTCCCGCCGGGGGGTACTGGGTTCGCCGAGCCTCATGTCCCACGGCCACATAATGGGACTCGCCCAGGCCCGGCAACAACCGATATTCCGCGCTCGAGCCGCAGCCGCTGACAACGGGCTGCTGCACTGGCCTATTGCTTGCCCTCGCTATGGCCACCGCTCGCCCGGGCGCGACGATGTCTTGGACTCCGATGAGGGGCCGCTCGTCAGCGGCACGCCGTCTCCTGACGACGCCTCGTCCTCGACCGACCAATGCGCCCGTGCTCGTGGTGCGCCCATAGCCACAAACCGGCTGCTCCGACAGGGTCCGCCCGTATCGCCGGTTGGTCGGCGCAGGATCGGCTCGGTCAGCCGGGTCGCCGTTGCTCAGGACGACACGGGGCGATGATCGAGGCGGCAGGGGAAGGGTCGTCGGTGAGGCCAAGGACCTGACAGCGTTCGAATCCGTGTCTCAGCCAAAGGAGCCCGGTCCACGCGCAGATGACGGCGTCGATGAGATCTTCGCGGTGCTTGTAGGCGCGGCTGGCTAGTGGCGAAGGCTCGTCGAGCAACCGGGCTGTGGTGTCGTGGCTGCGGAGGTGCAACGGCGGGTCGGCGTTTTCAAGGCCGGCAAGTGCCGAGATGAGCCGGTCGCAGGCAGCGGCGCGGAGAGGATGCGACTGCGTGGTCAGCATGCCTTTCGGCGGGCGCTTGTAGCGCGGGCGTTCGACGTTGAAACCGAGTTCGGCGACGCCGACGATCGTTGTGTACGGGTAGCACTCCGACATGACACGACCTCGGTGTTACGGGCCCTCGCGACCATCGTCGTACCGCCAGCCGGCCTTTCCCAGCGTTTGCCGAAGCGCGACGCCAGCGAGGTTTCGGGAGCCGAGGTTCGTCGTGTTCGCCGACACCTTCCAGGGCCAATAGCGCTGACCGACCTCCCTTTCGCACAGACGCTGGCCGGTTGCGTTGTCGACAATGAGCGGCGCGTCGACAAAGAGCAGCGTGTCGTCCTCCGCCCACCTGTCGATCCAGTCGACCGTGCCGGCGACGCCGATCGTCCAGCCCGCGTCGAGGATGTCGCCGTTGCCGTCGAGTGCGGCCACCCCGGTCTCGTTGGCGGCCTTCGTTGCGTTCCCTTCACCCCACGCGAGGTCGACGCCAAGAACTCGCACGGCTCCAGGATCGCAGCGCTTGGCAGCGCGAGCACCCTGAGCGGCGCTCGCCGAGAGCTGCACGACTGGAACCGCTCGGTACTCGCGTCGCGGGGTCTGTCGGCCCGAGGGTGCCCCCGAATCACAAGCGCCGCGCGGACCACAGGGTTCGCCCCGGAACGCCGGCCATGGGACCGATTTACGTGGCGCACCCGGGTGTTAGACACGGGTGAACGGCAACTACGGCGGCTCGGGGAGCTGACCAGAGACCAGTTCATCGAGTGTCTGCACACACCGATCCTGGAACGTAGCAACGCGTTCGCCCGGAGCGTCCCATCGCAGCACATCCAGGCACAGCTCTGCGCCGGCGAGCGCGAGGCGCTCGTCCGCCCTCGGACCGAGCGTTCTGCCGGCAGTGGCGTAGCCGTCCCGCATCGCTGAGTACTGCAGGGACTGAGGCCCGGCGAGCACCTGCCATTTGAAGTCTTCGGCAGGGTCCCCGACGTGGGAATCCTCGAAGTCGACCAGCGTCAGCACCGTCGCGGCCCCCTCCCGGTCCACGATGACGTTCGACGTCCCGCAGTCGCCGTGAACATAGCGCTGGGTCGCGGCCGCCGGGAGCAGCATCCATGGCTCCACCATCCGTGCGACGGCCCTCACGAGCGACGACGGACAAGACGCTGGCGGTGAGTCGAGCTGGTCGCGGAGCCGGTCGGCCACCGACCAAGAAGGCATCCCGGAGGGATCGACCTCGTGCAGCCGTCCGAGGTGTTGGCCCAGCGCACGTGTTGAGGGCATGACTGGCTGACCACCGCGGCTGGGGAATCGGCAGAGCTCATC
>CAYZMG010000161.1:0-3548 GCA_964479465.1 uncultured Acidimicrobiales bacterium
AGCAGATCCTCGAACGCATCGCCGGCTACTGCGCCGCCGTCAACGAGGCCACCGGCGACTGATCGCCCTATTTGTCGCCCCTTCAGCCTTACAGGACACTAGGAGAGCCTTGACAAAGTCGACTATCTCCTTCTCGTTCATGGCTGGGATATCTACCGGGCGCACAGAAACGCGGACTCGCGACCGCCGTGATGTCACGATCGACCGAGTTCCGATTGGTAGCGCATCCAGAAATGTGATGATTCGGGCGTCATCCACCGTCTCAAGATTGTCCACGTAGAGCAGTCCCTGGCCGCTCTCGAGAAGCAAACGAACTTGCCGCTCCCTATCCTGAACGTCCAGTTCCTTCAAGTCCGGAAAGTCGAGGACATCCGCGATTTCGTCGAGTAGTCGCTCAAAGCTGGTGAGTCCGGCCTCCATTCCCATTATGCCAGTCGAAGTAAGCTCTCGGTCCTTGGCCGTCACTGACACAATGAAGTCAAATGTTCCCTTTGAGTGAGCGCGGAGTGTCGCCCACGTTGCCAACGCAGTTTTGCCCATACCCCCGACCCCCACAAGGGAGGTCACGGCAACGCGAGGGTCCACCAGCGAGCGCTCGATAAGCTCACAGAGTTCACTGCGAAATACAAAATGTTGATAGTCCGGAGCGAGAATTCTAAATCGGGGCTCATCGACAGCATATACGGTGCCGATAGTTGGCACCGCTAGGGTCTGAATCCATCTGTCAGTGTCCTCACGCGTTAGCAGGCGCGTGGAGTCATTGTCGCGGATCGCTGATCCGCCCTTCTCGAACCACCGCTTCCCATCAATGGCAGGTGCGCCGGAGCGAAACCTGGCTGGAACCGGTCCACGCGGTGGCACCAGGGCCAACCCTAGATAGCGCTGGTCCGGCTGGATATACTCCCTATTGTATTCAACCCAGATGTTATCCGGGAGATATCGCCGGAGGCGGTCGTTCATCATCTTGCTGTCCAGCCGGGCTGTTGCTCCAACAAACTGAAATTCGTTTGTGATTCCAAAGGCCAACAGGCCACCTTGGTTGTTGTGGAATGCCAAGACGTCTGCCGCCAGCGATGCTCAAGCGCCCTCCGTGTCCTTCCCAGCGTGAGGGCAATCCTTTTTAAAGTCCCATAGGTCCGTTTCATTGTTATAGCCGACACGGATTGTTGGAGGATTCCCCTCAAACAGGAGGCGTATGAGGCCGCGCAGGTTCTTTTGTCGGACCGCGCTAGCCATGTCCTCGCGCATGCTGTCCTCCTCGACTCTTGACCCAGCGTAGGACTCGCGTCACGCCGACGGAGGACGCCACGTGCACTCGCTGTCGGGGCCGAGGCGGGACGTCCCCGTGGCCGGGCCATCAGCGATCGTCGCGATGACTGGTTTGCCATCTCTATTCCGGACCGTCGCCGACACTCGATCAAGACCTACGGAGTAGGACCTCCCATCGGTCGCAGCGGTGCGAATGGACCAGCGTGGGCCGCTCCGTCACGCGCACACCAAGCGGACTCCAACCTCACCTCCGGGTCAGATGAGCACCGCTGCATAGCCGGCGAACTCGGGCGGCCGCAGTTGCTCGATAATGCTCACGGTGCCCGCCTCGGCTCATAGGCCGAGGTCCATGCCGAGTTCGCGCTCCGTCGCTACAGGCGGCGGAGTCCAAGAGCCGAGCCGGCCGCGGCCGAGTCCTCGTTCCGGTACACCACGACCACGTTGCAGGCGTTCGTCGAGGGCGTTGATGTCCCTCGCGAGGTGGTCGAGACGCCGGGCGGCCTCCGGGTGCTCCGCGACCCAGTCTCGGTGGATGTCCTGCTGCATGGATAGCGCTGAGCGACGCCCGGTCAGGCGGCTCTCCTCGGCGTCAAGACGAGAGGCCTCGGGCACCGCCAACGCCTCGACTGCCCGGCTCGTCGTCCTCTGGCGCTCCTGCCAATCGCCGAGCTCGGCTCGCGCCCGGCGACGGTCCTTGCGGGATGCGTCTGAGCGGTCCAGGTCCCGCTTCAGGCGGGCGATGTTCATCTCGGCCTGCCCGCGCTCCCAGATGGCGCGCCCGACGGGTCCGTCGGCGTAGCGACCCTTGCCGGCGGCCAGGTCCTCGCGCTGGCGAAGGATGCGCCCCAGGTCCTTCTCGACGGTGAGTATCTCGGCGGACGGGTCGGGAGGGATGACAGCGGCGATGGCTGCTCGCTCGGCGGCCAGTCGACCGCGGCGCAGGGCATCTCGCATCGGCCGGGCGACCCGCTGGCTGGCCTCGACGGCGGCGGGGTCGGTGGCCGGCGTGCCGGAGTCGATGACCCACGCCGGCCGGCGCTCGGCGGACCACTCCCGGATCAGGTCCTCCCTTGCCTGGTCGGTGTCGTCGGCCACGACGTAAACGGTGGAGCGGTCCTTGGCCCGGCTCATCTTCACATAGGCCAGCTCCCGCCCGCCGCCGTCCTCCAGGGCGTGGGACCGCTGCACGGTGGAGCCTTGACTCCGATGGACGGTGACCGCGTAGGCGTGCGCCAGGCGGTCGCCGGCGATCTCCTCGGCCTCCAGCCGGCGCAGGTCGCCGCCGTCGTCCATGCACACCACCAGCGCTCTGGCCTTGGCCTCCAGCGCCACCACTGTTCCGGTCTCCGAAGTCACCACGCTCCCGCCGGCGCCGGGCGCCAGGGCCACGACCCGGTCGCCGACGGCGTAGGGCGTGCCGCCGGGGGCCACCAGCTCTTCGGTCCCGAGGCGGCCGAGGGACCGCCACGCCTCCCGGCCCCGCCGGTTGAGCTCGGCCACGTCGACTCTCCTCCAGGCGTACATGGCGGCCTGGTGGCCCTCGGCCACATCCGCGGCCCACCCCGACACCACGGAGTCGATGGCCGTGCTGCGATCGCGCGCCACGACGATGCGGCCGCGACGCGCGTAACTGGCAACAGCTTTGGCAACATCGCCGTCGCGCAGCTCGGAAAGTGCAGCGCGATCGGCAACATCGGATTGGCGGACGTTTTCGTCCAGTACGTGCACCGCGGCGCCGTAGCGAGCAACAAGGGACTCGAAGCCGCCACCGGGGCCGACGGCTCCCAGCTGGCGGTGGTCGCCGACCAGGACCACCTTGGCTTGCGCCCTCGACGCCGCCGACAGGACTCGCAGCAACGCCGCGTCCTCGCTCATCGCGGCTTCGTCGACGATGACCACGTGGCGATTGGTCAGGGTGAGCATCCCGTGATCGAGTCTCCAGGTGAGCGACGCCAGGGTGCGGGAGGCCTCGATGCCGGCCTGGCGCTTCAAGGTTCTCGCCGCCTGGCCCGACGTCGAGGTGCCGAGCACCTCGAAGCCCTCGGCCTCGAAAGCCTCCCGCACCGCCGCCAGGGCGGTGGTCTTGCCGGCGCCGGCCACGCCGACGACCAGCTCGGTGCCACGTCCGGATGTGGTGACGCCCAGCACCGCGGCCCGCTGGCCCAGCGTGAGGTGGGTGCCCAGCTCCTGCTCCCTCGTGGCGAGCGCCCGCCGGGCATCGACCTCGTCCACCGCCGGCGCATTGGTGCGGGCCACCTCGATCTCCACCGCGGCGGCGA
>CAYZMG010000162.1:0-3515 GCA_964479465.1 uncultured Acidimicrobiales bacterium
AAGCTGCTGGGCATCACCGAGGGCGAGGAGCTGACGTTCCTGGCGCCGGCCGACATGGCGTCGGCCATGCGCGACGGTGGCGTGACGGTGCGAGACCGGCCCATCCACCGCGGCTACCCGCACCCGCACCATCTCCTCGTCGGAACCAAGCCGGCATGAAGGAGCTCGGCCGCGGCGTGGTCGTCGCCCCCGGCGTCGAGGCGCCGGCGGGGTGGGAGGGCGCCCCCCGCATCCGGGTCGACGACGAGAGCGCCGCCGGCCCCCTGCACGAGGCGTGGTCCCAGCGCCGGCCGGTGGTCGTCGAGCTGGGGATCGACGCTGCGGAGCTGAAGCAACCCGAGACCGACACCCGCCCGCCCTACGCCCTCGGCCCCGGCTTCGAGTTCACCCGGGAGCGACTGCACTTCCTGGTGTGGGCCAACACCTACGACGCCCGGTCCGGGGAGCCGGTGTGGTGGCACGGTGTCCGAGCGGGGCGGCTGGGGGCTGAGGTCGGCGGCCCGGCCGACGTGGTCATGCCCGACGGCACGCCGGCGTGGTGCGACGGTGGTCCGCGACAAGCCCTGGCGCTCGACCACGCGGTGGTCCACCGGGATTCCATCGACGCCGGCCGGCTGACGGTCGCCCGCGACCGGCCGCCGGCCGCGGCACTCGCCCCCGATCAGCTGGCCGCCGTCTCCCACGCCGGCGGGCCGGCGCGCATCATCGCCCCCGCCGGCTCGGGCAAGACCCGGGTGCTCACCGAGCGCCTCCGCCACCTCCTGGCCGACCGCAACCACGAGCCCGATCTGCTGACCGCGGTGGCCTACAACGTCAAGGCCGCCGAGGAGCTGCGGGAGCGCACCAGCGGACTGAGGCCCACCATCCGCACGCTCAACTCCCTCGGCCTGTTCATCTGCAACATGGCGGGGCCGGTGAAGGTGCTCGAGGAGCGGGAGTGCCGCAACATCGTCCAGTCGCTGGTGAAGATCCCCCGCAAGGCCAACGCCGACCCCGTCGCCCCCTACCTCGAGGCCCTGTCGGCCATCCGCCTCGGGCTGCTCGACCCCGAGGCGGCCGAGACCCGCTTCCCCGACGCCGCCGGCGTCTCGGTGGCCTTCGACGCCTACCGGGCCGCCCTGGCCAACCGGGGCGCGGTCGACTTCGACGAGCAGATCTACCGGGCCGTCGAGTTGCTCCTGACCGACGCCGACATCCGGGCCCGGGCCCGGGCCGGCTGCCGCACCCTGCTGGTGGACGAGTTCCAGGACCTGACGCCGGCCCACGTCCTGCTGATCCGTCTGCTGGCCGGGCCGGCGGCGTCGGTGTTCGGCGTGGGCGACGACGACCAGGTCATCTACGGCTACGCCGGCGCCGACCCCGGGTTCCTCATCGACTTTGCCCGCTGGTTCCCCGGTGCCGCCAACTACGACCTCCAGGTCAACTACCGCTGCCCGCCGGCCATCGTCGCCGGCGCCCAGACCCTGCTGGGCTACAACCGCCGGCGCATCCCCAAGACGGTGTCGCCGGCGCCCGGCCGGGCGGAGGAGGCCGGCGCCCTGATCACCCAGCCGGTGGCCGTCGACGACCTCACCCGGGCGGCCCGCGACCGGGTGGTGGCGTGGCTGGACCACGACGTCGAGCCCACCGACATCGCCGTGCTGGCTCGGGTCAACGCCGTACTGCTGCCCATCCAGGTCCTGCTGGCCCAGACCGGCATCCCCTGCACCCGGGCCGTCGGCACCGAGCTGCTCGGCCGCACGGGCATCGCCGCCGCCCTGGCCTACCTGCGCATCGGCGTGGCGCCGGCCGACATCGCCAGGGAGGACGTGGCCGCCACCGTGCGCCGGCCGTCGCGCAAGATCGCCCGCAACGTGCTGGAGATGATGGGCCGGCGCCCCCGCACCTCCATCGCCGACCTTCGCAGCCTGGGCGACTGGCTCTCGGGCGACGACTCCGAGCGGGTCCACACCTACGCCAACGACCTCCAGCTGATCACCGAGGCCGTGAACCGGCCCGGGGCGACCACTGCGTCGGTGTTCGACCTGATCCGCCGGCGGGTGGGCCTCGACCGAGCCATGAACGCCCTGGACAATTCCCGGGGCTCCGCCGACCGCTCCGCCCACGGCGACGACCTCTGGGCCCTCGAGCAGCTGGCCGCCCTCCACCCGGACCCCGCCGGCTTCGAGCCGTGGCTGCGGGCGGCGCTGACCGCCTCGCCCGAGGACGCGGCTCGCCCCTGCGTGCACCTGTCGACCGTCCACAAGGTCAAGGGTCGGGAGTGGCCCAACGTGATCGTCTTCGGGGCGTCGGTCGACCTCTTCCCCCACCGCCTGGCCGACGACGTGGAAGAGGAGCGCCGGGTCTTCCACGTCGCACTCACCCGAGCGGCGCGGACGGTCGTCGTCCTGGGCGACGCCGCCGCCCCGTCGCCCTTCCTGGCCGAGCTGGCCGGCACCGCCGAGAGGCCGGCGGTGAAGGAGGTGGTGGCGCCGAAAGTGCGGGCTCGGAGCGAAACACCCGCCGCGGGTGAGTCGCCAACGTGGGACGCGCTGAAGGAGTGGCGGACCGGAATCGCTCGGCGCGACAAGGTGCCGCCGTACGTCGTCATGAGCGACGCCCACCTCAAGGGCATCGCCGAGCGCCGGCCCTCGACCCTCGGCGAGCTGGCCGCCTGCCCGGGCATCGGCCCACTCAAGCTGGAGCGCTACGGAGAGGACATCCTGGGCGTGCTTGAAGCCTCAGGGTGACAGGCGCTCGATGACCCATCCGCCGCCGTCGCGCCGGTAGCGCAGGCGGTCGTGGAGGCGGTCATCGCGGTGGTGCCAGAACTCGACTGATTGGGGGACGACGCGGAACCCGCCCCAGAACGCCGGCCGTGGCACCTGGTCCGGGTAGCGCTCGACGGCCTCGGCTAGCCGGCGCTCCAGCTGGGCCCGGTCGGTGATGACCTCGCTCTGCCGTGAGGCCCAGGCGCCCAGCTGGCTGCCCCGCGGCCGGCTGCGCCAGTAGTCGTCGGACTCCGCGGGATCGACGAGGGCGACGGCGCCGGCCACCCGGACCTGGCGGTCGGGCGGCCAGAAGAACAGCAGCGAGGCTCGGGGGTTGGCCGTCAGGTCCTTGGCCTTGGCGCTGCCGTAGTTGGTGAAGAAGGCGAACCCCCGCTCGTCGACCGACTTCAGCAGCACCATGCGCACCGACGGCTCCCCGTCAACCGAGGCGGTGGCCACGGCCACCTCCGGCGGCGAGCCGGCGTCGTGGTGCCAAGCCTCGAACTGCCGGATCGGATCAGGGTCGACGTCGCCCTCGGAGAGACCGCTCACGCCGAGATCATGGCCGGTGGCAGGGACCTCATCCGTTCTGGCTGCAGTGACGTGCGTATCCGACCGTCACTGCAGCCAGATCGAGTGGGGTACGCGACCAGGCCCCCCTCGAAGAGGGGGGCCTGGACTGCGGCCGACGTCGAGGAACGTGGGGGGGTTACTCGAGGGTGCAGCCGCAGGAGTTGATCTCCCGGCTGATGATGCCCTTCCCGG
>CAYZMG010000163.1:0-3510 GCA_964479465.1 uncultured Acidimicrobiales bacterium
GGGCACCCGACACGTGCGGGGCCGCCATCGAGGTGCCGGCCTGGAGGGCACAGCGCCGGTCGGGGAAGGCCGAGAGGATGTCGCGCCCCTCGACGCCGCTCGTGTCACCGCCCGGTGCGGCCACACCCCAGGCCGCCGAGCCGATGGAGGTGGCATAGGGCGCCGCCCGGTCCCGGTGGTCCGTGGCGGTCACGACCACGGCCGGGATGTCGCCGTAGCCGGACCCGAACAGCCCACCGACGAGGCCGTCGTTGCCGGCCGCCAGCACCGGGATGGAGCCCTTCGACCACGCGTAGCGGATGGCGTCTTGCAGCCCGGAGCCCGAGACGTTGCGGATCACCACGTCGGTGCCGAGCGAGAGGTTGATGACGGTGGCCCCCCGGTCGGCGGCCCGGCGGATGCCCTCGGCGACGACGTCGACGGTGCCGGCGCCGTCGGCGTCGAGGACCCGGACCGGCAGGATCGACGCGTCGGGGGCGACGCCGATGTTGCCGCACCCGCTGTCGGCGCCGGCGGCCACGCCGGCGACGTGGGTGCCGTGCCCGTTCGGGTCGCCACCGCTCCCGCCGACCAGGTCGATGGCCGGCTGCACCCGCCCCGTGAAGGCCGGATGGGCGGCGTCGACGCCGGTGTCGACGACGGCGATCACCGTGCCGGTGGCCGAGGCGGGCGCGCCGATGCGATCGATGTTCCACTCCGGGGCTGCCGCGCCAGCGGCCGGCGCCAGGGTCAGGCCGCACAGGGCCACGACGGTCGCAGCGACGGCGGCCGCGACCACGGGACCGGGGCGGCGCATCGTCACCGTCCCATCGTGACCGCTGACGCCGCCGAATGCCACGCGGAACGGCAGAAATCGGTCCAATCGGTGCCACGGGGGACGCCGACCGCGACCCCGGCCTACGTTTGGCTTCCATGGCGGCGGACGACGGACGGGCAGCACCACCCAAGGCCCCGGTGCTCCCTGGTGCCCCGGCTACGGCCGTCGACCCGGACGACCTCGACGAGCTGTACCCCGACATCGACGCGCTCGAAGCCGAGGGCACGACGCTGTCGCTGCCGGAGGCCCGCACGCTCGACCTCCTCCGCAGCCGGTTGCGGGGGTGCGATCTGGAGCTGCCGGCGGACTGCACGATCGAGACCCGGGATTCGGTGCTCGACGGCCTCGACCTGGTGGGCCGGCGCCTGACCGGGCTCGTCCGGACCCACCTCGTGCGGTGCCGCCTGAGTGGCGCCGACTTCGGCGAGGCGACCCTGGAGGACGTCACGTTCGAGGACTGCGCCCTCGACATGGCGTCGTGGCGCCTGGCCCGGGTGCGGCGGGTCGCCGTCATCGGCGGTCGGGTCGAGGGGTTGGACGCGACCGCAGCGCAGCTGACCGACCTCACGTTCGAAGGCGTCGGCCTCGAAGGCGTCGTGCTCGAGCGATCGAGGTGCGAGCGGGTCGACCTGACCGGCGCCGACCTCACCTCGGTCACCGCCGTGGCCACCCTGGCGGGCACCACGATCAGCCCGGCCCAGGCCGTGGCCCTGGCGGCGCGGATGGCCCACAGCCTCGGGCTCCGAGTGCGCGATCCGGGCGAGGACGCCCGGGCTTTCCCCGCCCTCGCCGACCGGAAGTAGCCTCCCGGACGCTATGGAACCCACGGTCGAGTCCTCACGTCGGATCAAGCCGCACCAGCTGGCCCTCGGGCTCGGTGTGCTGATCGCGGCGGTCACCGTCGTCTCCGGCATCGCTGCCACCTACTTCCAGTTCAAATCGGACTCCGAGGTCACGCGTGAGGTCTTCGGGAACATCCCGTCGCCGATCAAGGCCGCCTTCTACATGGTCGTGCCGATCACGCTGCTCTACGGCTCGGTGGCCTTCAGCCAGCGGATGAAGAACTGGGAGCGCGGCGCACCCGAGAACCGCCGCACCACCACCAAGAACGTGGGCCAGCGCCTCAAGGACTTCCGGGCCGGCGTCTACATGCAGACCCTGCTGCGCGATCCCGCGGCCGGCGTCATGCACAGCCTCATCTACTTCCCGTTCCTCATCCTGCTCGCCGTCACCACGGTGCTCGAGATCAACCACCAGCTGCCGACCGACGCCCAGTTCCTCCACGGCCAGGTGTACATGGCCTACGCCTTCGTGGGCGACGCGGCCGGCCTGCTGTTCCTCATCGGTGTCGGCTGGGCCATCGTCCGCCGCTACGTCCAGCGCCCCTACCGCATCCGGATGAAGAACAAGGCCGAGTACGCCGTCATCCTCGGCACGCTCTTCGCCATCGGCGTCACCGGCTTCCTGGCCGAGATGTTCCGCATCGCCGTCGACGGCCGGCCGGACTTCGAGAAGTGGAGCTTCGTCGGCTACCCGCTCTCCGGCCTGATCGAGAACCTCGACGCCGTCAGCGGCTGGCACCAGGCGATGTGGATCCTCCACGTCATCTCGTTCCTGGTCTTCCTCGTGATCCTGCCGGTCACGATGCTGCGCCACATGTTCACCAGCCCGATCAACATGTACCTGCGCGATCGGGAGCGCCCCAAGGGCGCGATGAAGGCGATGCCGAACCTGATGGAGACCGAGCTCGAGACCTTCGGCGCCTCCACGGTCGAGGACTTCACGTGGAAGCAGCTGGTCGACCTCGACGCCTGCACCATGTGCGGGCGCTGCACCAGCGTCTGCCCCGCCCACGCCACCGGCAAGCCGCTCGACCCCCGCGAGATCGTGCTCAAGTCGGGCGAGGTCATGGCCGCCACGGGCACGCCCCAGGTCAGCCCGCCGCTCGGCACCGTCCCCGACATCACCGTGTCGGCCAACTCCTTCTTCGAGCGCATCACGCCCGAGGAGATCTGGGCCTGCACGTCGTGCAAGGCGTGCGACGAGATCTGCCCGGTGAACATCGAGATCCTCGACAAGATCCTCGACATGCGTCGCTACCTGGCGCTGATGGAGTCGAACTTCCCGAGCGAGCTCGGCGGCGCCTTCATGAACATGGAGAACCAGGGCAACCCGTGGGGCATGTCCAACGCCACCCGAGCCGACTGGTCCAAGAAGATCGACGGCCTCGAGATCGTCGAGCCGGGCGACGCGTTCGACCACGAGTACCTCTACTGGGTCGGTTGCGCCGGGTCCTTCGACGACAAGAACCAGAAGGTCTCCGAGGCCATGGTCAAGCTCATGCGCCGGGCCGGCCTCGACTTCGCGATCCTCGGTGCCAACGAGATGTGCACCGGCGACCCGGCCCGCCGTTCGGGGAACGAGTACATCTACCAGATGCTGGCGATGCAGAACATCGAGACGCTCAACACCATGGGCGTCAAGAAGATCGTCACCCAGTGCCCGCACTGCTTCAACACGCTCGGCAACGAGTACCCCCAGCTCGACGGCCACTACGAGGTCATCCACCACACCCAGCTGCTCGAGAACCTGGTGGCCGAGGGCAAGCTCGATCTGAGCCGGGCCCGCCTCGACGAGCGCATCGTCTACCACGACCCCTGCTACCTCGGCCGGCACAACGACATCTACCTGTC
>CAYZMG010000164.1:0-939 GCA_964479465.1 uncultured Acidimicrobiales bacterium
TGGAGTGCGCCCGGCGGGGCGAGTCGTGGTAGGTGATCGCCTTCACCTTGTAGCCCTGCTCGCCGAGCGTGGCGGCCGCGGCGGCGCCGGCGAGGCCGGTGCCCACGACGATGACCTCGAACTTGCGCCGGTTGTTCGGCGCCACGAGCTTCATGTCGAACTTGTGCTGCGTCCACTTGCTGCCGATGTCCCCCGGGGGGACTGCGGAGTCCAGGTTGCCGTTCGGCAGTTCGATCGGGATGCCGTGCTCGCCGAGGCGGCAGCCCATTTCGACGTCGAGCGCAGCCAGTTCGAAGCGGAGCTCTTCGTTGGCCTCGTAGGCCTTGATGATCTTGAGTCGCTCGCCGTCGGAGAGCTCGTCGTAGTCCTCGATGCTGAGACGTCCGTCCCCGATGGCCTCGGCGAAGACGGTCTCGCAGGTCACGATGCGGTCCCCCTCCTCGAGGCAGGTGTCGTCCGAGGCGGCTCCGGAGACGACGGCCAGCGGGAAGCTGAGGTTGCCGAGGGTGACGATGGCGGCGAAGCCGAGGGCGAAGCTGCGACGCCAGCTGTTGTACTTGGGGTTGTTGAGCCCGAGGCTCTGGAACAGGCTCCAGGACCCGTGGTAGAGGTGGACGCCGAGGGCGATGGTGGCCAGCACGTAGATGGCGGCGGGGACGGCGTTGGTGAGGCTGGCCTGCACGTTGCGGTAGACGTCGCCGCGCACGAAGTCGGGGTTGACCCAGCCCCAGGTGAAGTCGGCCAGGTGCCAGATCAGGTAGGCGAGGATCACGACGCCGGTGAAGCGCATGGACCGGCTCGCCGTGTTGGCCGCCTGCCAGTCCCGCTTCGACTTGTAGCCCCCGGCGTTGGCCCGGCGGTTCATGAGCGTCAGGCTCGCAGCGGCGTGGATGTGGAAGACGAAGGCCAGGATCAGGCCGATGCGGATGACCCAGAGCG
>CAYZMG010000164.1:949-3477 GCA_964479465.1 uncultured Acidimicrobiales bacterium
AAGCCCATCAGCACGATGCCGGTGACGGCCATGACCCACTTCTTGCCGACACCGGACCGGTAGAAGGCCACCGGCCACGGGGCCGGACGTCGCCGCGGGTTCACCGGCTTCACGCCAGCGGCCGCACCCCCACCTGAGGCTGACTGCTCCATGGTCTGCATGGATTCGCACGGTACCCGTCCCCCCATTCATGGGGGCAATCACCCCGGCGGACCGGATCTCAGGTCGCGATGGCCGTTCGGTACTCGTTGGTCGGGCGGTCGTCGCCGACCTCGCCGCGCAGCTCCAGCACCAGCTCGCCCGCGGTTGCAGGCACCTCGAGCTGGACCGTCCCGACCAGCACGCAGGAGTCGGCCGGGACGTCTCCGGCGAAGCGCCACCGGTGGGCGCCGCCCTCCCACCGGGCCTCGACCTCGACCGTGCCGGTGAGGTCGACCCGCCGGTCGGACACGACGTGCACGTCGAGCGCCAGCGCCTGTCCCGGCGACACGGTGGCCGGCAGCCGGTCCGCGACGACGATCACCGGTCGACACGCCTCGGCCAGCGCCGCGTAGCCGGCCTTCGGGACCCGCTCGTGGTCCAGCACCGACCACGTGATGCCGGGGTGCGCATCGTTGAGGGCGAACTGGCAGAAGCCGCCGGTGGGCCGGTACTTGAGGCGGCGCAGCGCCTCGACGTGGTGGCGCAGGAGCTCTGCCTGGTACGCCTGCGTGGCGGCCTTCCAGGAGGCGTACGTGTGGCCGTCCCGCGGCACGCGTCGGTCGAGGAGGGCGAGCTGCAGGTTGTGGTCGGCGGCGAGCCGCTCCCAGTCGAGGTCGGGCCACGCGTCGGCTCCCACGAAGGCATCGGTCTCCGGCACGGCCTGCGCGCCGAACTCCGTCGGGAAGCGCACCTGGCTCGGCAGGGCGCGGGCGAAGCCCGGCAGGTCCCGCTCCTCGCCCCAGTACCACCCGAAGTAGAGGTGGCTGTCGGTGCCCTCGAGCCTCGGGAGCCGGGGCAGGACACCGGAGTGCTTGACGACGGGTCGGGTGCCGTCGGCGGCCTCGATGGCCCGCTTCACCGTGCGGTCCAGCACGGTCTTGTTCCACGTCGGGACCTGCTGGGAGGCGAGCGCCCGGAGACCGAGCGTGGCCAGGCGGTGCGGTTCGGTGAACGCCTCGGGCGAGATGTCGAGCCCCATGGGCTCGTTGTGCCCGCACCACACGGCGACCGAGGGGTGGTGGGCGAGCATGGCCACCATCTCGGTCGCCTGCCGCTGGGCCTGGCGGCGGATGGAGCGGGCGTAGCCCCACTGGAGGGGGAAGTCCTGCCACAGCAGCATCCCGGCCCGGTCGGCGGCGTCGTAGGTCTCGGGCCGGCCGACGTGGGCGTGCACCCGCAGCAGGTCGAGCCCGGCCTCCTTGGCCAGCTCCACGTCCCGGGCCAGCTCGGCCGGCGTCGCCTCGCCGAGCGCCATGCGGGTCGGCGCCAGGTTGGCCCCCTTGCAGAAGAGGCGCTCGCCGTTGACCGACAGGACCCACCTGCGCATCGAGACCTGCCGGAGCCCGGTGCGGAAGCGGCGGCGGTCCGACACCCGGCTGCCGGCGGCGTCGCGCAGGCGGACCTCGACGGTGGCCTGCTCGAGGTGGGCGTCGCCCAGGGCGTGGGGCCACCACAGGCGGGGGCGCTCGACCGTGACCGTCCACTCGACGGTGTTGGCGCCGGCGGCGAGCGTCCGGTCGGTGCCGTCGTCGCCGGCTCCGACCGTCGTGCGCAGGTGCACGTCGGTGGCTTCGCGCGCGTCCAGGTCGGCGGTGAGGGTGAGCACCGCACGCGCCTCGTCCGCCGCCACGCACCGTGTCACGAGGTGGCGGATGCGCACGGGCCCGGACTCCTCGAGGTGCACCGGCCGCCAGATGCCTCCCGGGTTCCAGTCCGGGTCCATGCAGTCCCAGTGCTGGAAGACGCCCGTGATGTTGCGCTTGCGGGCACGGTCGGTCTGCGGGGAGCACGCCACCTCGACGGCGAGCAGGTGCTCGCTCCGGGCGCGCAGCTGGTCGGTGACCTCGAACTCGTGGGCGAAGAAGTACCCCTCCGTGGCGCCGAGGTAGGTGCCGTCGAGCCAGACGTCGCCCTCGTAGAAGAGGCCGTCGAAGCGCAGCCACCAGCGCCGGTCGCCGGCGCCGGGTGCCTGCTCGAAGCGGACCCGGTGGAGCAGCGGACCGTCGTGCGCGGCGAACGCCGGGGTCGAGCGCCAGTGCCCGGGGACGCCGATCGGCTCCCAGCCTGCGTCGTCCAGATCGGCGTCGGCGAAGGTCCGGCGCAGGTCTTCGTCGGCCGGTGCGGCGAGCCAGCGGTCGGGGAGTGCCATGGTCGGCGGAGCCTACGAGGGCGCCGGTCGAGGGCCGCCAGGTGCCGGATAGGTTGACCTCATGGCAGCACCGTCCAGCCTCCCGTCCACACTCGGCGCGCTCCGGGAGTCCGGCTGGGAGTCCCGGCCGGTGAAGGAGGAGGTGCGGCGCAACGCCGTCGCGAAGATCCGGGCCGGC
>CAYZMG010000165.1:0-3422 GCA_964479465.1 uncultured Acidimicrobiales bacterium
GTCGTCATCGAATACGAGACCCGCCTGGAGCAGGCCGCCATCTACCGGCTGTCCGGCGACCGCAACCCGCTGCACATCGACCCGGAGTTCGCCCAGATGGCGGGCTTCGACGCGCCGTTCAACCACGGGCTGTGCACCTTCGGCTTCGTCGGCCGGGCCGTGCTGGCCGGCGTCTTCGGTGGCGACGTGGACTCCTTCGGCACGCTCGAGGGCCGCTTCGCCGACCAGGTGTGGCCCGAGGACACTATCGTCACCAAGATCTGGCGTGACGGCGACGGCGCCGTGGTCGAGGCATCGACCCAGAAGGGCAACGTCGTGCTCAGCCAGGCCCGGGCGATCGCCCGGTGAGCGCGCTCGACCCGAGGACCCCGGTCCTCGTCGGGGTCGGGCAGGTCACCAACCGCGACGGCGAGCTCGTCGACCCGATCACGCTCGCCGCCGAGGCCACCCGCCGGGCCCTCGCCGACTGCGGCGCCGACCTCACCGTGGACACCATCGCCATGCCCGGGGTCCTCGCCCCCCGCACCGACCACGCCGCGCACCGGCTCGCCGCCGCGCTCGGGCTGACCCCACGGCGCCTGCTGTCCTCCACCATCGGCGGCAACACCCCGCAGTGGCTGGTGGGCAGCCTCGGCACCGACATCGTCGAGGGCCGCTGCGACGTGGCCCTCGTCGCCGGCGCCGAGGCCGGGGCGTCGGTGCGCCGGGCGCGCAAGCAGGGCGTGGCGGCCCCCACCGCTCCCGAGGCCACCGGCGAGGACACCGAGATCGGCGACACGCGCCTCGGCGCGTCCCCCGCCGAGATGCACGCCGGCCTCGCGCCGCCGCCGTTCCTCTACCCGATCCTGGAATCGGCCGTGGCCCACCGGGCCGGGCGCACCCTCGACGAGCAGCGCCGCTTCCTCGGCCGGTTCATGGCGCCGGCCACCGAGGCGGCCGCCACCCACCCGGACCTGGCCTGGTTCCCCACGTCCGCCACCCCCGACGAGCTGGCCGAGCCGACGCCCGGCAACCGGATGATCGCCGAGCCGTACACCAAGCGCATGAACGCCATCATCGAGGTCGACCAGGCCGCGGCGTTCCTGCTCTGCTCGGTGGAGGCCGCCGAGGCCGCCGGCATCCCCCGTGACCGCTGGGTCTTCCCCCTGGGGGTCGCCGACCTCAACGACGTCTTCTATCCGCTGGAGCGCCCGGACCTGCACCGCTCCCCGGCCATCGAGACGGCCGGGCGGGCGCTGTTCGAGGCCGTCGGCTGCGACCTCGACGACATCTCCCGGTTCGACTTCTACTCCTGCTTCCCGGTGGCGGTGGAGATCTCCGCCACCGCGCTCGGCCTGGGCCTCGACGACCGGCGCCCGTTCACCGTCACCGGCGGCCACGCCTACTTCGGCGGACCGGGCAACAACTACACGTCCCACAGCATCGCCACCATGGCCGGGCAGCTCCGCGACGACCCCGGCGCCATCGGGCTCACCACCGGGCTGGGCTGGTACGTCACCAAGCACTCGATCGGCCTCTGGAGCACGACGCCGCCCGAACGAGGGTTCGCCAAGCCCGACCTGGCCGATGCCCAGGCCGCCATCGACTCGACGGCGCTGCCCCAGGCCGAGCCCGGCACCACCGGATCGGCGACCGTCGACGGGTGGACGGTGATCCACGACCGCGACGCCGGCCCGGCGGCCGTCGTCGCCTATGCCACCACGGCCGACCGGCAGCGGGTCGTCGTGCGCCGGGACGATCCGTCGTTGGCCGCCGAGCTCTCGGGCGGCCAGCTCGTGGGCACGACGGTCACGGTCGTGCCCGGCGGCGAGGGGCCGGCTGGCTTCGAGCTCGGCTGACCCGCTCAGGCCAGCCAGGCTCGCAGGGCGGCGCCGGACCGCTCCATGGCGTCGCCTGCCTCGTCCACGTCGGCGATCATGCCGAAGAACCCGTGGATGAGGCCGTCCTTGCGAATCAGCTCCACGGGCACCCCGGCGTCGGCCAGCCGGCGGGCGTAGGCCTCGCCCTCGTCGCGCAGCGGGTCGTACTCGGCGGTCAGCACCAGGGCCGGTGCCAGCCCGGACAGATCCGGTGCGGCCAGCGGCGACAGGCGCCAGTCGTCGGGGCGCTCGGGGGCGTAGTGCCCGAAGAACCACTCCATGTCGGCCTTGGTCAGGAAGTACCCCGACGCGTTCTCCTCGATCGAGGGATGGCTCATCGTCGCGTCGGTCACCGGGTACACCAGCAGCTGGCCCCGCAGCGCCGGGGCGCCGGCGTCCCGGGCCTGGATGGCCACCACCGCGGCGAGGTTGCCGCCGGCCGAGTCGCCGGCCACGGCCAGCCGGGACGGGTCACCGCCCAGGTCGGCGGCGTTGGCCGCGATCCACTCCAGCGCCGCCCAGGCGTCCTCGATCGCAGCCGGGAACGGGTGCTCGGGGGCGAGCCGGTAGTCGACGCTCACCACCGCCGCCCCCGACGCGTTGGCCAGGGCGCGGCAGGTGCCGTCGTGGCTGTCGATGCCCCCCAGCACCCAGCCGCCGCCGTGGTAGTAGACGACCACCGGCGGGGCCCCGTCGACCTCCGGCACATACGCCCGGGCGGGGATGGCGCCGGCCGGCCCGGGGATCTCCAGGTCCTCGACCCGGGCCACCTCCTCCACCCCGTCGGCCCGAGCCCCGCCCATCATGGCCAAAGCCGCTCGGGCGTGCTCGACGGGCAGGGCCGACAGACCCGGGAACTCGATGGCCTGCATCTGGTCGAGGACGGTCTGGATCTGCGGATCGATCGGCATGGTGTGCGGCTCCCCTGGACGGCCGCCTCCCGGACGGGGGCGGTGGGCGGCATTGTGCACGACCCGCCGACCCCGACCAGGCTGGAACGCACGCCGCACGGTGTGCGACACTCCCGGTCACATGTCTCGCATGTGCGAGAGCAACGGACAGGGGGAAACCGTGAGCGCAGAAGTCACCATGACCATCGACGGCGTCGCGTCGAGCACCGAGGCCACGTTCGACGTGATCAACCCGGCGACGGGTGCTCCGGAGGCCACCGCCCCGGACTGCACGCCGCAGCAGCTGGACGCGGCCATGACCTCGTCGGCCAAGGCCTACCGCGACTGGCGTCGTGACGAGTCCCGCCGCCGAGACCTCCTGCGCCAGTGCGCCGATGCGCTGATGGCGGCGGCCGAGGACATCGCACCGATCCTCACCCTCGAGCAGGGAAAGCCGCTCGGCGAGGCCACCTTCGAGGTCTACGGGGCGGCCATCTGGTTCCAGTACTACGCCGAGCTCGAGATCCCCCGCCAGGTCATCCAGGACGACGACGCCGCCTTCGTCGAGGTCGTGCAGCGCCCCCTCGGCGTGGTCGCCGGCATCACGCCGTGGAACTTCCCGCTCGTGCTCGCCTCCTGGAAGATCGCCCCCGCCCTGCTCGCGGGCAACACG
>CAYZMG010000166.1:0-3357 GCA_964479465.1 uncultured Acidimicrobiales bacterium
ACCCCCAGGGATCACCGCGCCGTTAGGTTGCGGCCGGAGGCTGCGCTAAGTGACATCCTGGTCTGGCCCGGAGGGCCGTCCTTATGGGACGGCTGACCCAAGGGTGGCGTTACCCGCTGATTTGGCGCGACGGCCTCTCGGTGGTGGAGGGGCGCTGCCGAACACCTCGATGAGATCGGAACGGATCACAACGGCGTGTAGCTTCAAGCGGCGCCGAGGCCACCGGCCGCCGGACTATCCCCTGGCGATGTCGAGCTGGCGCGACCGGCAGCAACGGCAATGTCCCGTGCCGCTTCGTCTGCCGTCACGTCGGCTGTGTTGACGGTGAGGTCGCCGGAGTCTGCACGGGGGTCGTCCATCTCCGCAACGAGCTCGCGCAGCCGGGCGACGTCAACCAGCTTGCCGTGCGCTCGGCGCGACTGGTTGCCCAATCGAGATTCGAGTACGTCGATCGGAGCGGAGACACGAACGAAGAGGGTCACGCCGCCCGCGGTGGCCACCACATGCGCCGCCTCGTCAGTGAAGGCCTCGAAGCGCTGTCGCCCGCCGGGTCCACCCCACGCCGAGTTGTTGGTGAAGATGAGACTGACTCCTGCCCGCATTGCCGTGGCGAAGACGTCGAGTCGGACCCGGTGGAGTAACTCAACGAACGGGGGGCTCCCGAAGTCGAAGACTTGGCGTAGCGCATTCACGGTCAGGTGGTTGTGGAAGAGACGGAAGCCGGTGAGGTCCCGCAGTTTCTCCGCGATCGTCAGCTTCCCCGCCGCCGGCGGTCCGTACAGGTACACGAGCAGAGGAACGACCGGGACAGTACGCGCCTCGCCTTGATCGGAGCTCATCGAGCATCATCCTCGCAGTCTGGAGAACCCGAAGCCGGCGATCAGGGCGATCCGGCATCACCATCGATGGCCGCGCGTATGGGGCACCGCCTCGAAGGAGCCGTCAACTCTCCGAGATCACATCCGTTGGATCCGGAGGGGCGTCGGCAACCGGTCGGAGAGATGGCGCAGGTCCTCGATGTCGGAGGTGAGGACCGTGGTCTGATGCCTGAAGGCGACTACGGCGAGATGGGCGTCGACGACGTCTGAAGTCGAGGCCTTGCCCACGAGAGCGCCGACCTCATGGGAGTCGTCCGGGGCGAAACCGACGACGTCGCAGCCCCGCAGCATGCGCCGCAGTTGTACCTGTCGCGGGGAGCGACTGACCTGGGCGACGACAGGTGCGGTCGTCCGCGGAATGAGCCCCAGCTCCAAACGAGCCCGATGATCGGCCCAGACCTCGCGGTCGTTGTGCTCGGCGGCGACAAACACGCCGGCGTCGTAGACGAAGCTCACGCCGGTCGCGCCTGAGTAGCCGCAGCGACATCACTGGCGACACGACGGCGAGCAGCATCGAGCTCATCTGCGGTGAGGGGGCCGTGTTCCTGCTCCCACTCCGAGACTGCCCGCAGGCCGTCTCGTAGGAGCAGCGCTCGGCGGGCCGCCTCGGTCATCCACGCCGAGACGCTGACGCCCTCCTCGCTGGCGGCGGCGAGGACCTGCTCGTGCACACCGGCGTCGACGGTGATGGCCAGCTTCGGCGAGGGTCTCCCACGCGGCATGCCCATACTCTACTACTGCCGTAGTAGGGTTTGGCGAGCGATCAACCCGAATCGGCCGGCTGTCCACCGGCCGGCGTTGCGAGATACCCGGCGGGAGCGCCCAGGCTGCACGTTCTGGGACACCCGCTGCGTCGCTGGTGGACGCAACGGACGCCGAATCGGGGCGGGCGCTTGCCCCCGGGTCATCGCTGGGCGGCAGCAGTCGCGAGGCGAGTCGGAGGGTCACATCACATCCATTTGACGCCGTCGTTTTCGTACTCACGGATCCGGAGCTCGATCATCCTTCGGAGGATCGCCTGGGGTGGCGGGGCGTCGTAGGGGAGCGCGACCGTGCCCTTACCGGTGCGGTAGCCGACGAGGTCGGCGGCGAACGCGGCTCGAGTGGTCGGCGTGACGGCGAAGCTGGCGTGCGCCCTGTGTGCACTGAACATGAACAGGATCACTCCGTCCGGGTGGACGTAGGCCGGGTGTCCCCACTTGATCCGCTCAGCCGCATGGGGCGCGGCGTCGTGGCAGAGTGCTCGGAGTCGCTCGAGCAGACTGCGGCCGGCCTCCGGAGCGAGGGCGATGTAGTCGTCGATCGTCACTGCCTTGGTCACGTGGTCACCTCGCGGTCGAGATCGCCTCCATCTGTCCGCCGTCCAGGCGGCGGGCTCACCGGTCAGCCTCGTCGGTGGTGGGCTCGTGGACAGCACCCCGCGCCACGTACCACGTGTTGCCGACCGGGTGGCCATCCATGTTCCAGCTCCACGACTTGCGCGGCGTGATGCGGATGTAGAAGCCGGGCCCGACAAGCCCAACTCGCTCGACTGGAGGATCCGCGAGCGTCGACTTTCCCGACCCCGCCACGCCTGACACCAGGACGATGTACGGCGACATGTGAGTCAGCATGCCCGACGTCCACGCCCTCCACCGGCGTTCTGTGACAAGGCTCATGAGCCGTCGTGGGCGGGATTCTGGGATAACTGAATGGAAGCGACTTCTATGGCTGATCGATCTCTATACCGAACAGGATGATCGACCCGTCTGCGTGAAGCTGGCCCACGATGAGGGCTGCCGTGACGAGGGTCCCCGTGGTGACGAGGTACCGATAATCCTTTCGGCCCTCGTACATAGCCGGCAGATCGTCGAAGGAGGTGGCGAACATGTCAGCAATGGACGGCAGGTCGATCAACAGGAAGTCGGTGCTGGAGGGCTCGCCGTTGTCCCCTCGCGTCTCACCGAGCTGCGAGTCGAGTTCGACGAAGAACTGTGGGTCGACCCGGACGGGGCGCCGTTCGGTCAACGCTTCGAGTCGGCGCCCTCGGTCGCGGCGATTCGGGCATCCGCCTTCCGTCGGGCACGGGCGAGGAGGCCTGCGGGAACGGCAGCGGGGTCGGTGACGAAACCCGCTCGCACGGCAGCGTCACGCTCGTCGGGCGTCAGCGCTTCAAGCTCGGCTGCGGTCCGGAGTCGATCACCGCTCACGCATTCAGCGTACTTCGGCGCCGACCTGAGGATCGGTCATTGCTCTGGACTGGGGCCGGGCAGCCGTCCCAGAACGCGCGTCCCAGAACGTGAGGCGGCTGCGTCGAGCCGCGTGGCAAATGTGCCGTACGAGGGCACCCGCCGGTTGCGTAGTCTCACCTCAAGCGGCGTTCCCCGGTCAGTCGCGCGGTGCATTCGCCAACCCTGTGGCGGACACGGCGGACACGGCGCGCGTTGGCCGGGTCAGGTCTGTCGCGAATTCGAGTGGTCCGCGCCCATTAGATGGATGA
>CAYZMG010000167.1:0-3113 GCA_964479465.1 uncultured Acidimicrobiales bacterium
TCTTCGAGGGATGGCCCAGTGATTGCCCTCTGGACCGGCCTCCCGGGCCGGTCACGCGCCCTGGTCGGCGGCCCGCCCTCGCAGCGCCCTGGCCATCTGGTCCTGCGACTCCAGAAGGATGCGCCGGACCGGGCCGGGCAGGGTGTCGTCGGCCAGGGCCGCGTCGGTGGCGTCGAGCACCTCCTGGCCGATGAGGGCGCCCGGGTACAGGCCCCGGATCAGGCTCAGGGCCTCGTCCCGGGAGCGCTCCTCCCAGAACTTGGCCACGCTGGCGAAGTACGGCTCGACGTAGGGGGCGAGGAACTCGTCCTGGCCGATGACCCCGAAGCCGCCGGCGGTGGCCCGAAGCATGGCCAGGGGAAGGTCGGACTGCTCGGTGAGGCGGGACCACGCGCCGGCCTTGGCCTCGGCCGACGGGCGGGAGGTCCGGGCCGACGCCGCCCGGCGCTCGCCGATATCGGTGGGGTCGCGCTCCAGCTCGGCCTCGATGAGGGCGCCATTGTCGTCGGCGCCGTCGGCGGCCAGGCTCATGACGATCTGCCAGCGCAGGTCGGTGTCGACGGCCAGGCCGGGCACCTCCTGGGTCCCGTCGAGCAGGGCCCGGAGGAACGCGTGGTCCTCCGCAGAGTTGGCCACCGAGATGAGGTGACGGGCCCAGATGAGCTGGCGGTCGGTACCGGGCTCGGCCGCGTCCAGCCCCGTCCTCGCCGCCGCGGCCAGCGCGGCGCGCCCCGCGTCCCGGCGGGAGGGGTCGCCGTAGATGTCGACCGCGGTGGCGGCCTGGCCCAGCAGGCGGGCCAGCGCGGAGTCGTCGGTCTCGGCCGGCGCATGGGTGATGACCAGGTCGACGTAGCGCCGGGTGGCCAACTCGGCGTCGCGCACCATGTCCCAGGTGGCGGCCCAGCACAGGGTGCGGGCCAGCGGGTCGGCAATGCCGCTGAGGTGCTCGGCCAGGGTGGCGAGGGACCGCTCGTCGAGGCGGACCTTGGCGTAGGTGAGGTCGTCGTCGTTGAGCAGCAGCAGGTCGGGGACGGTCACGCCGGCCAGCTCCGTCACCTCCGTGCGCTCGCCCACGACATCGAGCTCGACCCGCCGGTCGCGCACCAGGCCGCCGGCGCCGAGCCGGTACAGCCCCACGGCCACCCGGTGCGAGCGGATCGTGTCGTTGCCGGGCTGGCCGGTCTGGGAGATCGAGAACGACTCGAATGCGTCACCCGAAACCGAGAAGTCGGCCCGCAGCGTGTTCACGCCGGCGGTCTCCAGCCACTCGGTCGACCAGTCGGTGAGCTTGCGGCCGCTGGCCTTCTCCAGGTTGGCGAGGAAGTCGGCCAGCTCGGCGTTGCGCCACGCGTACTTGCGGAAGTACTGGCGCAGCCCGTCCCGGAAGGCGTCCTGGCCCACCCAGGCGACGAGCTGCTTCAGCGTCGACGCCCCCTTGAGGTAGGTGATCCCGTCGAAGTGCAGGCGGACGGCGTCGGTGTCGACGATGTCGGCCGAGATCGGGTGGGTGGTCGGCATCTGGTCCTGAGCCATGGCGCCGGCCTTGGTGCCGGCGGCGAAGCGCACCCAGGCGTCGCCGAACCGGGTGGCCTGGGAGAGGGCGTGGGTGGCCATGTAGGTGGCGAAGCTCTCGTTGAGCCACAGGTCGTCCCACCACCGCATGGTGACGAGGTCCCCGAACCACATGTGGGCCATCTCGTGCAGCAGGGTGTTGGCCCGTCCCTCGTGGGCGGCCTCGGTCTGGCGGGAGCGGAAGACCATGTACTCGTTGAAGGTCACGCAGCCCGGGTTCTCCATGGCCCCGAAGTTGAACTCGGGTACGAAGAGCTGGTCGTACTTGGCGAAGGGGTAGGGGTAGTCGAACTCCTCCTCGAAGAAGTCGAGGCCCTGCTTGGTCAGGGTGAACAGCTCATCGGCGTCGAGGTACTGGGCCAGAGACTCCCGGCAGTAGATGCCCAGGTCGACCTGGCCGTGGACGTCGCGGACGACGTGGTACGGGCCGGCGACCACGGCGACCAAGTAGGTGGAGATGACCTCGGTGGGGGAGAAGCGCCACACCCCGCCCTCCTGCGTGGAGGGACTGTTGCTGACGACATCCCACTCCTCGGGGGCGGTGACGGTGAGGGTGAAGCGGGCCTTGATGTCGGGCTGGTCGAAGCAGGCGAAGACCCGGTGGGCGTCGTAGGGCTCGAACTGGGTGTGGAGGTAGACCTTGCCGTCGGTCGGGTCGGCGAAGCGGTGCATGCCCACGCCGGTGTGCTGGTAGGCGCAGTCGGCGATGATCCGAACCTCGTTGTTGGCCAGCAGGCCTCGCAGCGGCAGCCGGCTGCGACCCTTGTCGTAGGAGTCGACGGGGATCACCCTGCCGTTCAGCGTGGCCTCGCGGACGTTGTCTGCGTCGAGGTCGATGAAGGTGCTCAGGCCGACGAGGTTGCCCTGGAAGCGCACCGTGGTTTCGCTCAGGAACGTCTCTTCCCCAGTGGTGAGGTCCAGCGCCACCGTGTAGGAGACACCCGACAGCTCGGTGGCGCGTTTCTGGGCCTCGGCCCGGGTGAGGTTGTCCGCTGCCTCTGAGGCGGAAGTCATATGCGGCCAAGTATGGCCGCAGTAGTCATACGAGTCAGTATGGCCGCCACAGCTAACCTCCCCCTCGTGCGCGTCGGCCTGGTGTCCCCGTACAGCCTCTCGCTGCCTGGGGGCGTGCAGGGCCAGGTGCTGGGCCTGGCCCGGGCGCTGCGGGGTCTCGGCCACCAGGTGCGGGTGCTGGGGCCGTGCGACGGCGCCCCGCCCGAGGTGGGGATCCTCCCTTTGGGCGACAGCATCCCCACCGCCGCCAATGGCTCCATGGCGCCGGTCGCCCCCGACCCCTCCAACGCCCTGCGCACCATCGCCGCCCTCCGTGACGAGCACTTCGACGTCGTCCACGTCCACGAGCCTCTCGCGCCCGGCTGCACCGTCACCACCCTGGTGTGCAGCAACGCCCCCGTCATCGGGACGTTCCACGCCGCCGGCACCAGCGCGTCCTACCGCTGGCTGGCCCCGTTCCTCCGCCCGCTTGCCGCCCGGCTCGCCATCCGCTGCGCGGTGTCCGAGGACGCCCGGGACCTGGCCCA
>CAYZMG010000168.1:0-2705 GCA_964479465.1 uncultured Acidimicrobiales bacterium
GGCGATCACGTCCATGTTTGTGCGCGCCGCCTGCGGGTCGGCCAGTACGCGCTCGACGCGCTGGCGCAGCGCCCCGTCAGGCTTCAGGCCCTTGCCGTCGTCGCTCGCGGCCAGCGCCTTGAGCCACAGGCGCGTGGTCGTCTCGCCGTCGCCCTGCGCCTGGTTCTGCGACTTCGCGGCCAGCTCGGCAAGCACGGCCGGGCGGTCGGCCTCGGCGACGAGGCCGCTCTCGTCGACCTCCCACGAGTGGAAGGCCAGCATGCGCCACTCGTTGGCGGCGAGCGGCTTGCCCGCGCGCGCGTCGGCCAGCACCGCGGCCACCGGGCGCCCACCGGCGAGGCCGGCCTCGAGCAGCGACAGCACCTGCGGCGCATCGACCTCGCCGGGCAGGCGCGTGATCTCCTTGCCCTCCGGCGTGAACAGCACCAGGGTCGGGTAGCCGCTGACCTTGAAGCGCGCGCCGAGCTTCTGCGCCGCGGGCCGGTCGCCGTCGACGAAGACGGCGACGAAATGCTTGCTCTGCGCCGCGAAGTCCTGGCGGTTGAACAGCGTGGCCTTGAGCTGGTTGCACGGCGGGCACCAGCTCGCCCCCCAGTACAGCAGCACCGGCTTGCCCTGCGCGCGCGCCTGGCCGAAGGCGCGTTCGATGTCGGCGTCGGCCGCGGCGACGAGCCAGGACACATTGGTCGACGGCAGGTCGCCGGGCTTGGCATGGGTCGGCGCCATGGCGATCGTCAGGGCCAGCGCGGCAGCGGCCAGTAGCGAAGTGCGGGGCATGGGGTGGCGCTCCGGAACAGCGTGCGGGGCGCTCGTGGCGCCGATCACGTGATTGTGAGGGTTCAGCCCGGCCGCACGGCGTCCGGGGGTTCCCCGAGCTGGCGCTGCCATTCGTCCTCCGCCGGCAACGCCACCGGCGTGGCGCGGGCCAGAGGGCCAGACAGGGCCGGCACGCCGACGAACACCAGGAGCACCAGGGCCTGGAGCACCGAGCCGATGACCCGGGACGCCGTGTCCAGGACCGCCGGGGCGACGACGCCCTCGGCAGCCGTTGCGAGCCGGGGCGCGGGCCAGAGCAGTCGGAGGGCGACGGACGCGATGAGGAGGGCGAAGGCAGCCGAGTAGGCCAGCAGCCACGGCTCGGCAGGCAGCGCGGCTCCGCCGCCGGCGCCGTGGGCCAGGATCACGGTCGCCGGGAGCTGCTCAGACGCCGACCAGGTCGAGGTGCCCCTCGAGGTACCGCGTGCGGCACTGGGTCCGCTGCAGCTTGCCGCTGCTGGTCTTGGGCAGGGTGCCCGGGGCGACCAGCACGATGTCCTTGGCCGGGATCCCGGCGACGGCCTTGACCCGCTCCTGGACCTGGGCACGGATGGGCGCGAGGTCGGTGCTGCCTTCCGGCGGGCGGGCCTCGGCCACCACGACCATGCCCTCCTTGCCCTTGGCCGTGTCGACCCCGAAGGCGATGACGTTGCCGGCCCGCACGCCGTCGATGTCGTTGCACGCCCGCTCGATGTCCTCGGGGAACACGTTGCGGCCGGCCACGATGATCACGTCCTTGATGCGCCCGCAGAGCACCAGCTCACCGTCGACGAGGTAGCCGAGGTCGCCGGTGCGCAACCAGCCGTCGTGGAACAGCTCGTCGTTGAGCTCGGGGCGCCCGTAGTAGCCCGAGCAGACCGAGCTGCCTCGGATCTCGAGCTCGCCGACCTCGCGCTCGAGGAGCTCGCGGCCGTCGTCGGGACCGACGATGCGGATCTCGAGACCGGGGACGGCACGCCCCAGGCGGGCGAAGCTCCGGGCGCCATCGGCGCCGGCGTCGGCCGGCGCGGCGTAGCGCTCGGTCTCGAGCACGCGGCGGTCGACGGTGTCGACCACCAGACCCCGCCCCGGGGGCGGGAACGTGCCGGCGATGGCGACCTCGGCCATGCCGAAGGCGGGGAACGCCGAGCCGCGCGGCATGCCGAAGGGCTCGCCGGCGTCGAGGAAGTCCTCGACCGTCGCAGGATCGATCGGCTCGGCACCGTTCAGGACCACGCGCAGGCGGGACAGGTCGAGCTGCTCACCCTCCCGCGCCGCTCGGCGCAGCGCACGGGTGGCGAGCACGTAGGAGAAGTTCGGGCCGGCGGTGGCGGTGCCGCCGTACTGCGACATCCACCCCATCCACCGGGCCGGTGACGCCAGGAAGTCCTGGGGTGCGCCGAGCACCAACCGGGTGCCGGTCGACATGGCGAGCGAGAGCAGGCCGACGAGGCCCATGTCGTGGTACAGCGGGAGCCAGGACACCAGGACGTCGTCGTCCACGGCCAGCTCGGCCGCCTCGGCGATGGCGTCGAGGTTGGCGCACACCGCCCGGTGCGGCAGGACCACGCCCTTGGGATCCGAGGTGGACCCGCTGGTGAACTGCAGGATGGCGTGGGCACCGGGATCGGGCACCGGGGGGGCGAAGGCGGCATCGGTGACGAGGTCGCCGAACTCGACCATCGGCGGGTCGCCCGGTTCGGGGGTGACGAAGGCCGCCAGGTCGGGATCGGCGGCGACGAGGGCGACGTCGGCGTCGAGGATGCGCTGGCGGGTCTGGGCGACGAACTCGTCCAGCGAACCCATGCGCATCGGCAGCGGCAGGACGACGACCGTGGCGCCGGCCAGCCAGGTCGCCTGGATGCCGGTGACCAGCGCCCGGGTGGTCGGGCCGAGCAGCGCCACGTGGT
>CAYZMG010000168.1:2715-3091 GCA_964479465.1 uncultured Acidimicrobiales bacterium
GGCCCGCCGCCGGACGCCGGCCGCTGGGACGCCCACGTGGTCGCCGGCCCGGACCCCCCGCTGCTGCATCGCCGCAGCCATCCGGGTGGCGTCGTCGTGCACGTCGGACCAGGGCACGGTGACGTGGACGTCGCCGGACACGAAGGTCACCTCGTGGCCCCGGGCGGCGCCGGCGGCGACGCGGGTGGCGAGGGTGTCGTGGGGTGCGCGGGAGGCGCGCGGGAGGGTGGGCACGACGGTTCCGACCATCGCAAGTCCGTGCCCGTTACCCCGTTTCGCAGAACGCAGCGACCGTGCGAGGCTCACCGCCATGACGCCGATCACGCCACGCCCCCTCGAGTGGATCGACACCGCCCCCGTACGGGCCTCCCGCAGC
>CAYZMG010000169.1:0-3087 GCA_964479465.1 uncultured Acidimicrobiales bacterium
GGCCGAAACGGTGGCGGAAGAGTCCTGTTCGCTGCTCGCCGCTCGCCGCCCGCCACCGCCGCCGCCCCGCCTACGCTCGCGCGACTGGACCGAGGGGAGACGAGCCCATGGGCTTCGCGGAGAACGTGTCGGTGCTGGGCGCGGCGGCCCGCACAGGGATCCTGCGGCCGCCGCGGCCCGACCGCATGGTGCGAATGGCGCAGGCCGCTCGCCGTTGGGGAATCAGCCACGCCACCCCCTGGGCCGTGTCGGCGGCTCGCTACCCGCACCTGCCGGCGGTGGTCGACGCCGACGGGGAGCTCGACTGGGCCACGATCGACGACCGCACCAGTCGAGCGGCCGTCGGTCTGGCCGCCCGGGGCCTGGGCGCCCCGTCGGTCATGGGAGTGATGTGCCGGAACCATCGCGGTTTCGTCGAGGCGCTGGTGGCCGCCGGCAAGCTCGGGGCCGACGTCGTGCTGTTGAACACCGGGTTCGCCGGTCCCCAGCTCGGCGAGGTGGCTCGTCGGGAGGGCGTCACGTTCCTGGTGCACGACCACGAGTTCGAATCCGTGGTGCACGACGCGGGCATGGCCGGGGAACCGCGCTTCGTCGTGGGCCAGGGCGACGAGGTCGCGGCGGCGCCGACGTTCGACGAGCTGGTGGACGGCTGTTCGGGAGTCCCGGACCCTCCGGAGCGAGCCGGTCAGGTGGTGCTGCTGAGCTCGGGCACCACGGGTACGCCGAAGGGTGCCCGGCGTTCGCTGGACTCTCGGCTGCGTGCGAAGGAGGACAGGGCCGCGATGGCGTCGCAGCTCGGGCTGATCGCGCGGCTGCCCCTGCGGGTCCGGGAGACCACCGTGGTGGCCGCCCCGCTCTTCCATGCCTGGGGGTTCACCGCTGGGCTGGTGATGTGCGGGGCCCTGTCGAACCCCATGGTCCTGCGCGGTCGCTTCGACGCCGAGGACACGCTTGCCGCCGTGGACCGGCACCGGGCCGGCGCCCTGATCGCCGTGCCCGCGATGCTCCAGCGCATGCTCGACCTGCCCGCCGAGGTCCGACAGCGGTACGACACCTCCTCGCTCCGGCTCGTCGCCCTCTCCGGCTCGGCGCTCCCCGGCGGTCTGGCCACCCGGTGGATGGACGCCTTCGGCGACAACTTGTACAGCCTCTACGGCTCCACGGAGGTGTCGGGCGTGGCCCTGGCCGGGCCGGCCGACCTGCGGGCCGACCCGGACACGGCCGGCCCCCTGCTGCCCGGCACCACCGTGCGGTTGCTCGACGATCAGGGCCATGAGGTGCCCGCGGGTGAGCCGGGACGGATCTTCGTCAGAAGCGGGCTGCTGTTCGACGGTTACACGGGGGGACAGTCCAAGGAGGTCATCGACGGGTTCATGTCCACCGGCGACGTGGGCGAGTTCGACGACCACGGTCGCCTGCGCGTGGTCGCCCGCGAGGACGACATGATCGTGTCCGGCGGGGAGAACGTCTTCCCGCAAGAGGTCGAGGAAGTCCTGTTCCGGCATCCGGCGGTGGCCGACGTGGCCGTGATCGGCGTGGCCGACGACCAGTTCGGCCAGAGGTTGCGGGCCGTGGTGGTTCCGGCGGGCGGCACGGCGCCCAGCGCCGAGGAGCTTCGTGACTGGGTCCGGTCGAACCTGGCCCGCTACAAGGTCCCCCGCGACGTGGTGTTCCGCGACGAGCTGCCGCGCAACCCGACGGGCAAGCTGTTGCGCCGGGTGCTGGTGCAGGACGCCGCTGAAGAGCGTCCCTCGGACCCGATCCCCTGAAGCACGGATGCGGCTGGCACAGGCGGCCTGCCCCGACCCGGCAGGAGCTTCCCGCTCCGGCGGCGAATGTGGCGATGAAACGATTTCGTTGTACCGTTTCGTCGTACCGCTTGTCCGCCAGAACCATCGACCCCGCCTGGAGCGTCATGTCCACGACCGCATCCGAGCCGGCCCAGATCCAGACCCGGCGCATGTCCTTCGAGGAGTCGCTGCAGCAGGTTCCGCGCCACTTCGGCCCGGATGGCGACCTGTTGGCCAGCCACATCGCCGCCTGCCTCTCGGCGGTGTTCCCCGACGGCGAGGACTACTTCGTCCGGTCGGTGCGCCACTTCCGTGGGGACATCACCGATCCCGTCCTGAAGCGCCAGGTCGCCGGCTTCATCGGCCAGGAGGCCATGCACGGACGGGAGCACCGGGCGTTCAACCGGCGCCTGTCCGAGCTCGGCTACCCGACCCGGTTCGTCGAACGGGTCACCGAGCGGGGCCTCGCCCTGGCCGAGAAGGTCCTGCCCGCCAGGACGAACCTCGCCGTCACCGCCGCCCTCGAGCACTACACCGCCACCCTGGCCGAGCAGCTGCTCCGCGACCCGGACACGCGGGACCTCTTCGGCGACGACCGGGTCCGCGACCTGTTCCTGTGGCACGCGCTCGAGGAGTCCGAGCACAAGGCGGTGGCCTTCGACGTCTACCGGGCCGTCGGCGGCACCGAGCGGGTGCGGCGGGCGACCATGAACGCGGTGACGCTCGGTTTCCTCGGCGGCACCCTGCTCGCCCTCGTCCAGTCGCTGGCCATGGACCGGGCTGCCTACAACCCGCTGCGCCTGGCCCGCAGCGCCCGCCGGTTCCTGCGCTCCTCGATCATCAGCCGTGAGCTGCTGCGCGAGCTGCGGGCCTACAACCGACCGGGGTTCCACCCGTCCGATCGCGATGCCAGCGAGCTGCTGACCACCTGGCGTGAGGAGCTCTTCGGCGCCGACGGCACGCTCAACGACCGGCTGGCGGGGGTGGCGTGATGGCGGCCGTCGAGCACCTCGACGTCCTCGTGGTGGGCGCCGGGCTGTCGGGCGTCTGCGCCGGGCACTACCTGCAGACCGAGACGCACCCTCGGCTACCCGTTCCGGCCGTGGAAGAGCTCCCAGATGATCGTGGACGGCGAGTCGATCCGCCACTACATCGAGGACACGGCGGCCGAGGAGGGGATCGACGCCCACATCCGGTTCCAGCACCGCATCGTCCGGGCCGAGTGGTCCACCCCCGACGCGTGCTGGCACGTCACCGCCGAGCGCGCCGACACCGGCGAGACCCTCCAGCTCACCTG
>CAYZMG010000170.1:0-3060 GCA_964479465.1 uncultured Acidimicrobiales bacterium
GAGCCGCCGGCCAACGCCGAGGTGCTCACCCGCCTGCCACCCCTCCCCTCGACGGTGGCACCCAGCACCTCTGCCCCGCCGTTCATCACGGTCCCGAGGGCCACCGTGCCCGGCCTCATCAACCCCGCCCCGTTCCCCGAGACGATCGTCGGAATCGACTTGGAGCGGGCGTCGCTGATGCCCATCACCATCCTCACCGGCCGCCTCCCCGTGCCCCGCTCCCTCACCGAGGTGGCGGTCACCCAGGGCTACCTGACCCGCATGGGCCTGACCAAGAAGCAGGCCGCCGCGGTGGTGGGCACGGAGGTCCAGTTCGGGGCGCCGAGGGTGTTCACCGACTCCGGGCAGCCCCGGCGGTTCCGCAGCCGATGGACCCGCGCGACCATCGTGGGCGTGGTCGCCCAGGAGACGGCACCCGGGCAGTTCGTCGTCTCCCTGGAGCAGTCCCGGGCCGCCCGGGCCTGGACCGCCTCGGGCAGCGGGATCGAGGGCCGACTTCAGATCCCGACCTCGGACTACAGCGCGCTCTTCGTGATCGCCAACGACCTGGAGAAGGTCAACGACGTCCGCCGCGACATCACCGAGCTGGGATACTCGACCAGCGCCCCGGAGAATCTGGTGGCGTCGGTGCAGCGCTACCTGCGGGTGGTGGAGATCGTGCTGGGGGCCATCGGGGCCATCGCGCTGGTCATCGCCTCCCTCGGCATCGCCAACGCCCTGCTTGCTGCGGTGCGCGAGCGCCGGCGGGAGATCGGCGTGCTCAAGGCCATCGGCGCCCGCGACCGCGACGTGCAGCGGGTCTTTCTCTTGGAGGCCGGCGTGCTCGGGCTGGTCGGCGGCATCATCGGCACGGCCGGCGGGTTCGCCACCGCGCTCGGCGTCAGCGCGGTCGTCAACCGGTACCTGACCGCCCAGGGGCTGGCCGGTGTGCGTCTGGGGCTACCGATGGCGGTGCTCCTCGGGGCCGTGTTCGGCTCGACGCTGCTGGCCCTGGTCGCCGGCGCCATGCCCGCCAGGCGGGCGGCCCACATGCCGGCGCGCGAGGCGATGGAGGCGGCGTGAGAGCTCGCGCCGGGCTGGTCGTCCTCGCCGTGCTCCTCGTCGCCGGCGCCTGCGACGTCTCGAGGCCCGAGGTGCTCCCGCCGCCCCCCGACACCGGTCCGCCGGCGATCTATGTCTCCGTCGGCGCCAGCGAGACCACGGGCGCCGGCAGTGACCAGCCTCTGCGCGACGGCTGGCCGCGGGTTCTCCACCGTTCCGCCCTCCCGCCCGGCGCCGTCCACGTGAACATGGGCATCCCCGGCGCCACCGTGGCTCAGGCGCTGGCCGAGGAGGTTCCCACCACCCTGGACACCCGTCCCCACCTGGTCACCGTCTGGCTGAACGTCAACGACATCACCAAGGGGGTCGACGCGGCCACCTACGAGACCCAGCTCGAGTCCCTCGTCCGCCAGCTCCGGCGGGGGGGCCAGACCCGGGTGCTGGTCGCCAACACGCCGCCGCTCGACCAGCTGCCGGCGTACCAGCTCGGCCGCCTGCTGGCCGACGTTCCGGCCCCCGAGGACGTCCAGGCCCTGGTGGCCGAGTTCAACGCCGCTATCGCCCGGGTGGTGCAGCGCCAGGGCGCCTTCCTGGTCGACCTCCACGCTGTCGGCATGGCCGCCCGGGCCGCCGGCACCGAGGCCTCCTACATCGGCCGGGACGGCTTCCACCCCAGCACCGCCGGCCACGCCCGGGTGGCCGAGGCCTTCGGCGAGGTGCTGAAGGCGTCGGGGCCGCTCGTGGTCACCGGCTGACCCGATGTCGATGGCCGATCCCGGCGGGAGCCGGGTCCTCGTCGGCACGTGCTCGTGGACCGACGCCACCCTGGTCAAGGAGACCGACTGGTACCCGAAGAAGACGATGACCGCGGCGGAGCGGCTGGCCTACTACGCCAGCAGGTTCCCCATCGTCGAGGTCGACAGCACCTACTACTTCCCGCCCACGCCGGAGCTGGCCCAGACCTGGGCCGAGCGCACGCCCGACGGGTTCACCATGAACATCAAGGCGTGGTCGCTGCTGACCGGCCACCCGACCTTCCAGCACTCGCTCTGGGAGGACATGCAGCCGGCGGTGCCGCCCGAGCACCGGGACAAGCGCCGGCTCTACGCCCACTACCTGCCGCCCGACGCCCTCGACGAGGCCTTCGACCGGTTCCGCCACGCCCTGATGCCCCTGCACCGGTCGGGCCGGCTGGGCGCCGTGCTGCTGCAATACCCGCGGTGGTTCGGGCCCAAGGCGGAGAACCGCCAGGTCCTGCGCGACACCGTCGCCCGCCTGCCCGACCTGCGCCTGTGCGTGGAGTTCCGCCACGCCCGCTGGCTGGAGGGCGGCGACTGCGAGCCCACCCTCGAGCTGCTGGAGGAGCTCGGAGTCAGCTTCGTCTGCGTCGATGAGCCGGCCGGCTTCCCGTCGTCCATGCCCCCGGTGGTGGCGGTGACGTCGGACCTGGCCGTGGTGCGCTTCCACGGCCGCAACACGGCCACGTGGGAGGACCCCGAGATCACCACCGCCGCCGAGCGCTTCCGGTACCGCTACAGCACCGACGAGCTGTTGGAGTGGGTGCCCCGGATCCGGGAGATGGCGGCGTCGGCCCGGCAGGTCCATGTGCTCATGAACAACTGCTACCGGGACGACGCCGCCGTCAACGCCGCCGAGCTGGCCGAGCTTCTCAACGCCTGAACTGGGGACGGCGTTACTTAGCCTTGATCCCGCCGGGCCCCAGGGGGACGGCGACCTTGATCTGCTTGGTACCCGTGAGGGTCACGCTGGCAGCGGTGTCGTTGGCCGACACGTGCAGGGTGAGACTGAACGGCCCCTTGGCGAGGGTGGTGTGGTCGACGGTGGCGGTGACGATGATCTGCTCACCGGTCCCGAGCGTGCCCTGGGTGGACGACAGGCTGACGTTCGACGGCACGCCGACGGCGAACCAGGCGAGGTCGCCGGCGCCGGCGTTGGTCACGGTGAACTGGCCGGACCAGACGCCCTCGGCCAGGGCGATCTGCGACGGGCCGACGGCGA
>CAYZMG010000171.1:0-3051 GCA_964479465.1 uncultured Acidimicrobiales bacterium
GGCGCCTCCGGCAGGGCCGAGGCGGACGGGATCACCGCGCCGACGACGGCCCGCGCGTCCCGCATCATATCCGCCGGCAAGGCCCGTGCAACCTCAAAGGGCCCGATCCGCTCCCGTCGCAGCGCCGACAGGTGTCCGACGGTGCCCAGGGCCAGCGCCAGGTCGCGGGCCAGCGCGCGGACGTACGTCCCGGCCGAGCACGCCACCACCAGGTCGGCCTCGTGGTACACGCTTGCGAGCAGGCGTCCCCGGTCGGTGAGGTCCCACCCGTCGACGTAGCCGAACTGGCCGAGCACGTCGAGCACCCGGTCGAACTGCAGGCTGAGCGTGCTGGTCTGGCGCTCGATGCGGCGGGTGAGCTCGTCGACCTCGCCCTGCAGTCGCTGCGCCCGGTCGAGGGCGCGGAGGTGGGTGTCGGCGTCGGGGCACTCGGCCACGGGATGGTCGACCGCCGGGATGTCGGGCACGGGGTCGGTGCGGGCCGGCACGCGCACCCGGGCCAGCTGCTTGGCCACCTGGCCGCGGAAGTCGCTGTCGTCGGGCAGGTAGGGCTCGGGCAGGTCGACGGCGCCGAGGTGCCGAGGCGGTTCCTCGAAGTCGGCCATCCCGACGACCGCCACGTCACGCTCCTCGGTGACGACCTTGGCCTTGACGCTGCCCTTGCGGAAGGCGACGGACAGCACCGCCACACGAGGGCCGTCCTCGAGGGCGATGACGTCGCCGGGCTTGAGGGAGGCGAGTGACTGCTCGAGCTGGGCCCGTCGCACCCGGCGCGGTGCGGTGGCGCCGAGCAGCTCGCGGTACTCGGCCACGTCACCGCGGTCGCAGGTGGCCTCGGCCTGGACCTGGCGGAGGTTCTGGCGCCGCTTGTCGAGCCGGCGCTCGAGGACGACGACCGCCTTGTCCGCCTGGTACTGGGCCAGCGACTGGTTGAGGAGGCGCCGGGCCTCGCCCCGCTCGTGCCGGCGGATCAGGTTGACCGCCATGTTGTAGGTGGGTCGGAACGCCGAGCGCAGGACGAAGGTGCGGCTGGCGGCGAGGCCGGCGACCTGCCCGAAGCTGATGAACGGCGACCAGAGCACGACCGCGGTGCCGTGGGTGTCGATCCCACGGCGGCCGGCCCGGCCGGTGAGCTGGGTGTACTCGCCCGGGGTCAGGACCTCGCGGCGCTCGCCGTTGAACTTGGTCATCCGCTCGATCACGACGGCCCGGGCGGGCATGTTGATGCCGAGGGCGAGGGTCTCGGTGGCGAACACGACCTTGACCAGGCCCTGGAGGAAGCAGGCCTCGACCGCTTCCTTGAACGGCGGGACGTGGCCGGCGTGGTGGGCGGCGACGCCGGCTTCGAGGCCCGCCATCCAGCGGTCGGCGTCGAGCGCGTCGAGGTCGGTGTCGGTGAGCGAGGTGATGTGGTCCTCGGCGATGCGCCGGATCCGGGCCCGCTCCTCCTCCGTCGTGAGGCGCACCCCGGCGTCGAGGCAGCCCTTCACGGCGTCGTCACAGGCGGCCCGACTGAAGATGAACACGATGGCCGGCAGCAGCTCGTCGTCCTCGAGCACGTCGAGCACGTCGAGGCGGTTGGGCGTGTACCAGGGGCTGCGCGGCCGGCCCCTCCCCTTGCTCCGACCGTGCGGACCGCGCTGGCGGGGCGCACGGGAGTCCACGTCGAAGCGCTCGCCCTCGGGGTTCGGGCGGCCGTCGACGAGGGTGTCGACGAGGTGCAGGCGGTCGCTCGTCTTGTCCCCCACCAGGTAGGTGTTGGCCAGCTCCACCGGGCGGGTCTCCTCCACCACCACGTCGGTGGGACCCCGGACCGTGGCCAGCCAGTCGCCGATGTCGTGGGCGTTGGACACCGTGGCCGACAGGCACACGAGCTGGACGTGCTCGGGGAGGTGGACGATGACCTCCTCCCAGACCGGGCCGCGGAAGCTGTCCTGGAGGTAGTGGACCTCGTCGAGCACGACCACGGCCAGGTCGTCGAGGGGCCGGCCCGCGTAGATCATGTTGCGCAGGACCTCGGTGGTCATCACGACCGCCGGCGCGTCTCCGTCGATGGAGTTGTCGCCGGTGAGCAGGCCGACCCGGCCGGTGCCGTACCGGTGCCGCAGGTCGCCGTACTTCTGGTTCGACAGCGCCTTGATCGGCGTCGTGTAGAACGCCCGGAGCCCACGGTCCATCGCCTGGGCGACGGCGTAGTCGGCCACCACCGTCTTGCCGGCCCCGGTGGGTGCGCTCACCAGGACGGACCGCCCGGCGTCGAGGGCGTCGGCCGCCCGGCGCTGGAACCCGTCGAGTGCGAAGTCGTAGCTCTCGAGGAGCTGGCGGGTGCGGTCGCCGACGGGACCGGTCATGACGAGAGGCCCGCCTCCTCACGGCGTCGCTTCCGCGTCAGGAACATGCCGACCAGGATGGCGATCTCGTAGAAGAGGTACATCGGGACCGAGAGGATGCCGAGCGTGTACGGGTCGCCGGAGGGCGTGATGACCGCGACCAGGACGACGATGCCCAGGATGGCGTGGCGGCGGTACTTGCGCAGGGTCTCCGCCTGCACGATCCCGGCCAGCTGGAGGAAGATCAGGACGATCGGGAACTCGAACCCGATCCCGAACGCCAGCATCATGTAGGTGATGAGCTCGAAGTAGGGCGCCGGGCGGAACTCCTGGTTCAGCCCCTCGCCGCCCACGTTGACCAGGAACTCGAGTGCCGGGGTGAGCGAGTAGAAGGCGAGGCCGGCGCCGAGCAGGAACAGCAGCATCGCCGAGAACACGAAGGGGTAGGCCCACTTCTTCTCGTGCGAGTAGAGGCCGGGGGTGACGAAGCGCCAGACCTGCCAGAGCAGCACGGGCATGGCGAGGGCGATGCCGCCGTAGCCGGCGATCTTGAGTCGGACCGAGAAGCCCTCGAGCGGCTCGGTCTGGAGCAGGAGGCAGTCGTCGACGGAGCTGCCCTGCAGGTCGCAGTAGGGCTTGAGGAGGATGTCGAAGATCTGGGGGTACAGGAACCAGGCCACGACGGCGCCGACGGCGATGGCGACGGCGGACTTGATGATCC
>CAYZMG010000172.1:0-2199 GCA_964479465.1 uncultured Acidimicrobiales bacterium
CTCCGCGACGCGGCCGACGCCGCCTTCCGGGACCTCACGGCCGGGACGCTGCCCGACCCCCGGGCCCTCGTCGACGCGCTGGCCGATCCGGTTCGTGCCGGGCGGCTCCTGTTCACCACCACGGCGGAGGAACCCCGCGGCCTCCTGGAGCGCATCGGGCTGGCCCGGGTGCTGGACGCCGGCACCAGCGACCAGATCCTCGTCGCCCACGACAACCAGCGGGCCAACAAGCTCGACGCCTACTTGCAGCGCCAGGTGGCCTACGACGTGGCGGTCGACCGGAACGGCAACCTCGAGGCGACCCTCACCGTCGCGCTGACCAACACCGTGCCCGACGGCCTCGACCCCTACGTCACCGGTGGCAGCGGGCTCGGCCCGGAGGACCTGGTGCTGCCCGAGGGGCTGAACCGCCTGGTGCTGGCCGCCTACTCGCGGTTCGAGCCGGCGTCGGTCACCGTCGACGGCGAGGAGGTGCCCGCCGGGGCCTCGCCGGTGGCCGGCCTGCAGCGCACGGCGGTGCCGGTCGACGTCCCCCAGGGCGCCACGGTCGTGGTCGAGTACCGCTTCGCCGGCGCGCTCGAGTCGCTCGACTACTCCCTGACCCTCCTGCCCAACGCCAGCGCCAACGGCGACACGGTGGAGGCCCGGGTCGACGTCGACGGCGCCGAGGCGGCGGTGGATCGGCGGCCGTGGGACGAGGCGCTGGTGGTCACGCCCTGAGCCAGTCGGGCGGCGTCGTCGAGCGAAATGCGACGAACAGGTGACCTTTGCCGCTCGGCGCGGTAGGGTCCTCCGCCGTAGGGCGGAACCTGCAGGAGGAAATCTCAATGCTTCGACGTTCACTGCTCGCTCTTGGAGCGACGCTCGGCGCCTTGACGTTGCTCGCCGCGCCGGTCGGCGCCCAGACGGACTACGAGGACACGACGGTCGCATCGGCCAGCGTGAACGCCGACGGCTCGGTGAACGTGGCCGGCGAGAACTGCGTGCCCGTCGAGACGGTGGACTTCACGGTCGACCGGACGTCGGGCAACGACCGCGCTCGGGTCCAGACCGGCGCCACCACTGCTGACGCCGAGGGCGACTTCGCCTTCACCACCCAGCCCCTCAGCCAGGCCAGGTACGAGATCACCATCGTGTGCGGCGACAGCGTCACCGTGCTCGGCGTGAACGTGAACCGCGGCCAGGCCACGGCCCCCGGCCGCCAGATGGCCGGCACCCTGCCCACCACGGGTGCCGACGACGCCGTGCCGCTGGCTCGCCTCGGCGTGATCCTCGTCGCCGCCGGCGGCGTGGCCCTCTACGGCGCCAAGAAGCGCAACGGCCGCCGGGCGGCGTTCCTGTCGAACTGACCCTGCAACGGTCGTAGCTCCGAAGGCCCGGCCTCGCGCCGGGCCTTCGTCGTTCCCCACACGTCCTGGCGCAGGCCCGCGCCGGATGTCCCCTGTCATCGGTACCGTCGGTAGGTTCTCACTCGTGACACCCATGGAAGCCGAGGACGAGCTCGATCTCCGGCACTACCTCGACGTCGTCGGGCGGCGGAAGTGGCTGATCATCGCCGCCGCCATCCTGGTCACCGCCGTCGCCGTGGGCCTGTCCCTCGCCCAGACGCCGATGTACCGGGCCGGGGCCGCCGTGCTGCTCCAGGGCGACGACGCCGAGCAGCGCCTCGGGGCCACCGCCCAGCTCGACCCCCGCATCAACCAGAACCGGGTGCAGACCGAGATCGGGGTCATCGAGTCCAACCTCGTCCAGGACGCTGTCGAGGAGCGGCTCGGCCGCGAGCCCGACGTCAGCGTCAGCCCCGACGGCGACACCGACATCATCCGCATCTCGGCCACGTCGACGGAGCCGGAGCTGGCGGCCGAGGAGGCCAACCTCTACGCCGAGACCTACGTCGAGTGGCGGCGCCAGCGCACCATCGACGACCTGCTGGCCGCCCAGGAGACGGTGCAGGCCGAGATCGACCTGCTCCAGCAGCAGCTCGACGAGGTGGAGGCACCGCTTGAGGAGCTGGAGGCGGCGCTGTTCTTCGCCGAGGACGAGGACGAGCGGGAGGGCGTCCGCGGCCAGATCGCCGACTTCGAGGCCGAGATCCAACCCGAGGTCGGCGCCATCCAGAGCGCCCTCGCGCTGTACCGCAACGAGCTGTCGTCGCTGCAGGTGTCCCAGCGCATCACGCGCACCGGCGGCGCCCAGATC
>CAYZMG010000172.1:2209-2628 GCA_964479465.1 uncultured Acidimicrobiales bacterium
TCCACGGCCCAGGTGCCCGAGGAGCCGTTCCAGCCCCAGCCGCTGCGCAACGGGGTGCTGGGTCTGGTGGTGGGGCTCATGCTCGGCGTCGGCGCCGCCTTCCTGTTCGAGACGCTCGACGACCGGGTCCGCTCCCGCGAGGAGATGGAGCGGATCACCGGCTGGCCCACGATCGGGCTCATCCCGGTGATCGCCGGGGCCAAGGACGGCGAGCACGATCTCGCCACGATAGAGGCACCCAACTCGCCGGCGGCGGAGGCCTACCGCACGCTGCGCACCGCCGTGCAGTTCGTGGGGCTGGAACGTCCCCTCGACGTCATCCAGGTCACCAGCGCGAAGCCCAGCGAGGGCAAGACGACCACCGCCTCCAACCTGGCCATCGCGCTCGCCCAGGCCGGCAAGCGCGTGATCCTGCTCGA
>CAYZMG010000172.1:2638-3045 GCA_964479465.1 uncultured Acidimicrobiales bacterium
ATAAAAAAACTTCACGATGAGGATCTCGCAATGGGGTTTGCGGGCGGTCTGGGTTGCATTTCCGGCGGTGCCATGTAAATTCGCCCCGGCCCCTGGAGGAAACAATGCCCAGCTTCCAGACCCTCGATGCCCATCAAGTGACCGGCAAGCGCGTGATCCTGCTCGACGCCGACCTGCGCAAGCCGAGGCTGCACAAGGAGTTCGGCCTCGACAACTCCACCGGGTTCACCTCGATGCTGCTCGACTCCAACCTCAGCAGCAACGCCTTCCACCGCACCCGCGTGCCGAACCTGGTCGTGGTGCCCTCCGGTCCCCCGCCGCCCAATCCCTCCGAGCTGCTCAGCCTCCAGGCCACCCGCCACGTGCTGGGCTTGCTGCGGGTCGAGTGCGACGTGCTGCTGATCGAC
>CAYZMG010000173.1:0-3037 GCA_964479465.1 uncultured Acidimicrobiales bacterium
TGACGTCGTCGGCCACGAACGGCCGGCCGTCGTGCCACTTGACGTTCTGGCGGAGGTTGAACCGGTACGACGTGCCGCCGCCCTCGATAGTCCAGCTCTCGGCCAGCTCGGGGACCAGCCTGCCGTCGGCCCCCCAGCCGACGAGGCCGTTGAACATCGGTTCAGCCACGGGGTGGATCACGCCGCTTGTCGTCACTGCCGGGTTCAGGCTGCCGGGGTCGGCGCTGATGGCCACGACGAGCGTGCCGCCCCGGGTGGGCTCGACGCTCGTGGTGGGCCCACCCGGCTGGGCACCGGGCGGATCGTCGCCATTGTCGCTGGCGCAGGCACTGGCGACGAACATCATTGCCAGTGCTGCGACGGTCAGTTGCTTCTTCATCGGTCTCTCCGGACGTGCCATGTACGCCGTACGCTACTACCGTCCGGCGGGTGGTCCGGGGTGAGGCCGTGTCTGCCCGCGCGAGCGTTCGGCGCAACCTGGCTACGCCGGCAGGACGGTGGGGGTGGGCCGCCGGCGGAGCTGGCGCCAGCGTCGGCGAAGCCGACCGGCGCGCTTGACCTGCCGCTGGGAGTAGGCGGCAAGGACGTCGTTGAGGGCGTCGCTCATGAGGTTGATCCCCAGGACCGAGATGGCGATGGCCGCACCGGGGAAGACCGACATCCACCAGGCTGTCCGTAGGAACTGCTGGGCGTTGCTGACCAGATAGCCCCAGCTCATGACGGTGGGGTCGCCGAGGCCGAGGAAGCTGAGGCTGGCCTCCAGGAGGATGATCCGTGAGCCGGTCAGGGCGATGACGACCAGGGCCGTGGGCAGCACGTTGGGCAGGACGTGGCGGAGCACGATCCGCCGGTCGGTGGCGCCGATGGAGCGGGCCGCCTCCACGTAGTCCCGGTCGCGCACCGACAGCACTTCGGCCCGGGAGACCCGGGCCAGCGTGGGCCACGAGGTGAAGGCCAGCACGTAGATCAGGTTGTCGAGGCCGCCGCCGAACAGGGCGACGATGAGCAGCACGAGGAAGAAGCGGGGCACCGACTGGAAGACCTCGGTGATCCGCATCAGGAGGTCGTCGATCCATCCGCCCCGGTAGCCGGCGACGATCCCGACCGCCAGGCCGATGACCGAGGCGATCGCCGACACGCCGAGCACGACGACCATCGACGTGCGGGCGCCGTGGATCACGGCGTCGAAGACGTCGCGGCCCAGGTTGTCCGTGCCGAAGAAGTGGGTGCCCGAAGGCTCGAGCAGGGGGTCGCCGGCGGTGCGGAACGGGTCTCCCGGGGAAATCACCTCGGCCAGAAGCCCGGCGACGATGACCACCAGGGTGAGGATCAGACCGGTGAGGCCGGCGGGGTGGCGCAGGAAGCGCCGAACGGCGGCCCGCCAACGGGGGGGGGCGCCGGGCGCGTCGCCGGCCCCCGCCGGGCCGGCCGACCCCCCCGGCGGCACGGCGCCGGTGCCGGCCTCAGCGGTAGCGGATGCGGGGATCGACACGGGCGTACAGGAGGTCGGTGATGAGGTTGGACAGCACCAGGCTGAAGGCGACGAGGAGGACCATGCCCAGGAGGAGGGGGTGGTCGCGTGTCTGCGCTGCGGACAGGACCAGGCGGCCGAGGCCGGGCCAGCCGAACACGGTCTCGACGAGGACCGCTCCCGAGAAGAGGAACCCGATCCGGGTACCGACAATGGTGACGACCGGTAGCAGGGCGTTGCGCAGGGCGTGGTGCATGAGGGCGCCCGTGGGCGACAGCCCCTTGGCCTGAGCCACCTTGATGTAGTCGCTGTCCATCTCGGCGAGGATGCCGGTCCGGGCGATGCGGGTGATGAGGGCGATTTCCGACGCCGCCAGCACCAGGGCGGGCAGCACCATGTGGTGGGCCACGTCGAGGTAGTGCGCCATCCCGGAGTAGTTGGCCCGGGCGTCGGTCATTCCCTGGATCGGGAACCAACCGGTCCGGAAGGCGATCGTCAGCATGGCCAGCTGGGCCAACCAGAAACTGGGAAGGGCGTAGCCGACCAGGGCGCCGGTGCTGACGCCCAGGTCGAAGGGCCCGAACGGCCGGCGGGCGGCGAGGGCGCCGAGCACCACGCCCCCGACGGTCGACACCGCCACCGCAGTGCCCATGAGCAGGAGGGTGGCGGGCATCCGCTCGAGGATGAGGTCGACCACCTCTTGGCCCTGGACGAAGGACACCCCCAGGTCGCCCCGAAGGACGTTGGTGACATAGGTCCAGAACTGCTCGATGATCGGCCGGTCGAGCCCGAACTTCTCCCGCATGAAGGCGTAGTACTCGTCGTTGCCGCTCTCGCCGGCCACGGCCACCACGGGGTCACCCGGGGCGGCCTGGACGACGGCAAAGGTCACGACGAGAATGCTCGCCACCGCCGGCAGCACCTGCAGCAGCCGGCGGAGGACGTAGCGTCTGTTCAACTGGTGCTTCTACTTCTTACAGCTGGCAGCCTCTGCGAAGAGCCCGGTGTTCTCGTGGTTGAACCCGGTGCAGTTGGCGTTGAATGCCCGCAGGCCGGCGCTCTCGGTCAGCCAGAGGTACGGGAGGTCGCGCACGACCTGCTCCTGCAGCTGGCGGTAGATGGGGGTGCGCTTGGCCGGGTCGGGCTCGCGGGCGCCCTGGGCGAGCAGCGTGTCGACCTGGGGGTTGCTGTAACCGGCGCCGTTGCTGAACGCCGTGGTGCTGATCTGGGCGGTGTCCACCGTGCGCCGGAAGCCGATCTCGGGGTCGTCGCCGTGGCAGTAGGAGACGACGCCGGTGTCGAAGGCCCGGTTGCGGAACACGTTCGCCGAGAAGGTGGCGTTGTCCTCGGTCTTCACTTCCAGGACGATCCCGACCGCCGCGACCTGGGAGCGGATCTGCTCGCCATAGCGGGTCTGGTCGCCGGCGAAGCCGTGCCAGTCGACCTCGAACCTGGTGCCGTCGGGCACGTTGGGCACGCCGCGGGCCACGCGAGCGCCGCCGCCCTCGTCTTTCCAGCCGACCTGGTCGAGCAGGGTCCTGGCCCGGTTGACGTCGAAGGTGGGCA
>CAYZMG010000174.1:0-1486 GCA_964479465.1 uncultured Acidimicrobiales bacterium
CGGACGTAGCATCCGCCACGACCGCAACCACCGGGAGGACCCGTGCCGGATCTCAGCTCGAGAGTCGTGATCGTCACCGGTGCCAGCCGCGGCATCGGGGAGGCCATCGCCCGCCGGTTCGCGGCCGACGGCGCTGCCGTCGCGGTCACCGCCCGGACGGTCGAGGAGGGCGACCACCCGCTGCCCGGCAGCATCTCGGCCACCGTGGCGTCCATCACCGATGCCGGCGGGACGGCGCTGGCCGTGGCCGCCGACCTTGGCCGGGCCGAGGACCGGGCCCGCCTGCTCGACACGGTGACCCGGGAGCTCGGTCCGGTCGACGTGCTGGTGAACAACGCCGCCGTCACCTACTTCGAGCCGGTGACGGGGTTCCGCCCGAACCACTACGACCTCATGTTCGAGGTCCAGGTGCGGGCGCCGTTCGACCTGGCCCAGCGGGTCCTGCCCGGCATGCGTGAACGGCGGTCCGGTTGGATCCTGAACATCTCCTCGCCCGCCGCCATCCACCCGCAGGGCCCGCCCTACCCCGGCGCCATGCCGGGCGGCACGGTCTACGGGATGTGCAAGGCGGCCCTGGAGCGGTTCACCACCGGCCTGGCCGCCGAGGTCTACGCCGACGGCATCGCCGTCAACGTGCTCTCACCCACCGGCCTCGTCCCGACCCCGGGTGTCGTGCACCACAACCTGGACAAGATGATCCCCGAGGAGCACCACGAGCCGCCCGCCTACATGGCCGAGGCGTCGCATGCGCTCTGCACCGGCGACCCGGCCACCCTCACCGGCCGGATCGCCTACTCCCAGTCCCTGCTCGAGGAGCTGGGCGTCGACGTCCCGGCCTGACCGGGGACGTCGACGCCGGTCAGCCGGCCACCGGCGACGGCAGGTCCACGGTGATGTCGTGGAACGTCATCCCGCCGGGGACCCGGCTGCCCGTGAGCAGGAACATGTCCGAGATCGGTGTGAGCGTGAGGTAGAGCGTCTGGCCCTCGGCCACCCGCACGCCGGCACCGGGCAGCTCCGCCTCGATCGGCACCCGCCGGGCCACGCCGACGTGTCGGATGGGCAGGAGGTTGTTCTGCACGACCTGGGCGGTGAGCGGCGTGGTGCCGACGGACAGGCCGGCGAACAGCCGGTTCTCAACTCCGAGGGAGCTGATCGTGGCCCGCAGCTTCGGGATGCCGGCGACGTCGATGGGGCCCTTGGCGATCGGGATGTGGACGGGCAGGCCGACGCCGGTCGTGAGGGTGGGCGGCAGCGTCAAGGGGGCCCGCACCGGGGTCGACGTCAGCTGGTCGCCCTGGAGGCAGGCGCCGTCGGGGGTGGCGACGTTGAAGCGCTTCAGCTCCGCGGGCCGGATCGAGGCTTTCTTGCCGGTCGGGTCCACCGTGGCGAAGAGCTCGATGGTCAGGGCCGGGAAGTCCGCGGCGGCCAGGGCAGTGCAGGGGTCACCGGAGCCTTGCGTGCCGAGGGGCAGGATCTGCGGGAG
>CAYZMG010000174.1:1496-3020 GCA_964479465.1 uncultured Acidimicrobiales bacterium
GTGGCCGCCGTTGAAGCCGACGAACGTGCTCTCGGCCCGGGCGTCCTCGGTGAGCACGAGGTCGAAGTTGCGCAGGCCCTGGTTGAGGTTGAACAGGTTGTCGGTGGTCCCCTGGCGGACGAGCACGGGGATGTCGAGCTTGATGCTTTGGGCGGTCCACCAGCTCGGGCCGTTGTCGGCCAGGAACTCGACGATGTCGGGGCCATTCAGCACCTGCGCGACCGTGGCAGCGTCGATGCCGAGCGGCTCCACCAGGGCGGCCACCCGGTCGGCGACGCCCGGGGGGAGGTCGGTGCCGTCGGGCATGGTGCCGGTGACGACGCCGACCGCGTAGCCGATGATCACCTCCGGCGGGAGGGCGTTGGCGCCAGCCAGGATCAGCAGCGTGTCCCACAGGGTGCGGGGCACGCCCTGAGGTCCGAGGCTGTCGTTCAGGTCGTGCCAGGTGATCTCGGGGGCGAGGGCATCGAAGCGGGTGCCGCCCTTTCGGGTGGCCTGCTCGAGGAGGGCACCGGCGAACTGGTAGCCGCCGCCGTAGCTGCCGCCCACCGCGAACAGGACGGGGTCGTCGGCCTGCTTCTTGCTGTCGCGCGCGACCCAGTCGAGTGAGGCCACGTAGTCGACGACGGCCACCACATCACGCCCCTCCTTGGCCGGGTCCATGATGTTGGCCTTGTCGTCGGTCGACTCGCCGAAGCCTCGCTGGTCGAAGCTGAGCACGCCGTAGCCCGCAGCCAGGTACGGGGCCACGGCGCCTGACGCCGTCGTCTCGCGCGACCCGGCCCAACCGTGGCTGTGCAGCACCATGGGGACGGGATCGTCGGCGTCGGCATCGACGGGCCGGAACACGGTGGCTGCGATCTGGTGCCCGTCGGCCAGGTTGGCGATGGTGACGTCCTCGACCACGGCGGCGCCGGCCGGTGCGGGCACCTCGGATTCGGCGGCGACGGCGGCGGTGGCCGGGACGAGCAGGGCGGCGGCGATGAGTGCGGTGGTGGTGCGGCGGCGGACCATGCCCCGCTCCTTCGCCGTGACACGCCTGTTCCCCTGGCCATGTCGCGGACGGGACCACCGGACCGGCCCGGGGAGCCCCCGCCGCTCAGCTCGCTGCGCCGCGCTCGGCCGACGCCACGGTGCGGGCCATGGCCCACCCGCTGCCGGTGGTGCGCTTCACGTCGTACATGGCCATGTCGGCCCGATGGATCAGCTCCTTCGCGGTGACCTCGGCGCCGCCGATGGCGACGCCGATGCTCGCACCCACGTGCACCGGCACCCCGTCCACCTCGATCGCCTCCTCGGACGCGTCGCTGAGTCGCTGTGCCACCCCGCATGCCGCCTCCTCGGTGGCGTCGGCGAGCACCACGAGGAACTCGTCGCCGGCCAGGCGTCCCACCGTGTCGGACGGCCGCACGACGGAACAGAAGCGCAAGGCGAGCTGGGTGAGGACCACGTCGCCGGCGTCGTGTCCGAAGCGGTCGTTGACGGCCTTGAACCGACGGAGGTCCACGAACAGGACCGCGACCT
>CAYZMG010000175.1:0-3003 GCA_964479465.1 uncultured Acidimicrobiales bacterium
ACGAACAGGCTGAGGTTGTGCCGGCGCGGAGCGGTGCTGGGCTCCTCCCAGCGGAGTACGCCCGCGCCGGAACCCACCCAGGTCTCCACGGTCGCCGGCGTGCTGCTGGCGGTCAGCAGCCGGTGGCTGCGTTGAGGGTGCGACAGGCTTGCGCCATCCGTGCCGGCGACACGATGGCGACCCGCCTTCGGAAGCGTTCACGAGCGAGGGTGTGGATGTTGTCGAAGTTCACCACGCAATCGTCTGGCAATCCATCCTCGGCGGCGGTCAGTTCGAGTTCGGACACGAGACCGCGCCGAGTGCGCGTCAGAGCAGCGACGACCACCGAGCCGATCCGTTCAGCCACTGGATCGCGGGTCAGGACGAGGACGGGACGGTCGCCTCCGGGCGTGGCGGCGAACCAGATCTCACCCCGTCGCATCGGCCCAGCCGGACCAGTCTTCGGCGGGGCCCCAATCCGCGATCGCTGACAACGACTCCTCGCCGGCGTCGAGGGGTTGCTCGACCCAGGTCTTCGCGTCGTTCTCACTCGCGAGACGAAGAAGGTGCCGGTGAAGTGCGTCGCGGAGCAACTCGGAACGGTCCACCCCGAGCCGTTCAGCCCAGCGCTGCGCCTCGGCCGCCTCCGCCTCATCGACTCGGAAGCTCAGCATTGTCATACATAGATCGTAGTCTGTATGACGTCCCTGGCGGCTAACCTGATCCGACCATGTCGAAGAAGACGAACAAGCGCAAGATCAAGGCCCGGCGCAAGAAGGCCAACCACGGCAAGAAGCCCAACGCCGGCCGTTAGCGTTCCCCCAGCGCCGGCCACGCCGGCGCGCGATGTGGTCGAGGTGCTGCACGGCACCGAGGTGCACGACCCCTACCGGTGGCTCGAGGACGGAGAATCCGAGGACGTCGCGGGCTGGAGCGCGGCCCAGAACGAGCACACCCGGGCGGTTCTCGACGTGCTCCCCTCCCGGCCGGCGCTGCACGCCCGCCTCCAGGCGCTCCTGCAGGTCGGCATGGTCGGCGCGCCCCACGTGGCCGGCGACCGGGTCTTCACCCTCGAACGGGAGGGCGACCAGGACCAGGCGACGATTGTCATGCGCTCAGCGGTCGATCCGGCGGCGCCGGCCCGCACCGTCGTCGACCCCCATGCAATGGCGGCCGACCACGCCGCCTCCATCGACTGGTTCAGCCCGTCGCCCGACGGGCGCCTGGTGGCCTACGGGGTCTCGGAGGGCGGCAGCGAGCACGGCACGCTGCGCATCGTCGACGTCGACTCCGGCGACCACCTGGGCGACGAGATCCCCCACATCCGCCACCCGTCGCTGTCCTGGCTGCCCGACGGCTCGGCGTTCGCCTACAGCCGCCTGCCCGACCCGACCACGGTCGCGCCCGGCGAGGAGGGGTACTGGGAGACGGTCTGGTGGCACGTCCTCGGCCAGAAGGCCGACGACGACCGGCTGCTGCTCGGCGACCTGGAGAAGACGGCGCTGCCGGCGACGTCGATCTCCGACGACGGGCGCTGGCTGGTGTTCCACGTCAGCTACATGCCGACTCGCACCGACGTGATCCTCCTCGACCGCGAGACCGACATCCGCACCGTGCTCGTCGAGCGGGAGGAGGCGACCACCTGGGCCCAGATCGCCGGCGGCCGTCTCTACGCCGTCACCAACCTCGGTGCGCCCCGAGGCCGGGTGGTGACCGCCGAGCTCGACCGTCCGCAGGCCGAGCACTGGACCGACGTCGTTCCCGAGAGCTCGGCAGTGATCGACGGGGCTGTCGTCGCCAGCAGCCGGCTGGTGGTGGCGTCGGCCGAGCACGCCGTGTCCAGGCTGCACCACTACGCCCTCGACGGCACCGGCGGCGAGGAGATCGACCTGCCGGAGCTGGGCTCGATCGGAGGCGTCGACGCCGACCACGCCGCCGAGCGGGCCTTCTTCACCTTCACCTCCTTCGCCCGCCCGTCGGGACTGTGGCGCTGGACGCCCGAGGGCGGCGTTCAACCGTGGACCACCTTTCCGTCGCCGGTAGCGGCCGACGCCTTCGTGGTGGAGCAGTTCTTCTACCCGTCGACCGACGGCACCAGTGTGCCGATGTTCCTCGTGCGGGCGGCCGGCACCAAGGTGACGCCGGAGACGCCGACTCTGCTGACCGCCTACGGCGGCTTCGCCATCACCAACACGCCGGGCTACTCCGCGTCGACGGTGGCCTTCTGCGAGACCGGCGGCGTGTGGGCCGTGGCCGGCATCCGCGGCGGGGGCGAGTACGGCGAGGACTGGCACCGGGCCGGCATGCTGGCCAACAAGCAGCAGTGCTTCGATGACTTCTACGCCGCCGCCGACTGGCTGGTCGCTGAGGGCCGCACGAGCCGTGACCGCCTGGCCATCCGGGGCGGGTCCAACGGCGGCCTGCTCGTCGGCGCGGCCGTCACCCAGCGACCCGATCTATGCCGGGCCGCGATCTGCATGGTGCCGCTGCTGGACATGCTGCGCTACCACCGCTTCCTGATCGGTGCCCTGTGGATTCCCGAGTACGGCGACCCCGAGGATGCCGACCAGTTCGCGGTGATCGCCGCCTACTCGCCATACCAGCACGTGGTCGCGGGCACCGCCTACCCGGCCACCCTCATCACCACGGCGGAGTCCGATTCGCGGGTCGATCCGCTGCACGCCCGCAAGTTCGCCGCCCGCCTGCAGGCGGCGACGTCGAGCCCCCCAGAGCGACCGGTGTTGGTGCGCATCGAGTCCCGCGCCGGCCACGGCGTGGGCAAGCCGGCGTGGAAGCAGGCCGAGGAGGCCGCCGACATCCTGGCCTTCGTCCTCTGGCAGCTCGGGATGGACAGTCCACTGACCGGGTAGGTTCGACCGAACGGTCTAGAAGGAGGCTGGAACGCTATGCGTATCGCCGAAATCGCCCCCCCGTGGGTGAGTGTTCCCCCGCCCAGCTACGGCGGCATCGAGCTGGTCATCAGCCCCCTCGCCGACGGTCTGCTGGAGCGCGGTCATGCCGTGA
>CAYZMG010000176.1:0-2971 GCA_964479465.1 uncultured Acidimicrobiales bacterium
CGCTCCGCCCGTGGGGGGCGGCCGGGGGCACGGGCTGGGCTTCTTCTGGCTGACGTTCCAGGATGGCGTGGTCAAGGACATCTGCCAGCAGTTCACTCCGTAGCGTGGTCAGCCATGGCCGCGGGACGCGAGGCCCGGCGACAGCAAGGCGGGCGGCCACTTGGGCGCTCGGATTCCTGCTCGCCATTACCGCGGCGTGCGGCGGCGATGGCTCCTCGACCCCCGGGGGGCAGCCGCCCACCACCACGGCCCCGACGACGGTTCCGCCCCCGACCGCACCGACGACGACCGTCCCCAAGGTCCGTACCGTCGCCCTGGGCGAGTCGTTCTCTGTGCGGGTGGGGGAGTCGGTATCGGTTTCCGGCGCCGGGGTGTCGGTGACCTTCTCCGCCCTGGTGTCGGACAGCCGCTGCCCTCGGGGCGCGCAGTGCATCCAGGCCGGGAAGGCCGTGATCTCCGTCGCCGTGGCCCGGGCTGGCGGGGGCCCGGTGACTCTGACCCTCGACACCGACGGGCCGCGATCCGCCCGGTCCGGCAACCGCTCGGTCGAGCTGATCAGCATCAGCCGGGGCGTGCCGACGATCGCCCAGCTGAAGGTGGCCTGAGCCGCTCGGGCGCGACGGCCCCCATCAGGCCTGGAGGCCCCTACTCTGGACGTCGACGACGAGCGCCATCAGCCGGTCGAAGTCGGGCCACGGGAAGTCGGGGCGGGCGATGAGCAGCGACGTGACCCCGTGGACCGCGGTCCACAGGTTGGTGGCCACCAGGAAGGGGTCGCCGGCGGCGATGGCGCCGGCGTCCATGCACCGGGCTACGGCCTCGACCACGTGGCCGAAGGCGGCGAGGCCGGGCAGGCGGTCGAGCGGCAGACCCTCGGCCAGGGGGCGGGTCATGAACATGATCCGGTAGTGCTCGGGGTTCTCGAGCCCGAAGCGGACGTAGGCCCGGCCCATCGCCCACAGGGCCTCCAGGGGATCGGCTATCCCCTGGGTGGCTTCCTGCATGTACCGGCTGAAGTCGGCGAAGCGGAGCTCGCACACCGCCCCCAGTAGTTCCGTCTTGTCGGCGAAGTGAAGGTAGATCGATGGTGGGGTGACGCCGGCGGCGTCGGCGATGGCCCGGATGGACACCGCGCCCTGGTCGCCGGTCTTGATGAGCAGTTGCTCGGCGGCGGCCAGGATGTCGGCCCGCAGTAGCTCACCCTGGCCCCGCTTGGCACGGCGTCGGGTGGCTGGCGTCATGCTGGTACTTTCTCACGCCGCGCCACCGGCTCGGCCTCGGCAGGCCCTCCCTCGGAGATGCCGAAGCGGTCGTGGAGCCGGCGCAGCGGCGCCGGCGCCCACCAGTTGGCGTCGCCGGCCAGGCGCATGAACGCCGGCACCAGGACGGCCCGGATGAGGGTGGCGTCGAGGATGACGGCCAGCGCGAGGCCCAGGCCGAACAGCTTGATGAAGGTGACCTGGGAGGTGGCGAAGGCCAGGAACACGACGGCCAGCAGCGCAGCGGCCGCGGTCACGATGCGTCCTGTGCGCTCCAGGCCCAGGGCCACCGACGACACGTTGTTGCCCGAAATGTCGTACTCCTCCTTGATGCGGGAGAGCAGGAACACCTCGTAGTCCATCGACAGGCCGAAGGCGATGCAGAACATCAGGATCGGCATGGTCGTGGCGATGGTGCCGGTGGCGGTGAAGTCGAGGACTTCGGACAGGTTGCCCTCCTGGAAGATCCACACCATGGCGCCGAAGGTGGCGCTGAGGCTCAGCAGGTTGACCAGGATGGCCTTGATCGGCACCAGCACCCCGCCGGTCATGAGGAAGAGGGCGACGAAGGTGACCAGGCCGATGAGGGCCAGGGCCAGCGGCATGCGCCCGAACAGGGAGTCCTTGGAGTCGACGAGCTCGGCCGACGCGCCGGCCACCTCCACACCGGCGAAGGGCGACGGCACGTCGCGCACGGCCTCCACCAGGCGCTCGCCGGCCTCGGAGTAGGGCTCCACCGCGGGCACGACCGCCAGCCAGGTCCCGTCCTGGCCGGCGAAGCGAGCCGACGCCTCGTTGGGCGGGGCGACCTGCTGGCCGCCGGCGTAGGAGCCGGCGAGGGTGTCGACCCGGGCTGCGCCGGGCGCCCGGGACAGGTCCTGGGCGTAGCGCTCGAGCTCGGGGAGCCGGGCCTGGGGATTGCCGATGCCGGTTGCGACAACGGAAAGGGCCGAGGCCTCGTTGGAGGCGAACTCGGTGCGGATGATGTCCTGCACCTGGCGGCTGGTGGCGGTGGCCGGCAGGTTGCGGTCGTCGGGCAGGCCGAAGGCGATGTTGAAGAACGGGGCGCCCAGGAACCCCAGGACCAGTATCACGCCGGCCGCCACGGGGAGCGGCCGGCGCATGACGGCCAAGGCCACCCGGTGCCAGAAGCCGGTGCCCTCGGCCTTGACCGGCCGGCGCCACACGACCCATTTGTCGACCCGGTGGCCGAGGACGGCCAGCAGCGCCGGCAGCACGACCACGGCGCCGACTGCGGCGAGGCCGACCACGGCGATGCCGGCGTAGGCGAAGGAGCGCAGGAACGCGAGCGGGAAGACGAGCATGGCGGCCAGGGAGACGGCCACGGTGATCGCGCTGAAGATCACGGTGCGGCCGGCGGTCCGCACCGTGCGCACGATGGCGTCGGCCGGCGCCAGGCCCGCCCGCAACTCCTCCCGGTAGCGGGAGACCACGAACAGGCTGTAGTCGATGGCCAGGCCCATGCCCATGGCCGTGGTCAGGTTGAGGGCGAAGATCGAGACCTCGGTGAACGACGCAAGTACCCGCAGGACCAGGAACGTTCCGATCACAGCCAGGGCACCGATGCCGAGGGGCAGCGACGCGGCCACCACGCTGCCGAAGACCAGCACCAGCAGGATCAGGATGATGGGCAGGCTGATCATCTCCGCCCGCACCAGGTCGTGCTCGATCTGGGTGCTGACCTGGCGGAA
>CAYZMG010000177.1:0-568 GCA_964479465.1 uncultured Acidimicrobiales bacterium
CCCGGCGGTGGGCGTTCCAGCAGCCTTCGAGACCACGACGTTGATGAGCCCGGTCTCGTCCTCGAGGTTGAGGAACATGGTGCCGCCGGCGGTGGCGGGACGCTGGCGGTGGGTGACGACCCCGCCGATGAGCACCTTCGAACCCGGCTCGACGTGCCACAGCCCCTCGGAGGTCACCACGCCGAGTCGGTCGAGGTGGTCCCGGATGAAGCGGGTGGGGTGGCCGTCGGGGCTCATGCCGGTGGACCACAGGTCGGCCCGGGCCTCCTCGAAGTCGTCCATGCCGGGCAGGGTCGGCGCGACGGCACCGGTGACGATGCCGGGGAGCCGGTCGACCCCGCCCTGGGCGACCGAGCCGGCCTGCCACAGCGCCTCGCGCCGGGAGAGCGGTTCGCCCGTGCGGGGCGAGCGGAAGCAACCGAACGCCCCGGCGGTGGCCAATGCCTCGAGCTGGAGCAGGGTGAGCGGCACCCGGCGGGCGAGGTCCTCCATCGACGTGAAGGGCCCGTCGACGTCGCGGGCCGCCTCGATCTCGGCGGCCACGTCGTCGCCGATGTTGCGCACCTCG
>CAYZMG010000177.1:578-2948 GCA_964479465.1 uncultured Acidimicrobiales bacterium
TCGAGGCGCTCGCGTACGAGCTGGCGGGCGTGCCAGCGATCGGTCCCGTCGGCGAACACGATCGTCACCGCGGACACGCCGTTGCGCGACAGGCTGCGCACCTCGCGCAGGCCGAGCTGCACCACCGGTCCGGCCTTGCCCCACACCTCGGCCGGCAGCCCCCGGGTGGTCTCCACCGGATCGTTCTGGCCTACCGATGTGCCACCTGGTGGTACTGGATGTATGCCAGAACGGGTGGGGGTGGGGTCCCAGACCAGGGTCGCCTTGGCGGCGGAGACCGACACGTCGGGGGTGCGGACCTCGACGCCGTGGCGGCGGGCGTCCTGGATGAGCGAGTGGGGCGACCAGAACCCCATGGGCTGGGCGTTGAGCAGGCCGGCGCAGAACGCGGCGGGGTGGAACCGCTTCAGCCACGACGACGCGTAGACCAGGTAGGCGAAGGAGACCGAGTGGCTCTCGGGGAAGCCGTAGTTGGCGAAGGCGGCCAGCTTCAGCCAGATCTGCTCGATGACGTCGTCGGGCACGCCGCGCTCGCGGGCGCCGGCGGTGAAGCGGGCGTGGAGGCGCTCCATCCGCTCGGGCGAGCGCTTGGAGCCCATGGCCTGGCGGAGCTGGTCGGACTCGGCCGGGGTGAACCCGCCGACGTCGATGGACATCTGCATGAGCTGCTCCTGGAACAGCGGCACGCCGAGCGTCTTGGCCAGCGACGGCTCCAGCAGCGGGTGGAGGTAGGTGACGTCCTCCTGACCGTTGCGCCGGCGGATGTAGGGGTGGACCGAGCCGCCCTGGATGGGCCCGGGGCGGATGAGGGCGACCTCGACCACCAGGTCGTAGAAGGTGCGGGGGCGCAGCCGGGGCAGGGTGGCCATCTGGGCCCGGGACTCGACCTGGAACACGCCCACCGAGTCGGCGGCGCAGAGCATGGCGTAGACCTCGTCGTCCTGGGGGATCTCGGCCAGGTCGAGCTCGATGCCGTACGCGGCCTGCACCAGGTCGATCGCCTCGTGCAGGGCGGTGAGCATGCCGAGGCCGAGCAGGTCGAACTTCACCAGGCCGGCGGCGGCGCAGTCGTCCTTGTCCCACTGCAGCACCGAGCGGATGGGCACGTCGGCCCGCACCGTGGCGCCCTCCCGGCCCTGGAAGCGGCCCCACTCGACCGGGCACACCTCGACCACCGGCCGGTCGCACAGCACCATGCCGCCGGAGTGGATGCCGAGGTGGCGGGGGAAGTGCTCGACCTCGGCGGCCAGCTCGACCACGTCGGCCGGCAGCTCCTCGGCGGCGCCGGGCTGGGCCATGGTGGAGGCGATGTTCCCCCAGGCGTCGGCGGCCTTGGCGAAGGCGTCCTGCTGGCCGGTGGCGTAGCCGAGTGCCTTGGCCATGTCGCGGATCGAGGACCGGGCCCGGTAGGTGATGACGTTGGCGACCTGGGCGGCATGGCGGCGGCCGTGGCGCTCGTACACGTACTGGATGACCTCCTCGCGCCGGTTGGACTCGATGTCGATGTCGATGTCGGGCGGGCCGTCGCGCTCGGGTGACAGGAACCGCTCGAACAGCAGGCCGAGCTTCACGGCGTCGGCCTTGGTGATGCCGAGGGCGAAGCAGACCGCCGAGTTGGCCGCGCTCCCCCGGCCCTGGCAGTAGATCCCGGCCCGGCGGCAGAAGTCGACCAGGTCCCACACGATGAGGAAGTAGCCCGGGAACCCCAGGGTCTCGATGAGGGCGAGCTCGTGGTCGATCTGGGCCCACGCCCCGGGCTCCCGCTCGGCGTGGCGGGGCCCGTACCGGTGGGTGGCCCCCTCCTCGGTGAGGCGGCGCAGGTAGCCCATCTCGTCGAGGCCGTCGGGGCACGGGAACGGCGGCAGGTTCGGGGCGACCAGGTGCAGGTCGAACGCGCACGCCCGGCCCAGCTCGGCCGCCAGCTCGACCGCGCCCGGGTAGCGGGCGAAGCGGCGGGCCTGCTCGTCGCCCGAGCGGAGGTGGGCGGTGGCGGCGGGCGGCAACCAGCCGTCGGCGTCGTCGAGGCTGCGCCGGGCCCGCACCGCGGCGAGGGCGGTGGCGAGGCGGCGCTCGGCCGGGGTGGCGTAGTGGACGTTGTTGGTGGCCACGACCTCGACGCCGACCCGGTGGGCGAGGGCGGCGAGCGCGTCGTTGCGGGCCGAGTCGAGCGGGTCGTGGTGGTCCCACAGCTCGACGGCCACGTTGCCCGCACCGAAGGTGTCGACGAGGCGGCGGAGCTCGCGCTCGGCTGCAGCCGGGCCGGCGGCGTGCAGCGCCTGGTTGACCGCCCCCTTGCGACAGCCGGTGAGCACCAGCCAGTCGCCGCCGTGGGCCCGGGACCAGTCGATGCCGTCGTACACCGGCTTGCCC
>CAYZMG010000178.1:0-2920 GCA_964479465.1 uncultured Acidimicrobiales bacterium
GACGCTGCCGTCACGGAATTCCCTCGTCCGGCGTGAAGCCGATGTCTACTCGATGGCGCCTCCGTCCCGCCGGGCGCCCGGCTGAAGCAGTGCCCGAAGCTCGCCGGAGAGCACCGTGGCGCTGAAGCGCCCGAGGTCCCGGCCGACGACGACGCTGTTCCTCCCGCGCCGAATGGTGACCACCCAGCAGCGGCCGGGCCGGCCGTCGTCGTCGCCCTCCTGGTCGACCTCGACGCTGATCTGGTTGCGGCCGGCGCAGCCGGTGCGTGAAGGGCGGCACGCCGGCGAGCAGTAGATCGGCGGGCGCCCGACCCGGCCGGGGCGGCGCTCGACGGCGTTGTCGCACCCCGCCGCAGCGCAGGCCGGCCCGCTCACGTCGTGCGTCCCTTCGCCGAGCCCGGGCGCTTGTTCGGCCGGAACGAGCGGCCGTCCATGTGCACGTGGTGGGCGGAATTCACGATCCGGTCCAGGATCGACTCGGCCACGACGGGGTTCGGGAACAGCGTGTACCAGTCCGAGGCCTGGCGGTTGGCCGTGAAGATGGCCGGCCGGGGCCCTCGTTCCGTGACGAGTTCGTATAGGTCGTCCGCCTGGGTCAGCGTGAAATCCCTGATCGCAAAATCGTCCAGGATCAGCAACCCCGGCCGGGCCCACCGGCGCAGCCGGGTCTCCCAGCTGCGATCGGCGTGGCCGCCGGCGAGGTCGGCCAGCAGGCGGGACGTCTTGGTGAAGACCACGCTGTGGCCCCGCCGGCAGGCGGCGTGGCCGAGGGCCTGGGCGATCATCGACTTCCCCACCCCGACGGGGCCGTGCAGGATCACCGACTCGCCGGCGTCGAGGAAGCGCAGCGTGGCTAGGTCCCGGATCTGGGCGGCGGGGATCTTGGGGTTGAAGGAGAAGTCGTAGTCCTCGATGGTCGTCGTCTGCTCGAACCGGGCGGCCTTGACCCGGCGTTCCAGGCCGGCGGTGTCGCGCCGGGCCGCCTCATCGGCGCACAGCACGCCCAGCAGCTCGACGTGGCCGAGCTCGCCGGCACTGGCCTGGGCCAGGCGGGCCTCGAGGGTCTCCAGCATGCCGAACAACTTCAGCGCCCGCAGCGCGTCCTCCAGCTGATGAGTCTTCATCGGGCCACCTCCGATCCGAAGAGGACCTCGGGACCGTGCAGATGCGCCGGCGCCGAGGGTGGGGACTCGGGTGCTTCATCGCCGTCGTGCTCGGTGCCGGCGACCAGGATGCCCTTGACCGTCTTGTAGGACGGGTCGCCCACGTCGATGGCCCGCCGGCAGGCGGCGTTCAGTCGCTCGGCGTCGTACTTGTCGGCCAGGTGCACCACCCCCTGGGCGCTGCGGAGGCGATAGAGGGCGTTGACCTCCATCAGCACCCCGACCAGCTGGGACACGGATTCGCCCAGCTCGCCGGCCCGGCGCCGGCACCAGGCCGGGGTGCGCATCATGAAGGCGATCTTCTCCGGCGGGTAATCAGCGTTGTCGGTCTGCTTGCCCTTCTCGATGCGCACGTGGGTCTTGATGAGGGTGCCCTCCAGGTAGACCTCCACGGTTCGCACGCCCTCCCGGGCGTCGACCTGCTTGCCGATGTTCGCCCACGGCACCGAGTAGAGGGCCTTGCCCACCTTGATGTGGATGTCGGGGCCCACCTTGGGCCTCGACCACTTGGCCAGCTCGAAGGCGTGGCGGGGAAGAGGGAGCAGGGTGTCGGCTTCCTCGGCATCGAAGACGACCTGGGGAGCGACGCGCAGCAGCGGCCGGCACTGGCGATGGTTGGCCACCTGGTGGCTCCATCGCACCGCGTCCTCCTGCATGGCGGCCAGAGATGCGAGTCCCCGGAGCGGCCGGCGAAGAAGGAGTCCCGGGCATAGGGAACATGTCTTTCGACGGTGGCCTTGTCCCTGGGCTTCTGCCTCCGGGCCGGGTCCACGAGACACCCGTAATGGGCGGCGAACTCCCCGAAGGCCTTGTTGATCAACGGGTCATACAGGTCGGCCTTGATGACGCCGGTCTTCAAGTTGTCCGGCACGATCCGCCGCGGTGAACCCCCGAAGAACTCCAGGGCGAGCACGTGGGCCTCGACCCAGGAGCCCTCGTCCATGCTCAGCACCGGGCGCAGGAACATCAGGCGGGAGTACGTCAGGACGATCATGAAGCCCCACACCCGCCGCATGCGCTGCGTCGCCGGGTCGAGCCATCGGCCGAGCAGGCCATAGTCGACCTGGGCTTCGTCCCCGGCCGGCGGGGTGTCACGCAGGACCCGCACCGCGTCACGGGCCACCTCCTCTTCGAAGTTGGCCCAGATGAACCGGCGCAACGAAGACTCCGAGACGCCGAGGCCGTGGTCGTCACGCAGGCGCTGGTGAATGGTGGCCACCGTCACCACGCCGAGCCACTTCTTGATCTGGGACCGGTGAGCCTCGATCTCCGGCCAGGTGACCTGGCGCAGTCTTCGGTCCACGATGTCGGGGAACCACCCGGCCACCAGCTCCGACCACTGCTCCTCGCTCAGCGGCGGGCCGCCGGGGGCCAGCCCCGCCTCGATCGCCTTGGCCGTGTACTTGCGCACCGTCTTGGGGTCCACCGCCAGCGACGAGCACACCTGGCCGATGCGCCGGCCGGCGTGCCAGTGCCTGAGGATCTCCACAACGTCAACCACCCTGATCGCTCTCCTTGCCACTCGCCCTCCTCGTCGTCGACGAGAGGGATGCTCAACGAACGTGGCGCCGGGGCGAGGGACCATCCCCACCAGGGAGTTCCGTGACGTGCGGTCAGGGAATTCCGTGACGGCGGATCAGGGAATTACGTGACGGGAAAACTCAGCGAAGAGGGAATTCCGTGACGGCTGACAGGTGACACCTTGAAGCTGTCCTGGCGCCAGGGCTTGAGCCCGAAGGCGCGCCAGATCTCCGCCA
>CAYZMG010000179.1:0-2912 GCA_964479465.1 uncultured Acidimicrobiales bacterium
TTCAGGCCGCATCCCTCAGCGCCGCCTTGAGGACTTTGCCGGTCGGGCCGGTGGGGAGCTGGTCGCGGATCTCGACGAAGCGAGGGCGTTTGTAGGCCGCCAGGTGGTGCTGGGCCCAGGCGACGATCTCCTCAGCCGTGGCCGTCGCCCCGGGCTTCAGGGTGACGACAGCCTTGACGTCCTCGCCGTATCGGGCGTGCGGAATGCCGACAACGGCGGCTTGGGCGATGGCGGGGTGGCGGTGCAAGACCTCCTCGACCTCACGCGGGTAGACGTTGTAGCCGCCCCGGATGATGAGATCCTTCTTACGGTCGACGATGCGGTAGGCGCCGTGGACGTCGAAGACGCCGATGTCGCCGGTGCGGAACCAGCCGTCGACGATGGCCTGGGCGGTCGCCTCGGGGTTGCGCCAGTATCCCTTCATCACGTTGTTGCCGCGGACGCAGATCTCCCCCCGCTCACCCGGTGTCGTGACGAACGCACCGTCGTCGCCGAGCAGGGCCAGCTCGACGCCGGGCACGGCGTAGCCGATAGAGCCGGCGGTGCGGGGCAGCTCGGGGACGGTGAAGCTGGCCACCGGCGAGGTCTCCGACAGGCCGTAGCCCTCGAGGAGGGTGACGCCGTGGCGCTGCTCGAAGGCGGCCATCACCTCGGCCGGCATCGGGGCTCCGCCCGAGACGCACCACGTGACAGTCGACAGGTCGGCCTCTGCGGACTGCAGCAGGGCGATGTACATGGTGGGAACGCCACCGAAGAACGTGACCCGATGGCGGGCGATCAGGGCGGCGGCGGCGCCGGCGGTGAACCGGGGCTGGAGGACCAGCGTGCCACCCACGGCCAGCACGGCGTTGTGTATGACCGTCATGCCGAAGGCGTGGAACAGGGGCAGGGCGACCAGGGCGACCGTGTCGGCGCCGAGGCCGACGAGCTGGTGGGGGACCTTGGTGTTGGCCAGCAGGTTGGCGTGGGTGAGCTCGGCGCCCTTGGCCCGGCCGGTGGTGCCCGAGGTGTAGAGGATGACGGCGGTGTCGTCGTCGGTGGTCGGGTGGGCGGTGGCGACGGGTGCGGCGCCGGCGATCAGGGCGGTGAGGTTGTGGGTGCCGTGGGGGGCGGCGAGGTCGGCTAGGTCGGCCTTGGCCACGATGACGGTGCGGTCGCCGGCTGCTTGCTGGACCACCGGCAGGAACAGCTCCCAGGTGACGACGGTCGTCGCCTGCGAGTCGTCGAGGTGGTAGGCGAGCTCCTCGGCGGTGAGCAGGACGTTCAGGGGGACCACCGGGTTGCCGGCGTAGTGGCAACCGAAGTAGGCGATGGTGAACTGGGGCACGTTGGGCAGCACCAGGGCCACGTGCTCGCCGGGCTCGATTCCGAGGTCGCGCAGGGCGCCGGCGAACATGCGGGCGAACAGGTCGACGGTGGCGTAGTCCACCTCGGTGTCGCCGGCGACGATGGCCGTCTTGGTCGGGTGGGTGGCGGCGGACTGGGTGAGGATTGAGCTGAGGTTCGTCATGGGTTCATCGTGGGGCCGGCGACCGACCGCTCCCACCGGGGACAGCCCTCAAAGGACCCCGGGGGGACCCCCCAAACCCCCCGCCAGCCCTTCCAACCGGGGCCGGCGACGGCGCACAGTCGCCGCATGACAACTTTCACTGCACTGCGGCCTTTGTCGGTGGATACGGCGACGCCGTCCCGCCGGGAGCGCTACGTCGACTTCCTGCGGGTGTTCTCCCTGGCCGTGGTCATGCTGGGCCACTGGTTCATGGCCGGGGTCGAGTGGCAGGACGGGCGCCTGGTGGCGAGCAACGTGCTGGAGGCGGCGCCGGCGGCCCAGTGGCTGACGTGGGTGTTCCAGATCATGCCGGTGTTCTTCGTGGTCGGGGGCTTCTCGAACACAGCCTCGTGGACCGCGGCGGCCCGTGACGGGCGGGGTTACGGCGAATGGCTGGGGGGGCGGTTGACCCGCCTGGTCCGGCCGGTGCTGGTCTTCGCCGGCGTTTGGGTGGTGGCGGTAGCCGCCCTGGCCGCGGTGGGGGTGGCGCCGGCGGCGGTGCGGGCGGGGTCGATCGCCCAGCCGTTGTGGTTCCTGGCCGCCTACGTGGTGGTCGTGGCGGTGGCGCCGGCGATGGTGGCGGCCCAGCGACGGTGGGGCTGGAGGGTGTCGGTGGCGCTGGCCGGCGCCGTGGCCGCCGTCGACCTGCTGCGGTGGCCGCTGGGCGTGCCGCTCGTCGGCTGGCTGAACCTGGCCCTGGTGTGGCTGTTCGCCCACCAGTTGGGTGTGGCCTGGCGGGACGGCGCCGTGGCCCGCTGGTCGCGGCGGCGGTTCTGGCTGCTGGCCGGCGCGGGCCTGGTCGGGCTGTTCGTGCTGACGGGCGTCCTGGCCTACGGGCGGTCGATGGTCGGCGTCGGTGACGGCCGGTCGAACACCTTCCCGCCGTCGCTGGGGTTGGTGGCGCTGGGTGTGTGGCAGTTCGGCCTGGCCATGCTGGTGCGGCCGGCGGTCGACCGCTGGCTGGACCGGCCCCGAGCATGGGCCGCAGTGGTCGTCGCCAACGGGATGGCGATGACGGTGTTCCTGTGGCACCTGACCGCCCTGCTCATCGTGGCCGCCGTCGCCCTGCCCGGCGGGCTGCTGCCGGCGCCGGCCGTGGGGACGGCGGCGTGGTGGGCGTGGCGGCCGGTGTGGCTGGTGGCGCCGGCCGTCGCGTTGGTACCGCTGGTGTGGCTGTTCGCCCGGGTCGAGCTGCGCCGGGTGCCGGCGCCGACGCCCGGCGGTGTCCGGGCCGGGGTCGCCGCCCTACTGGTGGCCGCTGGTATGGCCGTGCTCGCCCGCAAGGGCTTCGTGGGCCCGGCCATGGTGGTCGGCGGGGGGCTGGTGGTGGCGGGCCAGGCCATGGTGGTCGGCGGGGGGCTGG
>CAYZMG010000180.1:0-2825 GCA_964479465.1 uncultured Acidimicrobiales bacterium
CGACGGCGGGTCTGGTCACACCCCCGAATCTACGGCCGCGCCCCGGGCTCAGCTCCGAGGGGCGGTCCAGCCCGGGTCACGGCCGTTCCAGGCGACCAGGCGATCGATCACCGGCGCACCCTCCGGCACGGGGACGACCTCGGCGAAGGGCATCGCCGGCTCTGGCAGGCCCATGTCGGCCGAGATCTGCTCGAACATCTCCCGTCGACCTTCGCCCGGCAGCCCGGGCATGTGGGCGAGGGCCTGCTCGGCCAGGTCGTCGTCCCAGTCGGGTTCCTGACCGGTCGCCGCGGCGAGGTCCCACGTGTGGACGACGACCTCGTTGACGTAGCCGAGGAGGATGTCGGCACCGGATCCCTGCTGCCAGGGCAGCTCCATCGGCCGGGCGAGCACGGCGTCGTCGCTCCACACCGCCCGCACCCGGTGGGCGGCCTCGGTCCACTCGCCGAACCGGTCGGGTCCGAGGGGCACCTCGGCGACGGCGAAGGAGTCCTCGCCCCGGCCGAGCGCCGTGACCCGGTCGAGCACGGCGCGGAGGTGGGCGAGCAGCGTACGGACGTCCATCTCGGTGCATGGCGTCGGCAGGTCGAGCTGGTCGTCGCGCACGCCGGCGACGGTGGCGGTGCCGAGCGCGACGGCGCGGGCGAAGGTGGTGCGGGGGTCGTCGGCGTCGGGCGCCGGGGTGGTCGTGGTGTCGGTGGTGGTCTGCATGGCGACACCTTCCGCGAGCAAAGCGGTCATCTTCTGGCCAGTTTCCATGAGAACATCTGCGGGTGCGTGCCGATCGCCTCGTCGCCGTCCTGCTCCTGCTCCAGCAGCGCGGCCAGGTCACGGCCCGCCAGGTCGCCGACGAGCTCGAGATCTCCGAGCGCACGGCCCGGCGCGACCTCGAGGCGCTCGGGATGGCGGGCATCCCGGTGTACTCCCAGGCCGGCCGGGGCGGAGGATGGCGCCTCCTCGGCGGTGCCCGCACCGACCTCAGCGGTCTCACGGCCGCCGAGGCGCGCGCGCTCTTCCTCGTGGCCGGTCCGGCGTCGGGCGGGGCACCGGCCGTGCGGTCCGCGCTGCGCCAGCTCGTGCAGGCGCTGCCGGAACCGTTCCGCGTCCAGGCCGAGGCCGCGGCTGCGTCGATGCACGTCGACGCCGTGGCCTGGGGCCGGCGCGACGACCTGGCCGCGCCCCGGTTCCTCGATCCCCTGCAGCAGGCCGTCATCGACGGTGTCCAGGTCGAGCTCGGCTACGTCGCCCGCGACGGTCGCGCCAGCCACCGCACGGTCGACCCGCTGGGCGTGGTGTCGAAGGGGCCGTCCTGGTACCTCGTCGCCGGCACGGCGCGGGGCCGGCGCCTGTTCCGCATCGACCGGGTCACCGACGTCGCGGTCACCGACCGGCCCGCCACCCGGCCCCCCGACTTCGACCTCGCAGGCGAGTGGCGTGCCATCGCCGAGGCCATCGACGAGGGCGCCACCCACGTGGAGGTCCGGGGCGTCGCCGATCCCGATCGCATCGACGTCCTGCGCTGGATCCTCGGCACCCGCCTCGACGTGGGCGGCCCCGGTCCCGACGGCGTGGAGGTGGTCATCCGTGGCCACAGCGCCCGGTCGGTCGCCGGTGAGCTGGCCGGCGTCGGCGCCTGGCTCCGGGTGACGTCCCCGGAGGAGGTGCGCCAGGAGCTCGCCCGGGTCGCCGCCGAGCTCATCGACCTCTACGGCGAGGCGTCGCCCTGACCGGGCCGGGTTCACACAGCGGAAACGAACCGGAACCCTCCGGGACACACCCTGACGCAACCCTGACCTCGATCTGGGCGGCACCTGTCGCCCCCACGCGACTGAGGGAGCGACTTCGATGGATGGTGGCGACGCCTGGGTGCTGATGTCCACGGCACTGGTGCTCTTCATGGTGCCGGGCCTGGCCCTGTTCTACGGCGGCATGGGCCGCTCGAAGAACGTGCTGAACATGCTGCTGATGAACCTGTACTGCCTCGCCGTCAGCCCCCTGCTGTGGGTCACGGTCGGCGCCTCCCTCAGCGGATCGGGCTCGGGCGGGCTCATCGGCAGCTTCGACAACGTCGGGCTCAAGGGCCTCGACGGCGACGGGCTCCTCGCCACCGCCTTCCTCATGACCTTCGCCGCGATCACCCCGGCGCTCATCAGCGGCGCCGTCGCCGACCGGCTCAAGTTCGCAGCCTGGGCCGTCTTCGTCCCGCTGTGGAGCCTCATCGTCTACGTGCCGGTCGTGTACTGGATCTACGGCCTCGATTCGGAGACCGGTGACCTCATCGGCTGGCTCGGCGCCCGAGGCTCGCTCGACTTCGCCGGCGGCACGGCCATCCACATCAACGCCGGCGCTGCGGCGCTGGCCCTGGTCCTCGTCCTCGGCAAGCGGGTGGGCTGGCCGGGCGAGCCGATGCTGCCCCACAACCTCCCGCTCGTGCTCCTCGGCACCGGCATCCTGTGGTTCGGCTGGTTCGGGTTCAACGCCGGCGGCACCGGCCTCGGCGACGGCAACAGCGCCCTCGGCGCCACCGCGCTGATGAACACCTTCCTCGCCGCGTCAGCCGGCATGTTCGCCTGGCTCCTCGTCGAGCGCATCAAAGACGGGCACTTCACGGTCCTCGGCGCCTGCTCGGGCGTCGTCGCCGGTCTCGTCGCCATCACCCCGGCGGCCGCCTACGTCGGCGGTCTGGCCGGCATCGCGTTCGGCGCCGCGGCGGGCGTGTGCTGCTACGCCGCCATCCAGCTCAAGTACCGCCTCGGCTACGACGACAGCCTCGACGTCGTGGGCGTCCACATGGTCGGCGGCATCGTCGGCGGCGTGCTCATCGG
>CAYZMG010000181.1:0-2772 GCA_964479465.1 uncultured Acidimicrobiales bacterium
CCACTCCTTCGGCGCCTCGGTGGTCGCCGACCATGCCCTTGAGCTCGACCTCCACCCCGACACCCGCGTCCTCAACAGGGCCCAGGCTTGGCAGCTCCTGTACGGCGTGTTCGACGAGTTCCGCTTCCAGCGCCGCAAGACGATGAGGCCCCAGGGCCTGCTCGACGACGCCCTGACCCTGGCGTCGCGCTGCGCCGACCATCTGGTTCCCATCGATGCGGTGGCCGACGACTGCGAGCGGATCATCGCCGGCCCCGCCACCCAGAAGATCCGCGACACCGCCCTCATGCGCTTGGAGCTGTGCCAGGTGGTGGAGGCCTACGGCCGGCGCAAGCGGGAGCGGAATCTTCTCGACTTCGGCGACCAGATCACCCTGGCCGTGCGCCTGCTCACCGAGCGCCCCGAGCTGGCCGCCGCCCTGCGCGACCAGCACCCCGCCGTCCTGCTCGACGAGTACCAGGACACCAACTTCGCCCAGCGCCGGCTCCTGCAGCTCATCTATCCGGGGGCTGGGGAGGGCACCGGGGGGGCAAACAATGCGTCATGGGTGACGGCGGTGGGCGACGACATGCAGTCGATCTACGGGTTTCGGGGCGCCCACCTGGCCAACATCCTCGACTTCGGTACCCACTTCCCGCCGGTCACCGTCCGCCCGCTGCAGACCACATTCCGGTTCGGTCCCCGCCTGGTGGCCCTGGCCAACCGCATCCAGGCCAAGGTCGAGCACTCCCTCCCCAAGGAGCTCTCGGTGCCCGCCGATGCCCCCGACACCACCATCGACTGCTTCCTCGCCGCCGACGACGCCGAGGAGGCGGCCACCATCGCCGGCGACATCGCCAAGCGGGTGGCCGGCGGCGAGCCGTGCGGCGGCACCGCCGTGTTGTGCCGCAAGCGCCGGCTCATCCCGTCGATCGTCGCCGCCCTCGAGGAGCAGCGGGTGGCGGTGGAGGTCATCGGGGCCAGCGGGCTGCTCGACCGGCCCGAGGTGGTCGATCTGGTGGCCTGGCTCCAGCTCGTCGCCGACGACGGTGCCACCGTCGCCCTGCTGCGCATCCTGGAGGGCCCCCGCTACCGCATCAGCCTGCGCGACCTGGCCGCCGTTTCGCGCCACGCCCGCCGAACCGAGCTCGGGTGGCTGGCTGCGCTCGACGACCTCGACTCGATCCCCGACCTGTCCGATGTCGCCCGGCGCCGGCTTCAGGGCTTCCTGGTCGAGCGGGCCGCCCTGGCCGGCGCCGCCACCCGCATGCCCGTGCTGGAGCTGGCCGAGACCGTCGTCGAGCGCACCGGCCTGTGGCGGGCCTCCGGTGACCTCGGGCGGGAGAACCTGCTGCGATTCCTCGACCTGGCCGAGGGGTTCACCCCCGTCGAGGGCGACACCGGGCTGCGGGCGTTCGTGGAGTACCTCCAGCTGCTCGACGAGTCCGACGACGACCTGGCCGAGGCCCACCTCACCGACGCCGACGCGGTGAAGGTCATGACCATCCACCAGGCCAAGGGCCTGGAGTTCGACGCCGTCTACGTGCCCGGCCTGGCCGGGAAAGGCTCGTCGAAGATCTTCCCCGACGGGCGCAGCGGCGAGAACGCCCTGACCAACGGGGCCGCCCTCCCCTGGTGGCTCCGGGAGGACGACGGCATCCCGCCGTGGCCGGGATCCAAGCAGAAGGACATCGAGGAGGTCATCCGGCGCCGGCGCCTGGACGAGGAGTGGCGGCTGCTGTACGTGGCCTGCACCCGGGCCAAGCGCCGGCTCGTCTGCTCGGCGGCCCACTGGTACCCGGGGCCGGCGGAGCCCCAGGGCCCATCGGAGTTCTACGACTTCATCGCCGGCCAGGCCGACCTGGCGACCGAGTGGTTCCGCCACCAGCCGGCCGAGGTCAACCCCGACGTCGGGGCCAAGGAGCGCCAGCGGGCCGAGGCCCACCGGATTGCTGCTGGAACCTACGCTGAGGTGGTGGCGCCCCGCCCCGCCGCCGCGCCCATCCAGCTGCGCTTTGACGCCGTGGTGCCCGCCGCGGCCCGGGTGGCGCCGCCGGCCTTGTCGGTCACCGGCCTCGTCACCTACGCCCGCTGCCCAAAGCAGTTCTACTGGACCGTCGTCCGGCCCCTCCCCCGCCGCTCGTCGGCCGCCGCCCGCATTGGTACCGAGATCCACCGTTGGATCGAGCAGCGGGCCGGGCGCCAGCTCACCCTCATCGAGCCGGAGCCCGACGACACCGAGCCCGAGCCAAACGACGCCGCCGAGGGCCTCGATCCCGACCGGCTCCCCGCCGGCGCCGACGTCCGGGCCGGCCTGCGGGCGTCGTTCCTGGGCAGCCCGTGGGCCGAGCTGGATCCCATCCGGGTCGAGGCCCCGTTCGTGCTGGCCGCCGGCGGCCACCTGGTGCGGGGTCGCATCGACGCCGCCTACGAGCGCGACGGCCGCATGGAGCTTGTCGACTTCAAGACCGGGCGGCCGGCGGCCGAGGGTGATCGGGCGGCGGCCACCCAGCTCGACCTGTACGGGCTGGCGGCCGTCGATACATGGGGGGCCGACCCCGCCGGCCTGCGCACCACCTACTGCTACCTGCGGGCCGACGGGCCGGCGCTGATCTTGTCCACCGACTGGGACGAGGGCCGGGTGGCCGGCGTGCGGGCCCGGCTGACCTCCACCCTCGACGCCCTGGCCGAGGCCAGGTTCGGGCCGGCGCCCGGCGACTGGTGCCGGCGCTGTGACTTCCTCTCGTTCTGCCCCGCCGGCAAGTCCCAGGTCGATACAGAAGGGGCGACTGT
>CAYZMG010000182.1:0-2115 GCA_964479465.1 uncultured Acidimicrobiales bacterium
CGTGATGCTGGATCTGGGAGCGGATCCGCTCCTGGGCCCCGACCACGTCGGCCACGGCCTGGAACTCGTCGAGGACGACCAGCACCCGAACACCCAGCTCGCCGGCGAGCTCCCAACCGACCGCAAGCGATGCCTCGAGTGTCCGGTCCGCCTCGGTGTCGTGGGGCGTGACGGTCGCCGCGATGCCGGCCGGCCCGACGGTGAGCTGGAGTCGGCGGAGGACCGACCGGACCGCCCGGGAGATGCGTTGCGGCAGTGGTCGAGGGAGGCGGTCCCAGCCGGCCACGACCCGGTCGGCGATGTCCCGCGCCGACTGGACGCCCATCAGGTCGACGGTGACCACGACCAGGTCATCGGGCGCATCGGCCGCGACCTTGGCGATGAGGCTGGTCTTGCCGAATCGCCGGGGCGCGGCGATCAGCATGTGGTGACCGGCCCGGGCTCGGGAGATGATCGAGCTGACCTCGTCGGCGCGGCCGACGACCTGGTCCGGCGGGGCGGGGCCGGTGGTGACGAACGGTGACGCCAAGCTCGACATACGGTGAACGCTACAACAGAACTACGGTAGACGCTACATGACCCCACGGCTCATGTCGGGAGCGCCCCCACTCGACCGTCAGACGGACGGTCGACGGGAATCTTGTGCGTCGCCAGCGTGGCCCCGCGAGTTCTTGTCGTACCTCCTGAGTTCAATGGTGGGTAGGCGCTCCCGCTGCGGTGGGTTCGCCACTCGTCGGCTTGGGACCGACCGTTTCGCCATCGGATGGAAGGAGACGCATGATGCGTCCGTTCTCTCCCGGTGCCCCTCCCCGTGTGGGGGCGGCGCCATGACCGTCACGTTGGTCCGCTCGGACCTCGACGTGTCGCTCGACGTCCTCGAAGACGGTGTCGACCAGCTGCTGTCGGCCGACCTCGACCAGCTGTCCGCCCAGGACGAGCTGGCCCTGGTCGGCCGATTGGAACAGCTGCGCCGCCGACTCGACGCCGGCACCGACCGCGCCGCCGGCCACCTCGACCGCAGCGCCGCCTTCTCCCTCGACGGGCACAAGTCGGCCAAGGGCGCGCTGGTAGCCATCGGGAGGTTGTCGGGTCCCGATGCCCACGGCCGCGTCCGCACCGCCAGGGCGCTGCGGGCGCTCCCACTGGTCGAGGCCGCCTACCTGCGCGGCGACATCCCCGTGGCCCACGTGCGGGCGATCAGCCGGGTGGCATCGAACCCGCGGGTGGCCGAGCACCTGCCAGGGGCTGATCCGATCTTCGCCCACCAGGCCACGGTGCTGGGCCACGACGACTTCCTGGCCGTGTTGCGCCAGTGGGAGGCCCTCGCCGACGCCGACGGCACCGACCAGGGCGCGGATGAGTCCCATAAACGCCGCCGAGCCGGGCTGGTCGAGTCGGCGGTCAACGGGTCGTGGTCGCTGGAGGGTTCCTTCGGAGCGCTGCAGGGAGCAGCCATGGCCGAAGTGTTCGAGCAGTTCGAGCGGGCCGAGCTGCTCGCCGACTGGCTCGAGGCCCGCCACCGGGTCGGCCAGGGTGCCGTCGCGGCCGACCTGGTGCGCACACCGGCACAGCGACGCGCCGATGCGTTCTTCGCCATCTTCCGCCGGGCCGCTTCCAGCGCCGCTGGCGGGCGATCACCGGAGCCGCTGGTCAACATCGTCATCGACCAGGAAACGTTCGAGGACGAGCTGCGCCGGGCCGCGGGCGAGGCGGTCGACGTCGACCCCGGCGAGTCGCTCGACAGCCGTCGATGCCACACCATCGACGGAACCCAGCTGCACCCCGCCGACGTGCTGGCCGCCGCCCTGGTCGGACACGTCCGCCGAGTCGTGGTCGACGCCAAGGGCGCCGTGATCGACCTCGGCACCAAGCAACGGCTCTTCACCGGATCAGCCCGCGACGCCGCCCTCCTCCAAGCACTCCTCCGAAGCCCCGGCGGCCTCGGGTGCCTGTGGCCCGGCTGCGACGCCCACGGCCACTGCCTCCAAGTCGACCACCGGAAACCCGCCGTCCTCGACGGCCCCACCGACACCGACAACTCCGACGTCTACTGCGGCTTCCACAACCGCATCAAAGAACGCGGCTTCGAACCCGAACGCACACCCGACGGCCACT
>CAYZMG010000182.1:2125-2645 GCA_964479465.1 uncultured Acidimicrobiales bacterium
CGGACCCATCACCCCACCCGTGTGACCCCCGCCGGTCCCTCCACTGCGGCAGGTCTCCCCCGCCGCTTGCTGGCTGACCGCGCCTGTATCACGGGTGATACGGTGACCATTGTGGCTGATGTGTCCATACGAGACCTGCGCAACCACGGTGGCGAGATCGTCGAGCGCGCCGAGCGGGGTGAACGCCTGACGATCACTCGCGCCGGCACCCCGGTGGCCGAGCTGACCGCGCTGCCTCGATCCCCGGTGCGTCTCGAGGTGCTCCGAGCGAGGCGCCGCCACCTCCCGGCCGTCGACCCTCGCAGGCTCCGGGCGGACATCGACGAGCTGATGGACCCAGAGGTCTGACCGTGGCGCGGGGCATCCTCGACACGAGCACGCTCCTGCTGCTCTCGCAGCTCACCGAGACGTCCACGCTCCCGGACGAGCCGCTCATCACGGTCATCACGCTGGCCGAGCTCTCGGTCGGTCCACTGGTGGCGACATCCGCCGCCGAGCGCGCCGCCCGCCAGGCCCACCT
>CAYZMG010000183.1:0-476 GCA_964479465.1 uncultured Acidimicrobiales bacterium
CCAACGGCACCGGCCGGTCCCTAGCCCAACGCCTGAGTGAGGCCGGTGAGCACGTCGTGGATGTCCCGGCCAAGCTCGCTGCCAGGGTCAGGCTCTTCGACACCGGACACAACCGCAAGACCGACGCGCTGGACGCGCACTCGATCGCGATGGTCGCGCTGCGCACCGCGGGCTTGCGGGTGCTAGCCCCCGACGGTGACCTCGAGGCGCTGCGGATGCTGGCCGACCGTCGCGACGAACTCGCCCGCCTGCGGGTGCAGACCCTCAACCGGCTGCAGCGACTGCTCAGTGAGCTGATCCCTGGCCAGCGCAAGAAGGACCTCTCCGCCCTGCAGGCCAAGGCGATGCTGGCCACCGTCCGTCCCCGTGATGTCGCCGGGAAGACCCGCCGCCGGATGGCCGCCGAGGAGCTCGCCGACCTGGTCGCGGTCGACAAGAAGCTGAAGAAGATGAAGGCCGAACTGAAGGCAGCGGTC
>CAYZMG010000183.1:486-2600 GCA_964479465.1 uncultured Acidimicrobiales bacterium
GAGGTTCGACCTTGATGGAGGTCTTCGGCATCGGCCCCGCCGGTGCCGCCCGGATCCTCGCCGACGTCGGCGACATCGCCCGGTTCGCGGACCGCAACCGGTTCGCGTCCTGGACCGGCACCGCACCCCTGGACGCCTCGTCGGGCGAGCAGATCCGGCACCGGCTGTCCCGAGCAGGCAACCGACGGATGAACCACGTCCTCCACATCGCCGCCATCGTCCAGCTGCGCCACGACACCGAAGGCCGCGCCTATTACCGCCGCAAGCTCGCCGCCGGCAAGACACCGCTGGAAGCGCTGCGCTGTCTGAAGCGGCGCCTGTCCGACGTCATCTACCGCCGCCTGGTCGCGGACGCACGAACAGCCGAGGCTTGGGCAGCAGAAACGGGCCCGGGAGGGCACTGCGGGGCGACTCAAAAATCTAGCGCGGTCGACCTGCCCCCGCACATCGACACTTCGGATCAGCCACTTCCCGGACCCGCAACACCGACGCTACGGAAGATGTCAAGCAGCCTGAGACACGTCTCGTCATGCAGTCTGTATCAGGGCCTCCGGTGATGGCTGGTTGATCCAGGCGGCCGTGGGCAGCTTGGGTGCTTGGGGTCGGCGGTTGCCGAACCGTTCGGGGTGGGCGGCGTGGGCGGCATCGAGGGTGTGCTGTCGCTGCACGCGGATCTCGCTTGCGGTGCCGTGGTGGACCGACGCTGGGGTGTGCAGCGCGATCCCGGAATGACGGTGCTCATGGTTGTAGTAGCCGAAGAACGTCTCGCAGAACGCGCGGGCGTCGGCCAGGGACCCGAACGCATCGGGGAAGACCGGGGCGTACTTCAGGGTCTTGAACGCGGCCTCGCTGAACGGGTTGTCGTTGCTCACCCGCGGCCGGGAATGGCTGCGGTCCACGCCGAGGTCGAGCAGCAGCTGCGCGACCGGTTTGGAGGTCATCGAGGTGCCCCGATCAGCATGGATCGCCTCGGGGATGCCGTGGGTGCCCATCGCCTCCTCGAGCATCGTCTTGGCGATGCCGGAGTCCTCGACGTTCTGGACGGTCCAGGCCACGACGTAGCGGGAGAAGATGTCGAGCACGACGTAGAGCTGGAACCACACCCCGCGTCCTGGGCCGCGGAGCTTGGTGATGTCCCAGGACCAGACCTGGCCGGGTCCGGTGGCCAGCAGTTCGGGCTTCTTCCTGGGTGGATGGGTGGCTTGGCGGCGTCGTTCGCCGGCCGCACCATGCTTGCGCAGGAGGCGATGCATGGTGGACATCGAGCACAGGTAGGTGCCCTCGTCCAGCAGGGTGGCCCAGGTCTGGGCCACGGACTTGTCGCAGAACCGTTCGCTGGTCAACACCGCCAGCACGTGGGCTTGCTCGGCCCGGGTGAGCGCGTTCGGCGGCGACGGCCGCGACGGCCTCGGCGCCGGGCCGTAGACCACCGGCTGCTTGGCGCGGTAGTGGCTGCCCCGCGGGCGGCCCAGCACCTCGCAGGCCTTCTTGACCGAGGTCAGCTCGGCGAGCTCGGCGACGGCGGGGTTGATCACCGCTGCGACCGCCGCTGCGTGCCCGTGCTCTCGGAGAGCGTCTCCAAGAGCGCGTGTGCTTTTCCCACCAGGTCCAACGCGGCCTTCGTCTTGGCCAGCTCGGCCTCGGCCTTCTCGGCCCTGGTCCGCAGCTGCTCGATCTCCCGGTCACGACGGTCCTTGGCCCTCGGGCCCAGCGCAGTGGCTGCCCCAGCTTCAGCGGCCTTGCGCCACTCCACGATGTGGGAGGAGTACAGGCCCTCCCGGCGCAAGATCGCACCCCGCTCGCCACGGTCCGCGGCGTCGTACTCCGCGAGGATGTTCGACTTGTACTCGGCGGTGAAGGTGCGTCGCTTCGGACGGTCAGCTCGAGGGGTCACCACCCCATCATCGATCCGGGCAGCATCAGCCAACGTCATGGTCATCAGGTGTCTCGCTTCTCGCCCCGTGCAGAGGGATCGAACTCAGAAGTGGTGTCTCACCTCAGCCTGACGCACAGGGTTGGACCGACTTGTCCGCGAGTTCGGCGCCGAGGTCAAGGTGCAGTACGACGCCCACCGCACCCGCCTGCATGCGAAGGCGTGGATGTTTCGTCGAGCG
>CAYZMG010000184.1:0-2594 GCA_964479465.1 uncultured Acidimicrobiales bacterium
TCGACGCCATCGATGACGAGCCGGCCGAGGCCGACGTCGAGGTAGAGGCCGCGCCGGCCGAACCGGTCCTGGTGGCGGCGCAGGCCCCCACCGAGGACGACGGGGACCGCAAGCTGTCGGTCTCCCAGCGCCGCAAGCTCCGTGCCCAGCAACAAGCCGACGCCGAGGCCGCCGCCGCGGCTGCGGCGGAAGCGGCTGCGGCACCCGCGAAGAAGGCCGCATCCAGGACCCGAGCACGGGCCGCGGCGAAGAAGGCAGCACCGGACCCCAAGGCAACGGACAGGAAGGCGACGTCTCCAATGGCGACCAAGAAGGCAGCGAGCAAGAAGAAGGCAGCGGCCAAGAAGGCTGCGACCAAGAAGAAGGCCGCGCCGGCCAAGAAGGCCGCAGCCAAGAAGTCCACGGCGAAGCGGTCGCCGGCCAAGAAGGCCGCAGCGAAGAAGTCCACGGCGAAGAAGTCCACCGCCAGGAAGACCACGGCCAAGAAGGCCACGGCCAAGAAGGCCGGCGCCAAGAAGGCAGCGGCCAAGAAGTCCACGGCGAAGCGGTCGCCGGCCAAGAAGGCGGCTGCCAAGAAGACCGGCGCCCGGAAGGCACCGGCGCGCAAGTCGGCGACCAAGCGCGCCTAGGTCAGTCCTCGCTGCTGCGGCGGGCCTGCTGCTCGGCCCGCCGCACCCGCAGCTCGGCCATCCGGCCGAAGTCCACGGACACGAAGATCCCCTCGGCCTCGGCGCAGAGGCGGTCCCCCGCGTGGAGCGTGCCGGTCGTCAGGATCTTGCGCCCTTCGACGCGCTCGAACCGCCCGGTGAACCGGAGCAGCTCGTGGAGCGGGGTGGGGGACCGGTACCGCACGACCAGCGTCCCGGTCATGCCCGGTTGCCCGGACAGCGACTGCACCGCGCCCAGCACCTCGTCGAACGCCGCCGCGATGAAGCCGCCGTGCACGCAACCCGGTGGCCCCTCGTAGGCCGGGCCGAAGGTGGCCTCGCCCACCATGGTGCGCTCGTCGACGCCGTGCATCGTGATGGGCGGCGCAATCGGGTTGGCCACCCCGAGCATCGGGCTGTGGTCGAAGAACCCGTGGGGGTCCCCGCTCGTTGCGGCCTCGCCGAACCCCTCGAAGATGGAGTGTCCGGGCTGGGCGTGGCGGTGCAGGTCGTCGGCCACCGCCTCCAGCGCATCGGCCGCCGCCGCCAGCTCGTCGGCGTCGGCGCCGTTCATCACCATCGTGTGCAGCACCCGACGGGTGGCCTCGGCGAGGCGGCGCAGCTCGCGGCGTCGGGGCGTCGGCTCCTCCTCGGCCAGCTCGGCGAGCCGGGTCGACCAGCTCGGGCTGCCGGGCCCGAAGCCCTCCGACGGTGGTCCGGGTTCGGTCACGAGCCCTCCTGGTCGGCGCCGACCTCGATCAGCAGCGGCGCGTGGTCGGACGGTGCGGAGCCCTTCCGGGCGTTGCGGTCGACGAGCGACCACGACAGCCGGTCGGCCAGCGGGCGGCTCACCAGGACGTGGTCGATGCGCATGCCCTTGTGCTTGTGGAAGTTGCCGGCCCGGTAGTCCCACCACGTGAACAGGCGGTCGTCGTCCGGGTAGCACTGGCGGAACGCGTCGACCAGGCCCCAGTCGAGGAGGCGCTGGAAGCGGGCGCGCTCGTCGGGCGTGATGTGGGTGGCCCCGTGGATCGACGCCACGTCCCACACGTCGCGGTCCTCGGGAGCGACGTTGAGGTCGCCGCACACCACCACCTCGTCGTCCGGTGACGTCACGGCGTCGAGGTGCGCCACGAGGCGATCGAACCAGTCGAGCTTGTAGTGGAACTGCTCGTGGCCGACCTCGCGCCCGTTGGGGACGTAGGCGGTGACCACCACCGTCCCACCGCAGCGAGCGGTGAGGAGCCGGGCCTCGGGGTCGGCTGGCCCGCCGTCGGCGAAGCCGTGGACCACGTCGGAGATGCCGACCCGCGACAGGATGGCGACCCCGTTCCATCGGCCCTGGCCGTGGTGCGCACCTTCGTAGCCGAGCGCGCCGAGCGCCAGGGCGGGGAAGGCGTCGTCGGCGAGCTTGGTCTCCTGCACGCACAGCACGTCGGGCGAAGCCTCGACCAACCACGCCTCGACCCGCTCGAGGCGGGCCTTGAGCGAGTTGACGTTCCAGGTGGCCAGGCGCACCGTGCGAACCTACCGAGGGCGAACCTATCCACGGGCCGCCAGGTACGCCTCCACCACCTCGGTCTCGTCGGCGAGGTGCTCGCGCAGGCCCGACTCGATCGCCCGCTCGACCGCGCCGCCCACGAAGGGGGCCGAGACCTTGACCTCGATGCTGGCGCTGCGGCGGCACCCGTCGCCGGTCGACTCGACGAGGTACTCACCCGAGCACCGGAAGCGGTCGCCGTAGTGGTCGGGGCGCAGCACGAAGCGCACGTGACGGCGGGCCAGGTCGTGGGTGGACTCGTCGACCCACGTCAGCTTGGCGGGGTCGATCACCGCGCGTGCCGCCGAGGACAGCTGCCCGGCGAACCGGTAGCGGATGCGGAGGCGGACCAGGTCGCCGTCGTGCTCGCAGGCCAACACGTCGGGCACCGACACCTTGGGCAGCGC
>CAYZMG010000185.1:0-2534 GCA_964479465.1 uncultured Acidimicrobiales bacterium
GACACCACCGCCGCTCGGCGGTGGCGCCACAGGGCGACGTAGCTCAGTTGGTTAGAGCACTCGGCTCATAATCGAGTTGTCGTCGGTTCGATTCCGACCGTCGCCACTCGCACGGGGGGCTCCGCCCCCCGTGTGCCCCCCGAGCTGGCGCTCAGCACGCCCGCACCCCGGATCCCAAGCACATCCCGAAAGGCAGCCTGAAGATGGCCAAGGAGAAGTTCGATCGGTCGAAGCCCCATGTGAACATCGGGACGATGGGTCACATCGATCATGGGAAGACGACGTTGACGGCTGCGATCTCGCGGGTGTTGTCGGAGCGTGTGGAGGGGAACAACGCGACGGCCTTCGACATGATCGACAAGGCGCCGGAGGAGCGGGAGCGTGGGATCACGATCAATGTGGCTCACATCGAGTACGAGACGGCGGCGCGGCATTACGCGCATGTGGACATGCCGGGGCACGCGGATTACATCAAGAACATGATCACCGGGGCCGCGCAGGTCGATGGTGCGATTCTGGTGGTTGCTGCGACGGATGGTCCGATGCCGCAGACCCGTGAGCATGTGTTGTTGGCTCGTCAGGTGGGTGTGCCGGCGATCGTGGTGGCGTTGAACAAGGTCGACATGGTCGATGATGAGGAGCTGTTGGAGCTGGTGGAGATGGAGGTGCGTGAGCTTCTCTCCGATCAGGAGTTCGATGGTGATGGTGCGCCGGTGATGCCGGTCTCTGCGTTGAAGGCCCTGGAGGGTGATTCCGATGCGGGTGATCAGGTGATGGCGTTGATGGATGCGGTGGATGAGTACATCCCGGAGCCGGAGCGTGATCTGGACAAGCCGTTCTTGATGCCGATCGAGGATGTGTTCTCGATCACGGGTCGGGGGACGGTGGTGACGGGCAAGGTGGAGCAGGGCATCGTGCACGTGGGTGATGATCTGGAGATCGTGGGGATCAAGGCGACCCAGAAGACGACGTGCACGGGTGTGGAGATGTTCCGCAAGCTGTTGGATCAGGGTCAGGCTGGTGACAACATCGGCGCTCTGATCCGGGGGATCGACAAGGAGGCGGTGGAGCGGGGTCAGGTGCTGTGCAAGCCGGGCAGCATCACGCCGCACACTGATTTCGAGGCGACGGTGTATGTGTTGACCAAGGACGAGGGTGGCCGGCACAAGCCGTTCTTCTCCAACTATCGGCCGCAGTTCTTCTTCCGGACGACGGACATCACGGGTTCGATCGAGCTGCCCGAGGGCACCGAGATGTGCATGCCGGGTGACAACACGGACATGACGGTGACCTTGATCAACCCGATCGCGATGGATGAGGGGTTGCGGTTCGCGATCCGTGAGGGTGGCCGCACCGTTGGTGCCGGCCGCGTCACCAAGATCCTCAAGTAGCCGCGAACCCGTCGGCCGCTGTGCGGCCTTTGGGGTTCGTTGACCGATGCTCCGCATCGGTCGGCCGTCAGATGGCCGCCCCTCGGGGCGGCCATCGCCGTTTTCCCGGTCGGCGGTGCGTTGCTACCGCGCGGTAGGCCTGCAGGCTGTCACCGAGTCGTCACGTAACGTCGCGCTGCGCGAAGGGGTCCGAATGCCTGCGATGCGAACCGAGATGGACGAGCTGGTCGCTCGAGCCCAGGACGGGCAGCAGGGTGCCTTCGACGAGCTGGTCCGGCGCACCCACGCCGACACGTACACCTTGGCGTATCGCCTCTGCGGCAACGAGGAGGATGCGCGAGACGTGGTGCAGGATGCCTACCTGCGGGCCTTCAAGGGCCTGAAGCGGTTCCGGGGCGAGGCGCAGTTCTCGACCTGGATGTACCGCATCACCGCGAACTGCGCGAACACGCTGATGAGCAAGCGCCACAAGCACCGCCACGACGAGCTGCCCGACACCGTCGAGGACACCGACCACGAGCGCGATCCGGCCGCCCGGGCCGATGCGCTCGCCCTGCGCCAGGACCTCGAGGAGGCCCTCGCCGTGCTGTCCCCGAAGCTGCGTGCCGTGGTGGTGCTGCGCGACGTCTACGAGCTGCCCCACGAGGACATCGCGGCCGAGCTCGGGATCAGCGAGACGGCCGCCAAGGTCCGACTCCACCGGGCCCGCCGCCAGCTCAAGGAGCACCTGTTCCCGCGCCGCGAGGGCCAACCCGTCGGAGACGAGATCCGTGCCAGCTGAGCGTCGGGAACCCCGGACGTGAGCGCGGCGGTGCGCTGCCTCGACCTCGTCGACGACCTCGGCGGGGTCGCCGACGGCACCCACCAGCTCAGCCGGCCCGCTCGCCGCCACGTCGAGGGCTGCCTGCGCTGCCAGGCCGACCTGGTCCAGTACCGACGGTTGCTGCGCACCCTGCGCACGCTGCGCACCGATGTCCTCGAGCCCGCGCCCGGCCTGCTCGCTGACATCTTCGCCTCTCTCGAGCACGCCGGCGAGCGCCACGCCATCCGCGGGGTGCTCCACGGCCGGCGGGCCGCCTACGTCGGCGGGCTCGCCGCCGCCACGGCTGCCGGTGCCGCCGGCGCCGCCCTCGTGCTGGCGGC
>CAYZMG010000186.1:0-2414 GCA_964479465.1 uncultured Acidimicrobiales bacterium
GACGGTGCTGGCTTCAACCCAGGTGGACATCGAGCCTGAGCGTTCGCGCAGTGGCGGCCTCGTCGCCCCGACGGAGGACCCGGTGACCAGCGCGGTCCACCAGCTTGAGAAGTCACCGCCGATCTCGGGCGGCGTTCGTGCCGGCTGGCAGCTGCTGGCCACCGGCCCGCACGAGCACCGCCTCCAGGAGGTGCACCGCGTCGCTGGGGATACGAGGTGGCCGTGCGTCGGCGGTCGCTCCCGGCGTCCCGAGCGTACGTACCGACGACACGACGGGGTGGTCGCCGTGATGGCTCGGACCTGGTTCGGCGTCACCGCCGTGATCATGTCGGTCGATCCGCCGGGACGGACGGAGCTGTGGTTCCTCCCGCGAGGCATGCTCGGGCGTGTCGCCGCGTTGCTGCACCGTCGGCGCGCCAAGAGCGCCAGGGGCGGCATCGACGGGCGGGCGTCCTGATGCGCGCACCCGTCCAGCGCGTCCTCGAAGGCCCCGCGGGGTACTGGCTCGCCAAAGGTGCCATGCGGGTCCTTACCCCGACGGACGATCCGGTTGCCCGCCTCGTCAGCTTCAAAGGCGAGGACGACCCCGCGCCCTTCTACGCACGGCTCCACGAACGCGGTGGCGTCCGCCGAAGCGTGACAGGGATGGTCACGGTGGGCCGCCACGAAACGGCATCGATGGTGCTGCGAGATCGCCGCTTCCTGCGAAGCCCGTCGCGAGCCAGCAGGACTTTTGGCCCGCGTGCCGAGCAGGAGGCGGCGGATGGAGTGCCCACCCGCGACGACATCATCATCTCGATGGATCCTCCGCGGCATCCCGTCGCCCGCCGGATCCTTTCGAAGGCCTTGGTCGACGTCATGCCGGAGCTGCATGCCCTCGTCGACCGAACGCTCGACGAGCTCCTAGACGCCAGCGCCGACACCACATTCGACGCCGTCGCAGTCGCCACGCAGGTGCCGGGACGCGTTGTCGGACAGTTGGTCGGTGCCCAGGGCGAGGATCAGGCATGGCTCACGAAGACGGCCATGGAGCTCGCCGAGCACCTAGAGTTCCTGATCCCTCCGGCGAAAGCGCGGCGCCAAGCCGAGCTTCGGGTCGAGATGACATCGTTCATGCGTGAGCGGTTGGCGGCTCCGAACGACCCGTTCGGCTTCCTCGAGTCCATCGCCGATGCGAGGGCGCGAGGCGATCTGACCGAGCGGGAGGCCCTCGGCATCCCCATCCTTGTGGCGGTGGCCGGGTTCGAGACCACCCAAAACCTCCTGGCGCAGGTTCTCACCGTTCTCGCGGACGAGCCCGAGGCGTACGCCGTCCTCCGCGACGGCGGGGATCAGCAGCTGTGCGTGGAGGAGGTCCTGCGGCTTGCGCCGCCGACTCAGGTCTCGTTGCGCGTGGCCGACGAGCGTGTTGACCTCGGCGACCGCGTCGTGGAACCCGGCGATGTCGCGCTCGTGCTGTTGGCTGCCGCGAACCGGGACCCCGACGTTTTCTCAGACCCGGATCGGTTCCTCGTCGGTCGACCCAACGCCGGAGCACATCTCAGCTTCGGTGGCGGATCCCACTACTGCCCTGGAGCTTCGCTCGCTCGGTACGAGGCCAATGCGCTCCTCCGTTGCGTGCTCGAGCGTTGGCGAACCCTCGAACCGGCCGGTCCTCGTGCACGGCGTCCGCTGTTCGTGTTGCGTGGCTACACCCGCTCACCGATCCGGGCACGACGGTGAAGCGGGACTTCGACATCGCGGTCGTGGGCGCTGGTCCTGCCGGTGCCGCCTGTGCCGGATGGCTCGCCCGGGACGGCGCCGGTGTGGTGCTGCTGGAGCGCGATCGTTTCCCGCGCGACAAGCCCTGCGGCGACGCCCTCACCCCCATCGCAATTGCCGAACTGCACGCCATGGGTCTGGAGCGCGAGCTGAATGCCCATCACACCACCGCTGGTCTGAGGTTCCGGGCCCACGGCCGTTCCGTCGCGCAGCCCTGGAGGAGGCATCCCGACTTCGTAGACCACGGAAAGGTCGTGCGCCGGGCCGTGCTCGACGAGCTCGTCGCCAACTGGGCGACGTCGGAGGGCGCGGTCCTATCGGACGGGACCACGGTGACGGCCGCCAAGCGAGACGCTGGCGGATGGCTGGTCCAGACCGACCGTGGCTCCGTGTCGGCCAGGATGCTCGTGCTGGCCGACGGCGCCACCTCGCGGCTGAGCCGTGATCTCGGCCTACGACGGGATCCGGCATTGCCGCTTGGCATTGCCATGCGCGGGTACTTCGAGAGCGTGTGCCACGACGATGCGTACCTCGAGGTGGAGATGGGCCTCGATGGCGCCGACGGCCTGGTGGCGGTCTACGGGTGGGTCTTCCCGGTAGGTGACGGGAGTGTCAACCTCGGCGTGGGGTACCTGTCGACTTACCGTCGAGCG
>CAYZMG010000187.1:0-2402 GCA_964479465.1 uncultured Acidimicrobiales bacterium
CGGGCACGCCGGCGAAGGGCAGGCCCGTGGCACCCGGCTGACCGAAGGGCGAGCCGGCCGGAGGTCCGAAACCGCCCATCAGCCCTCCACCTCTGCGTCGTCGACGATCTCTGCGGTGGCGAGCACCTCGCGGTAGTGGGGCTCGTGCACGAGCAGCTCCTGGTGGGTGCCGACGGCGAGGACCTTGCCGTCCTGCAGGACGGCGACCCGGTCGGCGAGGGCGATCGTGGACAGGCGGTGGGCGATCACGATCGTCGTCCGGTCGGCCGACAGCCGCTCGAGGGCCTCGTGGATCTCGGCTTCGACCCGCACGTCGACCGCGCTGGTGGCGTCGTCGAGGATGAGGACTGCCGGGTTGGCGACGAGCGTCCGGGCGATGGCGATGCGCTGGCGCTGCCCGCCCGAGAGCGTGTAGCCCCGCTCGCCGATCACCGTGTCGTACCCCTCGGACATCTCGGTGACGAATCCGTGGGCGTTCGCCGCCTTCGCCGCGGCCACGACCTCGTCCCGGGTGGCGTCGGGCCGGCCGTAGGCGATGTTGTCGTGGATCGACGCGGAGAACAGGAACGGCTCGTCGGTGACCATGCCGACGTGGTGGCGGATCGAGGCCATCGACAGGTCGCGGATGTCGTGGCCGTCGATGCGCACGGCACCGTCGTCGACGTCGTAGAACCGCAGCAGCACACGAGCCACGGTGCTCTTGCCCGAACCGGTGCCACCGACGAGCGCCATCGTCTCCCCCGGCTGGATGGCGAGGTCGAAGTCGTCGAGCGACGGCATCGGGACGGTCGATGATCTCGGCCGGCGTGTCGAGGATCTCGAAGATGCGCCCCGCTGACGCGGCGGCCCGCTGGCTCATGATCATGAAGAACCCGAGCATGCGGAACGGCGCCTGGAGCAGCAGCACGTAGGACGAGAAGGTGATGATGGTGCCGACGGTGACCTTGCCGTCGATGGCCAGGTAGCCGCCGTAGAGCAGCGTGAGGGCCATGCCGAGGCGGGGCAGGTTCTCCATCAGGGGCGCGTAGCGGGCCCGGGCATCGGTGACCTTGACCGAGGCCCAGCGCAGCTTCCGCGCCTGACGGGCGAGCTGTTGGATCTGGCGCTGCTCCCCGGCGAAGGCCTTGACGACCCGCACGCCGGTCACGTTCTCCTCGACCGTGGTCGCGACCTCGGCGAGGCGTCCCTGCACGACCCACGACAGCGGGAACATGATGTCGCGCAGCTTCACGCCGAAGACGTAGACGAGGGGCAGGGTGGAGACGGCCACCAACGTCAACAGCACGTGCTTGGTGAGCATGTAGGCGAAGGCCAGCACGAAGGTCATCGACATCATCGCCATGAACGGCGCGAAGGCCAGCAACATCTGCACGGCCCGGATGTCGGAGTTGGCCCGCGAGACCAGCTGGCCGGTCTGGACCTTGTCGTAGAAGCCGTGGCTCATGGTGGCCAGGTGCCGGAACATGAGCGACCGCAGGTCGTACTCGATGCTGTAGGCGAACTTGTAGAGGCGGCTGCGGTAGCCGTAGGTGAAGACGGCCCGCAGGACCGACAGGACGAGCAGCAGGATCACCCAGGTGCGGACCCCGTCGCCCTGGGCTCGGATCTCGTCGATGCCCTCGCCGACCACCGCAGGGATCGCGACGTTGGCGAGGAGCGCGACGAAGGCCATGCCGAGTGCGATGCCGAAGCGGCGCTTCTCGGCCCACACGACCGGCCACATGCGCCGGATCCAACCGAGGGAGGTGTCGGGGTCGATGTGGCCGCGCGGCGGCGGGTACTCGGCGCTCGGCGGCAGGGGTTCGAAGCGGCTGGCCGGGGCGTCGACGTCGAGGCCGGGCGGCGGCGGAGGCGGGGCCTGCTCGTCCTGGTCGGCGCGGTCCTCGGTGAGGCTCACGAGACCACCGCCGCTTCGAGGTGGCGCCGCATGGCGGTGTGGACGAGGGCGAGGCCGTCCTCGGCCCGGGCCCGCTCGTCGCCGTCGAGGTGGTCGAGGAGGCCGTCGAGGCTGCCGGCCAGCAGCTCGGTCGCCTCGGCCAGCCGGGTCCGACCGGCGGGCGTGAGGACGTGGAGCACGGAGCGCCGGTCGGTCGGGCTCTCCTTGCGCTCGACCAGGCCGTCGACCAGCGAGGTCAGGGACGGGCGGGACACCGCCAGCCAGTCGGCGACCTTGGACGCCGCCCACTCCCCTTCGGAGAGGAACGACAGGACCCGGAACTGCGGCAGGGTCATGCCCTCGTCCGCCAGGCGCTTCTCGAAGACCCGTCCGAGGCGGGCGACGGCACGCACCGCCGATTCATTTTGCGACATGAATGGTTACGCTAGCGAAACCATTCGTTCGCACAAACCAAGCGGTCGGCCTACACGTCCAGGAAGCGACTCACGGCGAAGGCGGATCCGAG
>CAYZMG010000188.1:0-2398 GCA_964479465.1 uncultured Acidimicrobiales bacterium
TCGGGACTGTGACGCGTCGAGAACGTCAGAATCCCTTGTCTGGTGGGCACTTCCGGAACCGACGCGCCGGAAGTCGAACGCGCCCTGCTCTCCGGCGGGCTGGCGTGCCCGAGCTGTGCCGGGCGGCTGCGGCCCTGGGGCCACGCCCGAGAGCGCGTCGTCCGCCATCGAGACACCGACGAACGCCGTCGTCCCCGGCGGTCGCGCTGCGGCCGCTGCGCCCTCACCCACGTGCTGCTGGGCGAGGACTGCCTGCTGCGGCGCCGTGACGACGCTGAGGTGATCGGCGCCGCCCTGAAGGCCAAGGCGTCCGGTCAAGGCCACCGCCGCATCGCCGCCAATCTCGGGCTCATTGCCTCGACGGTGCGGAACTGGCTGCGCCGATTCGCGGACGGCGCCGAGGCCATCCGGTCCTTCTTCACCGTCCTGGCCCATGACCTCGACCCGTTGCTCGGCCCGCTGGCGCCGTCGGGATCGGCCTTCGCCGACGCGGTCGAGGCCATCGCCGCCGCAGCCCGCCTCGGCCCCCGCCCGCCGTGGTCCACGCACGCGAGCAGCCCCAGCAGCGCGCGAGCTTCACCGGTAGTCAACACGTCGGTCGCGCGCCCGACCGCAAGACCGACGCCGCCAACGAGCTGCACGAGCATGCGGTCACGAGTCTTCGTGGCGGCCTCGCTTGATGCGTCCGCAGCCGCCTTGGCAGCGCACGCCGCCGCCGTGGGTCTTCACCGGGACAGCCGCGACGTTATGGGCGCCCCGGCGTCGGGGTTCTCGGCGGGCAGCGTGGCCAGGCCGACGATCACCCGTATATCAAGCGTTCAGGGACGGCGGGACCGTTCGAGCGTTGCCGCGAACTCACACGGGTCGTCGACGTTGAGCACGACGCGCTCGAAATCGCCTGTCGCGGACAGATCCAGGACGACCAGGGGCTGGGATCCATTGCCCGCAGGTACCGCCCAGAACTGCTTGCCCGACACGCTCCGGCCGATCATGGTGCCGACCCGGCGCCTGTTCGGCCGCTGCTCGCCGTTGTGCGTACCGACTCCGAGCACCCGATGATCGACCAATCGCTCGAGATCCGAGCGGCGTTCGACCGCGACCTGCCGAATCGCAGAGACGTCTACCTCGACCCTTCGCCGCAGGTTGGCGACGAGGTCCCAACCGGTCAGTTCCACGGTCACCGAGTGTGACGAGAACTGAACGTCGAGCCCCACGCCTACAGTTGAGCAACGTCCCCAAAGTGATGCGATGAAGGAGCGGGTTTGCCGCTCTCGCGTGGACGAGCCGGCTGATTCCACCGGCGCCGCGCCGATCGCAGCAGGAGTCGGTGATGGCCAGAAAAGGGACCCCCTCTCGTCGTGAGGTGCCGAGTGTTGAAAAACTCGGGCTGACCAAAGCAACACCCACACGACGAAAGAAGGTGCCCGTGGAACGAGAGTACGTCGGCATCGACCTGCACCGCCGCCGGTCGGTGATCGTGCGCAAGAGCTCCGACGGCTTGCTGCTGTCCAAGGTCCACATCGACAACGACCCCATCACCATGGCCCAGGCGGTGGCCGCCGCCGGCGCGGAACCCGACGTCGTCCTGGAAGCGACATTTGGGTGGTACTGGGCTGCCGACCTCCTCGCCGAGGGCGGCGCCCGGGTGCACCTGGCCCATCCCCTCGGCAACAACTGGGGCAACCGGCGGGTGAAGAACGACGAGCGCGACGCCACCGACCTGGTCGACCTCCTGCGCCTGGGCCGCCTCGCCGAGGCCTGGATCGCCCCGCCCGAGGTGCGCGAGTTGCGGGAGCTCGTGAGGTATCGCCACAAGCTCATGCGCCTGCGTTCGGGTCTCAAGGCCCAGATCCATGCGGTGATGGGCAAGCACGGGGTGCTGCCGTCCCGGGGCGACATGTTCGGCCCCGGCGGCAACGCCCAGCTCGACGCCCTGGAGCTGCCGATGGCGTACTCGTTCCGCCTCGAGTCCCTGCGCGACCTGATCGCGGCCTACACCCGCGACATCGTCAGCCTCGACCGGCGCATCCACACCCAGCTGGCCAAGGACCCGGGCTACAACGCCATCCAGGCCATCCACGGCGTGGGCCCGGTGCTGGCCGCGGTGTTCGTGGCCGAGATCGGCGACGTCACCCGGTTCCCATCACCGGATCGCCTGTGCTCGTGGGCCGGGCTCACCCCCAAGCACCGGGAGTCCGACACCAAGGTGCGGCGGGGCCCGATCACGAAACAGGGCTCCAAGTTGGTGCGCTGGGCCGCCGTCGAGGCCATCAGCCGCAACCACGGGGACGGCAAAATCAAAGCCGACTACCACCGCATCGCCGAGCGGCGGGGTCGCAACATCGGCCGCGTCGCCGCGGCCCGCAGAGTGCTCCGCCTCGTCTACTTCGGCCTGCGT
>CAYZMG010000189.1:0-2331 GCA_964479465.1 uncultured Acidimicrobiales bacterium
CCCCACATCCTTGAAGGATCACGAAACGGTTACACCACTCCACGGGACTTGACCCGCCGGAGCTGTCGCGGTAGGTTATTGTCCACGCGGCTTAGACCAGCAGAAGGAGCGCGACAGTGAGCAAGGTGGACCTTTGGCAGGATGCGACGGCCCAGGCCGAACTCGTGCGCTCGGGAGAGATAAGCCGGACCGAACTGCTGGAGGCGACGATCGCTCATGTCCAAGCTGTGAACCCAGAGATCAATGCCGTCATCATCCCGCTCTTTGAGAAGGCGCGGCGTGAGAGCGAGTTGGCCTCCGGGCCCTTCGCTGGCGTGCCCTATCTTCTGAAGGACCTCACCGTCGTGAGCCAAGGCGATATCAACACGTCCAGCATCAAAGGCATGAAAGAGTCCGGCTACAGAGCCGACCACGATGCCTATTTCGTGCAGCGGATGCGCGCGGCGGGGTTCGTTTTGCTCGGCAAAACGAATACACCGGAGATGGGCAACCAGATAACGACGGAGCCCGAAGCGTGGGGCGCCACTCGGAACCCTTGGAACCTCGGACGGTCGGTTGGCGGATCCAGCGGCGGCTCAGGGGCTGCGGTAGCCGCGGCTCTGTCACCGGTTGCGCACGGCAATGACGCGGCAGGTTCCGTGCGCATACCTGCCAGCGTCTGCGGCGTCGTCGGCCTCAAGCCGACGCGTGGGCGGATATCCCCAGGCCCCTTGGTCACTGATTCAGACAACGTCGCAGGAACCGCCCATGAAGGCCTCTTTGCGCGAAGCGTGCGGGACATCGCGGCGTTACTGGACGTCGTCAGCGGCCATCGGCCGGGCGACACGTTCTGCGCACCGACAGCGTCACGGCCCTACGCCCAGGGCATAAGCGAGAATCCGGGCAGTCTCCGCGTGGGGGTCCTGACCCACAACCCCGTTGGCGACTTCGCTCTGGATCCGGAATGCGCCGCGGCGGCACGGGGCGCCGCTGCGGCGCTTGCCGCGCTCGGCCATGACGTGAACGACGCCTACCCAGAGGCGCTCGGCGATCGGTCCTTCCTCAAGGACCTCTCGCCGATCACCGACGTCGTGATCGCGCGAGAGATCGAACGCAACGGAGAACTGATCGGCCGGCCGCTGACGGAGGATGACGTTGAGTGGACCAGTTGGGAAATGGTCAAACGCGCAGACCAAGTCACGGGGCGCGCCTTCGCCGCGTGCGTGGACGAGCTTCGATACTACGCTGGGAAGGTGGAGCGTTGGTGGGAGGCGGGTTGGGACCTCCTGATCTTGCCGACTGTAACGCGTCAGACGCCGGAAATTGGGGAACTCATGCTCGCCAAGGGAACCGACTTGGAAGGGCGTCAGTCCGCCTTTATCTCGGGCAGTCTGCGGATGCTGGCCTTCACCGTTCCCTTCAACGTTTCGGGGCAGCCGGCTATCTCCCTCCCCATCGGCATGTCTAGCGATGGGATGCCGATTGGGGTGCAGATCGTCGCGGCCTATGGACGCGAGGACCTCCTCCTTCAGGTGGCCGCGCAGTTGGAAGGGGCGCTGCCATGGGTCGCTCGGCGGCCCCAATTGCTGAACCCGTCGCGGAAGATCCCAGCGGCCTGATGCTTGCGGGAGATGGGGTCCGGCCGACAGATACGGGCCGGGCCCAGGTTTCGTCCCCAACTGGCACCCCACACCGCCTTAGTGAAGGTCCGCCTCGGGGACGCCCCACAGCCGGATTGAGGCCACTCTTTTCTGTGCTGGAACCCCGGCCTGTCGTCGCCTGCTTGTGAGCTCGCACCACGGTCGAGCTTAGCATCAGGTACTGAGTGTCTCAATCCTTCGTCAGTTCGTCGATCAGACGCTCCCACACCCGGCCGCCGCCCACCGACTGAAGAGCTTGCCGTATTCCACTTGCCGTACCGCTCGAGCATGCGCCGGCCAGATCGAGCCGGTCGTGGGGCTCTTCCAGTCGACGGCAGGCAAGAGGGGGCTGGCGCGCATGGTGCCCCAGGGTTCAGCCGATCCCACGCTTCGGGGCCTCCCGGCTCCATCCTTTCTCCGTGCCGTGGGCGTTGCGGGGCCTGCTCGCTCGAAGGGGTCGGTCGAGCCCTGGGCTCGGCCGAGGGGGAGCATTGTATGGGGGAATTCCTGGTCAAGGTCCGACACCTGCCGGGCCGATCAGCGATCACAGGATCGGGCACGTCGCCGATCGCCTTCGTTCCGGGGTGTCCTTCTGGGACGCCGACCTCCAGCGCACCCGCGCCTACGACGATGAGGTCTACGAAATGCTGCGGAAGTAGTAGTGCCCCGTAGAGTGGTGTAACGATCCCGGCCAGTAAACGTCAGCGTGGCC
>CAYZMG010000190.1:0-2323 GCA_964479465.1 uncultured Acidimicrobiales bacterium
GGGTGCTCGGCGATGACGCCGAGCGCCTCCTCGGCGGCCCGGGCGCGGTGCTCGGCCGAGTCGAGGTCGGCGGTGTCGAGGATCCGGCTCAGGCGGAACTCCAGGAACGGCCGGGCGTTCGCCACCGCAGCCACCAGGTCGTCGGGGGACTGGAGCGCCACGTCGGCGGGATCGACCCCCGGCGGCATGGCGGCGACCACGACATCGAGGTCGAAGCGCGCCTCCCACTGGTAGAAGCGGTCGGCGGCGGCCTGGCCCGCGGTGTCGGCGTCGAAGGCCAGCACGATGCGGCGGGCGAAGCGGCGCAGCAGCTGCACGTGCTCGTCGGTGAGCGCGGTGCCGCAGGTGGCCACGGCCCGGGGGATGCCGACCCGGAAGAAGGCGGTGACGTCGGTGTAGCCCTCACACACCACTACCTCGTCGGCCGCCACGATGCCCACCTTGGCCCGGTCGAGGGCGAACAGCACCCGGGACTTGTCGTACATCGGGGTCTGGGGCGTGTTGACGTACTTGGAGCCCTCGAGTCCGGGCAGGATCCGGCCACCGAAGCCGACGGGGGTGCCGTCGGCGTCGTGGATCGGGAACAGGATCCGGCCCCGGAAGTGGTCCTGGGCCCGGCGGCGGCGGTTCTCGAAACCGAGCCCGGTGGCCTTCAGGTCCTTGATGGAGAGCCGCAGCCCGGTGGCGAGCTGGTCCCAGTCGTCGGGCGCCCAGCCGATCTTCCACCCGCGCACCTCGTCGCCGTCGAAGCCGCGGTCGCGCAGGTACTTGCGGGCCGGGGCGGCGTCCGGGGCAGAGAGCAGCCGCTCGTGGTACCAGTCCTCGGCTGACGCCAGCACGGCGGCCAGCCGCTTGCGCTCGGAGCGGTCCTTGCTCTCGCCGGGCTTGTCGTAGGTGAGGCTGATGCCGACCTTGGCCGCGAGGCGCTCGACCGCCTCGGCGAAGCCGAGGTGCTCCTGTTCGCGGATGAAGGTGATGGCGTCGCCCGAGGCCTTGCAGCCGAAGCAGTGGTAGAGGCCGTCGATCGCGTTGACGTAGAAGGAGCCGGTCTTCTCGGTGTGGAACGGGCACAGCCCGCGCCAGCGCTGCCCGACCTGGCGCAGCTGCACGTACTCCCCGATGAGGGCGACGATGTCGGTGGCGGCCCGGACCCGAGCGATGTCCTCGTCGACGATGCCCACATGCCGGTTCTAGTCCGCCGGCGTTGACCCTGCGACCAATGACCGTTACCGTGGGTAACATGATGGGAACCGTGACAGTGGTCGGAGCGGTGCTGGCCGCCGAGGAGTCAGGGACCCTCGGCGGCAGCGCGCTGGCGTCGTGGGCGCCGGTGAACACCCTCCTGATCGCCTATGCCCTGGTCGTCGCCTTCCTCTGGTGGCACGGCGGCTCGGACGAGGGCGACCGCTTCCCGCTCGGGATCCTGCAGCGCATCGGTCGGGGCCTGACCCGGGTCACCGGCATCCCGGGCTGGGCGGCCATCGCCATCGGCCAGTCGCTGTTCGCGCTGCTGGTCGCCGGCGTGGGCTTCTACAGCGACGTGTCCTGGCACATCGCCCTCGGTCGCGACGACCAGCTCTTCACCGCTCCCCACGCCGCCATCCTCCTCGGCCTCGTCGGCATCCTGTCGGCGGCGGTGTTCGGCACGATCGTCGCCACCCTCGAGGGCTGGGAGCGCGGTTGGCACGTCGCCGGCCTGCGGGTGCCGTGGTCGATGCTGCCCCTGGCTGCGCTCGGGGTCGGCGCCGTCTCCGGGTTCCCGATCGACGAGGTCTGGCATCACGCCTTCGGCGTCGACGTCACCATGTGGAGCCCGCCCCACATGCTGATGATCATGGGAGCCAGCTTCACCGGCCTCGCCGGGTGGCTCGTCCTGGCCGACACCGGCATCCGCCCGTCGCACTCCCGGTGGGCCGCCTTCCTCCACGGCCTCGCCGCCTGGCTCACCCTCCAGGGCCTGGTCGCCAGCCAGGGCGAGTTCAGCTTCGGCGTCCCCCAGTTCTCCCAGGTGTTCCAGCCGATGCTGATCTCCCTCGCCGCCGGCATGGGCCTCGTCGCCATCCGCCTCGTGCTCGGCCCGGGGCGGGCGCTGCTCATCACGGTGGTCTACCTCCTCTCCCAGCTGGTCCAGCTCGGACCCGGCGACGGCCCGGTCCAGACCCGCCACGGCGCCACGTTCCTGGTGTCGGCCGTCGTGGTGGAGGTGGTGGCCCGCCTCGTGGGCACCGGCAACCGGTCCCGGTTCGCCGTGGCCGCCGGCCTGGGTGTCGGCACGCTCGGCCTGGCCGGCGAGTGGGCCTGGAACACCGGCGCCCACCAGGCC
>CAYZMG010000191.1:0-260 GCA_964479465.1 uncultured Acidimicrobiales bacterium
GTGGCCACGACACAGGATCCCATCGTGGGGTGACAGACCTGCCAGCTCGACGTCTTGCTCGATTCCCTCCGTGCGGTTGCCCAATTTCTCGTTGATACGGACCCTGACGGGCGCGCCGTCGATCCACTCGAGCGCCGCGCACTCCGGGCTCCACTCACCCATCCGGGTGAGGTCGGCGACCATGTCGTAGACGGTCTCGGGCGGCGCCGCCACCACGATCTCCTCGCTGTCGGTCCGCAACCACCACCGGGTGCTCGTCG
>CAYZMG010000191.1:270-2264 GCA_964479465.1 uncultured Acidimicrobiales bacterium
GGCCTTCTCCCGCTCTCGTTCCTCTGGTACGAAGCAATGGTTACGACCATTAGCCATACCTGTCAACCGAAACTCCTGCTACCGTGCGGCAGATGGAGACCGCCGAGCAGTCCGCGCCCGCCGACCGCCGGGCCCGCCGGCGCCGGGAGACGATCGAGGAGATCCTCGACATCGCCACGGCCGTCATGGCCGAGGAGGGCGTGAACGGGCTCAGCATCGCCGAGGTCGCCCGCCGCCTCGGGGTGCAGCCGCCGTCGATCTACAAGTACTTCGACTCGCTCCTCGCCATCTACGACGCCCTCTTCGAGCGGGGCCAGCACCAGCACCTGGCCATCATGCGCACGGCCATGGCCGGAGCGGAACCGGGTCTCCCCGCCCTCGAGGCCGGCCTCGAGGCCAGCGGGCGCTGGGGACTGGCGAACCCCGCCCTCGGGCAGCTGCTGTTCTGGCGGCCGGTGCCCAGCTTCGAGGCGTCACCTGCGGCCATGGAGCCCAGCGTCGAGATGGTGGCGCTCCAGCGCCAGGCGCTGCACGACGCCGTCGCCGCCGGCCAGCTGGGTGCGGACGCCGACTCCGACGAAGCCCTGTACGTGCTCTCCATCATGATCACCGGGCTGCTCAGCCAGGCGCTCGCCAACGAGCCGGACGTGCCGTGGGGCGAGGGCCGGTTCACGGGGGTCTTCGACCGGTTGATGGCCCTGCTGCCGGCGGCCTACCCGCCCGCCTGACCGGGGCGACGCCGTGGTGGGCGACGCCCGCGTTCAGGGCTGGCGCCCGATGAAGCCGAGGAAGCGGGCCTGGGGCGACGCGTCGTCGGGCGCTGTGACGTTGCGCCAGTGCAATGCCATGCGCCCAGATCCTCTCCGTCCATCCAGGCCGACGGGTGCTGGGCTCAGACGTCGACGAGGTCGAGCGCCACGTCCACCTCGGTGCCGTCGCCGATGCCCTCGGCCCGGCGGACGTCCTTCTTCACCGGGAGGATGTAGGCGGCCCGCTTGGTGTCGGGGAACACCGAGGTCGCCCCACGAGGTGTCGCCGATGCGCGCGTGGACCCGGACGGAGCCGAAGCCTCGCTCGAGGTGCGAGGTCCGTTCCTCGATGTCGTCGGACACGTCCTCCGGCACGGTGAGGAAGTACCACGGTGGGTCCCCCTCGTGGAGCCAGACCTCGGCACGGAACTCGTAGCTCATCGCACCCGCTCCACGGGCTGACGCTACGCCCGATTCCCGCGAATTTCTCGGGCGGAGGGTTGCGAGAGCGAACACCAGTTCGATATGGTACGAACCATGCCGAAAGGGACGGTGACGACGGGGGAGATCCTGGAGCTGGTGGTCCGCGTGCACGACCTGTGCCAGCGGCTCGATCCCTCGGCCATCCCGTTGCACGAGGTCCCCGATGCCTTCGACGCCCTGGCATCGCTCGAGCGGCTCGGCGGTGGAGCGGTGCTGCGCATGGCAGCCCGGTACGACGAGGCCGGTGCGTGGAAGCGCAACGGTGCCAAGTCGGCCGAGGACGACATCGCCCGCAAGACCGGCACCACCGGGAAGGCCCGGCGGAACCTGGCGACGAGCAGGCGGCTCAAGCGCCAGCCGCGCACGGACGAAGCCGTGCGCCGAGGCGAGGTCTCGCCCGACCAGGCCAACGAGGTGTCCGACGGCGCCGACGCGTCGCCCGAGGAGGAGGACGAGCTGATCCGCTCGGCCAAGCGGGATCCGCTCCACGAGCTCCGCAAGCGGTCGGCGGCGGCGAAGGCCAAGGCCGATCGGGACCGGGAGGAGACCCGCCGGCGGCTGCACCGCATGCGGTCGGTCCGGCGCTGGAACGACGCCGATGGGATGGGCAACCTGCTGCTCCGCCTGCCGGCCGACTCCATGGCCGAGGTCGACGCCGCCCTGAAGCCGCGAGTCGAACGGGTCTTCGCTGATGCGCGGGACGCCGGCCGGTTCGAGTCGCACGAGGCCTACACGGCCGACGTCGTGCGGGACCTGCTGCTC
>CAYZMG010000192.1:0-2229 GCA_964479465.1 uncultured Acidimicrobiales bacterium
GGACTAGCGGCACCGCGACGATTAGGCCTGCGGCGACTAAGACCATGTCTCTGCGCCGGTGCTTCTGGGGGCGGTGGGGGTTGAAGCCCATGGCCGAACACTAGGTTCCCGCGTATGGAAACCCTGCAGGTCGAGCGCGACGGCGGCATCGTCACCGTCACGCTGAACAAGCCCGAGAAGAAGAACGCCGTCGACCCGACGCAGTGGGCCGAGATGGCCAAGATCTGGGACGACATCGCTCGCAACCCGCGGCGGGACCGGGCCGTGATCGTCACCGGCGCGGGCGGCGACTTCTGCTCCGGGGCCGACCTGTGGCTGGAGCCCGGCGAGGAGCCGCCCCACCAGATCACGGCGATGCGCAGCGTGGCCAAGGCCATCCAGGGCCTCCACGACCTGCCCCAGCCCACCATCGCCAAGGTCCCCGGCGTCGCCGCGGGCGCCGGCTGCTCGCTCGCCCTCGCGTGCGACCTCGTGGTCGCCGGCGCTGCTGCCCGCTTCTCGATGATCTTCGCCAAGCGCGGCCTGGCCCTCGACGGCGGAGCGTCCTGGCTGCTGCCCCGCCTGTTGCCGCTGCACAAGGCCAAGGAGCTGGCGTTCTTCGCCGACATCCTCTCGGCCGAGCAGGCGGCCGACTTCGGACTGGTGAACCACGTCCGGCCCGACGACGACCTCGACGGCTTCGTCGCCGACTGGGCGACCCGGCTCGCCGCCGGCCCGCCGATCGCGCTCGGCCTCACCAAGCGCCTGCTGAACGACTCGTACTCCCGCACGCTGCAGGAGGCACTCGAAGCCGAGGGGATGGCGCAGTCGATCACGCTCGCGTCCCAGGACACCAAGGACGCCTTCGCCGCCTTCGTGCAGAAGCGCGACCCGGACTTCCAGGGCCGCTGACCCAGGACCGGTGATCCTGTCACCCGGGCCGCGCTAGGTTCCGGGTCCGACCGGTTCGTCCGGTCCGCTCGATGCGCCGGCGCACGGCCGTCCACTCCGAACCGGAGGGACCACCGTGCTCGCATCCATCCCGGCCGCCACGCTCCTCGGCGTCACCGGCCACCCCGTCCAGGTGGAGGTCCACGTCGGCAACGGCCTGCCGTCGCTGTCCATCGTCGGCCTGCCCGACGCCTCCTGCCGGGAGGCGCGCGACCGCGTGCGCGCCGCCGTCTTGTCGAGCGACCTCGTCTGGCCGCCTCACCGGATCACGGTGAACCTGGCGCCGTCGTCGCTCCACAAGCTCGGCACCGGGCTCGACCTGGCCCTCGCGGTGGGCGTGCTCGTGGCCGGCGGCGAGGTGCCCGCCGAGGCCGTCGGGCGTTGGGCCTTCCTCGGCGAGCTCGGCCTCGACGGCTCGGTGCGGTCGGTGCGGGGCATCGTCCCGCTGGTGGCCGGGATCCGCCACCGGGTCGAGGGCGTCGTGGTGGCTCCATCCGCCGTGGCGCAGGCCCAGGTGATCCCGGGCGTCCGCGTGCGGTGCGCGTCGAACCTCACCGAGCTGGTGGCGGCGCTGCGGGTCGAGCGGCCCTGGCCCGACCTCCCGCCCACGCCCGTCCGGGACGAGCCCCGCCCGCTCGACATCGCCGACGTGCGGGGTCAGGCCCTCGGCCGCCGGGCCCTCGAGATCGCTGCCGCCGGCGGCCACCACGTGCTGCTCAGCGGTCCGCCGGGCGCCGGCAAGACGCTGCTCGCCACCCGGCTGCCCGGCCTGCTGCCCGACCTCGACGACGACGCCGCCCTCGAGGTCACCCAGATCCACTCGGCCGCCGGTGCCGTGCCGTCATCCGGCCTGGTCCGCCGGCCGCCGTTCCGGGCCCCGCACCACACCGCCTCCGCCGTCGCCCTCATCGGCGGCGGCACGGTGGCCATGCGCCCCGGCGAGGTCAGCCTCGCCCACGGCGGGGTCCTGTTCTGCGACGAGCTCGGGGAGTTCCCGCCGAGCGTGCTCGACGCGCTGCGCCAGCCGCTGGAGGAGGGGGTGGTCCGGGTCAGCCGGGCCCGGGCGTCGGTGGCCTACCCGGCGCAGTTCCAGCTCGTCGCCGCCACCAACCCGTGCCCGTGCGGGCCCGCGCCCGGGGGGTGCCGCTGCTCGGAGGCCTCGCGGGGCCGGTACGTGCGGCGGCTGTCCGGTCCGCTGCTCGACCGGCTCGACCTGCGCGTCGAGGTCGACCGGCCCGAACCCGGCGACCTGCTCGGCGGCGAGCCGGGTGAGCCCACCGCCGTGGTGGCCCGCCGGGT
>CAYZMG010000193.1:0-1990 GCA_964479465.1 uncultured Acidimicrobiales bacterium
AGTGCCCCGAGGAGCGGAAGGCCGCCAAGACGTACACGGTGGAGTGAGCGATGCCGACCGTGATGGGCCTCTACAAAGCCGAACGCATCGCGCCGATCGTGGACGAGTTCCTCGCGGCGGAGGCTTCGTTCGCGTGGCTCCAGATCGGCGACTCGAACCTGACGCAGAACTCGGGGGGCTACGGCTACACGCGGCGCATCACCATCGGCCAGATCGCCAAGCGCCCCCAGATCGCCTCGCACAACTGCACGGCCGGGGTCTTCACCGGCGACAACATATCCTACTCGTCCGACGGCAACACCAGCGACTTCCTCCCCGACACGCTGCGCGCCTCCTCGCAAGGGGACCAGTGGCAGAACGCCGACTACTCGCACGCTCAGGTCAGCGCGGTCCTCAAGCCGTTCCTGCCCACGACCGCGGCGATGAGGGCGGTGGACCTGTTCGTGCCCGCGATGCCCGAGCCGGGGGACCAACTCGGGACCGTGCATTACCGGCTGCTGCACGACGAGACGGACATCTACGACTACAACTTCGAGGAAGCCCACAAGATCTGGATCGCCTACCCGAAGGAATCATCGCTCGGCTCCGTCGCGTGGCAGGTCCGGGCGACCACCGGCCCGACGAACATCGTCAACGGCACCCTCGACCAATCGCCCGTCGGCGCGCCCACGGGGACGGCCGAGATCACGGTCGAGGTGCTGGCCACCCGCACGGCCGGGCAGAACTCGTGGAACAACGGCGAGAACATCCAGTTCATGCCCTACGCGAACCTCACCACGCCGGGCATCACCACGCCGGGATCGCCGGAACTCGGCCCCTTCACGATGGTCCTCTCGATCTTCGCCACCTGGCCCGACCGGGGGCACGGCTACCTCGTCGCCCCGCTCATCGCGGACGGCGGCGGCTCGCTCGGCGAATACGTCCTGGCTCTGGCCGACGCGAACAACGCCTGGACCGACTGGAAACTCATCGCCGCCTGCGCCGCGATGGAGGGGCGGCGCTCCTACGTCATCGTCGAGATCCAGCACGGCCTCAACGACAACACCAACGAGGCGACCTTCCTCACGCGGCTCACGACGGCGGCCGAGCATCTGCTGGCGCGGTTCGACGCGCTCAAGGCCGCGGGGTCGATCCCCTCGACGGTCATCGACATCCGCATCCTCTACTCGGGGTGCATCCACCGCATCCCGGCCGCGACCGAGGACCTGTCGTACTGCTACAACGCCGCGCGAACGCTCGCCGACTCGAACAGCCGAGTCTGCGTCGCGGACTTCCGCACGCTGATGACGGAGGCTGAGTTCGGCGTGATCGGAGATGGGACGGCGCACCTCACGAGCGACGCCAACTACCTGATGCACGACCGGCGCTGGGTGACGCGCTTCTTCACCGCCTGCCGCCTCGCGCGGAGTCTCCGGGAGGCCGCATGAACCTCACCAACCTCCCCGGCAACTTCCTCAGCGACGGCTACTCCATCGAGGGGTTCGAGTTCGAGGAGGGGACGGGCGACTACGCGGGCCTCTTCGTCCCGTCGCGCACCCTCGCCATCGCGGGGCCGACGACCGTCCCGATCACACGCCCGAGCGGCAAGCGAGGCAAGGGGGTGGCGCAGCCCGCCTCATGCTCGCAGTACCTCGAATCGGCCTACGACAACTCGTGGAACGCGCTCGCCGCCGCCTACGACTGGCTGGCGGTCGCGCTGTGGTTCAAGCAGACCGCCGCCTCGGGATTGCAAGCGATCGGCATCACCGGCGCGGCCGGCCTCTCGCAGTGGTACATCGACCTCACTGGACCCATCAACATCGGAGTTGTGAACACTTCCGACACGGGACCGATCATCGACTCGGCCCTTTCCCCCACCGTCGGCGCGTGGCACTTCGTCTGCGCCCAGTTCCACTACGACGGCGTGACGACGGGGGTGGACCTGAAACTGAACATCGACGGCGTGGACTACCCCACCGTCACGGGCAGCAAGGCCATCACCCCCGGATTC
>CAYZMG010000194.1:0-1897 GCA_964479465.1 uncultured Acidimicrobiales bacterium
CGCATCGACCAGGCGGTTGCGCGCGTCGTCCACCGAACTCGGGGCGTCACTGCGCCAAGACTCTCTCAGCATCCGGGCCATCGGTGCACTCTACGCCGATCCAGGGCGCGGCTAGGCAAGACACGAACTACGTTCTGTTCCATGACTGATTTCGCAGACCGGTACGACGACGGCATCGCCCGAGGCATGATCGACGCGGGCAGTGCCGCTGGTGGCCTCCCGGGATACCTCGGCATCGAGCACGTGCGCTTCGAGCCCGGGCGGTTCTTCGCCACGGCGACGATCGCGCCGGAGCTGTTGACGCCGTTCGGCAACGCCCACGGGGGCGTGACGGCTGCCATCGTCGACCACGTGACCGGCGTGGTCGTCTACCCCCTGATGCAGCGGGGCCAGTGGGCGGCGACCACAGAGATCAAGGTGAACTACCTCGCCCCCCTGAAGGCCGAGACCGTCGACGCCGAGGCCACGGTGGTGGCCATGACGAAGCGGTCCGCGGTGGTGCGCTGCGAGCTGTATCGCCAGGACGACGATCGGCGCGTCCTGGCCGCCGCCCAGGCGACGCTCACCATCGTCGACCCACGTTGAGCGAGATCGTGCTGGATGGCCGAGAGGGAACGCTCGGCCATCCAGCACTGAGGCAGCGGCAAGGGGCGCGGCTGCCAACGCACGTCAACCCGGGGTCGGAGGGGGTGACGAACGATCCTGGTAGAGCTCCAGTACGGCGTCGAACGCTGCGGCCTTGACGGCCAGCTCACCGATCGATGCCAGGATGCGGGCGCCGGACAGCTCGACGGCATGCTGGTGGAGGAGCAGCCGGCGGGCCTCGGCAACGATCCCTTCCACCGTCCCTTCCTCGAACTCGAAGTCACCGGCCAGCGCGAGGACGTGGGGCAGGCTCGAGTACCCGTTGTCACGCAGTCGATGCTCGATCTCGAGGGTCTCACGGACCAGCGGATCGTCGACGAAGAGATCCGAGGGTCCTTCCGCCGGTCCGCTCACCCTGCGGTGGCCTCCGCCAGCTTCGCCTTCGGATCCCGACCCTCGGCCTCCCACTTGGCGCGCAGTGCGGAGCCCAGCACCGCCTTGGGCGGAGCCTGAATCTTGGACCGCCCGCCGAGCGTGCCCACGCCGGTCACACCATGGGAGCCCGCCAGCAAGACGTCGAGGTGGGTCTGCCAATCACCGGCCCGGCGGCGCAGCTCCATGCTGCTGGCCAGGTCCTGGATCATCATCTCCCCCTCGGCCAGCTGGGTGTGGAGATCGGCGAGCATGAAGCCGAGGATGCGGACCGTCGGAGCGTCGACGATGTCGGAGGTCACCTTCTGGTGGAAGGTGTAGACCGCGAGCAGGTGCGGTACGAGCACCCGGTAGACCCCGACCAGCTTCTCGACGGTCAGGTCGCCGTCGTCGGGTGAGGTGAGCTCCTCCATGAACGCGGCGAACTCGGGGTTCGGCGGGGCGGCGCGGTGCTCGTCGGGTTCCTTGAGCTCCGGCAAGCGGAGACGCCACAGATCAGCGTGCCAGGCGTGCTGGTAGCAGTGCGGCCCGAGCATCGCCTTCACGTCGAGCTCGGGGATGGTCGCGACCCAGCCACCCAGGGCCGCGGACAGCTGTTGCTGGGCCCAGCGGTAGTTGACGATGCGCTCCACCGACTCCTCGACGGACCACTCCCCCAACAGCCGCCGCCGGTCCCAGTACGGGAACGGGCGAGCATGGCGCTCGGGTCCGTGACCGACCACCGCGTCGCCGGCCGCCCGGCGTCCCTCGGTGATGGTCATCGGCCCGTCACCTTGGGTCCGGCGCCGGCCACCTCGGCGATGTCGGCCTCGGAGAAGCCGGCGAGCTTGCGCAGCTCGGCGGCGATCGGGAGGAACGCCGCCTGGTTGGCGCCGTCGTA
>CAYZMG010000195.1:0-1865 GCA_964479465.1 uncultured Acidimicrobiales bacterium
CCAGGATGCGGTCCTGCTGGCTGGCCACGGCCTCGGTGAGGGCGCCGCTGCCGCCGGCGAGGCGGGCGACGCGGCGCTGGCGGATCGGCTCGCGGACGAGGTCCTGCAGCTGCACGCCCGCCGGCTCATCGGCGACGGTCACCCGGTTGACCTGGTCGCCCAGCGCCCGCACCAGGCCGAGCAGCTCCCGCAGCTGGTGCGGCTCCTCGTAGCCCATGGTGAGGATCGTGTACGGGCCGTGCTCGGCGTCCATGGAGCCGATGAAGGCATGGGTCAGGCGCCCGTCGTCGGCCCGGAAGCCGAGGCCGAAGGGCTTGTCCATCCAGGTCCACTCCGGCTCGAACCACTGCGGGGCGTCGAGCACGACCGAGCCGTGGCCGCGGTGGCGTCGGGTCAGGAGGGCGTGGAAGTCCTGCAGATCCCCCGCGCCGATGCGCACGGGCGGCCGGTCGGGCACCGGCACCTGCAGCGAGGCGGGGTCGAAGCTCAGACGGTGCTCGTAGGTGCCGGTGCCGAACCCGAACCGGTCGTAGTAGCCCTGCTCGAAGAACCCGAGCGTCGCCATCGCCGCGCCCTCCGCCACCGCGGCCCCGAGGGCCTGGACCACCAGAGCCCCGGCCAGCCCCTGTCGGCGACCGACGTGGCTCGTCGTCACCGCCGAGATGACGCAGAGGGGGAGGTCGGTGCCCGAGTGGCGGACGGTGCCCGAGGTCCGGTGGACCAGGCACTCGGCCTCGCCGCGCACGTCGGCGACGAGCGCGTCGCCCATCGCCACGAACTTCGCCAGCCCGGCGGCTTGCTCGTCGCTGCCGTCGATCCAGCCGACCTCGCGCCACATGCGGGTCACCGCGTCGAGGTCGCGCTCCTCGTCATAGGGGCGTCCCACCATGGGGCGCAGTCTCCACCACCCCGAAGGCTGCGGGCACGCCTGTTCCGTGGCCGCTGCCAGAAGCGTTCCGTGGCCGCTGCCAGAAGCTGGGATCAGTGCAGGAAGTGGCGCTCGCCGGTGAAGACCATGGCCACGCCGAGCTCGTCGGCCTTGGCGATGCACTCGTCGTCGCGGACCGAGCCACCCGGCTGGATGATGACGGCCGCCCCCGCTGCGGCGGCCGCCTCGATGCCGTCGGGGAACGGGTAGAACGCGTCCGATGCGCAGGCGCCACCCTCGGCCCGGCCCGCCGCCTTGGACGCGGCGATCTCGCCGGCCTCGACCCGGTTCTGCTGGCCGGCGCCGATGCCCCATGCCGTGCCGTCCTTGGCCAGCACGATCGAGTTCGACTTCACCCAGCCGCCGACCCGCCACGCGAACGCGGCGTCGGCCAGCTCGGCGTCGGTCGGCTGGCGCTTCGTCACGACCTGCCAGTCCTGCGGCGCCGACAGGAAGTGGTGGGGTTCCTGGACGAGCCAGGCGCCGTTGAGCTGGCGCAGGGCGAGCCCGGGCTGGCCCGGGGTCGGCGCGGTGAGGATGCGGGTGTTCTTGCGCTTGGCGATGAGGGCCTCGACGACACCGTCGCCGTAGCCCGGCGCGATCACCACGTCGGCCTGGGCGGCGGCGACCATCCGCTCGACGGTGGCGTCGTCGACGGGTTCGCTGGTGGCGACGATGCCGCCGAAGGCCGAGCGGGGGTCGCACTCGAAGGCCAGCCGGTAGGCCTCCTCGAGCGTGTCGGCCACGGCGACGCCGCACGGGTTGGCGTGCTTGATGATGGCCACGGCCGCCTTGCCGGGCGACACCTGGGCCAGGTCGTGGGCCAGGTTCCACGCCGCGTCGGCGTCGAAGAGGTTGAGGTAGCTGAGCGGCAGTCCGGAGTGCTGGGTGATGCCGTCCATCCACGACGAGCGCCCGGCCTCGCGGTACCGCGAGC
>CAYZMG010000196.1:0-1859 GCA_964479465.1 uncultured Acidimicrobiales bacterium
GAAGCTCAACGAGACGGGGCGTATGGCCGAGGAGATCCTCGTCGCCGCTCAGAACCTGTCGGCCCGGGCCGGCACGATCATCGAGACGGCCCAGAGCATCGACAGCACCGTCAGCCAGATCCTCCAGAACGCCACGGAGATCAACCAGACGGTGGTGGGCATCAACACCACCACGCGGGCGCTACTGCCCGTGGTCCAGACCATCCACGGTGACGACAGCCTGTCGGTCACGACCGGTGGTGTCGCCGCCATCAACAAGCGTGCCGCCACGGCGGCGCCTGTCGTAGCCGGGATCCAGACCGACCTCAGTCGGGCCAACATCCTGGGCACGCTGGTGTCCGTCGACCGTCACGCTGTAGCGATCTGCAACAGCACGGCCCTCAACCTCCTCGGAGGCGGCAACAGCTGTTCGCCGGCGGTCGAGGCCACCGGCCCCTAAGCCAAAAGCAGTCCATCAAGTCACGTCCAGGCCCGCCGGCTCCGCTGGCGGGCCTGGACGCGTGACGGGGGTGTGCGCGGGAGCGGCGACCCGCCCCGAACGCCGCCTGAAAGCCGCGGCCTCAGAGGCGGGAGCCGACGGCCTGGGCCAGCCTGGTGGCGGCGGCGGCGAGTTGGCCACTCTGCTGGCGGACCGCCATCATGACGGCCACCATCGTGGTCCCCTTGCGCACGAGGGCCTGGGCCCCGGTGACGAACGCCTCGTCCCCAGCGCTCACCTCCCTGGCCGCCTGGGCGGCGGCCCGGGCGGACGCGAAGGCCGCGGGAACGCCGGAGGATGACGTGGAAACGATGAGGACGCTCTGGTCCGCGGCCGCGACCAGGGTGAACAGGCATACCGACCGCTCCGGCCGGGCGTCCTGCTTCCCCGCGGTCACTCTGGCCCCGATGGCCGCCTCCACCTCGGCCTGGGTGACCAGGCCGCAGGCCGCCTTCTGCGGCTGGTCGGCTGGTAGGTCGATGGCGTCCACGCGGGTCGACGTGGTGGCATCGCCGGCGCCGGGCCTGGAGGCCTCCGATGAGCCGCCACACCCGGCCAGCACGGAGGAGCACAGCATCAAGGCCGTGCCTGCAGCCATCTGACGCCGGCGCCGCCCGTTCCGCGGGGGAGTCGCCACCCCGGCTACGGGGAGGTGGTGGTCGGCGCCGGCGAGGTGGTCGTGGGAGGCACGCTCGTGGGAGGCACGTCGGGGTCGCTGCGGAAACTCTCCGCCACCCGGTCGAAAGTGGCCGCAAGGGACTCGAAGTCGTCGGGCAGCGTCTGGAACACGAGGACGTTCATCTTGTGGCCTGAGAACAGGAAGTAATGGGCGTGCACGGCCTGCACCGCGCCGTCGGTGAAGGTGTAGAAGTAGTAGTAGCCCAGCATCCCGTTCAGGGAGATGGCCTGCTCCTTGAGCACCGTCACCGTTGGGTTGGAGGCGACGAGCCCGTCGGTGACGGCTTTGAAGTTCTGGAGGTTCTGCGCGTCGGCCGGCGTCTGGATCGGGACAACGCGCAGGGTGAAGGCCACGTTGTTGCCGGCGTCGAGGGCCAGGCGGTACTCCGCCACCGGCACCTCCACCCGCTTCCACGATCGCGGGTACTCCAGGGTGATGCCGTTCGGCGGATCGCTGAAGACGGTCACGGGTACCGGCGTATTTTCCGGCGCCGGCGGGGGCAGGTCGTCCTTGGAGCGGCTGTTGATGGCCGCGCCGATTGCGATGCCCCCGCCGACGACCACGATGGCGGTGAGGATCGACATCACCACGACCATGCGCTTCTGGCGGGGATCCGGTGGCGGCGGCGGGGCGATGTCGTCGCCCGCGCCCGCGCCCCCGTCCGCGCCGGCAGCCTCGGCCGGCCGCCGGCGAGCCGGCGGC
>CAYZMG010000197.1:0-1441 GCA_964479465.1 uncultured Acidimicrobiales bacterium
GGGCCCCCGAGGACGTGCGGGCGCTGGTCGAGCTCATGGAACGCCAGCACGAGCGGATCCACGACCTCATGGCGCGGATCGCCGAGCTCCGCCCGGCGTGGGAGCGCGACGCCGATGCCGGCACCCGCGACGACCTCGCCGCCGCCCTCGACGAGCTCCACGCCACCGTGGCCGAGCACCTGGAGGTCGAGGAGCGCGAGGTGCTCTGGCGAGCCGAGCAGCACCTGACCGCGGCGGAGTGGGACGCCCTCGCCGAGAAGGCCGGCGCTGCCCACACCGGCAAGGAGCGGACCCTCGTCTTCGGGATGTTCCAGCACGAGGGAGACCCCGAGACCGTGGCCTCGATGCTCGCCGACGCGCCGGCGCCCGTGCGCTTCCTCGTCCCCCGGCTCGCCCGCCGCGCCTACCGCCGCCACGCCGCCGTCATCCACGGCACGCCGGCGCCCTGACCGAACCGTCAACCACCACCACACCAACAGGAGAACTCCGATGCCCATCAACCCCAACAACCGCTGGCGTGCCGCCTTCGTCGTCGCCGGCGCCGCCATGGCACTCGGCGGTCCGCTGCACCCCGAGTCCGACGCCGCCGACCCGATGCGGGAGGAGCTGGCCACCATGACCGCCGACGACGCGTGGGTGCTCTCGCACTCCCTGCTCGTCGTCGGGTTCGTCTTGCTGGCCGCCGGGCTGTGGTCCGCCCACCGCGCCGGTGCCTGGCCGGACTCCACCCGCAAGCCGCTGCGCATCGCCGCCATCGCCATGTCGGCCTACGTCGTCGAGACGGTGTTCCACCTGGCTGCCGTCGTGGACTCGGACGCCCTGGCCGCCGGCGATGCGGCACCGGTGGCGTTCACGCACCTCGGCCTGGCGGCCGTGCTGTACCCGGTGAGCGGACTCGCCCTCGCCTGGCTCGGGGTCCACGTCTTCCGTTCCGTCGGCCTGCCGGAGAAGGTGTTCGGCGTCATCGGCGTGGTCGGCGGCCTGGTGCATGCGATCTCCGTGCCGCTCACCCTGCTGGCCCCGGACCTCGAGACCACGCCGCTGTTCGCCGGCGCCGGGATGCTGATCGCGGCCTGGTCGCTCGGGGTCGGGGTGTCCGGCCTGCGCACCGCGGATCGTCACATGTTCGCAACCGTCGCGCGGCCGGCCTGACCACTCCTCGCAGCCGACTGTTCACCCGATCACCCTTGACCCGACCCCCTGCCGTTCGTAACGTGAATGTCACATTCGCTGATCGGCAGGGGGTCCCCGACATGGCGCAGAGCGCACGAGCAGCATCCACGCTGCTCCCCGGAGAAGAAGTGGCCGTACGCATCCGGTTCGACGGCTCGTGGGCCGAGGGCTACCGCGTCTGTCGCGAGCAGGACGGCCGCTACCTCGTCGAACGGTGCAGCGACGGCTTCGAGCTGCCCGCCGACTTCGACGTCGAGGAGCTGCGGCC
>CAYZMG010000197.1:1451-1840 GCA_964479465.1 uncultured Acidimicrobiales bacterium
TGCGGCCGACCTGACGTCGCTTCGGCCCCGGTCAGAACATCGTGGGGGCGTCGGTGATGGCCTCGGCGACCGTTGCGGTGTCGACGTCCTCGGGGTCGCGGGATGTCGCCGACGAGATCCGCCGGTAGGGCCTCGACAGCAGCGCAGCGGTTGTGGCCACCACGCCGAGCACGCCGGCGAGGGTGAACATCAGCGCGAGGCCCCGGTCGGGGCCCGTGCCGTACCAGCTCCCGATCGCCTCCGCGCCGGCGCCGTCGGTCATCAGCGGCATGAAGACGGTCTCGGCCAGCGGCGCCATGAGGAAGGCGGTCAGCGGCGAGGCGGCGTTCTCGACCAGCTGGGCGAAGCCGAACACCCGCCCCTGCTTCTCGTAGGGGATCGCCCGTTGT
>CAYZMG010000198.1:0-1807 GCA_964479465.1 uncultured Acidimicrobiales bacterium
CTGGCTGCGAGTACGGATAGCGGTCGCTCACCGCGTAGGCATCCTGCACCCAGTAGAGCCGCCCGTCGGCGACGACCAGCGCGTGGAAGTCGACGTCACCGAGCAGTGACCGAGGCGTCCACATCGACCCGTCCTCGCTCTCGACGAGTCCGAGCAGAGGCGGTTTGCCCTCGACGCGCAGGTCTTCACGCGAGAGGTCGGGGTGACCGGAGGCGATGAGCGTGCCGTCGCGCTCGATGGCGGCCGCCATGAGGTCGTCGAAACGGTCGCTGCGTGGCACAGGTTCCCCGTCCCGTAGCTCGTAGAGACCGGTGTGTGCGGCCAGGTACACCGGTGACCCGCCAGCGCCGACGAGCACGTCGTGCACATGGATCAGTTCGCCGTGGACGGTGCGCTCGGTGCCGGGTTCAGTAGTGGTGCTCTCGGAATTCCCGCACGCTGTCAGCGCAAGGCCGGAGGCGGCCACAGCTGCAGCCAAACGGGCCCTTCGAGACACTGCCGATCCGCCGGGGCGCGTACGACGGATCACGAGATCCTCTCGACCGGCAGCTGTGGGCTGCGTTCGGCAGCGGTGACTGAGGGCGGAGACGGCAGTTCTTGGTCCCGGCCGCCGGCAGGACGGTGCCAGCGGACGGCGGCCACGGCAAGACAGATCGACAGGGCCACGGCGAGCGCGATGCGCGCCGCGCCGATGGCTTCGATGTTGTCGACGATGCGGAGGCGGAGGTCCTCGATGGTGTCGATGACCGGGTCGCCGTCGAGGTTGCCGGCGTAGACGCCGAGTTCCCATCTGCCGTACCAGATGGCGTAGACGCCGGCGGCGATCATGAGCGCTCCGCCGACTCGTGTCATGAACCGGGTGAGGTTGCGCATGGCCTGGGTGAGTGTGGTGTGGGCGAGCGCGGCGAAGACGCTGATTGCCAGGATGATGGTTCCCATGCCGAGGGCGTAAGCGACGTAGGTGGCCATCCCCTGGGTGGTCGACTGGGTGAGTGTAACGCCAGTGACGGCGAGAAACGGGCCGATCGTGCAGGACAGGGACGCGACGGCGAACGTTGCGCCGTACCCGGTCATGGCCGCGATCCCTCGTCGCCCCGAGGTCAGGTCGGGGCCCCGCACGGCGATCGTTGGCTTCCAGCCGAGGACCATGGCGATGCCGGTGAGGACGAGAGCGGCGCCGACGACGATGGTGACCCAGGGGAGGCGTTCGCGGGTTGCGCTGCTGAGCTGATCGATGATCAGTCCGGCGGTGGCGAACACGACGACGAAGCCGAGCGACACGGCTGCGGCCACGCCGACTGCCCGCATGACACGCTGGTCGGCCCGCAGGTCAGTGGCGTCGCCGGCGACGAAGGCACCGAGGTAGGCGGGCAGCAGTGAGAAGCCGCACGGGTTGAAGGTGGCGACCATGCCTGCGGTGAAGGCGAGCGCAACGGGGGCGCTGATCATCGGGGGATCTCCTCGGCGTCGGACAACGACGCGCTGTAGTACACGGGTCAGCGTAGGTCACAATGGCTGCCGTGGCGCCAGCAGCAACGAACTCGATCAACGGGCGGCGACGAGTGGCGGTGGTCGTCGTGGTGGTGGTCGTCGCCGGCTGGGCTGGGTGGACGGCGCTGCGCCAGCCGGCCCTTCCCGAGTTCGTTGCCTCGGGTGAGCCTGCCGAGTTGCCCGCCGACGGGGACTTTCCGCCGGTGTCGCTCGAGCAGTTCGAAGGGATGCTGGTGGGTCAGCAGGGTCGCCCTGTTGTTGTGAACATCTGGGCCTCCTGGTGTCCGCCGTGCCGCACCGAGATGCCCCTGCTCGA
>CAYZMG010000199.1:0-1798 GCA_964479465.1 uncultured Acidimicrobiales bacterium
TGATAGGATTATCTCTAGAGCCGCAGCGTTGACGAAGAACGATGCTCCTATTTTTTGTCAAGGTGCTCCGGCTCTGCTGGCAGACCAGTGATGGGCCACTCCGGATCGGGAGGGCAGGCTCTTATCAGGCCATGTCGTTGCCGGTGATGGTGTTGGGATCGCAGGCCGGCAGATCGTTCGCAAGACAGCCGTGGGCGTCAGGCACTTCGTGGGCCAGGCCCGCGATCCCAGATGGTGGCTACGGGCGCGGGAGGTGCTTGTAGACCTCGCGGGCGATGTAGCGCTTGAGCACGCGCATGATCTCGGGCTTGGACCGTCCTTCGGCGAGACGGCGCTCGACGTAGGCGCGGGTGCGGTCGTCGCCGCGCATGCGGGTGAACACGATCCGCCACAGCGCATGGTTGGCCTGGCGGTTCCCGCCCCGGTTCAACCGGTGCCGGTGCACGACCTTGCCCGAGGTCGCCTCCAGCGGAGCAACGCCACACAGGTGCGCCCAGGCGGCTTCGGATCGGAGGCGTTCGGGGTTGTCGCCGGCGGCGGCGAGGAGGATGGCGGCGGTGTCGACGCCGACGCCGTAGAGCTCGAGCAACCCTGGCGCGGTCACGGCCACGAGCGCTTCGAGGAGCTCGTCGATGGCGGCGGTGTCGGCTTCGCTGGCCAGCACGCGGCGGCCGAGGCTGCGGATCGCGACCTTGGTCGAGAACACCACCAGATCGGAGCCGCTACGGGGGCGTAGGCCGGCGGCGACGGTGGCGAGCTGGGAGCGGTGCACACCAGCGAGGCGCTGGCGCAGCTCGTCGGGGGCGCAGAAGCTGAGGTGACGGATCTGGTTGAGGCAGCGGATGCGTTCCTCGCGGGCGGAGCGCTTGGCGACGAGCAGGACGCGCATGGCTTCCATGTGCCCGTCGGCGGTCTTTGCGACGCCGGTCGCTCGTCCCGACAGCACGGCCCGGCCGGCTTCGACGGCGTCGACGACATCGGACTTGCCGCGGGAACGGCGCAGCTGGCGGTTGGGTCGGTCGACCTCGAACACCGCCACGTCGCGGGTCCGGAGGTGGCGGGCGAGGCCGGCGCCGTAGGCGCCGGTGCCTTCCACGCCGACCTGGGTGAGCGGTCCGAACGAGGCGAGCCAGTCAGCCAGCTCGGCGCAGCCGGCGGCGGTGGTGGGAAACGATTCGATGCCGAGGACACCGCCGTTGGGGTCGAGTGCTGCGGCGACGTGGACGTCGAGGTGCGTGTCGACTCCGCCCGTGATCGGGCGCGTCGTCTCTACGATGGCCATGGCCATCCCTTCTTCTGAGAGTGGTGGAGGGGTGGCACGCACGTCCCGGGAAGGAGACCGTGACGAGCAGGCTGTTGGCGCAGCCAGCTCGATCACCCTCCGGAACGGGGCGTGCCCGTTTGTCCTCCCGATCGCTCGACAAGCACCTGACAAACCTGGGTGCTGCAATCTGAGTCAGAGCGACCGAGAGGGCCGCTGAACGTAGCCACCGTCCTCGACCAGGACGGGGACCCCTACAGCGACGCCCTCATACTCACTGGCACTTCGGTGCGCCTGTCTCAGCACGGGCAGCGGCAGGCGCGTCAGCTACGGCAGGCTTCTGCTTTCATCGAGCGGAAGTGAGATCCGGCATGGGGCACGTCGAGGCCTACTTCGTCTGCGCCACACCGCGCACGGGCAGCACGCTGCTATGTGAGTTGCTTCGTTCGACCGCAGTCGCGGGACAACCCGAGTCGTACTTCCGCGTAGACGACTTAGGAGCCGCGCGGATAGGTGACCATCCACCGGTCGTCGGGC
>CAYZMG010000200.1:0-1668 GCA_964479465.1 uncultured Acidimicrobiales bacterium
GGTGGTGCTGCTTTACTCGGCGGGGCCGGTCTCGGCCAGCTCGACCGGGGGCGGCTCGATGCCCTCGATGGTGCGGAAGACGATCTCGCCCTCCTCGGCGTCGACGATGATCGTCTCGCCGGCCCGGAACTCCTTCCAGAGGATCCGCTCCGACATCTTGTCCTCCACCATGCGCTGGAGGGCTCGGCGCAAGGGCCGGGCGCCCAGGCTGGGGTCGTAGCCCTTCTCGGCCAGCAGCAGCTTGGCCGCGTCGGTCAGCTCCAGAGTGAGCCCCTGGCTGGCCAGCTGGTCCTTGAGCCGCTTGCTCATGAGGTCGACGATCTGGGTGACCTCTTCGCGGGTGAGCTCGTGGAACACGATGGTGTCGTCGATCCGGTTCAGGAACTCGGGGCGGAAGTGCTGCTTGAGCGCCTCGGCCACCTTCTCCTTCATCTTCTCGTACGTCACCGCCTCGCTCGACTTCTGGAAGCCGATGGACGCCTTCCGCAAATCCGCGGTGCCCAGGTTGGAGGTCATGATGATCACGGTGTTCTTGAAGTCCACCGTGCGGCCCTGGGCGTCGGTCAGCCGGCCGTCCTCCAGGATCTGGAGCAGGGCGTTGAAGACATCCGGGTGCGCCTTCTCGATCTCGTCGAAGAGCACGACGGAGAAGGGCTTGCGGCGGACGGCCTCGGTGAGCTGGCCGCCCTCCTCGTAGCCCACGTAGCCGGGGGGCGAGCCAACCAGCCGGGACACGGTGTGCTTCTCCATGTACTCGGACATGTCGAGCTGGATGAGGTGGCTCTCGTCGCCGAACAGAAACTCGGCGAGGGTCTTGGCCAGCTCGGTCTTGCCCACGCCCGAGGGGCCCAGGAAGATGAACGAGCCCGACGGGCGCTTGGGGTCCTTGAGGCCGGCCCGGGTGCGGCGGATGGCCTGGGAGACGGCCTTGATGGCGTCCTCCTGGCTGATGACCCGCTTGTGCAGCTCCTCCTCCATGCGCAGGAGCTTGGCCGTCTCCTCCTCGGTGAGCTTGTAGACGGGGATGCCCGTCCACAGCGCCAGCACCTCGGCAATGCCTTCCTCGTCGACCTCGTCGAAGAGGTCGATGCCCTCGGCCTTCCACTCCGCTTCCTTGACCTTCTTGCGCTCCTCGAGCGCCTTCTCCTGGTCGCGGAGCTTGGCGGCCTGCTCGAACTTCTGGTTCTCGATGGCCTGTTCCTTCTCCTTGCGGACGCGGGACAGGTCGTTCTCGAGCTCCTTGTAGTCCGGCGGGGTCTTCATCCGCCGCATGACCATGCGGGAGCCGGCCTCGTCGATGAGGTCGATGGCCTTGTCGGGGAGGTGGCGGTCGGAGATGTAGCGGTCGGAGAGGTTGGCGGCGGCGACGATGGCCTGGTCGGTGATGGTCACCCGGTGGTGGGCTTCGTAGCGGTCGCGAATGCCCCGGAGGATCTCGATGGTGTGGGCCACGGTGGGCTCCTCCACCTTGATGGGCTGGAAGCGGCGCTCGAGGGCGGCGTCCTTCTCCAGGTGCTTGCGGTACTCATCGAGCGTGGTGGCGCCGATGGTCTGCAGCTCACCCCGGGCCAGCATGGGCTTGAGGATGGATGCGGCGTCGATGGCGCCCTCGGCGGCGCCGGCACCCACCAGGGTGTGGAGCTCGTCGATGAACAGGATGATGTCGCC
>CAYZMG010000201.1:0-1576 GCA_964479465.1 uncultured Acidimicrobiales bacterium
TGTGGGCCAGCACGGCGCAGGCGAGCCAGGCGGCGTTGGCGAAGAACACCCCGGACGGGCAGTGCTCCATCCCGGCGCCTTCCTTCAGGTCGCGGATGTTCAACTCGACCACGGCGTGGGCGCGGTGGTGCCGGTCGACGTCGACCGCGGTGCCCTCGAGGTTCGTGACGAAGGCGTGGTGTCGCCAGTCGGGCCACAGGCGTTGCTGGGCCTTCTCGGTGAGTCGGGTGCGGCGCACGACCAGGCGGACCGCACGCTTCTTGCGTCCCTGACCGGTGGTGTAGGTGGTGTCGGCGACCTGAGCTCTGCCGCCGTCGGGATACGTGATGTCGACCCACGCTTCGTCGTCGATGTCCTCGATCGCCTTGCGCATGCTGGGGTTGATCCGCACGGTCACTGACCAGGCCACGCCGAGCCGGGTGAGGGTGTCGATGAGCTTCCAGGCGAAGAACCCGGCATCAGCGCGCACGGTGATCGGCCCGATGGCGCCGGCGCGGCGGACTCGGGCGATGAGCTCTTCGACGAAGCGGTTGTGGCCTCGCTGGGAGGACCCCTTGCGCATCCGGGCATGCAGCACCTCCCCGGTTCCCGCCAGCGTGGCGAGGAGCGGGTGGTAGCCGAGGACCTTGGTGTAGCCGTAGGCGGCACCCTGCTTGGCCTTGCCGTAGACCCGACAGATCGTGGAGTCCAGATCGATGATCACCGGTTCCCCGTCGCCCGGTCCGGCCCCGGCGGCCCACGCCCGGGCCAGGGCGGTGGCGATCACCTTGTCGAGTTGGCGGATGTGGCCGAACGTGAACGAGCGCAGGAACGTGCCCAACGTGGACGGGGCCATCACACGGAACGGCAACACCTTCTGCGTGTCGCCGGAGCGGAGCATGTCGGCGTGGTCGATGTGGGTTCCCCCGGCGAGCAGCGTGGCCACGATCGTGAGCACCTTGCGGCCCGGCAGCGCACCACCGACCCGGCCGCGCAGCTTCACGGTGGTGTTGATCAGCGACTCCAACCGGAGCCGGGTGATCAGCGTCGCGGCCAGCAACAGCCCCGGTGCGACGACGGCGTTGTCGTCATCGAAGACCACCGCGATCCGGTCAATGTCATGGGTTACCGTGCTCACTGGAAGTGCCTCCCGCTGGGGTTGCGATCTCGACGTCGAACATCGAAATCGTCCCAGGTCAGGGAGGCTTTTCCGCGGATACGCGGGCGTTCAATCAGCTACCTGGTCGGTGGATCCAGGTTTAAGGAGGTCCAGGCCGTGCTCGGCGCATCCTTGCCCACGTCGACGACTGACCTCGAGCAGGGCAATGGCAGCCATAAGTCACTGACTATCGAGCTGGACAAGCTGCAACATTCGAACGCCTGCCCCAAGCAGCGGGGTAACTCGGGTTCCGGCAACATCGGCTTCCTCGACTACGACGGAGGTTCCAACGGGAATGGCGGTGCGAACTGCGACGACGGGACCCAGTGCGGCTGGGCCAAGAACGGCTACTACGGCGTCGTAGCCAAGCTGACGGAAGGCGATCCCGGATCGGACTTCACGAAGCACGCTGCGAAGTGGTACGAGAAGCTCAAGGAT
>CAYZMG010000202.1:0-1566 GCA_964479465.1 uncultured Acidimicrobiales bacterium
GTGGCCCGACCGGCGGCGGGGGCGGCACCGCGGCCCGCACCCTGGCCCTGACCGGTGCCTCCAGCGCCGAGCTGGCGGCTATGGCCCTGGGCGCCTTGGCCCTCGGTGGTGTGCTTCTCGCCGCCTCCCGCCGGCCCCAGGAGGGCTAGTCCGGCGCCGCTACGGCGGCGATCACAGTTGTATCGGCAACGGCCCGCGGACACCCCGCGGGCCGTTGCGCGCCCGTCGGCGGGCCCGTTTGCCGGCCCGGCAGGCCGTCTCCGGCTCCAACGTCACCTGTTGGCCCTCCAACGCCGTTCCAACACCACAAAAGTGCAGGTCAGAGGGGGAAAACTCTTCCGTACGGTCCTTTCGTCACGGGTGCAACCGTGCTAGAACCCGAGGCACAACCGGTTCCATGTTTCGGGACTGGAAGGCGGAAGTTTTCCTGCATGAAGGCCGGCGGGCTCTCTCGCAGGCTCCTGGAGCACCGACCGGGTCGACGCCGACCCCACCGACAAGGGATGAGCATGAACGCTGGCAAGCTTGGTTCCCGGCAGATCTCGAACGCTTCCGCCGCGCTGGGGGCGCTCATCGCCGCCCTGCTGGTCTTCTGCGGAGGTGCCGCGGTCGCCCAGACCACGACCTCGACGCCGAGCTCCGTGCCGGTCACCCTCCCGCAGGGGGAGACGGCTGAGTCCAGCCACACGCCGACGACGGCGGGGCCCAGCGGCCCCACCGGCCCGGCGTCGAGCACCGGTGAGTCGGTCAGCCGGTCCAGCTCGGGGGCGGCGTCGGAGTCGCTCTCGCAGTCCGGTCCCACCGGCGGGGCAGTCAACAACGTCAGCGCCGCGGTGAGCGGCGGCGGCGGTGGGGCCGGCGGCACGGCCGCAGCCACCACCGGCGGCGGTGGGGCGGCAGTCAACCTGGCCCCGACGGCGGCAGCCAGCCCGTCTTCGGCCGGCGGCCCCAGCGTGGCCACCAGCGCAGCCGGCGGCGGTGCCGGCGGTGCTGCGGCCCTCACGGCCAGCCCCTCGGCCACGACCGGCCCCTCGGGCGCCGCGACCAGCCAGGCCAGCGCCACCAATACCGGCAACACCGGCGCCGCCATCGCAGCCTCAACCTCTAGTCCAGTCTCAACCTCAGGGAACCCCGGCACCCCCGGAACCCCGATCTCCAACCCCTTCGCCCTCAACACCGGCATCCTCGGCATCGCCAACGTCTTCGGTCCCCGCAGCGCCCTGGCCCAGGTCGTCGACCTCGTCGGCGGGCCCGTGACCTCGGGGAGCTCGGGCGGCACCGGGTCCACCGGCTCCACCACCTCCATCGGGACGGCGAACAGCTTCGCCAGCAGCGGCGCCTCCACCTCCTCCGCCTCCCTGTCCGGCGCCACCGGCCCGGCCGTCAACAACGTCAGCGTCACCATCCTCGGCGGCCTGGGCGGCTCCGGCGGCGTGGCCACCACCGTGGCCGGCCCCGGCGGCACGGCCACCAACGTCATGACCGCGGGTGCGGCCGGTGCCGCTGGGGCGGCAGGCGCCGGCGCGGCGGGTGCCGGCGGGGCCGGCGGGGCCGGCGGCGGCTTCG
>CAYZMG010000203.1:0-1561 GCA_964479465.1 uncultured Acidimicrobiales bacterium
CAGCGCCACCACCGTCTCGGCGTCGCCCAGCACCGCCGGGTCGAGCCGGGACAGCGCGTCAAGCGCACCGGCCAGTTCTGCTGCTGGGTCCACAACGGCTCCACGACGGGGGCCTGACGAGGGGGGAAGTCCCTTCACTCTAGACGAACAAGCGTTCGATCGTCAAGGGCAGGATGAGGCCCGCCGGCGGGGCCTCGCCATCCCCGGCGGCATCATCTGGCTCTTGCGCCGGCTACGGCGCTTCACCGACTCCCTCACCGACGACCGGCCCCGTTGAGCTCGCGAAATCAGCCCCGCCGGCTCCGGCTCAACCACTGGTCGACGGGCGCGAAGTCGTCTGACAACCCCGGCGCCCCGTCGACGAAATCAGCCAGCGCCGGCCCCGAAACCACCACCTCGGTGCCGCCTCGAGTGGCGATGGCCGACGCCAGCCCCGTCACATCCAGGGGGCCGACACTGGCGACGAGCACCACGTTGCCGCCTCGCCGGCCGGCGATGAGGTCAGGCGGCGCGATCACCGCCAGGTCGTCGAACATCAGAGCGAGGGTGGCGAGCTCGGAGCGGGCGAAGCGCATCGGTGGGTAGTCGATGAGGTTCATCAGGTAGACGCCGCCGGCGTCCAACCGCGCCCGCACCCCGTCGAGGAACTCCCGCGTCGTCAGGTGCCACGGCACCGCGAGGCCGCCGAAGGCGTCGCCCAGCACGACGTCGTATGTGCCGGAGGTCACCGTGTCCAACAGCAGCCGGGCGTCGCCCACGTGGACGTCGAGGTCCGGCCCCGTCACCAGCCCCAGCCGCTCTCGGGACAGGCGGACCAGCCCGGGATCGATCTCCAGCACGGTCGAAGCCGACCCCGGCCGGACCTCCCGCAGGTACCGCGGCAGCGTGAACCCGCCGCCGCCCACGTGCAGCGCCCGCAGCGGCCCCGCCGGCGCCGTGGTGGCGATCACGTCGGCGAAGGTCCGGGCGTAGGCGAACTCCAGGTGCGTGGGGTCGTCCAGGTCGACGTAGCTGTGCCGCAGGGCGTCGAGGATCAGGAGCCGCCCGCCCGGGCGGGCCCCGTCCTCCACCACCCGGGCGCAGTGGTATTTGGTCTCGACGTGGCAGGGGCCGGCGCTGCGGACGGCAACCGCCCCCGCCAGCATGCCCAGGACCACCGCGGCCACCACCGCCCGCACCCCACCCCGCCCGAGCCACAGCCACATCGCCACGCCGGCCACCATGAGCCCGCCGCCGACGGCGAGGATCGACGTCGATGTCGCCACCGCCTCGACGAGCACGAAGCCGGCGAGGTAGGTACCGATGATCGCCCCAGCCGTCCCCAGTGCCGAGAGCCGGCCGACGACCCGCCCCGTCGCTCCCAGGTCGCGGAGCTGGAGCTTGACCACCGTAGGTGACACGGCGCTCAACACCGCGGCCGGCGCGAAGAACCCCACCAGCGACAGCCCGATGACCGATCCGCTGCCCCCGCCCCCGCCTCCGAACTGCCGCACCAGGGGCACGGACAGCAGCGCCAGGGCGCCACCCACCACGAGGAGCGGCCCGAGCAGCCGGCGGGGAT
>CAYZMG010000204.1:0-1500 GCA_964479465.1 uncultured Acidimicrobiales bacterium
TCCATCAACGCGTTGACGCTCCTATAGTTGTCAACTCGCAACTTCACCGGTTCGTGGGTCAACCTTGACGAGGTGGTAAACCTCGCGAATGACGTAGCGTTTGAGGCAGCGGATAATCTCTCTTTTGCTTTTGCCCTCGGCGGTTCTGCGTGCGACGTAAGCGATGGTCGGTTCGTGGAAGCGCATGCGCACGATGACGGTGCGATAGATCGCGGCGTTGAGCTGCCGGTGCCCGCCGTGGTTGATGCGGTGGCGCCCGCTGGTCATCCCCGACCCAGTCGGGACTGGGCTGATGCCCGCGAGCTTGGCGAAGGCAGCCTCTGAGCGGATTCGCTCGGGGTTATCGCCAGCAACGATCAGGATCTCCGCGGCGGTGTCGACGCCGATGCCGAACCGCTCGAGCAGCTGTGGTGCTGAGTTCGTGACGAGTTGCTCGATCATGGCAGAGGTCTCCTTGACCTCGGTGTCAAGCTGCTGCCAGCGGCGGGCGAGGGATCGCAGCGAGTGGCGCAACGCGTCGTCGGGGCTCTCCAAGGCTCGTGGGCGAAGCGCGGCCAGGTGGCGCGCGAGCATGACCTGGGACTTGCGGTTCGTCTCACGACGCAGTTCATCTGAGCCATGCACCAGCATCGCCTTCATCGTGACCATCGCCGCCGTCCGGTCGCTGACCGCGGAATCATGGACAATCTTGAGCTGACGGATCATCTCGACCGCGCCATCGGCGGTCTTTGGCGTCGTGGTGGCGAATCCGGCGAGCACAGATCTGGCTGCGTTCTCTGCGTCGAGGGTGTCGGACTTGCCGTTCGCTCGTCGTGAGCGGCGGTCGGGGCGACCCGCCTCGACCACCGTATGGCCGTGGCGCCGAAGGAACGACGTCACCGTGGCCCCGTAGGAGCCGGTGCCCTCGATCCCGAACGCGAGGACCTTCCCGAAGCCGGACGACCAGTTCAGCAATTGCTTGAACCCGCCGGTGTCGGTCGTGAACGTCAGCGTCGCCAGGATCCCACCGATGGTGTCCATCACGGCCGCGACGTGGATGTGCTTGTGAGTGTCGACGCCGACAACGACGTGCCCGGATCTGACCGGTTCGAGTGTGGTCATGGTGTGCTGCCTCCTTGCCGGTTAGCGTTGATTTCACGCTGTCGCCGGCGGGTGGACAGGACTGTCACGGGGACGCTGTCGAAGTATGCTCCAGGCTCCTATTAGGTCACGCCCGTCCGGCGGCAGCGCTTGCTGCATGCCCGGCCGGACGGTCGACAGATCAACGCCAAGACACCGTGCGGGTCAGTCATAAGCAAGGGTCAGACCGTCACGACCAGGACTTCCGGAACAAGGCTCGCACCGGCAAGAACAGACTGACAGTCATACGCCGAGGCAACTTTCCCCATCGACCCCATCAGGCCAGCTTGGCGAAGGCGGGAGCCGAACAGCCACGAGGTGAATTGACTGGGCTCAACCGGTGGAAGCAACACCTGATCGGAGGGTGTTGTGGGAAGACCA